>NZ_CALRWL010000009.1:0-137573 GCF_943371865.1 Azorhizobium sp. AG788 | reverse complement strand
GTGGATGCGGGCGCCTATCCCAAGAGCTTCTCCACCCTGAAGCTGGGGGAATCCCACTTCTATTTCTACAACACCCCCGGCGCGCTCACCTTCCCGGACCCCTCCTGGTTCACCGGCCGCGCCTTCGCCCCGCCCGAGGGCGGCGGCATGCCGGCGAACTTCCCGCTGGGCATCATGCAGTTCCCGGCCATGGCCGACGGCGCCTGCCCCACCTGCAAGACGCTGGCGGTGGCCGGCAGCTTCGTCATGTATGCCAAGGGCCAGAACAAGGCCTGTGCCGGCGCGCTGCTGAAATCCATGGCCACGGTGGAGAACGGCACGGCGTGGATGGAGCAGGTGTCGCTCCAGACCGGGCTCAGGTCCGACCCGGCCAAGATCAAGAGCAGCCATGCGGAGTATTTCGCCGAGCTGAACGCGCGCAACAAGGATGCCAAATACTTCTTCGGCACCCCCTTGTTCTACTATCGCGCCAAGTGCGCCGAGACCTACACCCAGGTGATGAACAACGCCTTCCCCGCCGGCCTGATCAGCGTTCCGGAGGCCGCCGAGAAGATGGATGCGGCCTGTTTCAAGGGGTGAGCAGCTGATGGCGCATGATGCAGCTTTGGCGTCTCCAAAAGCGGAACCGGGCGAGATCTCCTCGCCCGGTTCCCTGGCGGACCCCCGCCGCACCAGCTGGCCGGTGCTGATGGTGTTTCTGGTGCCGGCCCTGGCCATCTATGGCGGGCTGACCGCCTATCCGGCGGTGCGGACCATCTACGACAGCTTCTTCACCATCGAGGGCCTGGAGGTCTCCTTCGTCGGGCTGCAGAACTATCGCGACCTGCTCCAGGACGAGACCTTCTGGGTGGCGGTGCGCAACACCTTCGTGTGGGCCTTCATCGCCCCGGTGCTGGATGTGGCCACCGGCCTCCTGCTGGCGGTGGCGCTCTATGCCGGGGTGCCGTTCGCCCGCTTCTTCCGGGTGGCCTGGTTCACGCCGGTGCTGCTGTCCTATGTGGTGGTCGCGATCCTGTGGATGTGGATCTACAATTACGACTGGGGCATCCTCAATGCTGGCCTGCGGGCGGTGGGCCTCGGTTCCCTGGCGCAATCCTGGCTGGGCAATCCCCAATTGGCGCTGGGGGCGCTGATTGTCACCCATGCTTGGAAATGGGCCGGCTTCAACATGGTGGTGTGTCTTGCCGCCATCCATTCGCTGCCCAAGGAAGTGCTGGAGGCGGGCGAACTGGACAATTGCGGCTGGGGCGCCAAGCTGCGCTACATCATCGTGCCCATGCTGCGGCCGACCTTGCTGAACCTCTATATCCTGGCCTTCATCGGCAAGATGAAGATCTTCGATCTGGTGTGGATCATGACCGCCGGTGGGCCGCTATGGGCGACGGAGACCGTCTCCACTTATGTCTACAAGCGCGCCTTCAACTGGAACACCTTCGATCTCGGCTATCCGTCCGCCATTGCGGCGGTGTGGTTCGGGGTGGTGTGCGCGGCGGTGATCATCCTCAACCGCGTCCTCGCCTCCAAAGAGCGGCTGGAATATTGAGATGAGCTTCACCTCCCTGTTCGGCCCCCGCGATCGCGGCGCCACGCCCATGCCCGGCCTGTTCGGCAAGATCATGCTGGCTCTGGTGATCGGCGCCTACACCATCTACACGCTCGGTCCGTTCCTGTGGCTGGCAACCATGTCGGTGCGCACCACGGCGGAGATCAGCGCCGACCATTATGCCTGGCCCCGGCCGTTCCACTGGGAACAGTTCCGCATCGCCTGGGTGGATTCCAACTTCGCCACCTATTTCTGGAACTCCGCCTTCGTGGTGGTGGGCGCGGTGGCGGTCGTCACCTTGCTGGGGGCGGCGGCGGCGCACGCGCTGGCGCGCTATCGCTTTCGCGGCAACCGCGTCATCTATGCGGTGCTGTTCTCCTCCATCATCTTCCCGCCGCAGATCACCTTGATCTCGCTCTACCAGATCCTGGTGAACTACAATCTCTACAACTCCCTGTTCGGGCTGATGCTGGTCTATATCTCGCTCCAGCTGCCGCTCACGGTCTATCTGCTGGAAGGCTTCTTCGCCCGCATCCCGCAGGACCTGTTCGACGCCGCCAAGATGGACGGCTATGGCGATATCGAGATCTTCCGCCGCATCGTGCTGCCCATCGGCATGCCGGCCATCGCCACCACCTTGATCCTGAACTTCATCCAGCTGTGGAACGAGTTCCTGTTCGCCGTGGTGCTGATCACCGATCCCGACAAGCGCACCCTGCCCATCGGCATCCGCGCCTTCATGGGCGACCATTTCCAGGACATCGGCATGATCGCCGCCGGCGTCATGATCTCGGTGGTGCCGGTGATCCTCGCCTATGTCTTCTTCTCCGAAAAACTCATCCGCGGCATGACGGCCGGCGCGGTGAAATAAGAGGAATCGTCATGTCGGTCGTGACCCTCGACAAGATCAGCAAGCGCTATGGTTCGGCCAGTCCGGTGGTGGACGCTGTGGACCTCACCATTGCCGATGGCGAGTTCATGGTGCTGCTGGGGCCGTCCGGCTGCGGCAAGTCCACCACCTTGCGCATGATCGCCGGGCTGGAGGCCATCAGCGCCGGCACCCTGTCCATGGACGGGCGGGTGATGAACCACGTGCCCGCCAAGGACCGCGACATCGCCATGGTGTTCCAGTCCTATGCCCTCTATCCGCACATGAGCGTGGCGGAAAACCTCGCCTTCGGCCTGCGCCGCCGCAAGGTGGGCACGGCGGAAATCGACCGCCGGGTGAAGGAGGTGGGCGATCTGCTCGGCCTCGGCGCGCTGCTGGCGCGCAAGCCCAGTGCGCTCTCCGGCGGCCAGCGCCAGCGGGTGGCTTTGGGCCGGGCCATGGTGCGCGAGCCCATGGTGTTCCTGTTCGACGAGCCGCTGTCGAACCTCGATGCGGCGCTGCGGGTCAACACCCGCAACGAACTCATCAAGCAGCATCATCGCCTTGGCTCCACCATGATCTATGTCACCCACGATCAGGTGGAGGCGATGACCATGGGCACCCGCATCTGCGTGATGAATGGCGGCAAGGTGGCGCAGATCGGCGCGCCATTGGAGGTCTACTGGCATCCGGCCGACACCTTCGTCGCCCGCTTCCTCGGCTCGCCGCCGATGAATCTGTTCACCGCGCCGCTCACCCGCACCAGCGAGGGCTTCGGCTTCGCGACGCCGGGCCTGACCGCGCCGCTGACCCGCTGGTCCGCCGCAACGCTGGCCCCCCATGCGGATCGCCCGGCGGTGTTCGGGGTGCGGGCGGAAGACCTGCATCTGGATCGCGCCGCCGCCGGCCCCGGCCCCACCGGCACCATCCGCGGCCGGGCATTCGCCATCGAGCCTTTGGGGGCGGAGACTTTGGTGGTGTGCGAGACCGCGCTGGGCGAATGCACCGCCCGCCTGCCGCGCACGGTGGCATTGCGGCCGGGGGAGGAGGTGGATCTCCTGTTCTCCGCCAGCGCGGCTTATGTGTTCGACGGCGCCACCGGCAAGGCCATCCCCGCCGACGAGACCGCGAGCGCGGTGCGCGGCGTGCTGCGGAGCCTGCAATGAGCACTTACTCACCACGGGGCGAACTGCGCATCGGCCTCATCGGCGCCGGCTGGGTGACGCAGCACCATCTCACCGCCTGGCGGGCACTGGCCGGGCGCGCCCGGGTGGTGGCCATCGCTGATCCCGACCGCGCCAAGGCGCAGGACCGCGCCGCCGCCTTCGGCATTGCCCATGTCTATGAGGACGCCGCCGCCATGCTGGCGGCCGGTGGCCTGGATGCGGTGGACATCGCCGCCCCCCGCGCCGCCCATGCGGATCTGGTGCGGCAGGTCTCGGCCACCGGCCTGCCGATGATCTGCCAGAAGCCGTTGGCGCCGACCCTGGCGGAGGCGCAGGCCCTCGTCGCGGAAGTGGCCGGGCGCAGCCGGCTAATGGTGCATGAGAACTGGCGGTTCCGGGCCTATTATCGCGATGCCGCCCACTGGCTGAAGTCCGGCCGCATCGGCCGGGTGAAGGCCGCGCGGCTGGTGCTGGCCACCAGCGGCACGGTGCCGGACGCGGAAGGGCGCTATCCGGCGCTGGAGCGCCAGCCGTTCATGCGCACGGAAACCCGCATGCTGGTGGCCGAAGTGCTGATCCATCATCTGGACACGCTGCGCATGCTGCTGGGGCCGCTGGTGGTCTCGGCGGCGGTGCTCAGCCGCACCTGCCCGGCCCTGGCGGGGGAGGATGGGGCGGTGATCCAATTGGAGAGCGCCGGCGGCGCCGGCATCCAGCTGTTCGCCAGCTTCGCGGTGCATGGGGCACCGCCCTCCCAGGCGGACTGGCTGGAGATCATCGGCGAGACCGGCACCTTGCGCCTTGATGGCGCGACGCTGAGCTGCATGGGCCATGCACCGGAAACCCGGCACTATGACCTGGCCGAGACCTATCAGGGCTCCTACACCGCCACCCTGGCGCATTTCCTTGATGCGTTGGCCAGTGGCGCCCCATTCGAGACCGCACCCGAGGATAATCTGGAGACCCTGCGCTTGGTGGAAGACTGCTATCGCCTGTCCGGCTGGGATGCGGGAGAGACCGCATGACGGCTGTGCCTGCGCCCGAGATCGCGCCGCCCGTCTCCCGCGACGCCAGCCAGAGCGAGATCGTCCGGCGCATCGAGGAGGACATCATCTTCGGCCGCTTCGCGCCGGGCTCGCGCCTGGTGGAGGATGTGCTGATGGCCCATTACGGTGCCTCGCGGCATTTCATCCGCCAGGCCCTGGCGCAATTGGAGCGCACCGGCATCGTGCGCCGCGAGAAGAATGTGGGCGCCACCGTCTGCTCCTATTCGGCGGAAGAGGTGCGGCAGATCTATGAGGTGCGCGAGATGCTCACCCGGCAGGCGGCGCTGCTGATCCCGCTGCCGGCGCCCGCGGCGCTGATCGCGGAACTACAGGCGGTGCAGGCGCGCTATGCCCGGTTCGCGGAGGCCGGCGACCTGCGCGGCATCCACGAAACCAACGATGCCTTCCATCTGCTGCTGTTTTCCGCCTGCGGCAACCCGTATCTGGTGAAGTCGCTGCAGGACTATATGGGCCTGACCTTGCCCATGCGGGCCAAGAATCTGGCGGATCGCGACGGCCTGGACCTGTCCCGCCGCCAGCATGATCTGATGATCGAACTGCTGCGCGGCCGCGACAATTGGGCCTTGGCGCAATTGTGCATCGCTCATATGGAGCCCAGCAAGGCGGACTATCTCGACCGCGTGGCCTCCAGCCGCGCGCCTGTGTCACTCGCCGAGTGAGAGCGGCGCGGGCTTAAAGCCCGAGATAGGCGGATCGCACCTTGGGGTCGGCCAAGAGCGCCTGGCCGGCACCCTCCAGCACCACGCGGCCGGTCTCCAGCACATAGCCGCGATCGGCGATGGCCAGCGCGGCGGAGGCATTCTGCTCCACCAGCAGGATGGTCATGCCCTCGGCTTTGAGCGCCACCACCGCCGCCAGGATCTGGTCAACCAAGAGCGGGGCGAGGCCCAGCGAGGGCTCGTCCAGCAGCAGCAATTTGGGCGCCGCCATCAGCGCCCGGCCGATGGCCAGCATCTGCTGCTGGCCGCCGGACAGGCTCATGGCGGCGATGCGGCGGCGTTCCGCCAGCACCGGGAACATGGCGTAGATCCGCTCCAGCCGCTGGGCCTCCTGGCCATCGCGCTTGCGATAGGCGCCGAGGCGCAGATTGTCCTCCACGCTCAAGGGGCCGAACACCTGCCGGCCTTCCGGCGATTGGGCGATGCCGAGGCCGACGCGGGCATGGGCTTTCAGATGGCCGATGGCATGGCCCTCGAACGAGAGCCGGCCCCCGGTCATGGGCTGCACGCCGGAGAGGGTGCGCAGCAAGGTGGTCTTGCCGGCGCCGTTGGAGCCGACCAAGGCGACGATCTCGCCGGTTGCCACGGTGAGGCTCACCTCATGCAGCACCGCGATGCGGCCATAAGCGGAGCTGAGGCCTTCAATGCTGAGCACGATCGGCCTCCCGGCTGCCATGGTCGCCCAGATAGGCGGCGATCACGGCGGGGTCGTTGCGCACGCTCTGGGGCGGGCCTTCCGCCAGCCGCCGGCCCTGGGCCAGCACCAGAACCCGGTTGGAGATCTTCATCACCAGCTTCATGTCATGCTCGATCAGCACCACCGCCACCCCATCGCGGGCGATGGCGCAGATCAGCGCGTCGAGGGTTTCGGTCTCCACCGCATTGCAGCCGGCGGCGGGCTCATCCAGCAGCAGCAGGCGCGGATTGGCGGCCAGCGCCCGGGCGATCTCCAGGCGCTTCAGCACCCCATAGGACAGCGAGCCGGCGGGGCGATCCGCATAGGCCGCCAGCCCCACCCGCTCCAGCAGGGCCAAGGCGGCAGTGCGGGTGATGCGGTTCTGGCGGGAGACCGAGGGCAGGCCCAGCAGGTCCGCCAGCAGCGAGGAGCGCTCGGCCAGATGGCAGCCCACCATCACATTCTCCAGCGCCGTCATGCGGAAGAAGATCTGCAGATTCTGGAACGTGCGGGCCAT
This sequence comes from Azorhizobium sp. AG788, assembly GCF_943371865.1. Lineage (GTDB taxonomy): Bacteria > Pseudomonadota > Alphaproteobacteria > Rhizobiales > Xanthobacteraceae > Azorhizobium. The sequence continues at coordinate 131,017 of NZ_CALRWL010000009.1, read as the reverse complement.
GCCCCGGCGCACCAGCAGATAAGGCGAGAGGCCGGTGATGGTCTCCCCGTCCAGCGCGACGCTGCCGCGCTGGGGACGATAGATGCCGGTGACGAGATTGAACAAGGTGGTCTTGCCGGCGCCATTGGGGCCGATGATGGAGAACACCTCGCCGGGCTCCACCGCAAAGCTCACCCCATCCACGGCCACGAGGCCGCCGAAGCTGATGCCGATGTCGGAGACTTCGAGCACGCTCATGACAGGCGCTCCAGCAGCCAGCGGCGGATGGTGGGCACGATGCCGTCGGGCAGGAAGATCATGAACACCATGATCAGCAGCCCCAGCACCGCCTGTTCATATTCCTGGAAGGCGGTGAGCGCCTGTGGCAGCACCACCAGGAAGGCGGCGCCCACCACCGCCCCGAACACCGAGCCCAGCCCGCCGATGATGACCATCGCCACCAGCTCGATGGACTGCATGAAGCTGGACGCCTCCGGGGTGATGAGCCCGTTCAGGGAGGCCAGCAATCCGCCGGCAAAGGCGGCATAGACCGCGCCGATGACGAAGGCGCTGAGCTTCTTGGCGGCCACATTCACCCCCACGCCGGCGGCGGCCACTTCGCTGTCATGCAGCGCCCGCAGCGCCCGGCCCGAGGGGCTGGCCTGGAGATTGAGCGCCAGCCACGCCCCCACCAGCAGCGCCCCGGCGCTGACCCAATACCAGTTGAGCGCGCCGGTGATGCGCCAGCCCAGCACGGTCATGCGCGCCACCGCCATGCCGTCCGGGCCGCCGGTGACGGCGCTTTCGCTGTTGAAGACGAGCGCCAGGATCATGCCGAAGCCCAAGGTGGCGATGGCCAGATAATAGCCCTTCAGCCGCAGGATCGGCCGCCCCACCAGATAGGCGATGAGCCCGGCGAGCGCCGCCGCCAGCACCAGGGACAGCAGCGGCGGCAGGCCCAGATGGGCGGGGCCGATGGCCACCCCATAGGCGCCCAGGCCCAGGAAGCCCGCATGGCCGAGACTCACCTGGCCCGCATAGCCCATGAGGATGGTGAGGCCGAGGGCGGCCAGCGCGAAGATCCACACCAGCGCTGCCACCCGCAGGTAGAAAGCGGACGGGGCGATGAGCGGAAACAGCGCCATGATGGCGGCCAGCAGCAGCAGGGCCGCGAGCCGCGAGCGCAGGAGGGCGACCAGCATCACACCCGCTCCACGCTGCGGCCGCCGAACAGGCCGCGGGGCATGAACAGCAGCACCAGGAGGATGGCGACGAAGGCCACCGCATCCTTATAGGTGGAGGACAGATAGCCGGCGCCGAAGGTCTCCAGGAGGCCGATCAGCAGTCCGCCCACCACCGCGCCGAGCGGGTTGCCCATGCCGCCCAGCATGGCGGCGGCAAAGCCCTTGAGGGCGAACAAGGTGCCCACATCGAAGCGGGTGAGGGTGATGGGGGTGACGAGAATGCCCGCCACCGCGCCGATGGCCGCCGAGACGCCGAACGCCAGCGCCAGGATCACGGTGACATTGATGCCCACCAGCCGCGCCGCCAGCCGGTTGGCGGCGGTGGCCAGCACCGCCTTGCCCAGCAGGGTGTGCTCCAGAAAGGCATAGAGGCCGGCCACCACCACCAAGGCGCCGCCCATCACCCACAGGCTCTGCGGCAGGATGGTGGCGCCACCCAGATGGATGGGGTCGGAGCCGGAGAAGGCGGGCAAGGAGTGGAACTGCTTGTCGAACACGATCTGCGCCACGCCGCGAATGAAGATGGAGGCGCCGATGGTGATCATGATCAGCGCCACCGGCGAGGCGCCGCGCGCCGGCTGGATGGCGAAGCGATGCAGCGCCAGGCCGACCATCACCGCCGCGACGATGGCGATGAAGGCGGCCACCGGCAGAGCCAGGCCCGCGGCGGTGAGGAAGACGGTGCCCATGCCGCCGATCATCACGAAATCGCCCTGGGCGAAATTGATCACGTCGGAGGCGTTGTAGATCAGCGTGAAGCCGAGGGCGACGAGGGCATAGACCGCGCCCACCGTCAGGCCCGAGAACACCAATTGCAGAAATTCAGCCATGGCCTCTGGCACCGTGCCTTTTTGCGGGCGGGTCCGCGGCCGGGCAAACCGCCACGGCCGCGGGAAGAGCGAAGGTCAGGAGTGCCGGCGGCTCACTTGGCCGCGGGAGCCAATGCCCAGTCGCCGTTCTTGATCTCCAGCATGCGGAACGAGTCCGTGCCGAGGCCGAGATGATCGGTGGGCGACATGGTGTAGATGCCGGTGACGCCCACATAGCCCTTGGTGGCTTCCAGGGCATCGCGGATCTTCTGCGGATCGGCGGATTTCGCCTTCTCGATCGCCTGCACCACCAATTGGATGCCATCGAAGGCATAGCCGCCGAAGGTGGAGACCGGCTGCGCGGTGGCGGCCTCATAGCTGCCCTTATAGGCGGCGACCACCGGCTTCTGCGGATCGCCATCGGCCAATTTGTCGGCCACCAGCAGCGCCGGGGCGGGCAGGCGCACGCCGTTGGCGGCAGGGCCGGCCAGGTCGATGAAGCTCTTCGAGGCCACGCCATGGCTCTGGTAGAGCGGCACGGCGATGCCGAGCTGGGCATAGTTGCGGGTGACGATGGCCGGGCCCTGGCCGAAGCCGGGGTTCAGCACCGCCTGGAGGCCGGCGGTGTTCTTGATCTTGTTGAGCTGCGGCGTCATGTCGGAATCGGTGGCGCCGTAGCTCTCGTCGGCGACGATGGTGATGTTGTAGTCCTTCACCACCTTCAGGCACTGGGCGCGCATGGACTTGCCGAAGCCGTCGGTGCCGGAGATCAGGCCCACCTTGGTGAAACCGCGGGCCTTCATGTCCTCGAAGATCTTCTGGCAGGCGGTCTTGTCGGTGTGCGGGGTCTTGAACACGAAGGCGCGCACCGGATCGATGATCTCGATGCCGCCGGCGAACGAGACGAACGGGATCTTGGCGTCCTCGAACACCGGGATCATGGCCATGGTGCCGCCGGTGGAGGTGCCGCCCGCCACCGCCACGACCTTGTCGTCTTCGACCAGGCGCGTGGCGAAGGTGCGGGCCTTGTTGGCGTCGCCCCCGTCGTCATAGAGAATGAGTTCCACCGGCCGGCCCAGCAGGCCGCCCTTCTTGTTCAGCTCCTCCACATAGAGCTTCAGCGTCCGCGCCTCCGGGTCGCCCAGGAAGGCGGCGGGGCCGGTGGCGGAGACCACCGAGCCGATCTTGATGGGATCGGCGGCAAAGCTCGCGCTGGTGAGGGCCGAGACGGACAGCGCGGCGGCGAGGGCCGCGGCACGCAGCATCCATCGTCCGGTCGGGGACGTTCCCATGTGGCGTTCCTCCAAAAGGTCTTGAAGCCTGCGACCGGGGGCGGTTGATCCCCCTCCCGGTGCCCGCCCGAGAAAAAGCTTCGCGGGTGGATGCATTGATCCTATGATTAACCGACCGATTGGTCAATGATAGCTGCGCGGCATTTTTCACCCCCTCTCTGGGTGCGCCGCACACGCCTGATCGACCGCTCGGACAATTTTTGTTATGCGGTGAACATGTCAAAGCCCCGGGCGCGCGCGGCAGCGCCGCCGGGGAGGGCGCCCACGGCGCCATAAGGACGGATGGTTTCTGGAATGGCTCGCACCCGCGCACAGGATTACGACGCCAAGCGTCTGGCGATTCTCCACCGCTCGGCGGAATTATTTGCTCAATATGGCTATTCCGGCACCTCGATCACCATGATCGCGGAGGCCTGCGGCGTCTCCAAGGCCTTGCTGTATCACTATTATCCGGACAAGGAGGCGGTGCTGTTCGACATCCTCTCCGCCCATCTGGAAGAATTGGTGGCCGAGGCCGAGCGGGCCGCCGCCTCCACGGAAGATGCCAAAGAACGGCTCTATGCTCTGGTCGCCGCGCTGCTGGAGGCCTATCGTGATGCGGATGCCGAGCATCAGGTGCAGATCGCCAATCTCAAGCTGCTGAATGACGAGCACCAGGAGGCCCTGCGCGCCATGGAGCGCACCCTGGTGACCATCTTCTCCGATGCTTTGGCGCAGGCGGTGCCGGAGGTGGGGCGCGGGCCGTTGCTGAAGCCGCTGACCATGTCGCTGTTCGGCATGCTGAACTGGCATTACATGTGGTTTCGCGACGGCAAGGGCCTGACCCGGGCGGAATATGCCCGGCTCGTCACCGATCTGGTGGCCACCGGCTCGTCCGCCGCCAGCGCCCGGCTGGCGCTCGCCGCTCCGGCGGCGCCGAAGGCGGCCAAGCCCAAGGCGGTGGCATCGGCTGCGCCCAAGGTCACGTCCAAAGCCAAAGCGAAGGCCGTCGCACCTGTGGGCGCGCCCCGCCGCACGGCGGCGCGGGACTAACGGTTTCCAGGGCGCGCCGGTCGGGCTATGGATCGGGCCATGTCGCGCACCCCTCTGGACCAGATTCTGGACCATCTGCGCGGGGAACCCTCCCGCACTTGGTCCATCATCATCACCATCTATGGCGATGCCATCGTGCCGCGCGGCGGCAGCGTGTGGCTGGGCACGCTGCTGGCCTTCTTCAAGGCGCTGGAGATTTCCGACGGCGTGGTGCGCACCGCCATGTCGCGCCTGGCCTCCGACGGCTGGCTGGAGCGGGCCAAAGTGGGGCGCAACAGCTTCTATCGCCTCGCCGACAAGGGCCGCGAGACCTTCCGCGCCGCCGCCGACCACATCTATCATCCGCGCCCGCCGGTGTGGTCCGGCCATTTCGACATGCTGCTGCTGGACAATGGCATGGACCGCGAGGCCGCCCGCGCCGCGCTGGAGGCCGCCGGCTTCGGCGGGCCGGCGCCGGGCCTGTGGATCGCGCCCGCCGGCCGCCCCGTTCCCGCCGCCGCAGCCGAGGCGCTGCGCCTGCACGCGGGCGGGGATGCGGCCACCAACCGGGCGCTGGCGGCGCGCGCCTGGCCGCTGGCGGAAACGGCGGCGGCCTATGCCCGCTTCCTCGCCGTGTTCACGCCGCTGCGGGCGCAACTGGAGGCGGGGGCGCAGCTTTCCGATCTGGATGCGCTGGTGGTGCGGGTGCTGCTGATCCACGAATATCGCCGCATCGTGCTGCGCGACCCCATCCTGCCGCCGGACATCCTGCCCGAGGACTGGCCCGGCGCGGCCGCGCGGGCGCTGTGCGCGGCGCTCTATCGGCCGCTGATCGGCCCGTCGGAGCGCTGGCTCGATGCCAATGGCCTCGCCGAGAGCGGCGATCCACTGCCGCCGGCGCGGGAAATCAGCAGACGTTTCAAGGACTAAGCGAACAAGTGGACGGGGTGTCGTTCGCGGGTTCATTTATGTTACGAAAAAACATTGCATGAGAAAATTTGGTTACATATAATCATTCGAAACAGGGAGGTCACCGTGTACACGCAGGCCCTCAACAGCCAGCCCGAAACGGGCGAACGCCAGATCGAAGACGCCGTCCTCGCCGCCCGCTTCCAGGAGCGGATCGATGCCGAGGAGCGCATCGAGCCCAATGACTGGATGCCGGCCGCCTATCGCCGCACTTTGGTGCGGCAGATCTCCCAGCACGCCCATTCCGAGATCATCGGCATGCTGCCGGAAGGCAATTGGATCACCCGCGCCCCTTCGTTGCGCCGCAAGGCGGCGCTGCTGGCCAAGGTGCAGGATGAATGCGGCCACGGCCTCTATCTTTATTCCGCCGCCGAGACCTTGGGCACGGCGCGGGAGGAGCTGGAAGAGCAGTTGCTGTCCGGCAAGGCCAAGTATTCGTCCATCTTCAATTATCCCACCCTCACCTGGGCGGATATGGGGGCGATCGGCTGGCTGGTGGACGGTGCGGCGATCATGAACCAGATCCCGCTGTGCCGCTGTTCCTACGGGCCTTATGCGCGGGCGATGATCCGGGTGTGCAAGGAGGAATCCTTCCACCAGCGCCAGGGCTATGAAATCATGCTGACGCTCGCCCGCGGCACGCCGGAGCAGAAGGAGCTGGCGCAGGATGCGCTGAACCGCTGGTGGTGGCCCTGCCTGATGATGTTCGGCCCCCCCGATGCGGAGAGCGCCCATTCGGATGCTTCCACCCGCTGGAAGATCAAGCGCTTCTCCAATGACGAGCTGCGGCAGAAATTCGTCGATGCCACCGTGCCCCAGGCCCACTTCCTGGGCCTGACCCTGCCGGATCCTGAGCTGAAGCTCAATGAGGAGACCGGCCACTGGGCCTATGGCGCCATCGACTGGGAGGAGTTCAAGCAGGTGATCGCCGGCAACGGCCCCTGCAATCGCGACCGCATGGCCGCGCGCCGCGCCGCCCACGAGGACGGCGCATGGGTGCGCGAGGCGGCGCTCGCCTTCGCGCAGAAGCAGGGCCGCAAGGCCGCCGCCTGAGCCATCCGCCGGGCCCGCGCCCGGCGCTCACACCCATCTGACAGCCGCCGACGCCCCACAAGAGGCGCGGCAGGGGAGGCATCCATGTCCAATCCGGCCATTCCGCTCTGGGAAGTGTTCATCCGCAGCCGCAACGGGCTGGCGCACAAGCATGTGGGCTCGCTGCATGCGCCCGACGCCACCATGGCCTTGCAGGCGGCGCGCGATCTCTACACCCGCCGCGGCGAGGGATTGTCCCTGTGGGTGGTGCCGTCCAATGCCATCACCGCCTCGGACCCCGCCGACAAGGACATGATGTTCGAGCCCACCGCCTCCAAGATCTACCGTCACCCCACCTTCTACGAGGTGCCGGACGAAGTCGGGCATATGTGAGCGGGCATCGCCCCCCAAGCTGAAGCACCAATCCGGCGGCAGCGGCAAAGCTGCCCCATCCAGGGAGAGACCCCATCATGGCCACCGGCTCCATCACCGTGGCGCAGACGCCGCTTGTGCTCTATGTGCTGCGCCGCGCCGACGATGCGCTGATCCTCGGTCATCGCCTGTCCGAATGGTGCGGCCGCGCGCCCATGATGGAAGAGGAGATGGCGCTGGCCAATATGGGGCTGGACCTCATCGGCCAGGCGCGCTCGCTCTACACTTATGCGGGCGAAGTGGAAGCCGCCGGCCATGACGAGGATGCCTATGCCTATCGCCGCGACGTGCGCGGCTATGGCAATCTTCTGCTGGTTGAGCAGCCCAATGGCGACTTCGCCCGCACCATGGCCCGCCAGTTTCTCTATTCGGTCTATATCGATCTCTATTGGCGGGCGATGATGGCCTCCAGCGATGCCACGCTGGCCGCCATCGCCGCCAAGGCGGAGAAGGAAAGCGCCTATCACGTGCGCCACTGCGCCGAATGGCTGGTGCGCCTGGGCGACGGCACTCCTGAGAGCCACCGCCGCATGCAGGCGGCCATCGACGATCTGTGGGCCTTCACCGGCGAGATGTTCGAGGTGGACGAGGCTGAGCGGGAACTCATCGCCGCCGGCATTGCGGTGGATCCCGAGACATTGCGTGCCGCCTGGACCGCACAGGTGGACGAGGTGCTGGCCACCGCCACGCTCGCCAAGCCCGCCGCCGCCTGGATGCAGAAGGGCGGCCGCAGCGGGCGCCACAGCGAGCATCTGGGCCATCTCTTGAGCGACCTGCAATATATGCAGCGGGCCTATCCCGGTGCCACATGGTAGCCGCCGATAGCGAAGCCCGCCGCGCCGCCGCCTGGCAGGTGGCGAGCACGGTGGTGGACCCGGAGATCCCGGTGCTGTCCATCGCCGATCTGGGGGTGCTGCGGGCGGTGCGGGTGGGAGAGGCCGGCATCGAGGTGGAGATCACCCCCACCTATTCCGGCTGCCCGGCCATGAACATGATCGCGCTGGAAATCGAGCTGGCGCTGGCCAAGGCCGGGCTCGGCCCGGCCAAGATCACCACCGTGCTCTCCCCCGCCTGGACCACCGACTGGATGACCGATGAAGGGCGCCAGAAGTTGCGGGATTACGGCATCGCCCCGCCCGCCAAGGCCGCCGGCCGGCGGGCGCTGTTCGGGGCCGATGTGGTGGCGTGCCCGCAATGCGGCTCCACCGATACGGCGGAGATCGCCGCCTTCGGCTCCACCTCGTGCAAATCTCTCTGGCGCTGCGCCGCGTGCCGGGAACCCTTCGATTATTTCAAATGCCACTGAGCCGGTGATCTCATGTCCACAGCGAGCCCGAAATTTCATCGTCTGGCCATTCGCGACGTGAAGCGCGAGACCCCGGATGCGGTGTCCATCGCCTTCCAGGTGCCGCCCGATCTGGCCGCGGACTATGCCTTCGCGCCGGGCCAGTATCTCACCCTGCGCGCCACTCTGGAGGGGGAGGATCTGCGCCGCTCCTATTCCATCTGCTCGGGGCCGGATGACGGCGAATTGCGCATTGCGGTCAAGCAGGTGGAGAACGGCCTGTTCTCCTCCTGGGTGAACAGCACCCTGCGCAGCGGCGACGAGCTGGAGGTGATGACCCCCACCGGCCGGTTCGGCCTGCACCAGAGCCCCGGCGACGGGCGCCTGCATGTGGGCTTTGCGGCGGGTTCCGGCATCACGCCGATCCTGTCCATCGTGCGCGGCGTGCTACAGCGGGAGCCCGCCAGCCGCTTCTTCCTGTTCTACGGCAACCGCTCCACCGCCGACATCTTGTTCCGCGAGGAGCTGGAGGAGTTGAAGGATCGGTTCCTGGACCGGCTGTCCATCTTCCATGTGCTGTCCCAAGAGGAGCAGGATGTGCCGGTGCTCAATGGCCGGCTCGATGGCGCCAAGGTGCGCCTGCTGCTCAGCGCCATGGTGCCGGCGGCGGCGGTGGACCATGTGTTTGTCTGCGGCCCCTCGGGCATGGCGGATGATCTGGAGGCGACCCTGGCGCAGATCGGCATCGCGCCGGAGAAGATCCATATCGAGCGCTTCGTCTCGGCCTTGGGCGGGCGCCCCCGTCCGGTGCCGGCGCCGGTCGCCGTCGATGCGACGCCGGCCCATGTGGCGTCGCTGATCGTGGACGGCAAGCGCCGCGACATTCCCGTGGCGGAGGGCGAGGCGATCCTGGATGCGGCGCTGCGGGCGGGGATGGATCTGCCGTTCGCCTGCAAGGGCGGCATGTGCTCCACCTGCCGCGCCAAGGTGGTGGAAGGCAGCGTCGAGATGGACGTGAACTACTCCCTGGAGCCGTGGGAATTGCAGGCCGGCTTCGTGCTCACCTGCCAGTCCCACCCCACCACCGCGCGGGTGGTGGTGGATTTCGACCAGATGTGAGCGGCCTTCCATAGCACTCAAGGCCCGGCCCTGCGCCGGGCCTTTTTGTTTGTGGTGCATGGACTTGCGGGAGTCCGAAAATGAAAAGAGCGGCCCGAAGGCCGCTCTTTCCGATCGGGAGGTGCCCGCCCTAGTCCTTCGGGCGGCGATCCACCACGCGCTTGGCCTTGCCCACCAGGGTACGCTCGATGGTGTCCGGCGGATGCAGCTCCATGCGCACGGTGATGCCCACCGTATCCTTGATCCGGTTCAGCACCTGCCCGGCCAGGGCGCCGGTGTCGACGCTGCCCCAGCGGCCCTCGCGCAGTTCCGCATGCACGGTCATCTCGTCCATGCGCCCGGAGCGGGTGAGTTCGAGCTGATAGTGGCCGGAGCAAGCCTCCACCGCCATCAGGATTTCCTCGATCTGGGTGGGGAACACATTGACGCCGCGCAGGATGATCATGTCGTCGCAGCGACCCGTCACCTTTTCCATGCGCCGCATGCCGGGGCGGGCGGTGCCCGGCAGCAGGCGGGTGAGGTCGCGGGTGCGATAGCGGATCACCGGGAAGGCCTGCTTGGTGAGCGAGGTGAACACCAGTTCGCCCTTCTCGCCGTCCGGCAGTACCTCGCCGGTGAGGGGATCGATGATCTCCGGCAGGAAATGGTCTTCCCAGATGTGCAGGCCGTCCTTGGTCTCCACGCATTCCTGGGCGACGCCGGGGCCGATGACTTCGGACAGGCCATAGATGTCGGTGGCATCCAGCGCGAAGGCGCGCTCGATCTCCTGGCGCATGGCATTGGTCCAGGGCTCGGCCCCGAACACGCCGAACTTCAGCGAGGAGGCCTGCGGATCCAGCCCCGCCTTGGTGAAGCCGTCGAGGATGGACAGCATGTAGCTGGGCGTCACCAAGATGGCTTCAGGCTTGAAATCATGGATCAACTGCACCTGGCGCTCGGTCATGCCCCCCGACATGGGCACAACGGTGCAGCCGAGGCGCTCGGCGCCGTAATGGGCGCCGAGGCCGCCGGTGAACAGGCCGTAGCCATAGGCCACATGCACCATCATGCCGGGGCGCAGGCCCGCGGCCCGCAGCGAGCGGGCCATGACATCGGCCCACATGTCGATGTCGGCCTTGGTATAGCCCACCACGATGGGCTTGCCGGTGGTGCCGGACGACCCATGGATGCGCGCCAGCTGATCGCGCGGCACCGCGAACAGGCCGAAGGGATAATTGTCCCGCAGGTCGGTCTTCACCGTGAACGGGAATTTGGCCAGATCCGAGACCTGGCGGAAATCGGACGGGTGGACGCCGGCGGCATCGAACTGCGCCCGGTAGAACGGCACATTGTCATAGGCATGGCGCAGCGACCAGGCGAGGCGCGCGGTCTGCAGCGCCACGATCTGGTCGCGCGAGGCCCGTTCCGCCCCGTCCAGATTGTTCAGGACCGAGGTGTCGAAGGCGGGGGGCTGGAGAGCCATATTCATCGTCTCCTCCTCAAACGGTGTCTTTGGGGTCGCGGCTCTGCGGCGCGCTGGGGACGGTCTCGATGAACGAGCCGCCTATGGTGCGAGAATGCCCGCGAAACTCGGCAATGGTCACGCCATCGCGGGAGATGCACACGTCATAAATGCCGGAACGGCCGCTGCGTGTCACCTCGCGGGCGGTGGCCAGCAGCCGGTCGCCGCGCTGGCCCGGCCGCACGAAGGTGATGCTGCACTGCGCCGCCACCGTGGTGTCGCCATGGGAATTGCAGGCAAAGGCGAAGGCGCTGTCGGCGAAGGCGAACAGGAAGCCGCCATGGGCGGTGCCATGGCCATTGGTCATGGCCTCGCCCACGGTCATGGCCAGCGTCGCCGTGCCGGGGCCCACCGCCACCAATTCGATGCCGAGGCCCTGGCTGGCGCGGTCGTCCGCCCACATCGCCTCGGCAGAGCGCCGGGCAATGTCTTGCGCGGCGGCGGGGCTGATCTTGGCGGCGCTCATGACGGGCGCCCGGTGAAACGGGGCGCGCGTTTCTCCAGGAAGGCGGTGACGCCCTCGCGATAGTCCGGGGTGCGGCCGGCCTCGCGCTGGAGGTCGCGCTCCAGGTCCAGCTGGGCGTCGAGATCATTGCCGCCGGAGGCGTTCAGCGCCGCCTTGATGCGGGCGAGCCCCTGCGTCGGCTGGGTGGCCAGATGGGCGGTGAGGGCCTCGGCCTCGGTGGCCAGAGCGGCGTCGTCCACCACTTTCCAGATCATGCCCCAGGCCAGGGCGGTTTCCGCCGGCAGGGGTTCGGCCAGCATCATCAGGCCGCGGGCGCGGGCATCGCCGATGAGGCGGGGCAGGAAATAGGTGCCGCCCGAATCCGGCACCAGGCCGATCTTGGCGAACGCCTGGAGGAATTTGGCCGAGCGCCCCGCCAGCACGATGTCGCAGGCCAGAGCGATGTTCGCCCCGGCCCCTGCGGCGACGCCATTGACCGCGCACACCACCGGCTTGTTGAGGGCGCGGATGCGGCGGATCAGCGGATTGTAGAGGGTATCCAGCGTCTCGCCGAGATCGGGCGGGCCGTCGCTGCCGGCGCGGTCGCCCAGATCCTGGCCGGCGCAGAAGCCGCGCCCGGCCCCGGTGAGCAGCACCGCGCGGCAGTTGTCGTCCGCCGCAATCTCCGCCAGCGCCTGCGCCAGCGCGCCATGCAGCGCGGTGTTGAAGGCATTGAGCCGGTCCGGGCGATTGAGGGTAAGCGCGGTCCAGCCGTCGCGGCGGTCCACGAGAAGCACTGGCTCCACTGTTTCCTCCTTCAGGGGGACTTGATGACCCCTCTTGAATTAACCGATCGATCGGTTAATCATTAGCGCAAGGGACAGGCTTGTCAACACGCCGCCAACGGTCCCACGGGCAGGGAGAACACCATGGACACTTTGCTCCGGGCGCATCGGGCGCCGCCGGATGAGACGCAGCCGACGTGCACCGGCGCCCGCCGCGTCCCCCTCCCTGCCTCCCGCCTGTCCGGCACCGCCGGCCTTTGCCCATCCCGTTGCGGCGCGGTCCGCCGGGCGCGCCCCACGGGCGCCTGACCTGTCATTTCCTGGAGCGTTTCATGGCCCACGCTTATATCTGCGACTTCGCGCGCACCCCCATCGGCCGCTATGCGGGCGCCCTCAAGGATGTGCGCACCGACACGCTCGCCGCCCATCCCCTGCGGGTGCTGAAGGAGCGCAATCCCGGCATCGACTGGGCGGCGGTGGATGACGTCATCCTTGGCTGCGCCAACCAGGCCGGCGAAGACAATCGCGACGTGGCCCGCATGGCGGTGCTGCTGGCCGGCCTGCCGGACAGCGTGCCCGGCACCACCATCAACCGCCTGTGCGGTTCGGGCCTGGATGCGGTGGGCATGGCCGCCCGCGCCATCCTCACCGGCGACGCCGATCTGGTGATCGCCGGCGGGGTGGAGAGCATGACCCGAGCTCCCTTCGTCATGGGCAAGGCCAGCGAGGCCTTCTCCCGGCAGGCGGAGATCTTCGACACCACCATCGGCTGGCGCTTCATCAATCCGGTGCTCAAGGCGCAATATGGCGTCGATTCCATGCCCGAGACGGCCGAGAATGTGGCGGCGGACTTCGCCATCTCCCGCGCCGACCAGGATCTGTTCGCCTGGCACTCGCAGCAGCGCACCAAGGCGGCGCAGGCGGCGGGTTTTTTCGCCCGCGAAATTGCCCCCATGGACATTCCCGGCAAGAAGGGCGCGGTGACCACCTTCGCGGTGGACGAGCATCCCCGTGGCGACACCACGCTGGAACAATTGGCCGCCCTGAAGGCGCCGTTCCGCAAGGAGGGCGGCTCGGTCACCGCCGGCAATGCCTCGGGCGTGAATGACGGCGCGGGCGCACTCATCCTCGCCTCCGAGGCGGCGGTGAAGGCCTATGGGCTGACGCCACGGGCGCGGGTGGTCTCGGTGGTGGCGGTGGGCGTGCCGCCGCGCATCATGGGCATCGGCCCTTCCCCGGCCACGCAGAAGCTGCTGGCGAAGAACAAATTGGCGCTGGCCGACATCGACCTCATCGAGCTGAACGAAGCCTTCGCCGCCCAGGGCCTCGCGGTGCTGCGCCAGCTGGGCCTGCCCGATGACGCCGAACATGTGAACCCCCATGGCGGCGCCATCGCCTTGGGCCATCCGCTCGGCATGTCCGGCGCACGCCTCGCCATGACCTGCGTCAGTGCCCTGGAGCTGCGCGGCGGCAAGCGCGCCGTGGCCACCATGTGCATCGGTGTCGGCCAGGGCATCGCCGCCTTGATCGAGCGGGTGTGAGCCCCGCCCGCAGTTTCGCATCGCCTTCCCAATCAGGGGCCGCGACGGCCCCACAGGCGCCCCAAGGCGCTCCCGGTCAGCGACCGGACGGAGGAAACAGACCATGACCCAGATCCTCAACAGCTACGCCTGCGACCAGTGGTTCGTGCCGTCGTCCGGGCTGGTGGACATCGTCAGTGCCATCGACGGCCGGGTGGTGGCTCAGGCCTCCAGCACCGGGCTGGCGATGGACGCGATGGTGCGTCATGCCCGTGATGTGGGTGGGCCGGCGCTGCGGGCGCTGACCTTCCATCAGCGCGCCGATATCCTGCGGGCGCTGGCGGGCTATCTGGGCGAGCACAAGGAGCAGCTTTATGCGCTCGCCGCCGACACCGGCGCCACCCGGCGGGACAATCTGAACGACATCGACGGCGGCATCGGCACGCTGTTCGCTTATGCCTCGCGCGGTCGTCGCGAACTCCCCAGCGAGCATTTCGTGGTGGAGGGCGCGCCCGAGGGCCTGTCCAAGGGCGGAACCTTCGTCGGCGCGCATATTCTCACGCCGCTGCATGGGGTTGGCGTGCACATCAACGCCTTCAACTTCCCCTGCTGGGGCCTGCTGGAGAAATTCGCCCCGGCCTTCCTGGCGGGCGTTCCGGTCATCACCAAGCCGGCCACCGCCACCGCTTATGTGACCGAGGCGCTGGTGCGGCTGATGGTGGCATCCGGCGTGCTGCCGGCGGGCAGCCTGCAGCTGATCTGCGGCTCAGTGGGGGATCTGCTGGATCATCTCTCCGGGCAGGATGTGGTGTCCTTCACCGGCTCGCTGGAGACCTCCGAGGCGGTGCGCAATCATCCGGCGCTCTCGCGCCATGCGGTGCGGTTCGTGGCCGAGCGGGATTCGCTCAATGCCGCCGTGTTGGGGCCGGATGCGGTGCCGGGCACGCCGGAATTCGACCTGTTCCTCAAGGAAGTGGTGCGGGAGATGACGGTGAAGGCCGGGCAGAAATGCACCGCCATCCGCCGCATCCTGGTGCCCCGCGCGGTGGAGAGTGTGGTGGCGGAGGCGCTGGTGGCGCAGCTGTCCGCCATCCGCATCGGCGATCCGCGCGCGGAAGAGACCCGCATGGGCGCGCTGGTCAGCCGGGCGCAGCGCAAAGCGGTGCTGGATGCAGCCACCGCCATTGCCGGCGAGGGCGAAGTGCTGTGCGGCAGCCTGGACGCGCCCGAGGCCCTGGATGCGGCCCATCCCGGCGGTGCCTTCCTGGCGCCGATCCTGCTGCGCTGCGCCGCGCCGCTCACCGCCCACCACGCCCATGCCACCGAAGCCTTCGGCCCGGTGGCGACCCTGATGGCCTATGACAGCCTGGAGGAGGCGGTGGCGCTGGTGGCCAAGGGCGAGGGCAGCTTGGTGGCCTCGGTGTTCACCTATGACCCGCAGGTGGCGGCGGCGCTGGTGTTCGGCATCGCGCCCTATCACGGGCGCCTGCTGATGGTGGATCGCGATTGCGCCAAGGAATCCACCGGTCACGGTTCGCCTTTGCCGGGCCTGGTGCATGGCGGCCCTGGGCGGGCCGGCGGCGGTGAGGAGATGGGCGGCCTGCGCGGGGTGTTCCATTATATGCAGCGCACCGCGCTACAAGGCTCGCCGGGCCGGCTGTCGCAACTGACCGGCAGCTGGATCAAGGGCGCCCCGGCGCCGGTGTCGCCGACCCATCCGTTCACGCGCGACTATGATGCCCTCGCCATCGGCGACACGGTGGAGACCGGCGCGCGCACCATCAGCCTGGAGGATATCGAGCATTTCGCCCATTTCACCGGCGATACCTTCTATGCCCACATGGATGAAGCGGCGGCCAAGGCCAACCCGTTCTTTCCCGGCCGGGTGGCGCACGGCTATCTGATCCTGTCGTTCGCCGCCGGCCTGTTCGTGGACCCGGCGCCGGGCCCGCTGCTGGCCAATTACGGGCTCGACAATCTGCGCTTCCTGAAGCCGGTCTCGCCGGGGGATGCCATCCGCGTGCGGCTCACGGTCAAGCAGAAGCAGGCCGGGCGCAAGCCGGAATATGGCGAGGTGCGGTGGGATGCGGAGGTGTTCAACCAGAGCGACGAGACGGTCGCCCGCTACGAACTGCTGACCATGAGCGCCCGGCCAGTGGCCTAACTTCAAAGCCCCTCCCGCGGTCCGCTGCCGGACCGCGGGAGGGGAGGGTGTCAAACGACGGCGTCGCCTTCGCGCACCGGCTCGCCGCGGGACACCCGTGCCATATTGTCGAACATGCGCGAGACCGTGGGGGCGAAGAAGTCCGAGGCATTGGCCGCCAGATGCGGCGTCACCACCAAAGTGGGAATGCCCAGCAGCGGGCTGTCCGCCGGCAAAGGCTCGGTCTCGAACACATCCATGGCGGCGCCGGCGATCTGGCGGCTGTGCAGCGCCGCGATCAGATCGGCCTCCACCACCACCCCGCCGCGGGCCACATTCACCAGGATGGCGGTGGGCTTCATGGCCGCGAACGCCGCCTTGTCGATCATGTTGGCGGTTTCCGGCGTCAGCGGGCAGTGCAGCGACACCACATCGGCGACCGCCAGGATCTCCGCCAGCGAAGCATGCTTCACGCCGAGGGCGGCTTCCTCGGCGGCAGAGAGGGGGGTGCGCTTGGAATAGAGGATGGTGCAGCCGAAGCCCTTCAGCACGCGGGCCACCGCCGTGCCGATGGCGCCGAAGCCGACGATGCCCACGGTCTTGCCGGACAAGGTGTAGGTGTCGCGCGGCAGGCCGCCGATGCCGGCCCAATGGCCCTTCTGCAACTCGGCGTTGGAATAGGCGATGTGGCGCAGCGCGGCCAGCATCAGGCCCAAAGTGAATTCCGCCACCGGAATGGCATTGCTGCCGGTGGTGCGGGCCACCTTGATGCCCAGTTCGCGGGCGGCGTCGATGTCGAGATTATCGACGCCCACGCCCCATTTGTGCAGCAGCTTCAGCTTGCGCGCCGCCCGCAGCACCTCGGCCGAGGCGCCCACCTGGCCGGCGATGGCATAGTCCGCCTCGCCGATGATCTCTTTCAGATGGTCGTCGCCGCGAGCGGTGGCGACGGTGAGCACGAAGCCCGGCGGCAGCAGTTCGCGCAATTTATCGGCGCGGGCGGGCGGGAGCGGGTCGAGCAGAACGATGGTCTCGGTCATAAGGGGCAGTCCGGTCAGGTCAGGAATGTCAGGCGATGGAAAAGCGGGCGCCGGCACGGGCGAGCCCGCCGGAAATGGCCACCGGCGTGCCGTCGGCGCGCCAGCAGGCGGCGCCGGTGAGGGTGCCGTCGTCATTGAACTGGATGGCATTCATGCCGCCGGCCACCCGCGGCACCCGCAGCACCTTGTGGCCGCGGGCGGTGAGGGCCTCGGCCACCGCATCGGGGAAGGCGGGCTCCAGTTCCAGCACCCCGCCTTCGGTCCATACTCGCGGCGCCTCCACCGCCTCCTGCAGGCTCATCTTGTGGTCGATGAGATTGAGGATGGCCTGGAGCGCCGAGGGGAAGATGCGCAGCGCGCCGGGCAGGCCGAGGGCGAACGCCAGCTTGCCGTCGCGCAGCGCCATCATGGGCGCCATGGAGGTGAACACCCGCTTGCCCGGCGCAATGGACAGCGCCCGGCCGGGGTGGGGATCGAAATTGTACATGTAATTGTTGGTCAGCATCCCCGTGCCGGGGATCTGGGTGCAGGCGCCGAACAGGGAATTGATGGTCTGGGTGGTGGAGACCACATTGCCGTCGGCATCCGCCACCGTGACATGGGTGGTGTTGTTGGATTCTCCGCCGGTGATGCCCGCGGTCCAGGCCTTGGCGTGGGCCAGATCGATGCCGGCGCGGCGGCTGTCCGCATACGCCTTGGAGGTGAGCAGGTCCACCGGCACTTTGACGAAGGCCGGATCGGCGGTGGCGACCGCTCGATCGGCAAAGGCGATCTTCAGCGCCTCGGTGATGAGATGCACCCCATCCGCCGAGCCGAAGCCGAGGCCGGCAATGTCATAGGCCTCCAGGATATTGAGCATCTGCACGATATGCACCCCGGCCGAGGCCGGCGGCGGCGGGCCGAGGATCTCGAAGCCGCGATAGCTGCCGCGCACGGGCGCGCGGTCGATCACCTGGAACGCGGCCAGATCCGCCTGGTCGATCAGCCCGCCATTGGCGGCCATGAAATCGGTGAGCGCGGCGCCCAGCGGGCCGTCATAAAGCGCGGCGGGGCCGGTGGCGGCGATGAGGCGCAGGCTGGCGGCATAGTCGGCCTGGATCAGCCGGGTGCCGGCGCGTATTGCGCTGCCGCCGGGCAGGAACAAAGCGGTGAGGCCGGGATCGCGGGAGAGGTCGGCGGCGCAGTCGGCGGTGCAATTGGCCAGATAGGGGCTGACGATGAAGCCGCGCTCCGCCAGCCGGATGGCTGGTTGCAGCACATCCTCCAGCGATAGCGTGCCGAAGCGCGCCAGCGCCATGCACCAGCCGGCCAGGGCGCCGGGCACCGCCACGGATTTCGGGCCGATGAGGTTTTCCCGGTCGCGGGTATCGCGGGCGGTGGCGAGGTCGTCGGACAAGGTCTCATACATGTCCGCCCGCGCCTGGCCGGGGGCAGTAGAGAGGCCGTCCAGCACCAGGGAGCGGCCATCGGCGAGGCGCAGATGGGCGACCCCGCCGCCCAGAATGCCCACCATCATCGGCTCGACGACGGTGAGGGCAAACAGAGCGGCGATGGCGGCGTCCACCGCATTGCCCCCCGCCAGCAGCATTTCGCTGCCGGCGGCGGAGGCCAGAGGATGGTTGGTCACCGCCATGCCGCGCGACCCCGTGGCCGGCAGTTTCTCGCAGGTGAAATCCGCGATCCGGGCGCGGGGAGGGGCGGCGGGCATGGGGGTATCCTGTTCAGGCGTTACGGCGGGGGAGGATCAGGCCGGAACCTTCTCCGCATAGTGCAGCACGAAGCGGGTGCACAGCTCGGTCAGCTTCTCGCTGAGGGCCGCGCCGGTTTCCGCCGAGCACAAGGTGGGATCGCCCTTGGCGACGCCGTCGTGATAGACCTCGTCATAGGCATTGGGCATGTTCACTTCGATGCCCTCGAAGCTGGCGGTGCCGAGGCCGGTGAACGGGATGTCCAGCAGCGGATCGCGCTTCAGCGGCTTGCCGGCGGGGATCAGATCGGTGCGGATCAGCTCCGGGAACAGGTGCAGGCCGAGGCTGGTCAGCGGATCGGAGCCATGGCCGGACACGGCGGCCGCCTTTTCGGCGCCGACAATGCCGGGCAGCAGGCCATAGGCGATGCGCCACAGATAGAGGCTGGGCAGCAGGATCTGGCCGCGCTGGTACAGCTCGCGCGCCACTTCCGAGATCGGGCCCACATTGCCACCGTGGCCGTTGATGACGATGATGCGGCTGAGGCCGTTGCGGTGCAGGCTGTCCACCATGTCGCCGATGACCGCGGTGAGGGTGGCCTGGGACAAAGCGATGCCGCCGATCATGGGGCTGAACCAGTCGTCGCCGCCGAACGGCAGCACCGGGGCCACCAGGGTGCGCACGCCGCGGGCGCTGGCGCGCAAAGCGATCAGCTCCGCCATCTTCTCCGCCAGCAGATAGTCGCCCATGGGGGCGTGCGGGCCCTGATCCTCATGGCTGCCCATGGGCAGCAGAATGACGGGGTTTTCCCCCAGAATTTCACGCGCCTCGCCACCGGCGATGGTGCCCATATGCACGCTGGGGTCTGTCTTGTTGGCCACGTGTGTCTCTCCGGTGGTTTCTAACGGCGGTATCAGGGCTTAGCTGCCGGTGCGGCAGCCCGCGAAATCCGCGTGCGGCCCCGGTCCGAATCTCTGCATCGGCGGTTGGCACCTTGCCACAGCCGGCCGCCGAGGCGCAGCCCGCCGGCCCGTGGGGTGTGCATCATTATCTGAATACCGCTGAGTGGTGTCGTTGGCCCCTGAAGCCTGGGTGGCGGTAGCCGGCGCAGGAATAGGATCAAAAAACGACGTTGCCCCTTTCACCGATCGCGGTGACAGCTTGGTAGCGTCGCGAATCGGTCACGCCGTGCGCGATCTGTGGTCTGGGCGGCGGGAAGAAACTTGCGATGTGATTGACCCCGTGCGGAAAAAGCTACCGCACGTGTTGTCATCAAGATGTTGCCTGTGCGACGTTGCGGAAGCGCCTAGCCGTATGGGGTCAGGCGGACGAAAAATTTGTGTCGGGCCGGATATTTAGAGTCGCGGGTGGGATTTTGTTATGCAGGCGCCGGTTGTTGCGTTCGGTCACGGTGATGTCGAAACCTCCCATCTGCCACGGCGCAAGGTCGGCATCGGGGAGGTGAGTGGCCTGCTGCCGTCCCGATTCGGGACCGGCGCATCACCGTGCCATGCCTTGCCGCGTGGCCTGACGCACGCGCGCATCCGGGCGGAGCGGGGCGCGTGATGGGCGACGGCGGACCGATCTCGATGCCGTCCGGGACCGGGGCCAGCGGCCGCCGGGGCGGCAGGGCGCGCCGTGGTTTCACCGATGCCCTGCTGAGCAGTTGCGCCACCGTGGCGCTGATGCTGGCGCCCGTGGTGGTCACCATGGGTGTGGCGCTGCCCGGCCCGGCGCAGGCGCAGACCAAGACGCTGAGCGCCACCAGCTCCGGCGCCACCCTCGACAATTATCCGGGCTACACCAATTTTCTCATCACCACCGCCACCACCGTCAGCGCCATTTCCGTCAGCGCGGTTGCCGGCAGCGGCGCCAACATCTGGACCCTGACCAACCAGGGCACGGTCACCGGCAATTCCGTCCCGGGCATTTCCTTCGCCGGCGGCGGCCTGGTGACCAACAGCGGCACCGGCGCGCGGATCTCCGGCTCCATCGGCGTGAACATCCTGGGTGCGCAGGGCACCGTGGTGAACGATGGCGTGATCACCGCCAGCAACAGGGGCATCTATTTTGATGCCGGCGGCACGGTCACCAACTCCGGCACCGCGGCATCGATCACCGCCGGCGGGTACGGCATCTATATCAAGAATGCCAACGGCACCGTCACCAATGCCGGCACCATCCGCAGTACGGGCGATAGTGCCATCGCCATCTGGTATGCGGGCGGCAGCGTGACCAACGCCGCCACCGGCGTGATCGCGGGCGCCAACAATGGCGTGACCTTCGGCTCCACCGATGGCGCCAACGCCACGGTCACCAACAACGGACTGATTACCGGCACCAATTCATACGGGGTGAATGTCGATAAGGGCTTTATCAACAACAACGCCACTGGAACGATTTCTGGCAAGTCCGGCGTGCAGATTGGGCTCGGGGGTGCCACGCTCGTCAATGACGGCCTCATTACCGCGAACGGCACCTTCTCGGGGGTGGTGAGCAGCGATGCGAGCAGCCCCGGCGTGCGCGTCATTGGGACCTCCCTCATTACCAATAATGCCACCGGGACCATCACCGGCACCGCCATGGGCATTTACTTGGCCGGTAGTGGAAGCCGGGTGACCAATGCCGGCACCATCAGTGTCGGGGCTGCCGGCGGATTTGCCATCTATTCGATCAGCCTCGCCACCATCACCAATTCCGGGGTGATCCTGGGCGGTTCGTCCGGGACCGGCATCTATCTCGCCACCGGCGGGACGGTGACCAACAGCGCGGTGGCGGCGACGATCTCCGGCGGCTCCAGGGGTATCGCCATCAAGGGGGCGCCTGGCACGGTGTCGAACAGCGGCACGGTGATCAGTGCTTCGGGCGTCGGCGTTGCGCTGGCGCTGGGCGGCAAGGTGACCAATAATGCCGGGGCGACTATTTCCGGCACTGTCGGCGTGACGAACGCGGGCACCCTCGGCACGGTGATCAATTACGGCACCATCATCGGCACGAGCGGCACCGCCATCCGCTTCACCGGCGTATTGGATGACTCGGTGCAACTGCGGCCGGGGGCTGTGGTCACCGGCGTCATGGACGCCGGCAACGGTACCGACTTGTTGCAGTTCGGCGGCTCCACGGCGGGCACCATCGCCAATGTGAGCGCGATCAATTTCGAAAACGTCACGGTCATTACCGGGGCGAACTGGACCTTCACCGGCTCAAACACGCTGGGCAACGCCGCCCTGACCAATCTGGGCCAGATGACGGTCGCAAATGCCGGCACGTTTACCAATGCCGGTTCCGGCTCGGTCACCAATGCGCGGACGCTGACTGCCGCGGGGACCTTCGCCAATAGCAGCGCGCTGACCAACAATGGCACAGCCAGCACCGTCATTGTTGCCTCCGGCGGCCTGTTCGCCAATAGCGGGACCGTCACCAACGGTGGCACGGTCACTATCGCCTCGGGCGGCGTGTTCACCAATAGCGGCACCTTGACCAATAACCGCTTGCTCGCGATCGCCTCGGGCGGCGCGTTCACCAGTAGCGGAATTCTCACCAACGCTGCGAGCCAGACGATCAGCAATGCCGGCCTGCTGACTCTGTCCTCCGGCACCTTCACCAACAATGGTCTGCTGACCAATACCGGCAGCATCTCCGGCACGGTGACACTGACCGCCACCGGAACCTTGGACAACCAGCTCAGCGGCATCATTTCCGCCACCGGGGCGGCGGTGGTGAATGCCAGCGGTGTGACGCCGACACTCACCAACCTCGGCACCATCACCTCGTCCGGCAACAACGGCGTCTACCTGTCCGCCGGCGGCAAGGTGACCAACAGCGGCAGCGCCGCGTCCATCTCGGGCAACAAGTTCGGTGTGAATATCACCGGCGCGGTGGGCACGGTCATCAATGACGGCACCATCCGCTCGGTGGGCGGGGCGGGTTACGCCGCCATCAATCTGGCCGGCGGCGGCAGCATCAGCAATACGGGAACCGCCAGCGTCATCGCCGGTGCCTATGGCATCTCCCTCAGCGGCGGTCTGGGCACGCTGGTCAATCGCGGCACGATTTCGGGCACCTCGGGGAATGGTGTGTTCTTCGCCTCCGGCGGCGCGGTGGGCAACGTCACCAATTACGGCACCATCATCAGCACGGGAGGCGCGGCCCTCTATCTGCAGAGTGGCGCCGTGGTCACCAACGCTGCGGGGGCGACGATCTCCGGCAAGAGCGTCGGCGCTAACATTCTGAACGGTTATGGCGCCGGTTCCACCCTCACCAATGCCGGCACCATCATCGGTACCGATACGGCCTCCGGCATCGGCGTGTTCATCGATGTATTCGGCCAGAGCAATACGGTCATCAACAGCGGCACCATCATCGGCACTGGCGGCACCGCCGTGCAGTTCGGCCGCGTCACCGATGATCTGGTGCGGCTGCTGCCGGGCGCCGTCTTTACTGGCGTGGTGGATGGCGGCGGCGGCACCGATACGCTGGAATTTGGCGGCACCGCGGCGGCCAGTTTCAACGGGCTAGGCGGCTCGGGCTTCATCAATTTCGAAGTGGCCAGCGTGCTGTCCGGCGCCAACTGGACCTTCACGGGCGTGAATTCCGTCGCCGCGTCCATGTCCATGACCAACGCCGGCAACCTGACCATTGCCTCTGGCGGTACCTTCACCAATTCCGGCACCTTCACCAATTCCGGCACGCTGACCGCCACCGGCACGCTGATCAACACGAATACGATGACCAATACCGGCAGCATCGCCGGCGCCGTCACGGTCACCGGCACCGGCGTGCTGACCAATAGTGCGACCGGTATCATCACCGGCCCGGCTGGCGGCGTGGGAGTGTTCGGCTATGCGGGCGCCTCAGGGCCCGTCCAGAATTACGGGACGATCACCGGCTACGAAGCCGTCTGGATGGACGGCGGCGGCATCGTCAATAATGTGGGGACCGGGTCGCAGCTCATCGGCTCGTATATCGGTATTGTCGGCTTCAGCGGCGCGGTCACCGTGACCAATGCCGGCACCATCCGGGCGACCACGCTGTCCACCATCGCCAGCCACGCCTACGGCGTCTATCTGCGAGCGGGCGGCACCATCACCAATTCCGGCAGCGCGTCGCTGATCGCTGCGCCGGACATCGCCATCGGCTCTGGCTCCTTCGGGGCCAACGTGGTGAACAACCAGGGCCAGATCATCGGCACCAACTATGGCGTCTGGCTGGTCAACGGCACTTTCAACAACACCATCACCAATAGCGGCACCATTTCCGGCGGCACCAAGGCGGTGGCGTTCGGCGCCGGCAACGACCTGTTGACCCTGCAGGCGGGGGCCACCTTCATCGGCGTGGTGGACGGCGGCGCCGGCACCAATACGCTCGCCTTCGACGGCACCGGCGGCAGCTTCACCGGGCTGGGCAGCGCCAGCTTCACCAATTTCGGCATCGTCTCGGTCAATAGCGGCGCCAGCTGGACCTTCACCGGCGCCAATACCGTGGCCTCGGGCGTCGCGTTCACCAACAGCGGCACCCTGGCCAACAGCGGCACGCTGACCAACAACACGACGTTGACCAACAACGGCACGCTCGCCAACAGCGGCACGCTCTCCAATGCCGGCCTGCTGGCCACCACATCCGGCGTGCTCAGCAACAGCGGCCTGGTGAACAATAGCGGCAGCATTTCCGGGACAGTGACGCTGACCGGCTCCGGCACGCTGGACAATGCGATCACGGGCCGGATCACCACCACCGGCACCGGCGTCTACGGCATCAGCGGCACGCCCACCGTCACCAATGCGGGCAGCATCGTCGTCGGCGGCACCGCCATCTGGCTGAATTCCGGCGGCCGGGTCGCCAACACTGGCACCACCGCATTGATCTCCGGCGGCACCGGCATTTCCATCCGCAACGCCAATGGCACCGTCTCCAATGATGGGACCATCACCGGCAGCGCCGGCGCGGGCGTCGTGATCGACTATGCGGCGGGCAGCGTCACCAACAGTGCCACCGGGACCATCACCGGCGCCACGGGCGGCGTCAATTTCGGCGACACCTCCGGCGCCGTCGCCACGGTGATCAATTATGGCCTGATCGCCAGCTCCGGCGGCTATGCCGTCAACATGGACCGGGGCGTGGTGACCAACCACGCCGGCGCCACCATGTCCGGCGTATCCGGGGTGCAGCTGGGCACCGGCACGCTGATCAATAGCGGCACCATCACCGGCACCACCACCAATGGCGTGCGCTCCAACGGCGGCGGCAACATCATCGGCAACGATGCCAGCGGACGCATCACCGGCGTCGGCTATGGCGTCATGATGTTCGGCGGCACGCTGACCAATTCGGGCACCATCCGCGCCACCGGCACCAGCGGCGTCGGCGTCTACAGCTTCAACACCGATACCGTCACCAATGTGGGTACGTCGGCGCGGATCGAAGGCGGACACACCGGGGTGCAGTTGCGCAATGCCGGCTCGCTGCTGCGCAATGAAGGCACCATCATCGGCACCGCCGGCTACGGCGCCGACCAGACCACCAACGGCACCATCGTCAACTTCGGCGCGACGGCGCTGATCAGCGGCAGCCTGGGTGGCGTCCTGATCTCGAACGGCACCACCAGCAATGTGATGTCGGTCTCGATCGCCAATGCCGGCACCATCTCCGGCACCGGCACCGCCGGTTTCGGCATCAAGACCATGGATGGCCTGGGCACCATCGCGAACACCGGCACCATCCTCGGCGGCTCCGCCGGGTCCGGCGTTGTGCTGGATGCAGGCGGCTTTGTCCGCAATCAGGTCCTGGCGTCGCTGATTTCCGGCGGCAACGACGGCGTCTATGCCCGTGGGGCGGCCGCCACCATCACCAATTACGGCACCATCATCGGCACCACCGGCGATGGCGTCGAATTGCAGGCTGGCGGCTCGGTGGCCAATCTGGGCTCCGCCTCGCGCATCACCGGCGACCGCAGCGGCGTTTACGGACAGAATGTCGGCGCCACGGTCACCAATGACGGCATCATCACCGGCATTTTCGGTGACGGCATCCTGCTGCTGTTCGGCGGCGCGGTGACCAACAATCTGACCGGCACCATCTCCGGCGATTGCGATGGAATCCAGGGTTTCAACGCGACGGTGGCGGTGACCAATTCCGGCGCCATCCGCGGTGGCTGCGCCACCGGCAAAGGCGTCTATCTGCTCGCCGGCGGCGCGGTCACCAACAGCGGTTCGCTGGCACTCATCTCCGGCGGGGCCAGCGGCATCACCATCGCCAACGCGGCCGGCACGGTGACCAATGAGGGCACCATCACCGGCACCGGCACGGCGGGCATCGGCGTGGCGTTCGATGCCGATACGTTCAACAATACCTTGATCAATGCCGGCACCATCATCGGCACCGGCGGCACCGCGGTGCAGTTCGGCGCCGGCGATGATCTGCTGGTGCTGCGACCCACTTCGGTGATCACCGGCGCCATTGTTGCCGGCGCCGGCACCAATACGCTGGAATTCGCCACCGATACGCTGGGCAATGCCGGCACCATCGGGCGCACCTTTACCGATTTCGCCATCGTCAATGTGGATGCCGGGGCGAACTGGACCTTCACCACCGCCAACACCATCAGCGCCGGGGGCGTGCTGACCAATGCGGGAACCCTGCTCAACCAGGGCTCCATCGCCGCCGCCGTGACCCTGAGCGGGGCGGGCGTGCTGACCAACGCCGCCGGGGCGCAGATCAGCAGCACCACCACCGGCGTTGTGCTGGCCTTGGGCAGCACCGGCTCCCTGGTGAATGCGGGCGCCATCAGCGCGACCAGCATCGGCGTGCAGGCCCTGGGCTCGGGCGTGGTCTCCAACACCGCGACCGGCACCATTTCCGGTGGCGATTTCGGCCTGCAACTGGTGAACGGCACGCTGACCAATGCCGGCACCATCACCGGATCCGGCACCGCCGGCGTCGGCCTCGCCTTTACGGGTACCTTGGCCAATACGCTGATCAACAGCGGCGCCATCATCGGCAATGGCGGCACGGCGGTGCGGTTCGGCGCCGGAAACGACCTGCTTCAGGTGCTCGCCGGGGCGTCCTTCAGCGGCCTGCTGGATGGTGGCGCGGGCAGCAACACCCTGGAGTTCGTCTCCGGCACCGGCACCGCATCCGCCTTCACCAATTTCGATACGGTGGTGGTGGATGCCGGCGCCTCCTGGACCCTCGGGACAGTGCTGTCGATCCCCACCCTGACCAATGCCGGCACCTTGACCAACCCCGGCACGGTGACCAACACCGTCAGCTTCACCAACACCGGCACCCTCATCACCACCGCCGGCGTATTCATCGAAACCGGGAGCCTGACCAACAGCGGCAGCATTTCCGGCACGGTGACCCTGAGCGGCGCGGGCGTGCTGACCAATCAGGCCGGGGGGCTCATCACCGGCGCCGGGCAGGGCGTGTTCGGCGCCGCCGGGTTCACCGGCAGCATCCTCAATGCGGGCACCATCAGCGGCGGCAGCATCGCGGGCGTCGACTTGAGCGGTGGCGGCACCCTCACCAACAGCACCGGGGCGCTGATTTCCAGCAACGCCATCGCCGTGCAGGTGGCGGGCGGGGTCGGCGTCGTCACCAATGCCGGCACCTTGTCCGGCCAGTCCATCGGCGTGCGCTTCTCCGACGCGGGCGGAACGTTCAACAATACCCTGACCAATAGCGGCACCATCATTGGCAGCGGCGGCACCGCGGTGCAGTTCGGCGCCGGTAACGACCTGCTCAAACTGCTCTCCGGCGCGGCCTTCACCGGCGGCATCAGCGGTGGCGCCGGCATCGATACCGTGGAACTGGTCTCCGGCAGCGGATCCTTCAGCGGCTTCAGCAATTTCGAAGTGTTGCAGATCGATGCGGGCGCCAGCTGGACCGTCACGGCAACCGAGACGTTCGCCACCATCACCAATGCCGGAACGCTGATCAATGCCGGCACGCTGAGCAACCTGGACACTGTGGTCAACAGCGGAACCCTGCTCAACACCGGCACGGTGCTGAGCACGGTCACCCTGTCCGGCTCGGGCGTGCTGTCGAATGCGGCCGGCGCGCTGATCCAGGGCGCTACCGACGGTATCACCGGCACCGGCGCTTCGGCGCGGACCCTCACCAATTTCGGCACCATCACCGGCGCCAGCGGCAGCGGCATCTATTTGTCCGCCGGCGGCGGCATCACCAATTCCGGCAGCGCCTCGATCATCAGCGGCAGCCTGCACGGGGTGCGGATGGCCGGCGGTGTCGGGTCGGTAAGCAATGACGGCAGCATCTCCGGCGGTGTGCGCGGCCTCTCGCTGCTGGGCGGCGGCGATGTCATCAACACCGCTACGGGTCTCATTTCCGGCACCACCACCGGCGTCTACATCACCGGCGGTCCGGCCACAGTGACCAATGCGGGCACCGTCACCGGCGGCACCGGCTTCCTCGCCTCGGGGAGCTTCAACAGCACGCTCACCAACAGCGGCACCCTCATCGGAACCGGCGGCACCGCGGTGCAGTTCGGCGCCGGCGACGATGTGCTCACCGTGCTTTCCGGTGCGGTCTTCACCGGAAACGTGGACGGCGGGGCGGGGACCAATACCCTGACCTTCGCCTCCGGCACCGGTACGCTCTCCGCCACCAATTTCCAGCAGGTGAGCGTGGCCAGCGGCGCCTCCTGGAGCCTCGGGGGCAGCCAAAGCCTCACCGTGTTGAGCAACAGCGGTACCCTGACCAATACCGGCACCATGTCCGTCAGCGGAACGCTGAGCAATGCCGGGCAGTTGACCAACAGCGGCAGCATCACCGGCACGGTCACGGTGACCAGCACCGGCGTGGTGACCAACCAGGCCGGTGGCAGCATCTCCGGCCTCCTGGCGGGCATCACCGGCAGCGGTGTCACGGTGGCCAATGCGGGCACCATTTCCGCCAGCAGCATCTCTGGCACCGGCATCGCGCTCAGCGGCGCGGCAAGCGTGACCAATACCGGGACCACATCGGTGGTCTCGGGCGGTCTCACCGGCGTGGCGCTGGGCGGATTGGGCACCATCATCAATGCCGGCAGCATCGCCGGCGTGCTGGGCTATGGCGTGGCGCTGGCGCTCGGCGGCAGCATCTCCAACAGCGGCCGCATCAGCGGCGGTGCGGCGGGCGTGCAGATCGGCGGCGGCACGGCGACGATCACCAACACCGGAACCATTGCCGGCACCGGCACTGCGGGCATCGGCGTTTTGTTCACCGGCAGCGCCTCCGGCACCATCGACAATTTCGGGGTGATCTCCGGGGCAGGCGGCACGGCGGTGAAGTTCGCCGGCGGCACCAACCGCCTGATCCTGGAAGGCGGCAGCACGTTGATCGGCGCCGCCGACGGCAGCCTGGGCGTGAACACCCTAGTGGTGCGCGACAACGCCGTCCTCTCCGGCGTCAACGCCATCGGCTTCCAATATGTGGGCTTCATCGATGCCACCAATGCCATCGATGCCGGCTCCACCATCACCAATGCGACGGTCATCTCCGGCACCCTGACCAACCAGGGCACGCTGAACGGCAAGGTGACGGTGAGCGGCGGCGCCACGCTGACCACCTCGGGCGTGGTCTCGGTGGATGCGGCCTCCACCAACAGCGGCGTCATCGCCAATAGCGGGTCGTTCACCGTCGCCAGCACCTTGACCAATGCGGGCAGCTTCACCAACACCGGCTTGCTCACCAACAATGGTCTGCTGAGCAATACCGGTACCTTGCTCAATAGCGGCACGCTGGTCTCGACCGCCGGCACCTTCTCCACCTCCGGCCAATTGACCAACAGCGGCAGCATCGCCGGCACGGTCACGGTGACCAGCACCGGCGTGGTGACCAACCAGGCCGGCGGCAGCATCTCCGGCCTCCTGGCGGGCATCACCGGCAGCGGTGTCACGGTGGCCAATGCGGGCACCATTTCCGCCAGCAGCATCACCGGCACCGGCATCGCGCTGAGCGGCGCGGCAAGCGTGACCAATACGGGAACCACATCGGTGGTCTCGGGCGGTCTCACCGGCGTGGCGCTGGGCGGGCTGGGCACCATCATCAATGCCGGCAGCATCGCCGGCGTGCTGGGCTATGGCGTGGCGCTGGCGCTCGGCGGCAGCATCTCCAACAGCGGCCGGATCAGCGGCGGCGCTGCGGGCGTGCAGATCGCCGGCGGCACGGCGACGATCACCAACACCGGCACCATTGCCGGTACCGGCACGGCGGGCACCGGCGTCTTGTTCACCGGCAGCGCCTCAGGCACCATCGACAATTTCGGGGTGATCTCCGGGGCAGGCGGCACGGCGGTGAAATTCGCCGGCGGCACCAACCGCCTGATCCTGGAAGGCGGCAGCACGTTGATCGGCGCCGCCGACGGCAGCCTCGGCGTGAATACCCTGGTGGTGCGCGACAGCGCGACGCTCTCCGGGGTGAACGCCATCGGCTTCCAATATGTGGGCTTCATCGACGCCACCCAGGTGATCGATGCCGGCTCCACTATCACCAACCCCACCGTGATCTCCGGCACCCTGACCAACCAGGGCACGCTGAACGGCAAGGTCACCGTGGACCTGGGTGCGACGCTGAATACCAGCGGCGTGGTCCAGGCCGGGGTCAGCTCCGCCAATGCGGGCACCATCGCCAATAGCGGCTCGTTCACGGTCCTGGTGGCGATGGTCAATCAGGGGACGTTCACCAGCACGGCATTCCTTGAAAATGACGGGCTGCTCAGGACCTCCGGCCGGCTGACCACCTCGGGCACGTTCGCGAACCTGGGCAGCCTGGCCAATACCGGCAGCTTCGCCAATCTCGGGGCGCTGCTCAACAGCGGCACCCTGGACAATGCGGCCAGCATGTCCAATGCCGGCACCATCAGCGGTGCGGGCGTGTTCACCAACAGCGGCGGCTTCACCAACAGCGGCAGCGTCGCCACCACGGTGATGCTCGCCGGAACCGGTGCCGTGAACAATCAGGCGGGCGGGCGCATCACCGGCGTCCTCGCCGGGATCTCCGGCGGCGCGGGCGGCAATGTCATTGCCAATGCGGGCACGATCCTCGCCAGCGGCGCCACCGGCGTCGGGGTCGCCCTCAGCACCGGGACGGTGGCGAACAGCGGCGCGAGTGCGCTGATCCAGGGCGGGGCCACCGGCGTTTCCTTCTCCGGCGTCGGGACGCTCACCAATTCCGGCACCATTGCCGGCACCAGCGGGACGGGCGTTGCGCTTGCCGGCGGCGGGCTGGTGAGCAATTCCGGCCTGATCACCGGCGAAGCGGCGGGCCTCGCCATTGCCAGCGGCACCGCGACCATCACCAACACCGGCACCATCTCCGGCACCGGGACGGCCGGCGTCGGCGTGCTGTTCAGCGGCGGCGCCTCCGGCACCATCGACAATTTCGGCACCATCTCCGGGGCCGGCGGCACCGCGGTGAAGTTCGCCGGCGGCACCAATCGCCTGATCCTGGAAAGCGGCAGCGCGCTGATCGGACTTGCCGACGGCACGCAGGGCGTGAACACCATCGTGGTGGAAGGCAGCGCCTCGTTGCAGAATGTGCAGGCGGTCGGCTTCCGCTATGTGGCGTTCCTGAACGCCACCCAGGCCGTCGATGCGGGCTCGACCATCACCAATGCGGCGGTGCTCTCGGGCACGCTGACCAACGATGGCACCTTGAACGGCACGCTCAATGTCGCCGGTGGGGCGACGCTGGCCAACAATGGTGTGGTTGTGGTGACCAATTCCGCCACCAACAACGGCCAGATCACCTCCAGCGGTACGTTCAGCAATACCAATACGCTCACCAGCAGCGGCAGCATCGCCAACAGCGGCACGCTGAGCAATGGCGGTTCGCTGGTCAATAACGGCACGCTGAGCAATTCCGGCAGCATGAGCAATACCGGCACCATCAGCGGCTCCGGCTCGGTCAGCAATACCGGCAGCTTCGCCAATAGCGGCTCCGTGCAGGGCACGGTGAACGGCGTCACCGGCAGCGGCACCATCACCAACAGCGGCAGCATCGTCGGCACTGCCGATACCGGCGTGAACCTGGGCGCCGGCGGCATGCTGACCAATTCCAGCGGCGGCTTCATCCAGGGCGGCATCTTCGGCGTGCAGGTGGGCACCGGCGGCACCGTGGTCAATGCCGGCACCATCCTCGATGATGCCATCGCCGGCCTCGCCTTGGGCAGCAATGCCTCGCTGACCAATTCCGGCACCATCGGCGGCGTCATCGGCCTCCAGTTCACCGGCACCGGCGCCAGCGCCACCAATAGCGGCACCATCGACGGCACCGGCGGTGTGGCGGTGCAGTTCGCCAGCGGCGTCAACAGCTTGACCCTCACCACCGGCTCGGTGCTGAACGGCTCCATCGATGGCGGCTCCGGCGCCGGGCAGATCACGCTCGCCGGCAGCGGAACCTTGACCAATACCATCGCCAATTTCGGCGCCGGCAGCGCGCTCACCATCGCCAGCGGGGCGGTGTGGAACGCCACCGGCAACTGGACCATCGCCTCGGTGACCAATGCGGGTACGCTCCAGCCCGGGGCCGCGGGTAGTGCACTGCGGGTCACCGGCAATTTCGAGCAGACCGCCGGCGGGACGCTCAAGGTGGCGGTGAATCCGGCCGGGCAAAGCTCGCAATTGCTGGTGTCCGGCACCGCGACGCTCAATGGCACCTTGTCGGTGCTGGCCGGCACCGGCGCCTACAATGCCTCCACCACCTATTCCATCCTGACCAGCACCGGGCTGAGCGGCCAGTTCAGCACCATCACCACCGATCTGGCGTTCCTGATCCCGCAGGTGAGCTACAGCGCCCAGGGCGCGGCGCTGACGCTCTCCACCGGCGCGCAGCCGGTGCTATTCTCCAGCGTGGCCACCACCCGCAACCAGTTCAACACCGCCACTGCGGTGCAGATGGGCGGGTCGGGGTCGGCGCTCTATCAGGCGGTGGTGGGGCAGAGCGTGGCCGGCGCCCGCGTCGCCTTCACCATGCTCTCCGGCGAGGCCTATGCCAGCGTCGGCACGGCGCTGCTGGATGACAGCCGCGTGGTGGCGCAATCCATGCTGGGCCGCCTGCGGCAGCAGGCCTATGGCGAGGCCGGCGGCGCCGCTGTGGCGCTGGGATCGGGCGGGCCGGCGCGCGTCACCTCCACGCCGGCGCTGGGCTATGCGGCGGACAGCGGCCTGTCCGCACGGCCGGGCGTGGTGGCCATCGCCGGGGCGGGGTCGACATCCGCCGTGGCCGACGGCGGCGCCTCCCAATTGGTGGCGTGGGGCGAAGCGTTCGGCGGCTGGGGCGAGATCAGCGGCAATGGCAATGCCGCTTCGGTGAGCCATGACCGCTCCGGCTTCATGACCGGCATGGATGCCCGGATCGGCGAGGATTGGCGGGTGGGCGTGGCCGGCGGCTATACCAGCGCCAACCTCTCCATCACCGATCGCGCCAGTTCCGCGGATATCGGCACCTACAGCCTCGGCCTCTATGCGGGCCGCGCCTTCGGGCCGGTCAATGTGCGCGTTGGCGCCGCTTATAGCTGGAGCGACGTGGACATGGCCCGCACGGTCCTGTTCCCCGGCTTCAGCAACGCCTTGACCAGCAGCTATGGGGCGCAGACCGCGCAGGTGTTCGGCGAGGTGGGCTATGGCTTCACCTGGCAGGGACTGGCGCTGGAGCCGTTCGCGGGCCTGACCTATGTGCATCTGAACACCGGCTCGGCGCAGGAGATCGGCGGGGCGGCGGCGCTGAGCCTGCAAAGCTCCACGGCGGACATTACCTATGCCACCTTGGGCCTGCGGCTGGGCACCAGCTGGGCGCTGGGCAATGGCACCACGTTGATGCCGCGCATGATGATCGGCTGGCAGCATGCCTTCGGTGATCTGGATCCGGCGGCCTATCTGGCCTTCACCAGCACCGGGGCGAACTTCAACGTCACCGGCGCGCCGCTGGCGCGCAATGCGGCGCTGCTGGAACTGGGCGCCGACTGGAAGCTGAGCGAGAGCATCAAGCTCGGCGTCTCGTATCGCGGGACGCTGTCCAATACGGTGCAGGACAATGCGGTGACCGGTTCGTTCACCTGGTCGTTCTAAGGGCTCCGGTACGTTCCGGTCGGCTGGCGTCGCGCCTGACCGGGACGGTCTCCATCACAGTCCGAGAACCGGTTTCATCGGACCCACTCGGATCGGTGAACCCGCCTGCGGGATGAGCGGCCGGCGTGAGTTGACACGCCCAGAGGTTTCAGGACATTCGGCCCATGAACGCTTTGCACCCCAATCTCTGCGCCTGCGGCAGCGGGCTGCGCCCGCTGCGCTGCTGCCAGTTGGATCTCGCCACCCTCGGGCCGGCGGCCGCCAGCCGGCATCTGCTGCCCCTGGTGGATGAGGCCATCGCCTGCCACACCAAGGGCGCGTTCGCGGACGCCGAGCGGCTGTGCCTGGAGGTGCTGGAACTGGCGCCGGGGCAGGGCGGGGCGCTGGCGGTGCTCTATCAGATCCGCAAGATGCAGGGCGCCATGGCGGCGGCGGAGGCGCTGGTGCGCCGGCTGGTGCTGCTGGACCCCAACAATGTGTGGGCAACCCAGGAACTGGCGCTGCTGCTGTTCGGCAAGGGCGATCTGGCCGAAGCGGAAACGCATGCCCGCAATGCGGTGCGCATCGCGCCCACGGACCCTCAGTCGCACAATCTGATGGGCATGATCATGACCGAGCTGAACAAGCCCCAGGTCGGCGAATTTCACTATCGCCGCGCGCTGGAACTGCTCGGCCAGCGCCAGCCCATCCTGCTGGCCAATCTGGCCTGGAACCTGAAGAACCAGGGCAAGATGGCCGAGTCCCGCGCGCTCTATGAGGAATCCACGGCGCTGGCCCCCACCATCCTCCAGACCCTGCTGGGCTGGGCGCGCATGGAGGAAACCGACCGCGATTTCGCCCGCGCCGATGCCTTGCTGGATCAGGCGGAGGCGCTGGCGCCGGGCCATCCCAGCATCCTGCTGCACCGCGCGGTGGTACGCGGGCGCACCAAGCAGTATGACGACGCCTTGGCGATCCTCGACCAGATGGCCCAGCAGAGCCCCGGCGGCGGGCTCGGCACCAACGACCTCCTGGAAAAGGGGCGGTTGCTGGACAAGATGGGCCGCTATGACGAGGCCTTCGCCGCCTTCGCGGCCGGCAAGCGGCTGAATGTGGAGCAGAGCGGCATGGTCTATCTGGCCGAGCATGCCGCCCAGCAGGCCGGCCGGTTGAAGGCCTATTTCACCGCCAACCGCCTGCGCATCGTGCCCCGCGCCAAGCCGGTGGAGAGCGGGCCGCGGCCGCTGTTCATCTTAGGCTTCCCGCGCTCGGGCACCACCATGGTGGAGCAGACCCTGTCCGCCCATCCCAAGGTGTCCGCGGGCGACGAACTGACCTTCGTGCACGACATCGCCAATCTGATGCCGCGCATGCTCGCCAGTCCCCTGGCCTATCCCGAGGCTTTGGCCGACCTGTGGATGGGCGACCAGTGCGATGGCCTGGACAATCTGCGCGACTATTACCTCCAAAGGGTGAAGCAACTGGGCATATTGGAGCCGGGCGCGACCCGCTTCACCGACAAGATGCCGCTGAATGAGACCCATATGGGGCTCATCGCGCTGATGTTCCCCGATGCGCCGCTGATCCATGTGTTGCGCCATCCCCTCGACATCGTGCTGTCGGTCTATTCCAATCATCTGACCCATGGCTTCTACTGCGCCAATGCGCTGGAGACCATCGCCCAGCATTATGTGCTGGTGATGGATCTGGTGGAGCACTATCGCCGCGAGATGACGCTGAAGTATCTGGCGGTGCGCTATGAAGACATTGTCGATGACCAGGAAACCCATGTGCGACGCATGCTGGCGTTCGCGGACCTGCCGTTCGACAAGCGCTGCCTGAAATTCCATGAGAACAAGCGCTATGCCCGCACCGCCAGCTACGCGCAGGTGACCGAGAAGCTCTATGACGATTCCCGCTATCGCTATCGCCATTACCTGAAGCATCTGGCGCCGGTGATCCCGATCCTGGAGCCGATGATCACGCGCCTCGGATATTCCATCGATGGCTAGCGCCGGGCAAACAATGGCAGGGCAGGAGACCGCCACGCAGGGCGGGGTGGTGCGCACCGTGGACGCCTGGCTGGCGGAGGCGGAAGCCCATGATCAGGCCGGGCGCCTGGACGCGGCCGAGCAGATATTGGCGCAGGTGCTCGAGGCCCGGCCCACCTATCCCCCGGCGCTGCATCAGGCGGCCATCCTGGCGCACAAGCGCAAGCGGCCCCATGAGGCGATCACCCGGCTGGAGCAGGCCATCGCGGCGGCGCCGGATCACCCGCTCTTCCATCGCAACATCTGCGAATTGTATCGCAGCCAGGGCCGGCTGGATGAGGCCCTGGCCCATGGCCGCCGCGCGGTGGACCTGGCCCCCGACGATGCGGGTGCCAATTACAATCTCGGCGTGATCCATTACGACCGCATGGAGATTGACGAGGCCATCGTCTACGCCCGCCGTGCTTTGGCGCTGGAGCCGGGCATGGCGGCGGCGCATTTCGAGCTGTCGGAAGCCCTGCTGCTGGATGGGCAGTTCGCGGAGGGCTGGGATGAATATGAATGGCGGTTCGATCTGCCCAATTCGCCCAGCCTGCTGCCGCACAAGGACAAGCCGTTGTGGGATGGCAAGCCCATGCCGGACCGCACCTTGCTGCTGATCGGCGACCAGGGCTTCGGCGATACCATCCAGTTCTGCCGCTACGTCTCGCAAGTGGCCAAGCTGTGCCCCAACCTCGTCATGGCGTGCAGTTCGGAAATGAAGCCGATCGTGATGCAGCAGGCGGGCATCACCCGATATGCGGATCGCTGGGAGCATGTGCCGGCGTTCGATGCCTATTGCCCGCTGTCCGGCCTGCCGCGGCTGTTCGGCACCGATCTCGGCTCGATCCCGGTGCCCGTGCCCTATGTGCGCGCCGATCCGGCCAAGGTGGCGCGCTGGCGCGCGCGGCTGGGGCAGTTGATCCCCAATGGCTTTGCGGCCATCGGCATCGTGTGGGCGGGACGGCCCACCCATGGCAATGACTTCAACCGCTCCATGACGCTGAAGCTGCTGGCACCGCTGGCCACGCTGGAGCGCACCGCCCTGGTGTCGTTGCAGATGGGGCCGGCGTCGGCGCAGGTGGCGGACTATTACGGCGCCGCGCCGCTGATCCATCTGGGCGCCGAGATCGCCGATTTCACCGACACCATGGCCATTCTGGAGATCCTCGACCGGGTGGTGGCGGTGGACACCTCCATCGTGCATCTGGCGGGGGCCATGGGGCGGCCGGTGTCGGCGCTGCTGCCGTTCGCGCCCGACTGGCGCTGGCTGCGGGATCGCAGCGACAGCCCCTGGTATCCCAGCGTGGAACTGTTCCGCCAGCCCGCGCCCAATGCCTGGGCCGCACCGGTGGCGGCGGTAGCGGCGCGCCTGGCGGGCGCCGCCTAGAGCGTTCCCGCGCGAAAGGGAGTCCGGTTCGCGTGAAGAAAGCGCTATAAATCAGATAGATAGAGAATTTCACCGAGTCGAGAAGCGGGGAAATGGTCTGGAACGGCGCTGCCCCCCGCCGGGATCGGCCCGTGCACCGCTTGGGTGCCGATGACGCCCTGTGACGGACGGTGCCTGCTCCTGCGCCACCCTGTTCAAGGCGTTCCGCTCAAATTATAGGCAGAGGCGCGCCGCGCCATCCGCTGCGATCCGCAGACCGTGCGGGGCCGCGCCCCCGCACCCCTGGCGCACCATCCAACTGGAATACCACCGGAACACATCCGGCATTTTGGCATGAGATTTGCTGACTGGAGGGGGCGGTTCCATCGGGGACCTTCCGACTTGGGGGCATTGCAATGCGCTGTTCGACCGTGTGTGGACTGTGCCCGTGCCGCGCATCCTGACCGTCGCCGCGGCCCAGCTGGGGCCGATCCAGCGGGCCGATGACCGCGGCTCGGCCGTGGCCCGCATGTGCGCCCTTCTGCGTCAGGCCGGCGCCAATGGCTGCGATCTGGTGGTGTTTCCCGAACTGGCGCTCACCACCTTCTTTCCGCGCTGGTTCATGGAAGACCAGGCCGAAGTCGACAGCTTCTTCGAGCGGGCCATGCCCGCGCCCGAGACCCAGCCTTTGT
The DNA here is from genome assembly GCF_943371865.1 of Azorhizobium sp. AG788. Taxonomy (GTDB): domain Bacteria; phylum Pseudomonadota; class Alphaproteobacteria; order Rhizobiales; family Xanthobacteraceae; genus Azorhizobium. The sequence continues at coordinate 93,585 of NZ_CALRWL010000009.1, read as the reverse complement.
TCGATCTCGCCAAGGAATTGGCCATCGGCTTCTATCTCGGCTTTGCCGAACTGGTGGAGGAGGAGGGCCGTCTGCGCCACTTCAACACCTCCATCCTGGTGGACAAGACCGGCGCCATCGTCCTGAAATACCGCAAGATCCACCTGCCCGGCCATGCCGAGCATGAGCCGTGGCGCGCGTTCCAGCATCTGGAAAAGCGCTATTTCGAGGTGGGCAATCTCAACTGGCCGGTGACGCGGTCGCTGGGCGGCGTGCTGGGCATGGCCATCTGCAACGATCGCCGCTGGCCGGAGACCTATCGGGTCATGGGCCTGCAGGGGGTGGAGATGGTGCTCATCGGCTACAACACCCCGCGCCACAACCCGCCGGCGCCCGAACACGACCGGCTGTCCGAGTTCCACAACCATCTGGCCATGCAGGCCGGTGCCTATCAGAACGGCACCTGGGTGGTGGGCGCCGCCAAATGCGGGGTGGAGGAAGGCTGCGAGATGATCGGCGCCTCCGCCATCATCGCCCCCACCGGCCAGATCGTCGCCCAGGCGCTGACCCAGGACGACGAACTGGTGATCGCCCGCTGCGATCTGGACCTGTGCGCCTCCTACAAGGAGACCACCTTCAATTTCGCCCGCCATCGCCAGCCGGACCAATACGGGCTGATCACCGCCCGCGCGGGGGCCATCCCGCCGGACTGAGCTTTCCTTTGCCCCTGATGTTTTTCGTCTCTGGAGACGCATGATCCATGGCTTTTGATCTCATCCTGCGCGGTGGTCACGTCATCGACCCCTCGCAGAAACTGGACGGCATCGCCGACGTCGCCTTCACCGGCGGCAAGGTGGCCAAGGTCGGCAAGAATTTGAAGGCGGACGCCACCACCGATGTGCGCGACGTCTCCGGCTATATCGTCTCGCCCGGCCTGATCGATCTGCACACCCATGTCTATTGGGGCGGCACCTCGCTGGGCATCGATGCGGAAGACTTCTGCAAGCTCTCCGGCGTCACCACGGCAGTGGATACGGGCAGCGCCGGGCCGGGCAATTTCGCCGGTTTCCGCAAGCATGTGATCGAGCCCAGCCAGGTGCGTATCCTGGCCTATCTGCATGTCTCGCACGCCGGCATCTATGGCTTCGGCAAGCGGGTCATGGTGGGCGAGAGCGAGGAGATGCGGTTGATGAATCCCATCGACGCGGTCGCGGTGGCCGATGCCAACCGGGACGTGATCGTGGGCATCAAGGTGCGCGTGGGCGCCCATGCCTCCGGCACTTCGGGCGTTGCGCCGCTGGATATCGCGCTGCAGGTGGCCGAGGAGACCGGCCTGCCGCTGATGGCCCATATCGACCATCCGCCGCCGAGCTATGAGGAAGTGGTGGACCGCCTGCGCATGGGCGACGTGCTCACCCATTGCTTCCGCCCCTTCCCCAATTCGCCGGCCACCGTGCAGGGGACGGTGAAGCCGGCGGTGCTGCGCGCCCGCGAGCGCGGGGTGATCTTCGACATCGGCCACGGCAAGGGTTCGTTCGCCTTCAAGACCGCCCGCGCCATGCTGGCCAACGGCTTCCCGCCCGACACCATCTCCTCCGACGTGCACGCGCTGTGCATCGAGGGGCCGGCGTTCGACCAGGTCACCACCATGTCGAAATTCCTGATGCTGGGCATGCCGCTTCAGGAGATCATCGCCCGCTCCACCGTCAATGCCGCCATGGCGCTGAAGCGCCCGGAGCTGGGCTCGCTGAAGCCCGGCAGTGCCGGCGACGCCACCATCCTCTCCGTGCGCGAGGGGAAGTTCGATTATGTGGATACCGTGGGCGAGCATCTGATCGGCGACCGCAAGATCGCCTCCGAGGGCGTCGTGCTTGCGGGCAAGTGGTGGCATCCCAAGCGCTCACAGCGTTTCAAGAAACGCGCGGTCTAGTCAAGATTTACACCGCCATGTGCCGTTCGTCCGCAAAAATGGATGGCATGGCATTTGCCTGGACTGGCTGGGGACCTGGCCACTGTCCTTGAGTCTTTCCACCCCTCCCGTGCAAAGCGGGCGGGTAATACGCCGAAGAACAAGGCGATCCCAACCAGACTGGTCAAAGATCAGGCAATCCGAGGGGAATATCATGGACCGCAGGACATTCATCAAGGGTGTGGCCGGCGCCGGGTCTCTGGCCATGAGCGGTGGGCTGGCCATGCCCGCGCTCGCCCAGGGTGCCGCGAAGACGCTGCGCTTCGTTCCCCAGGCGAACCTGGCCAATTTCGATCCCATCTGGGGCACCCAATATGTGGTGCGCAACGCCTCGGCCCTGGTGTGGGACATGCTCTACGGGCTGGATTCCTCCGGCACGCCGCAGCGCCAGATGGTGGAATCCGAAGAGGTCTCCGCCGACGGCCTGACCTGGACCTTCAAACTGCGTCCCGGCCTGAAATTCCATGACGGCGAGAAGGTGCTGGCCAAGGACGTGGTGGCCAGCCTCACCCGCTGGTCCGCCCGCGATCCCATGGGCATCATGATCAAGGCCACCCAGAAGGAACTGGTGGCGGTGGACGACACCACCTTCCGCTGGGTGCTCTCCAAGCCGTTCCCGAAGATGAAGCTGGCGCTGGGCAAGACCAATGCGCCCATCGCCTTCATCATGCCCGAGCGCATCGCCCAGACCGATCCGTTCAAGCAGATCACCGAATATGTCGGCTCCGGCCCCACCAAGTTCATGAAGGGCGAATGGGTGCCCGGCGCCAAGGCGGTGTTCGAGCGCTTTGCCGATTATGTGCCGCGCTCGGAAGCCCCGTCCTGGCTGTCCGGCGGCAAGAAGATGCTGGTGGACCGCATCGAATGGGTGGTGATGCCCGATCCCGCCACCGCCGCCGCCGCCTTGCAGAATGGCGAAGTGGACTGGTGGGAACAGCCGCTCACCGATCTGGTGCCGCTGCTGAAGAAGAGCAAGAACCTCAAGGTGGATATCGGCGATCCCTTGGGCAACATCGGCTCGTTCCGCATGAACCATATTCAGCCGCCGTTCAATAATCCCAAGGTGCGCCAGGCGGTGCTCATGGCCCTGAGCCAAGAGGACTATATGCGCGCCGTGGCCGGCGACGATGAGAAGCTGTGGAAGATCGTGCCCGGCTTCTTCACCCCCGGCACGTCGCTCTACACCGAAGTGGGCGGCGAGGTGCTCAAGAGCGGCAAGGGCAATCTGGAAGCGGCCAAGAAGCTGCTGAAGGAAAGTGGTTACAATAACGAGCCGGTGGTGTGCGTGGTGGCGCAGGACCAGCCCATCACCAAGGCCCAGGGCGACGTGACCGTGGACCTGCTGAAGAAGCTCGGCATGAATGTGGACTTCGTGGCCACCGACTGGGGCTCTGTGGGCTCCCGCCGCGCCCTGAAGACCCCGCCGACCCAGGGCGGCTGGAGCATGTTCCACACCTGGCATGCGGGCGCCGACTGCACCAATCCGGCCGCTTACCCCGCCATCCGCGCCAATGGCGACAAGGCCTGGTTCGGCTGGCCGGAAAGCCCGGCGGTGGAAACCGAGATCGTGTCCTGGTTCGACGCCAAGAATGTGGAAGAAGAGAAGGCCGCCATCGGCAAGCTCAACAAGGCGGCGATCGAGAATGTGACCTACGCCCCCACCGGCTTCTTCCTGAGCTACACCGCGTGGCGCGACAGCGTCTCCGGCATCACCCAGGGGCCGCTGCCGTTCTTCTGGGGCGTGTCCAAGTCGGCGTAACCGGACATGCTCGGCTACATCCTCCGACGCATCCTCTCCACCATCCCGGTCATGGCGATGGTGGGGTTGTTCGTCTTCAGCCTGCTCTACATCGCCCCCGGCGATCCGGCAGCTGTCATCGCTGGCGACCAGGCGTCGCCAGACGATATCGCCCGCATCCGCGCCAATCTCGGGCTGGACCGGCCATTTCTGGTCCAGTTCGGCGAATGGGGCTGGCGCACATTGCATGCGGATCTGGGCACCTCGATCTTCACCAATCTGCCGGTCACGGAGATGATCGCGCAGCGGATCGAGCCGACCTTGTCCTTGATGCTGCTGACCTTGATCTTCGCCGTGGGCGTTGCCGTGCCCATGGGCGTGGTGGCGGCCTGGAAGGCGGGCACCTGGACCGATCGCGGCATCATGACCTTTGCGGTGCTGGGGTTCTCGGTGCCGGTGTTCGTGATCGGCTATGTGCTGGCCTATGTGTTCGCGCTCCAGCTCGACTGGTTTCCGGTGCAGGGCTACACGCCGTTCTCCAAGGGCTTCGGCCCATGGCTGGGCAATCTGGTGCTGCCGGCCATTTCGCTGGGCTGCGTCTATATCGCCCTGATCGCCCGCATCACCCGCGCCAGCATGCTGGAAGTGCTGGCGCAGGATTATGTGCGCACCGCCAAGGCCAAGGGCCTGGGGCAGGGGAGCGTGCTGTTCATCCACGCTTTGAAGAATGCGGCGGTGCCCATCGTCACCGTGATCGGCATCGGCATCGCGCTGCTGATCGGCGGGGCGGTGGTGACCGAGAGCGTGTTCGCCATTCCCGGCCTCGGCCGACTGACGGTGGACGCCATCCTGCGGCGCGACTTCCCGGTGATCCAGGGTGTCGTGCTGCTGTTCAGCTTCGTCTACGTGCTGGTCAATCTGCTGATCGACATCCTCTACACCTTCCTTGACCCGAGGATCCGCTATTGAGCCTTGCCTCAGACCACCGGCCGGCGCTGCCTGAGGGCTTCGCCGTGGCGCCGGCCTTGCCGGACATCCTCAAGGCGGTGAAGCCGCGCACCGGCGTGATCGGCTTCCTGCGCCGCTATCCCACCATCACCATCGGCAGTGCCCTGCTGCTGGTGCTGATCCTGGTGGCGATCTTCGCGCCCTATCTGGGAACGGTGGACCCGAGCGCCCTCGCCCCCGCCCGCCGCACCCGCGCGCCGTCCGAACTCTACTGGTTCGGCACCGACATGCTGGGGCGCGACATCTATTCCCGCGTGCTCTACGGCACCCGCGTCTCGCTGCTGGTGGGGTTCGCGGTGGCGTTCTTCGCCTCCATCGGCGGGCTCGCCATTGGCCTCGTAGCCGGCTATGTGCGCTGGGCCGACAGCATCATCATGCGGATGATGGATGCCTTGATGTCCATTCCGCCGATCCTGCTGGCCATCTCGCTGATGGCCATCACCCGCGGCAGCGTGGGCAATGTCATCCTGGCCATCACGGTGGCGGAAATCCCCCGCGTGTCACGGCTGGTGCGCGGCGTGGTGCTGTCGCTGCGCGAGCAGCCTTATGTGGACGGGGCGGTGGCCGCCGGCACCCGCACCCCCATGATCATCCTGCGCCATATCCTGCCCAACACCCTGGCGCCCATGACGGTGCAGGCCACCTATATTTGCGGCAGCGCCATGATCGTGGAGGCCATCCTGTCCTTCATCGGCGCCGGCATTCCGCCCAACATTCCCTCCTGGGGCAACATCATGGCCGAGGGCCGGGCGCTCTGGCAGGTCAAGCCGTTCATCGTGTTCTTTCCGGCCGCCTTTCTGTCCGTGACCGTGCTGGCGGTGAACCTGCTGGGCGACGGCCTGCGCGATATGCTCGACCCCCGCCAGGCGAAGGGGCACTGACCATGGCCTTGCTCGAAGTCGAGAACCTCCAGGTCCATTTTCGCACCCCCGTCGGCGTCAACCGGGCGGTGGACGGGGTGTCGTTCCAGGTGAACGAGGGCGAGACGCTGGCCATCGTCGGCGAAAGCGGCTGCGGCAAGTCGGTGACCTCCATGTCGCTGCTGCGCCTCATCCCCGAGCCGCCGGGCAAGATCGGCGGCTCGATCCGGTTCGACGGCCGCGATCTGCTGGCGCTGTCGGAGAAGGAGATGCGGGCCATTCGCGGCAACGACATCTCGATGATTTTCCAGGAACCCATGACCAGCCTCAATCCGGTGCTGACCGTGGGCCGGCAGATCGGCGAGACGCTGCGCCTGCACCAGGGCCTCGACGCCCAGGCTGCCGAAGACAAAGCGGTGGAGATGCTCACCCTGGTGGGCATTCCCGCGCCGGGCCGGCGGGTGCGGGAATATCCGCATCAATTGTCCGGCGGCATGCGCCAGCGGGTGATGATCGCCATCGCGCTCGCCTGCAATCCCAAGTTGCTGATCGCCGACGAGCCCACCACGGCGCTGGACGTGACCATTCAGGCCCAGATCCTCGATCTGATGCGCGATCTCAAGCAGCGGGTGGGGGCGGCCATCGTGCTCATCACCCATGATCTGGGGGTGGTGGCGGAAGTGGCCGAGCGGGTGATGGTCATGTACGCCGGCCGCAAGGTGGAGGAGGCCGCCGTGGGCGAGCTGTTCGCCCGCCCGCGCCATCCCTACACCCAGGGCCTGCTGGGCGCGGTGCCCAAGCTGGGCTCTTCGCTCTCGGGCGAGAGCACGCGGCTGGCGGAGATCCCCGGCCAGGTGCCGAGCCTGACCAAGCCGATCATCGGCTGCGTCTTCGCCGGCCGCTGCGCCATCGCCACCGATGTGTGCCGCACCTATGCCCCGGCGCTGGAACTGAAGGCCCAGCGCCACATGGTCGCCTGCCATTATGCCCAAAAGGACGCGGTTGCCGCATGACGCGCCCCCTGCTGGAGGTCAATGACCTCAAGAAGCACTATCGCATTCCCGGCGGCCTGTTCGGCGGCAAGCCCTCCTTCGTCTATGCGGTGGATGGGGTCTCGTTCCAGGTGATGCGCGGGGAGACCCTCTCCCTGGTGGGCGAGAGCGGCTGCGGCAAGTCCACCGTGGGGCGCGCCGTGCTGCGCCTGTTCGACATCACCTCCGGCCAGGTGGTGCTGGACGGCCAGCGCATGGACGATGCCTCCAAGGACATGCTCCATGCGTTTCGCCGCCGGGTGCAGGTGGTGTTCCAGGATCCGTTCTCCAGCCTCAACCCGCGCATGAAGGTGCGCGACATCCTGGCTGAGCCGATCCGCAATTTCGGCCTCGCCCATTCCTCCGCCGACGTGGAGGCGCGGGTGGGCAAGCTGATGGATCTGGTGGGCCTGCCGCGGGATGCGGTGCGGCGGTTTCCGCATCAGTTCTCCGGAGGCCAGCGCCAGCGCATCTGCATCGCCCGCGCGCTGGCGGCGGAGCCGGAATTGATCGTCTGCGACGAGGCGGTCTCGGCCCTGGACGTGTCGGTGAAGGCGCAGATCGTGAACCTGCTGCAGGACATCCAGCGGGAGCTGGGCCTCGCCTTGCTGTTCATCAGCCACGATTTGGCCATTGTTGAGCACATGACGCATCGTGTCGCGGTGATGTATCTGGGGAAGTTAGTGGAAGTGGCCCCGAAACGCGCCTTGTTCGCGCAGCCGCGCCATCCCTATACCAAGGCGCTGTTGTCCGCCGTGCCGCTGCCGGAACCGGGGGTGAAGCGCAACCGCATCATCCTCACCGGAGACGTGCCGAGCCCGGTCAACCCGCCCAAGGGCTGCCGCTTCCACACCCGCTGCCCCTATGCCTTCGACCGCTGCCGGACCGAAGAACCGGAACTGCGGGCGGCGCCCGGCGACCATTGGTCCGCCTGCCATCTCCACGACCGCCCCGACGGCGAGAACCCCCTGCTGAGCCCCCTGGCCCATTGAGGCCGGGGGCCGCGCCCCCACCGCGCCACGCGACGGCAACGCTGCCGCGTGCGTTCGCGGGCGTGGTGGCAGACCATTGATTTAAAAGAGAAATGGTGCCGCTTGAGGGATTCGAACCCCCGACCCCCTCATTACGAATGAGGTGCTCTACCAGCTGAGCTAAAGCGGCACGCACGCCTTGCGGCGGTTCGAAACCCCTCGCCACCGGCGAAAGCAGTCTCGAGCCCGGACACCGAAATGCCGAACGTGCGCCTCTCATACGGAAGACCGGAGCGAGTTTCAAGGGCGCTGAGGGCCCATCCGCAGGGGCGCGGCCCCAGACGGTGCCAAAGTCCGCCTTTGGCAGGCATTTATCCACCATCGTGACGGGTTTTCCGGCCGCACGGCCGGCGCCGCTTGCCTCGGCCCCTGGGGACGGCTAGGCCTCATCCATGACCTCAGAGGATCAAAAAGCGGCGCGCCTGGCTGCGGCTCTGCGGGCCAATCTGGCCAAGCGCAAGGCGCAGAAGCGGGCGCGGGACGAGCGCCCCGGCGATGCGGAACCCGGCTGCGGCATCGACGAGACGGCGCCCCCCGGCCCAGAGGCTGGGACAGCCGTTCCGTCGGCCACGGATGCCGGCTCTCGGTCTGGCGGGGACGAATAGGCGGCCCTATTTGCCCTCAGCGCGGACGGCATCCGACTGTGCAGATCCGGGGTGGGCTGCGGGCGGCCCTCCCATACCGGCAGCCCGGCAGAGGGCGCCCCGGAAAAGGCGTTCATGGCCGGCAAAGTTGTGCCGGGTCACAAGGCGGGCTAGATCTGCCGGTTAATTCTGTTCGTCGCACAGGCTCCGGCCAGGCGGCGACTTTCCCGCGAAAGCAGCATCGCGGAGCCCTGCGCGCAACGGTGCGCCGCAGTGGCGACGGGTGCGGCAACCGAGGAGCGGTGGTTATATGGATAAGATTCGCATCGTCGGCGGGCAGACCCTGAACGGCACCATCCCCATTTCCGGGGCCAAGAATGCCGCCTTGCCGCTGATGATCGCCGCTCTGCTCAGCGAGGAAAAGCTGGTGCTGGAGAATGTGCCCCGCCTCGCGGACGTGGCCCTGCTCCAGCGCATTCTCGGCAATCATGGCGTCGACATCACCGTCAACGGCAAGCGCAATGGCGATGATCCCCATGCCGGCCAGACCATGGAGATCGACGCCCGCGTGATCGTCGATACCACCGCGCCTTACGACCTGGTCTCGCGCATGCGGGCCAGTTTCTGGGTGCTGGGGCCGCTCCTGACGCGCATGGGCGAGGCGCGGGTGTCGCTGCCCGGCGGCTGCGCCATCGGCACCCGTCCGGTGGATTTCCATCTGGATGCCTTGCGGGCCTTGGGCGTGGAGATCGACATCGACGCCGGCTATGTGGTGGCCAAGGTGGGCAAGGGCCTCCAGGGCGCGCGCATTTCCTTCCCCAAGGTCTCGGTGGGCGCCACCCACACCGCGCTCATGGTGGCGGCCGTGGCCAAGGGCGAGAGCGTGATCGAGAACGCCGCCCGCGAGCCGGAGGTGGTGGATCTGGCCGATTGCCTGATCAAGATGGGCGCCCGCATTTCCGGCGCCGGCACCTCGACCATCCATGTGGAAGGGGTGCCGCGCCTGCGCGGCGCGCGCCATTCCGTGCTGCCCGATCGCATCGAGACCGGCACCTATGCCATGGCGGTGGCCATGACCGGCGGCGATGTGATGCTGGCCGGCGCCCGCCCTGACCTGCTGGAGAGCGCGCTGGACATCATGCGCAGCGCCGGCGCCGAGATCGACGTCAACAATGAGGGGATCCGGGTGCGCCGCAATGGCGCCGGCCTGTTCCCGGTGGAGGTATCCACCGCGCCCTATCCCGGATTTCCCACCGATCTGCAGGCGCAGCTCATGGCGCTGATGACCCGGGCCCAGGGCCGCTCGCGCATCACCGAGACCATTTTCGAGAACCGGTTCATGCATGTGCAGGAACTGGCCCGCCTCGGCGCCCATATCCATCTGGAGGGCGACACCGCCATTGTCGACGGCAATGACCGCCTGAAGGGCGCCCCGGTGATGGCCACCGATCTGCGCGCCTCGGTCTCGCTGGTGATCGCCGGTCTGGCCGCCGAGGGCGAGACCATGGTGCAGCGGGTCTATCATCTGGATCGCGGCTTCGAGCGGCTGGAGGAAAAGCTGTCCCGCTGCGGCGCGCAGATCGAGCGCATCAGCGGCTGATTCCACTGCGCGGCGACCCCGTCACGCAAGATTCCGCTGCGCGCCCGGCAAAGCGTCGCCATTCGCCGCCCGTTGCGGGGCAAAGCCTTGCGGGCGGTGCTCGGCGTCGCTATCTGCGGGTCTGAGCAGAAAAAGGAGTGTCAGCTCATGGACGAGCTCAAGCTCTTCGCCCTGGATGATGAGGATCTGGCCGTCATATCGGCGCATCTCCAGGACGCGGTGGTCAAGGTGGAAGACATGGGCTTCGTGCCCAAGGCGCAGCGCTTTGCCCTGCTGCTCAATCGCTTCGACTGGGACCAGAAGGAAACCGCTCAGGAACTGGTGCGCCGCCGCGCCGGCCTGCATTTCGAGCGGGTGCGCGCCGTCAAGATGCGCGGCTTCGACTTGGCCGCGAAGGACACGGTGCTCAATCTCCTGGCCATCACCTTCGATGCGGTGGAGGAGCCGTCCGGCCATCTGACGCTGACCTTCTCCGGCGGCGCCGAGATTCGCCTGGAGGTGGAGTGCATCGAGGCCGGCCTTGCGGATCTGGGGCCCGCCTGGGGCTGCAACCGGGTGCCCGAGCATAAGGACAGCGCCGCCTGAGGCGGGGCGGATCAGTGTCCTGAGAGTGGAGACAGAGACGGGCCGCGCACGGGGGTGTTGCACTCGGCGGGGTTCCGAGCCTAGGAAACCGTATGCCGATCCGTCTCGATACCCAATCCTCCGCCTTCCCCGAAGCCTTCGCCGCCTTCCTGGCCAGCAAGCGCGAATCCGCGCCCGATGTGGCCGCGACCGTGGCCGACATCATCGCGGCCGTGCGCGCGCGCGGGGATGCGGCGCTGGTAGAATTGTCGCTCACCTATGATCGGGTGGACCTGACCGGCCGCATCAAGGTGGAAGAGCACGAGATCGACGCGGCGCTGGCCCAGGTGCCGGCGGAAACGCTGGAGGCTTTGGAGTTCGCCAAGGCCCGCATCGAGGCCCATCACGCCCGGCAATTGCCCCGCGACGAGCGCTATGTGGATCCGGTCGGGGTGGAACTGGGCCAGCGCTGGACCCCGGTGGATGCGGTCGGGCTCTATGTGCCCGGCGGCACGGCGGCCTATCCCTCCTCGGTGCTGATGAATGCGGTGCCGGCCAAGGTGGCCGGCGTGCCGCGCATCGCCATGGTGGTGCCGTCCCCCGACGGGCTGATCGCGCCGCTGGTGCTGGCGGCCGCACGGCTGGCGGGGGTGAATGAGGTCTATCGGGTGGGCGGGGCGCAGGCGGTGGCCGCGCTGGCTTATGGCACCGCCACCATCGCGCCGGTGGACAAGATCGTCGGCCCCGGCAACGCTTACGTGGCCGCCGCCAAGCGGCAGGTGTTCGGGCAGGTGGGCATCGACATGATCGCCGGGCCCTCCGAGGTGCTGATCCTGGCCGATGGCAACGCCAATCCGGCCTGGATCGCCGCCGATCTGCTGGCGCAGGCGGAGCATGATGCGGCCGCCCAATCCATCCTGGTGACCGAATCCGCCGCACTGGCGGACGCGGTAGAGCGGGCGGTGGAGGCGCAGCTTTCCACCTTGCCGCGCAAGGACATTGCGGCGGCCTCCTGGCGCGACCATGGGGCGATCATCCTGGTGCGGGCCATTGACGAGGCCCCGGCGCTGATCGACCGGGTGGCACCGGAGCATCTGGAAATCCACTGCGAGGATGCCGACCGGCTGGCGGCCCGTATCCGCCACGCGGGGGCAATCTTCATCGGCCCCTATACGCCGGAGGCGATCGGCGATTATGTGGGGGGGACCAACCATGTCCTGCCCACCGCCCGGTCGGCCCGCTTCTCCTCGGGGCTGGGCGTCTATGATTTCATGAAGCGCACGTCCATTCTCAAGTGCAGCGCGGAGTCCCTGCGCGCCATCGGCACGGCGGCGGTGCGCCTGGCCACGGTCGAGCGCCTGGAGGCGCACGGCCGCTCGATCCTGATCCGTACCAACGCCGGCCAACCGGACGCCTGATCTGCCATGACCGACAGCCCCCCCCACCACCGTCTTTGCGCCGTCACCCTCGACGAAGCCTCCATCGGACGGTCGGGGGCGGATGTGGAGCATGAGCGCGCCACCGCCATCTATGACCTTCTGGAGGACAACCGCTTCACGCCGGTGGGCGATCCCGGCGCCGGGCCATATCTGCTGCATATCGGGCTGGCGGATAACCGGCTGGTGCTGGACATCAAGCGCGAGGCCGGCGACCAGGTGGTGCAGCACCATCTCTCGCTCACCCCCTTCCGCAAGGTGGTGAAGGATTATTTCCTGGTCTGCGAGAGCTATTACGCTGCCATCCGCACCGCTTCGCCCACCCAGATCGAGGCCATCGACATGGGGCGGCGGGGGCTGCACAACGAGGGCTCGACCCTGCTCCAGGAGCGGCTGAAGGACAAGATCGACGTGGACTTCGACACCGCCCGTCGTCTGTTCACGCTCATCTGCGCGCTGCACTGGAAGGGCTGACACGCATGGATGCGCCGCTGCCGGAGCGCGCGGTCCGCCCGCAGTCCGTGCTGTTTCTCTGTGGGCAGAACGTGGTGCGCTCGGTCATGGCGGCGGCGCTGACCAAGCATCTGTTCGGCAAGTCGCTCTATGTGATGTCGGCCGGCGTCATCGCCGGCGACGTGGACCCCTTCGTCACCGCGGTGATGGAGGAGGACGGCCTCGACGTGTCGCGGCACAAGCCGCGGACACTGGAGGATCTGGAAGAATATGAGGGGCTGGGATTTGATCTGGCCATCTCGCTGGCCCCCGATGCCCACCATCTGGCCCTGGAGGCCACCCGCACCAATGCGCTGACGGTGGAATATTGGCCCACCGCCGATCCCACCTTGGAAACCGGCAATCGCGAGCAGCGCATGGCGGCCTATCGGGCGGTGCGGGACGAGCTGGAGCAACGCATCCGCGCCCGCTTCCGCCAGGGTGGACGCAGCGCGGGGGGCGGGGCCGGCTGAACCGGCCCCCTCGCGGGTCAATGCAGGTCGCTGAGGCCCTTCAGCAGAGCCGCGTTGAAGCGGGCCGGGTCCTGGATCTGCGGCGCGTGGCCGAGGTCGGGAAACGTCACCAGCCTGGCGCCGGGAATGGCGGCCGCCGCGGCAGGCCCGAGCTTGGCATAGTTGCCGACCTGCTTCTTCACCTCCGGCGGCGCGGCATCCTTGCCGATGGCGGTATTGTCCTTTTCCCCGATCAGCAGCAAGGTGGGGGCGCGGATGAAGCCCAGCTCGTGCACCACCGGCTGGGTGAACACCATGTCGGAGGTCCGCGCCTGGTCCCAGGCCACCGATGCCTTGCCCTCGCCCAGATACATGCCCGCCAGCATGGCCACCCAGCGGTCATAGTCCGGCGACCAGGTGCCGGCATAATAGGTCTTCTGCTGATAGGCCTTGATGCTGTCGAAGCTGGTGCGCAGTTCGCCCGCATACCATTGGTCCAGCGTGCGCGGCGGGATGCCGGCGGCGCGCCAGTCCTCCAGCCCGATGGGATTGACCAGCACCAGCCCGGAGAGATCCTCGGGGAAGGAGAGGGCGTAGCGCATGGCCAGCATGCCGCCCATGGAATGGCCCATGACGATGGGCTTTTCCACGCCCAGCCGGTCCAGCAGCCCCTTGGTGTTGGCGGCCAGCTGGTAGAGCGAAAATTGGTAGCCCTGCGGCTTGGACGACTTGCAGAACCCAATCTGATCGGGGGCCACCACACGATAGCCCGCCGTCACCAATGGCCGGATCACCCCTTCCCAGGTGGCAGCACAGAAATTCTTGCCATGCAGCAGCAGTACCGTGCGCCCGTTGGCCCGCTCCGGCTTGATGTCCATGTACGCCATGTGCATCGGCTTGCGCTGGGACATGAAATCGAACCGCAGCACCTCGTAGGGATAAGCGAATTCCTGCAATTCCGGACCATAAGGCCGCACCACGGGGGCCGCATCCTCCGGCAGTGCCGCGCTGGCGGCGGGGGCCGGGGCGGGCTGTTGGGCCAGGACCGGCGCCGAGATCATCGCCAACAGCACGGTCGCCAGGACTATCGCGCGCATGGGGTCCTTCCTCAGGAGCGGTCTCGGGGCGGCTGAAAGCCGGCGGTATGGGAACAAGGCAGGGGGCGATACTGTTGTGCCTCGGACGGGGCGACAGGCCAACCGCAGGATGGTCGCACGCAGCGACCGGGACAAGACGCGAATGCACCGTTCCCACGCGCAAGCCTTTGGGATAGCGTGCCGCGCGACTGCCGCCAGTGGCGGCGCTCCCTGTTTCAGGCCAGTTGAGGTGACGCAGACGTGAACGACCGGGTCCAGCTCGTGCTCGCCTCGGGGTCTCCCCGACGGCTCGCTCTGCTCAATCAAGCCGGCATTGAACCGGACCTCCTGATGCCCGCCGACGTGGACGAGACGCCGGAACGCGGGGAACTTGCGCGCCGCCTCGCCCTGCGGCTGGCGCTCCAGAAGGGGGAATTGGTGGCCGCGCGGGCCAAGGAGGCCAACATTCCGGCCATCGTCCTGGCGGCGGATACCGTGGTGGCGGTGGGACGGCGCATCCTGCCCAAGCCGGAACTGCAGGATGAGGCGGAAGCCTGCCTGCGGCTCTTGTCCGGGCGCGCGCACCGGGTGTTCACCGGCATTTGCGTGGTCTCCGCCAAGGGGCGCACGCGCACCCGGCTGGTGGAGACGCGCCTGCGCTTCAAGCGCCTGTCGCACGAGGACATCGCCGCTTATCTCGCCTGCGGCGAATGGCGCGGCAAGGCCGGCGGCTATGCCATCCAGGGCATTGCCGGCAGCTTCGTGGTGAAATTGTCCGGCTCCTATACCGGCGTGGTGGGACTGCCCTTGGCCGAGACGGTGGCTCTGCTGGCCGGCGAGGGGTATCCGGTTCGCGCCGGCTGGGTGGAGCGGGCGGCATGAGCGACGCCGAGCACACTCCGCCCGCCTTCGTCTCCAAGCCCTGCGCCATCTGCGGCAAGCCCTCCACCGCGCACTATCGTCCCTTTTGCAGCAAGCGCTGCGCCGATGTGGATCTCCACCGCTGGCTGACCGGCGCCTATGCCATTCCGGTCACCGAGGATGAGGACGAGGACGGCGAGTCCACCGCGCCGCCGCCGCGGCTCGCACCGGAGTGATCGTGACGGCGCCCGTGTCCGACGGGTGCTGATCTGGCGGCGTCGCAGGGGCGGGTCCTGACGCCGCACAGGCTGGGCGAGGGGCGCGCGGCGCTTGCCTTGGGCTTGGCCGCAGGGCAGGAACATAGGGTCCGCTTTCCGCGCCGGCCTCTCGCCACCTCAGGCTCGCCACCACAGGAGTGCGTCCATCGTGACCTCATCCCCCCGCGCCAATTCCACCGCCCAATGGCGGCACCTGGACGCCGCGCATCATCTGCATCCGTTCTCGGATACCAAGGCGCTGAATGCGGAAGGGGTGCGGGTCATCACCCGCGCGGAGGGGGCCTATATCTTCGATTCCGAGGGCCACAAGATCCTGGACGGCATGTCCGGCCTGTGGTGCTCGGCGGTGGGCCATGGCCGCGGCGCCATCGTCGACGCCATCGCCGACCAGTTGCGCCAGCTCGACTATTACAACACCTTCTTCAAGACCACCCATCCGGGCGCGGCGGAACTCAGCGCGGCCATCGCCGCCGTCGCCCCCGCCGGCATGGAGCATGTGTTCTTCACCTCCGGCGGCTCCGAGGCGGTGGATACGGTCATCCGCATGGTGCGCCATTATTGGGCGAGCGTCGGGAAGCCGGACAAGACCGTGTTCGTGGCCCGGCACAATGCCTATCACGGCTCCACCATGGGCGGCGCCTCGCTGGGCGGCATGGCGCCCATGCATGCGCAGGGCGGCCTGCCCATTCCCGGCATCGTGCGCGCGGCCCAGCCCTATTGGTGGGCGGAAGGCGGCGATCTCTCGCCGGAAGACTTCGGCCTGAAGGCGGCCCGCGACGTGGCCCGCGCCATAGACGCGGCCGGGGCCGACAATGTGGCGGCCTTCATCGGCGAGCCGATCCAGGGCGCGGGCGGGGTCATCATTCCCCCCGCCACCTATTGGCCGGAAGTGCAGAAGATCTGCCGCGAGCGCGACGTGCTGCTGGTCTCCGACGAGGTGATCTGCGGCTTCGGCCGCACCGGCGAATGGTTCGGCTGCCAATATATGGGCTTCACACCGGACCTGATCACCTTCGCCAAGGGCGTCACCGCCGGTTATTTCCCGCTGGGCGGGGTGATCGTGGGCGACCGCGTGGCGCAGGGCCTGATCGAGCACGGCGGCGACTTCAACCATGGCTTCACCTATTCCGGCCATCCGGGCGGCTGCGCGGCGGCGCTGGCGACGCTGAAGATCATGCAGGACGAGGATCTGGTGGCGCGGGTGAAATGCGACATCGGCCCCTATCTCCAGCAACGCTGGCGGGCGCTGGCGGATCATCCCCTGGTGGGGGAGGCCCGCATGGTGGGGCTGATCGGCGCGCTGGAACTGACGCCGCACAAGGCGACCCGCGCCAAATTCTCCGGGGAGGAGGGCACCGTGGGCCAGCTGGCGCGGGACATCTCGTTTCGCGAGGGGCTGGTGATGCGCGCCGTGCGCGACAGCCTGATCCTGGCCCCGCCCTTCACCTTGAGCGAGCCGGAGGCGGACGAACTCATCGCCACCGCCCGCCGGGTGCTAGATGCCACCTTGGCCGAGGTGCGCCTGCGTGGACTGTGGGGCGCGGACCTGGTCTGAACGTGCAAATGCCGCTGCGGCATGTCCATGGTCAAGCCTAAGCATCTGGCGTCCATTGGGTGTCTTTATCTGAGCATGTCCACGTAGAGTGGGCACGCTCTCATGCGCTGCGGTTTTGTCTTCGCGTGCTTCTGCGATGGAACGAACGGTCCACGGCAACGTTTATTGCCTGGATCGGTCATCACAGGAGATAGAACATGCGAAATGGTCTTATCGCTTCGGCGTTTGCGTTGGCATTGCTTTCCCCCGCCGTTGCGTTCGCGCAGGGTTCGACCGCGGCCGGTGCTGTGGGCGGCGCGGCGGTGGGTGCCGTCGTGGGTGGCCCGGTGGGCGCCGTGATCGGCGGCGTGGCCGGCGCCAGCATCGGTGCGGCCGGCGAGCCGCCCCAGGAAGTGCGCTCCTACGTGGTCAAGGAGCGTCAGCCCTCGGTGCGGGTGGAGCGCGAAGTGGTGGTGGGCGAGCCCCTGCCGCAGGATGTGCGCGTCTACACCATTCCCGACAACAGCAGCTACGAATATTCGGTGGTGAATGACCGCCGGGTCATCATCGAGCCGCGGACCCGCAAGGTGATCCAGATCATCGAGTGATCGACCGCGCATGGACCGGGGCATCTGTCCCGGTCCATGCGCAGATCTGAAACGACCGGGCGTCAATCGTCCGGTCTCGCTCAGGCGCGCACCCTTCCGGGCTTCAGGCCGGGACGGGTGCGCGCCTGACTGCGTTTTGAGGCTTCAGCGCTCCGGTTCAGCCCGGCGCGGTCTCGCTGAATCCGGGGCAGCGCGCCGGGAAGGCCTCATACCAGGCCACCAAATTGGGGTGGTCGGCCCGCCAGGCGCCGCCGTGGCGGAAATCCAGATAGCCGAAGGCACAGGCGAGGGCGATGTCGCCCGCCGTCGGGGCGCCGGCCGCGGGCGGGGCGGCTTCCAGCTCCGCCAGGGACCGGGCGATCTTGCCGGCCTGGTTGTCGAGCCAGGACTGCACCACTTTGTCCTCGGGCCGGTAGCGGCGCTCATAGACCTGGAGCAGGGCCGCATCCATGACGCCGTCGGCCAGAGCCTCCAGGCGCAAGGTGGCGAAGCGCGCTTCGGTCTCCGTGGGAATCAGCCGGTTTCCGCCGGCCACATGGTCGAGATAGGTCACGATCACCGACGAATCGAACAGCGCGGGGCCATTGTCGCGCAGCAGGATCGGGATCTTGCCGAGGGGGTTCTGCTGCCGCAGCGTGTCGTTGGCATCCATGGTGTCCGCCGTTTCCAGCTCCAGCGGCACGCCGAGCACGGCCGCGGCGACACGCACCTTGCGGGCGAACGGGGAAGACGGCGAATAACGCAGGCGCATGGGAAGACTCGCTCGCAGGAGGATGGAATGCCCCGGATGGGGCAGCGCCCCGGGAGGGCGCTCAGGGGCTGTCCTTTATCGACCCGTCAGGCGGTGGGGACAAGCCATGACACCCGCACCCGCCCCTTGCCGTCGCGGGCCATGATGGGCGCGAGCGCGGTGAGGATGGTGCGCATCTCGTCCGCCAGGGTGAAGGGCGGATTGACGATGATCAGGCCGCTGCCGGACAGCTGGTCCTGGGAGCGGACCTCGGCGAAATCCATCTCCACCTTCAGCGTCTTGGGCAGGCCGAGG
This sequence comes from Azorhizobium sp. AG788, assembly GCF_943371865.1. Taxonomy (GTDB): domain Bacteria; phylum Pseudomonadota; class Alphaproteobacteria; order Rhizobiales; family Xanthobacteraceae; genus Azorhizobium. The sequence continues at coordinate 75,439 of NZ_CALRWL010000009.1, read as the reverse complement.
CGTGCCACGTCGCGGCGGAAGGCATCCACGGCCATCAGATTCTTGATCGGATACCACAGCATGAAGGTGCCGGTGGCGAAGCGCTCATAGGCGGCGCGCAGGGCCACCAGCATGCGGTCGAACTCGCCGGCTTCCTCGAACGGCGGATCGATCAGCAGCAGGCCGCGCCGTTCGCGCGGCGGCAGATGGGCGCCCACCGCATGCCAGCCGTCCTGCAGCAGCACCTTGGCGCGGGGATCCTCGCCCACGAACTTGTCCAGCTTCAGCCGCTCCTCGCGGTTCAACTCGCAGAACAGGAACCGATCCTGCGGCCGGCCGAGCGCCAGCGCCAGGGCGGGGGAGCCGGGGTAGCGCTTGGGGCCGGCGTGGGTGCGCAACTCGCGCACCGCATCGAGATATGGCGCCAGCAATTCAGCCGCCGGCGCGGGAAGATCGGCCGCCAGCACCCGCTCGATGCCGCTCTCCGCCTCGCCGGTGCGCAAAGCCGAGGTGCCGGCCAGATCATAAAGGCCGGCGCCCGCGTGGGTATCCACCACGCGATAGGCATTGTCCTTCTTGGCGAAATAGGTGAGCACGCGGGCAAGGGCCGCATGCTTCATGACGTCCGCCGGATTTCCGGCGTGAAAGGCGTGGCGATAGTTCATGCTGCGTCTTGAACGGACGCCGGCCTTAGCGCAAGGGGGGAACCGCCAACCGCCGCCCGGCGGGGCAACTGGCGGCATTCACCTGCGGGCAGGCGCGGAAGGCCAGGTCCTTGGTCAGGCACACTCGCACTTCGCGCAATCGGGTGCGGTCGCAATCGACCGCGATCATGTCGGAGGCCAATCCCGGATTGGCCATCTGGAAGGCCGTCTCCACTTCCGCCGCGGAGACCATACGATAGTCGGTGGGGTCCACATAGCTCTGGGGAATCACCACGCGGGCGCGGGCGGCGCGCACCAGATCGAAATACGCGGTGGCCGAAAGGCCCGAGCAGGTGCCGTGCTTGGCCCATTCATGGGTGACGAGGCCGGGGCTCGGCATCAGGTCCAGCATGCCGCGCACCTGGTCGGGGCGCAGGCGCGGCGCCGGGCGGGCGCAACTGTCGGGATAGCCGCGCTCATATTGCGGCCACAGGCCATGCACCACGAAGGCGTAGGGGCGCGGCCCGCCGCATTGCAGGCCATCGGGCTTGTCCCGGGTGGCGCAATAGGAGGGCGACCAGGAGAGCGAGAGAACGTAGAAATCGAACTGGCCGGGCACATTGCGGCCCGACCCGTTCTCTTGCGCCTTCGCGCCGCCGATCGCCGCCAGAACCAGCAGCAGGGCGGCGCAGGCGCGCAGACTCACGGCTGGGCCATCTTGCAGTTGGGCGCGTAGGCAAATTCGCGGTCATAGGCGGCGATGCACCATTCCACGCCCCAGGTGAAGCCCTGGAAGCCGCCGTCCTCGATGATGGAATAATACAGCGTCTGCTTCTTGGAATCGGTGGTGACCACCGTGGCGCGGCAGTAACGGCGCGGCACGAAGCCTTCGCCCCAGGGCTTCAAGGCGATCTCGTGCACGTCCGAATAGCTGACGATATTGGCGTTCTTTTTCCAATACATCCGCTCGGTTTCGGCGAAGTGGTTGGAAATGGTGCCCAGCGCCAGGGGCTCGGTGCAGGCGGGCACGTCGCCGCTGAACTTGTCGTTGGGCAGCCAGAAGTTCTTTTCCAGCCAATTGGCGGCATGAGCCGGGGCTGCCATGGAGGCCACCACGAGCGCTGCCATTCCGGCCCGTGCCCATGCCTTGCGCACCATCGAACCCATGTCTCTCTCCCAGCACCCAACGTGTCGGGCGGACGATGGCTCCGGCCCGCACGGCGGTCAAGCGCAGCCGTGCAACACTTGGCCAGAAAACGCGCCGCGCCGGTGCATTTGCGCCCGCGCCACCGGCACCACCCACCTGCGGTTGGTGGCGCGTGCCGGCCCGACGGGGACGGTGGGCCTCACATCCAGAGCTTCTCGCTCTTGAATGCGGGGGCGCTGTAGAGATCGGCGACGAATTCCCCATAGCCGTTGTAGAGCAGGGTCGGGCGCCGCTCGCCGGTGGCGATGTCCTTCTCCGTGGCCTGGCTCCAGCGGGCGTGGGGCACCTGCGGGTTCACATTGGCCCAGAAGCCGTATTCGGCGCTCTGCACCGTCTCCCAGAAGGTCTTGGGCTTCTGCTCCACGAAGGTGAACTTCACGATCGCCTTGATGGATTTGAAGCCGTACTTCCACGGCGTCGCCAGCCGCAGCGGGGCGCCGAACTGGTTGGGCGCCGGCTTGCCGTAAATGCCGGTGACCAGGAAGGCCAGCTCATTATTGGCTTCCGCCAGGGTCAGCCCCTCCACATAGGGCCAGGGATAGAAGCGGCCGGACTGGCCGGGAGCGACCTCCTTGTCCAGAAAGGTCTCCATGCGCACGAACTTGGCGCTGCCCAGCGGGCGGGCGTAATCCACCAGGGCCTTCATGGGGAAGCCGCTCCACGGCACCGCCATGGACCAGGCTTCCACGCAGCGGTGGCGATAGACCCGCTCCTCCAGCGGCATGGCTTTCAGCAGATCGTCGATGCCCACCTGCATGGGCTTTTCCACCAGCCCGTCGATGGTCACCACCCAGGGACGGCGCTTGAGCTTGGCGGCAGCCTTGGCGACGTCGTAATTGGTGCCGAACTCGTAATAATTGTTCACCGAGCTGGCGGCGGTCTCCGGCGTCAGCGGCCGATCCAGCGTGTAACGCGGATTGCGCGCCACGGGATACAGGCCGGCGGAAGGGTCCGCTGCGCCCGCTGTCGCCTGGGCAAAGGCGCTGCCGGGCAGGGCGCTGGCCCCGATCAGTCCGGCACCGGCCCCGAGCAGCGCGCGACGCGAGAGAAACACCGCTTCCGGCGTGACATCCCGCTCCGGGATTTCCCAGCCGCGTCTCGACTTGATGAGCATCGTGTAGCCTCCGTTGCGCCGGAGCATCACGATGCGGGCGGGTCTGCGCAACTCAAACGGTTGTGTTCACAGGGCTTGTAACGAAAGGCATTTGGCGGCCGCTGCCGAAATCTCCGCCTGCGCCGGGCGCCCGCGCCCACGCGCGTCCGGCCGCCCGGCGCCGGATGTGAGGACGTCGCGATGGCAAAGGCCAGGCCGGCGGCGAGGGCCAAACGCAAAACATCCGCGCGGCGCAGGCCACGCAGATGCTTCAAGCTCGGCTCAAATACTCTTAAGACGCCGGATGCCCGGCGGCGCATCGCCTCAGCGTGCGCCGGCAGCGACCCGGGGCTTGGAGGGCAGCAGGCCTTCACGCTGGGCGCGCTTGCGGGCCAGCTTGCGGGCGCGGCGCACCGCTTCGGCTTCCTCGCGCGCCCGCTTCTCGGACGGCTTCTCGTAATGGCCACGGAGCTTCATCTCGCGGAAGATCCCCTCGCGCTGCATCTTCTTCTTGAGCGCCTTGAGGGCTTGATCGACATTGTTGTCGCGGACGAGAACTTGCACGTGTTTGCCTCTTCGAGCTGTTGCGCCGAGCGAACCTGACTGGGTGTGAACCCTAAAGCGGACGGGGAGGGGGCGCTCACGCACCGCACCTGACCCGTGCCGAAAGGAGCGTCTCCATATCAGGCGGCGACAGGCTTGTCCACAGGGCTGTTGCGCGTTTCCCAGCATCGCAGATGGGTCCGAAAAGCTATGCCGGCGAACGATCCGGGCGGGCGGCGCGGCTCTCCGTCTCGCTGGCGCAGGTTTCGCAGAGCCGTTGCACGCTTGACGCCGGCCTCTGCCACAAGGCCGGGGGCCGGTGGCATGCTCGGCCGCCTTGTCGCCGGTCCGATGCCCCGGCTCCTCCTGCGCTCTGGCGCAGTGGGCGCGGGCGCCGCCGCCATCAACGCGGCGCCTCCTGCCCGATGCCGGACCAAAAGACGCTCTGCGCAGAAGAAAAGAGCGGCGCCGTGGGGCGCCGCTCTTCAGATCTGAACCCTCACTGGAGCGTCAGGCGATCACTCGCCGAACAGCTTGCGCTGCCACCAGCCGGAGCGCGGCTTGGCCGGGGGCTCGGTGCTGACCGGCGCGGGCTGCGGCGCCGGCTCCGGGGCGACGGGGGCTGCGGCCTCGGCAGCGGTGGTCTCTTCCGGTGCGGCGGCGGATGCGGGCTCGGCGACAGCGGGCTCGGCCACCGGTGCCGGTGCGGACGCCATGGTGCCGAAGCTGGTCGGGACCGGAGCCTTCTCGCGCACCGTGGAGCGACGGCGCGGTGCCGGCGCAGGTTCGGCTTCCGCAGCCACCGGGGCGGCGGCCACAGGCGCGGCCACCGGCTCCGGCAGCGGCACGGAGGCGATCACCGCTTCGCCGCTCTCCTGCGCCGCAGGCCGGGCGTCGTCATCGACGGACGCCACTTCCATCTCGGCGAAGGTCTCGGCATTGGGGAATCCCAGATCGCGCGGGGCCTGCTCGGGTGCCTCGTCGCCATCGTTGCCTTCAGCTGCGTCCTCGCCGGACAAGGGGGCGGACTCATCCCCGTCACGGCGGTTGCGGCGACCGCCGCGACGGCCACGGCGGCGGCGGCGGCGATCGCCGTTCTCGCCTTCACCGCGGTCATCGCCACGCTCTTCGCCATCGCCACGGGCTTCGTCGTCGCTCTCGTCGCCTTCGCCGGCAGCGTCTTCGTCGCCTTCGGCGGTGTCATCTTCGTGGGCCTCGTCCGTGCGCAGCTCGCGGGCTTCGCCCTCGCGCTCGCCCCCCTCACGCTCGCCACCGCGCCGACGGCGACGGCGACGGCGCTTGCGCGACTGCTCGTCCGTGCTGCGCTCGGATGCCGTGGTCTCGGTCTCCGCGTCCGCCTCGACCTCAACGCCGTCCTCGATCGCCTCTTCGTCCTCGTCGTCATAATCCTCATCCGGCAGGATGGAATCCGGCTGGATGACGTTGGTGAGGCGCGGCGCGGGCGGCGGCGGCACGGCCAGTTCGCCCTTGTCGATCAGGAACGGCTGGTGGCCGGTGACGCTGTCGTCGGCCTGCACCACCAGGGTGACTTCGAAGCGCTCTTCCAATTCGCGCAGGTGGGCGCGCTTGTGGTTGAGCACATAGAGCGCCACTTCCGCCCGAGTGCGGACGATGAGGTTGTGGGTGGCCGAGCGCAGCAACTGCTCTTCCATGGCCCGCAGCAGCTGCAGCGAGACCGACGCGGCGGAGCGCACATGGCCGGTGCCGCCGCAGGTGGCGCACACCTCGATGGAGCTTTCCAGAACGCCGGTGCGGATGCGCTGGCGGGACATCTCCATCAGACCGAAATGGGAGATGCGGCCGACCTGGATGCGGGCCCGATCGTTCTTCAGGCAATCCTTCAGCTTGCGCTCAACCGAACGGTTGTTGCGCTTCTCTTCCATGTCGATGAAGTCGATGACGATCAGGCCGGCGAGGTCGCGCAGGCGCAACTGCCGGGCGATCTCCTCGGAGGCTTCCATATTGGTCTTGAGGGCGGTGTCCTCGATGTGGTGCTCGCGCGTGGAGCGGCCCGAGTTCACGTCGATGGAGACCAGGGCTTCCGTCGGATTGATGACGATGTAGCCGCCGCTCTTCAGCTGCACCACCGGGGAGAACATGGCGTCCAGCTGATGTTCCACGCCGTGCTTGGCGAAGATAGGCTGCGGCTCGCGATAGGGCACCACGTTCTTGGCATGGCTCGGCATGAGCATGCGCATGAAGTCGCGGGCCTCGCGGAAGCCTTCCTCGCCGGCCACGTGGATGTCCTCGATCTCCTTGTTGTAGAGATCGCGGATGGCGCGCTTGATCAGCGAGCCTTCCTCATAGACCAGGCTCGGGGCGCTGGAGGTCAGGGTCAGCTCGCGCACCGTTTCCCACAGGCGCAGCAGATATTCGAAGTCGCGCTTGATCTCGACCTTGGTGCGGTTGGCGCCTGCCGTACGCAGGATGATGCCCATGCCTTCGGGCACTTCCAGATCCTGCACCACGTCCTTCAGACGCTTGCGATCCACCGCATTGGTGATCTTGCGGGAGATGCCGCCGCCGCGCGCGGTGTTGGGCATCAGCACCGAATAGCGGCCGGCGAGGGACAGATACGTGGTGAGGGCGGCGCCCTTGTTGCCGCGCTCCTCCTTCACCACCTGCACCAGCATCACCTGGCGGCGGCGGATGACTTCCTGGATCTTGTAGCTGCGGGCGCGGCGCTGGTGGGAGCGCTCGGGCACTTCCTCCAAGGCGTCGTCGGCGCCGAGATTCTCGACGAACTCGTCTTCCTCGTCGCCCACTTCCTCGACGTCGGCATCGCCATTCTCGTCATCGGCGGGCTTGCGGCCGCGGTTGCGGCCCGACCGGCGCGAGCGGCGACCGCGATCGTCGCGACCTTCCCGCGAGCGGCCTTCCACCGGGGCGGCTTCGTCCGCCTCGGCATCGGCGCTCTGAATTTCAGGCGCGTCCGCATGGGTCGCGTCGTCGGCCTGGTGCGCATCGTGCTCGGCATAAGCCAGAACCGGATTGTCCTGGCGCTCGCCGTCGGGCGCCTCGGCGGCCACTTCGGCGTCCAGATTGGCGGCCTGCTCGGCGGGGGCGGGCAGGGCCTCGCCCGTCAGCGGTGCCGCGTCGTCGCTCGCGGGCGCGGGCACATGGTCCTCGGCGGCGGCGATGTGCGCCACGTCGGTCTCGTGCGGCAGCGTCTCGGGATCGAGCGGCTCCGCGTCGCGGCTGTAGTGACGCTGGCCCTCGAAGCCGTGGCCGTCATCCTCGTCATCGGGCGCGCCGTGGCGGGTGATGGCGCCGTCCTCGATGGTGTCGATGATCTCGTCGTCTTCGACCTCTTCCACGTCGCTGTCGTCGGCCTCATCGGCCTCGCCGTCGTGGCTGGCCACTTCGGACACCACATCGTCGCTGGTCGCGCGCTTGGAGCGCGACCGGTCGCGGCGACGCTCACGGCGCTCGTCTTCCTCGTCGGCGAGACGGGCGGCGCGCTCTTCCTCTTCGATCAGAGCCTGCCGATCGGCGACGGGGATCTGATAATAATCCGGGTGGATCTCGCTGAAGGCGAGAAACCCGTGGCGGTTGCCGCCATATTCGATGAAGGCCGCCTGGAGCGAGGGCTCTACGCGGGTGACCTTGGCGAGGTAGATATTGCCCCGCAGCTGCTTGCGGGACGCGGATTCATAGTCGAACTCCTCGACCCTGTTCCCGCGCACGACCACAACCCGGGTCTCTTCCGGGTGGGTGGCATCGATGAGCATCTTGTTGGCCATGGAAATCTCTCTTCGCGGCGTCGGAGCCAAAGCTCCGCCACGGCCGGCGGTGCAGAGCCCGCGAACCGTTCAGACACCGGATATGATGGCGGAAGAAGACAGAGGATCGGCGGCGCGCAGGTGTCGTGGCGACACCTTCGGCATCGGGCCACACGGAAGCACGCTCTGCGTGCTGGTCGTGCGATTGAACGTCCATGCCCTCGGCTACTCGTCCCTCAGCGAAATATCAGGCCGGACCCGTGTCCAACCCTGGCATACAACCGCTCGATCCCCTCGATATCAGGGGAACTCCTCGACACCCGTGCGACCGCCCCGCCCTGACTCAAAGCCCGCGTGCCATGAAACCCGCTTGCGCGCGCTTCAGACCGGCTTCGAAGCGCGCTTTCGCGCGCTCGTCGCGACGGCGCGATCCAAATGATCTGGATCAGCCAGCGACGGATGATGCCCCTTCTCTCAAAGGAGAGACGGCACCGGAGGGAGACTGCGGACGCCGGAAGGCCAGAGGCGAATTCCGGAACGCGAGCCGTATGCATTTCCTTCTTACTCGCCCGGCTCGTGTCTTGGCAAGGATCATGCAAAAGCATCATGCCCACGGTCTAGGCACGCCTGTGCCGGGGGCAGCTTCGCGCAGCCTTGTGCCGCTAAGCGTGGCCATGTGGCCGCGGTGCCACACCCGCCGGTGGACCGGGCGAGCGCGTCAACCAGTGGTTAACGCCCGGCCCGCTATCGAGTACATCTATTGCAGCGGTCCTCGGAAGGTCGATGTGTCAACGCATGCGCGTGCTCACTTTCCCGAACCTGATGGTGGCGAACGACGCCCCGCGGGACAGCTGATTTCGCGCTGCAAGAGCCTGATACCGCTGACCGGACTGCGCCGCTGGCGCGCCGGCGCATTGGCGATGCTGATGGTCGCGGTGGTTTTGCCGGGCAGCGGGCTCGATGCCGCGGATGCCACCAGCGCGGTTGCGGCCAAAGTGGTCGTCGCGCCGCAGAAGGCGGCGTCGGAGGCTGCCAAGCCGGGACCCGACACGGCCCCGCCCAGCGCCGATCCTCTGAAGAGCGCCGATCCTGTGAAGATTGCCGCCCGCGCCGCGGTGGCGCCGCCCAGCGGCCCGGCGACCGCCATGGCGGCGCGGCTCGCGGGCGACGGCCAGCGCACCCGCCTGGTGATCGATCTCAGCCGCACGGTGGAATTCCGCGCCTTCACTCTGGCCAATCCCTACCGGGTGATCATCGACCTCACCGACGTGACCTTCGCGCTGAAGGCGGATGCCGGCGAGATGCGTCGGGGACTGGTCTCCGCTTATCGATTTGGGGTGTTCGCCCCCGGCAAGGCGCGGATCGTGCTGGATGCGGGCGAGCCGGTGCTGATCGACAAGGCCTTCGTCATCGAGGCGCAGGATGACCAGCCCGCCCGTCTGGTGGTGGACCTGGTGAAGACCGACGCGGCCGGGTTCGGCCGAGCCCTGCCGACCCCGGTCGAGCCGGCCGGTCCGCCCGCGGTGGCCGCCGAGCCCGCAACCCCCGGCGACAAGCGGCCGGTGATCGTTCTTGACCCCGGCCATGGCGGCATCGATTCGGGCACCACCGGCGCCAGCGCCTTTGCGGAAAAGGCCATCGTTCTCGACGTGGCTTTGGCGCTGCGCGAGAAACTGGAGCGCAGCGGGCGCTTCCGGGTGGTGATGACCCGCTCCACCGACACGTTCGTGACGTTGGGCGACCGGGTGCGGCTGGCACGCTCCAGCCATGCGGCCCTGTTCGTCTCCATTCATGCGGATGCGTTGGCGGCGGGGGACGGACGCGCCCAGGGCGCCAGCGTCTACACCTTGTCCGATACCGCCAGCGACTCGGATGCGGCGCATCTGGCGGAAAAGGAAAACAAGGCGGATCTGATCGCCGGCGTGGACCTGACCGAGGAAAACAGCCAGGTGGCGGATATCCTCTATGATCTGGCGCAGCGGGAGACCAAGACGTTTTCCGCGCTGTTTGCCCGCACCCTGGTGGGCAGCATGAAGACCGCGGCGCGGCTGCATAAGTCGCCCATCAAGTCCGCCGGCTTCCGGGTGCTCAAGGCCCATGACGTGCCGTCGGTCCTGGTGGAGCTGGGCTATATGTCGAGCCCGCAGGATCTGAAGCAGATGACCTCCGACGCTTGGCGCGACAAGCTCACCGACGCCATGCTGACGGCGGTCAACGACTTCTTCACCACCCGCGTCGCCGGCGCGGTTCCAGGGGCTGTCCCGCCCAAATAGACGGGTATGCCCCTCTCTGCGCCTCGACAGCACCGCCGCTGCCATGCAACGGAAGTGAGAGCGCGGCGGCGTCTTCGTCGTGAAGCAGCCACAGTTCGCCAACATAGCCTTTTGGGATAGGTTTGCGGTAAGTCAGCCGCGAGCCGGCGCCCCCATGGGGTGGCGTATCTGTCTGGCATGGAATGGTCGGTCCCGGCGCTCGGGAGGCGGCTTCGGTGGGGGAGGGAGCCGGCGACATGCGGCTGCTGTTGAGGTTCTTCGGCTTCCTGTTCGCTCTGGGCACCCTGCTGCTGCTGGTGGGCGCGGCGGGTGCCACTTATTTCGTCTGGAAATATTCCCAGGATCTGCCGGACTACACCCAGCTGCAAAATTACGAGCCGCCGGTGATGACCCGTGTCCATGCCGGCGATGGGTCGCTGGTGGCGGAGTACGCACGTCAGCGCCGCCTCTATATTCCCATCCAGTCCGTGCCCAAGCTGGTGGTGGAGGCCTTCCTCTCCGCCGAGGACAAGAATTTCTACGAGCATGGCGGCATCGACCCGTCCGGCATCTTCCGTGCCGGCATGGTCTATTTGCAGAATTTCGGCTCCAACCGCCGGCCCCAGGGCGCGTCCACCATCACCCAGCAGGTGGCCAAGAACTTCCTTTTGACCAACGAAGTGTCGTTGGATCGCAAGATCAAGGAAGCCCTGCTGGCGCTGCGCATCGAGCGCGCCTACTCCAAGGATCGCATCCTGGAGTTGTATCTCAACGAAATCTATCTCGGCATGGGCTCCTACGGCATCGCCGCCGCAGCGCTGACCTATTTCGACAAGTCGGTGGAAGACCTGAACATCCAGCAGGTGGCGTATCTCGCCGCGCTGCCCAAGGCGCCATCCTCCTATAATCCGTATCGTGACCGCGAGCGCGCCATCGACCGCCGCAACTGGGTCATCGACCGCATGGCGGAGAACGGCTTCATCACCGCCGCCCAGGCCGAGACGGCCAAGAAGAGCGGCCTGGATGTGACCCCGCGGCCCACCGGCGCGCAGATCTTCGCGGCGGAGTATTATGCCGAGGAAGTGCGCCGCCAGATCTATGAGCGCTATGGTGAGACCAAGCTCTATGAGGGCGGCCTGTCCGTGCGCACGTCGCTCAATCCGCGCCTCCAGTCCATCGCCAAGAAGACCCTGGCGGATGGTCTGGTGCGGTATGACGAGCAGCGCGGCTGGCGCGGGCCGGTGCATCATTTCGATCTGAGCGGTGACTGGGGCCCCAAGCTCGCGGAGTTCAAGGCGTTCTCGGACATCCCCTGGAAGCTGGCCGTGGTGCTGGATTCCGGCAAGGACACCGCGCGCATCGGCCTTCAGCCGCCGCGGGAGCGCTCCGGCGGCATCTCCAGCGCCCGCGACGTCGGCCTGATCAATCTGGACGGGGTCAAGTGGGCCCGCTGGACCAAGGGGCCGGACGCCGGGCGTGCTGTCACCTCGGTGTCGCAGGTGCTGAAGCCCGGTGACGTGATCTATGTGGAACCCATCGCGGGCAAGGATGGGCAGTATCGCTTGCACCAGATCCCCGAGATCGAAGGGGCGATGGTGGTGATGGAGCCGCTCACCGGCCGCGTGCTCGCGCTGGCGGGGGGCTTCTCCTATGACGAGAGCCAGTTCAACCGCGCCACCCAGGCGTTGCGCCAGCCGGGCTCCTCGTTCAAGCCCATCGTCTATTCCGCCGCGCTGGACAACGGCTATACGCCCTCCACCGTGGTGCTGGATGCGCCGATCGAGATCGACCAGGGCCCCGGCATGCCGGTGTGGTCGCCGGAGAACTACGCCAAGAAGTTCTATGGCCCGCAGACCCTGCGCTTCGGCCTGGAGCAGTCGCGCAACGTGATGACCGTGCGTCTGGCCCAGGACGTGGGCATGCCGCTGGTGGCGGACTATGCGCGCAAGTTCGGTGTGTATGACGACATGCTTCCGGTGCTCTCCATGGCGCTGGGCGCGGGCGAGACCACCTTGATGCGCATGACCGGCGCCTACGCCATGATCGCCAATGGCGGGCGCCGCGTGACGCCCTCGCTGATCGATCGCGTGCAGGATCGCTACGGCCACACCATCTACCGCCATGATGAGCGCGAGTGCCGCGGCTGCGATGCCGACAAGTGGGACAACCAGGCGGAGCCGACCCTGATCGACCGCCGTCCCATCGTGCTGGATGCCATGACCTCCTACCAGATCACCGCGCTCATGGAGGGCGTGATCCAGCGCGGCACCGGCACCGCGCTGAAGGATCTGGGGCGCCCGGTGGCCGGCAAGTCGGGCACCACCAACGAAGAAAAGGACGCCTGGTTCATGGCCTTCACCCCGGAAATGGTGGTGGGCGTGTATCTGGGCTACGACCGGCCCAAGCCCATGGGCAAGGGGTCCACCGGCGGTGTGCTGACCGCGCCCGTGGTGCGCGACTTCATGAAGACCGCTCTGGCGGACAAGCCGGCGATCCCGTTCCGGGTGCCGCCGGGCATCAAGCTGGTGCGAATCAATCCCAAGACCGGCTTGCGGGCCGGCCCGGGGGAGAATTCGATCCTGGAAGGCTTCAAGCCCGGTACCGCGCCGCCGGACAGCTATTCGGTCATCGGTGCCGGCGATGCCTCGCTGGGAGTGACGCCGGAAGCGGACCGTGCGGTTCGCTCTGGCACCGGCGGGCTGTACTGATCGGCGACACGGGGGCATGGGCCACGGGCGCGGGGGCGCCGGTGGGCGCATGGCTGCGATTTTTATGATGGGGCCAAAACTGCGCCGGCAAAGGCTTTGCGCGGGATAGGCTCGGCTGGCGTGGGGGCGGGCGTTTACAGGCCGGCCCTGCGCCGGTAGGTTCCGCCGCCCTCAGTTCGGAGAATGGTTTGCCATGCGTGCGGAGCTCGCCGCGAAAGTCGACGAGATCAATGCTTCCGTTGATCTGCTGCGTCAGCACCTCAACGTGGATCGCTCGCGCCGGCGCCTCGCCGAACTGAACGCCATCGCCGAGGATCCCAAGCTCTGGGATGAGCCGGACCGGGCGCAGAAGATCATGCAGGAACGCACCGGCCTGGAAGATGCGCTGGGCGCCATCGACCGGGTCAATCGCGACCTGGCGGACAATGTGGAACTGATCGAGCTGGGCGAGGCCGAGGGTGACGAAGGCGTCATCGCCGAGGCGGCCGGTGCGCTGGATCATCTCAAGGCGGAACTGGCCCGTCGCGAGCTGGAAGCGCTGTTCTCCGGCGAGGCGGATTCCAACGATACCTATCTGGAAGTCCATGCGGGCGCCGGCGGCACCGACAGCCAGGACTGGGCCTTGATGCTCCAGCGCATGTATACGCGCTGGTCCGAGCGCCACGGCTTCAAGGTGGAACTGGTGGACGAGTCCGCCGGCGAACAGGCGGGCATCAAGTCCGTCACGCTGCAGATCAAGGGCCACAATGCCTATGGCTGGCTGAAGACCGAAGCCGGCGTGCATCGCCTGGTGCGTATTTCGCCATTCGATTCCAACGCCCGGCGCCAGACCTCCTTTGCCTCGGTGGACGTCTATCCGGTGATCGACGACCGCATCGTGGTGGAGATCAACGAGAGCGAAGTGCGCATCGACACCATGCGTTCCGGCGGCGCCGGCGGCCAGCATGTGAACAAGACCGAATCCGCCGTGCGCCTGACCCATCTGCCCACCGGCATCGCGGTGGTGTCCCAGGGCGACCGCTCCCAGCACAAGAACAAGGCAACCGCCTGGAACATGCTGCGGGCCAAGCTCTATGAGGCGGAACTGAAGCGGCGCGAGGCCATCGCCATCGCCGAGCAGGCGGCGCGCACCGACATCGGCTGGGGGCACCAGATCCGCTCTTATGTGCTCCAGCCCTATCAACTGGTGAAGGACCTGCGCACCGGCGTCACCTCCGGCACCCCGCAGGAGGTGCTGGACGGCGCCCTGGATCCGTTCATGGAAGCGGCCCTCGCCCAGCGCGCCTATGGCGGCGGCCCCGGGCAGGTGGAAGACGTGGACTGACGGCCGAACGCCTGGTGTGAAATCGGGGAGCAGTGCTCCCCGATTTGTGAACAGCTTCGCGTCGGCTGAAAAGGATCAGCCCAGCGCCTGGGCGGCCTTGAGCACCTCTTCCGCATGGCCGGGGACCTTCACCTTCGGCCACACCTGGGCGACGGTGCCGTCGCGGCCGATGAGCAGGGTGACCCGCTCTATCCCCATGTATTTGCGGCCATACATGCTCTTCTCGACCCACACGCCATAGGCTTCCAGCATGCCGCGGGTCTCGTCCGAGCCGAGCGGGATCTCAAGGTCGTATTTGGCCTTGAATTTGTCCTGGGCGGTGACCGGATCGGCCGAAACCCCAAGGATCGCCGTATCTGCGGCGGCAAAGTCGGCCCGCAAGCCGTTGAACGCGATGGCTTCCTTGGTGCAGCCGGAGGTGTCGGCCTTGGGATAGAAATAAAGCACCAATTTGCGGCCCGCATAGTCCTTCAGCGACACCTGCGAACCGCCATCGCGGTCAAGCGTGAACGTAGGGGCGGGCGCTCCGACCTGGGGAATTTGTGACATCTGCCTTCCTTTCGACGTGACGACGTCATAGCGCAGGGCCCATGGCCTTGCCTCGGAGAACGGATCGTACATTCTGCCTGCCGACGGGAATCCGGCGCGGGGGCGCGCACGGATGATGCCGGAGGGTGCAGAAGGCATGGGCGAAGACCAGGCGCAGTTCAAGTCGCCGGTGCGCATGCCGCGCCGGTCTCATTTGCGCGGTCTCACCGGCGCCCTCATTCCGCGCTCGCGCGTGGCGCGCGCGCTGGTGGGCACGCTGCTGCTGCTCATGGGCCTTGCCGGCCTCGGCGCGCTGGTGATCTATGGCCTCGTGGCTGCCGGGATCGTCACCGCCAATCTCGCCACCCCCTATATCGAGCGCGCCATCGCCGACCGCCTGGACGGCAAGTATGTGGTGCGAATCGGCTCCACGGCGGTGGAGACCATGCAGGGCGGGGCGACGGTGGTGATCGCCCGCGACATCTCGCTCAGCGAGCCGGACGGCACCTTGGTGGCCAGTGCGCCCAGCGCCGAGGTGGAACTGGAAGGCAGCCTGCTCACCCTGACGCCGAAGGCCCGGCGGTTTGACCTCATCGGCGCCGAGATGACCGTGCGCATCGGTGCCAAGGGCGAGGTGGCCGTGGCCGCCGGGAAGGGCGCGCGGCTGCTCTCCACCGGCGCCGCCCCTCCCGAGCCCGATCCGCGCCCGCCGGCGCCTGCGCCGGGGGCGCAGACCCAGACACAGCTGCCTCAGGGCCAGGGCGCTGCGGCGACCGCGACGCCGGCGGCTCCCGCCGGGGCGGCTCCGAACGCCGCCGCTCCGAATGCCACCGACACGGGAGCGGCCGCCGACCTCGGCGGCGATCCGCTGGTGATGAAGGCGTTTGCGGACTGGTTGAACGCCTTGGAGCAGAGCGGCTTCGATGGCGGTGCGCTGTCCGACGTGGGCCTCAAGGATGGCTCGCTGGTGGTGCAGAACGAGGCCACCGGTCGCCAGATCCGCTTCGACAACATCTCGGTCCGGCTGGGACGCACCGCCGACGGCGGAGCGGTGTTCACCTTCACCTCGCAGCAGCCCCATGGCCTGGCCACCCTGGTCGCCACCATCGGCGCCGCGCGCAACGGCGAGCGTCCCATCGACCTGGTGCTGAAGGATGTCTCCACCCGCGATCTGGTGCAGGCCTTCAGCCAGGACTTGAAGCGCTTCTACATGGACACCCCTCTGGGGGCGACCTTGCGTGCCCGCATCGCCAATGACGGTCGCATCCTGGCGGCCGAGGCGGGGGTGTCGCTGGGCGCGGGCCAACTGGGCAATGGCGAGGATCCCGAGGAACGCTTCGTCATCGACTATGCCCAGGCGCGCCTCGTGCTCGACCCGGCGCAACGGGTCATCAATGTGGAGCCGCTGACCGCGGCGAAGAATGCCAACAAGATCGCGCTGAAGGCGGTGATCTCGGTGCCGAGCCAGTCGGGTCAGTCGTGGCCCTATGAGGTATCGCCGGTGAGCATCGTGCTGGCCGGCCCGGAAATGAACGATCCGCCGCTGATCGTGTCCGACTTCAGCCTGACCGGCCGCTACACCCCGCCCGACAAGAAGCTGCTGATGGAAAAGGGCGATCTCAGCAACGCCACCGGCGCGCTCAGCTTCAGCGGGCTGTTCGATTTCGGCGTTCCCGTGCCCTATGTGCAGCTCAAGGCCATCGGATCGCGCATGCCGTCGGCAACGGTGAAGCGGTTCTGGCCGGTGACGCTGGCGCCGCCCGCGCGCACCTTCGTGCTGGAGAATCTCTCCGGCGGCACGGTCGATGGCACCTCGGTCAACGTCAATATGGCGCTGGATCTGATCGGCCAGAAGGACGTGCCGCTGCCCGAAGATGCGGTGCGCCTGGACATGACCGCGTCCGGCATCACGCTGCGGGCGGTGAAGGGCCTGCCGCCCTTGGTGAATACCCGCCTCTCCGTCGCGGTCACCGGGCGCTCGGTGCGGGTGAACATCCCCGAGGCGACCGTGGTCACGCCCCAGAACCGCAAGCTCGCGGTCTCGGACGGCGTGTTCATGATCCCCGACTATTTCCCGCGCGAACCGAGCGGCCTGGTCAAGGTGAAGTTCGACGGGCCGGCGGATGCGGGCATCGAAGTGCTGGGCATGGAGGCCCTGAAGGGCAGCGAGGGCCAGGCGTTCGATCCCTCCACCACCCGCGGCAAGCTCTCGGCGCTGCTGCAGGTGAAGATCCTGTTCCACAAGGTGCCGCAGCCGGGCGATGTGGACTATTCGCTGGAAGCCAAGCTGACCGATTTCGGTGTCGACAAGATCTTCCAGAACCAGCGCCTGGAAGGCGCCAGCGTGGACGTGTTCGCCTCGCCCGCCGGGGTGCTGCTGCGCGGCGACGGCAAGGTGGCAGGCGCCCCGCTGACGTTCGAGTATGACAAGAAAAAGGACAAGGCCGACGCGGACGTGAGGGTGAATGCCACCCTGGACGACGCCTCGCGCCAGAAGCTGGGTGTGGACATTTCCTCCATCTCGGGGCCGATCGCGGTGAAGCTGGTGGGCACCACCAACAACAAGCAGACCCGGGCCGCCATCGAACTGGACCTGACCGCCGCGCGCATCCTGGATCTGGTGCCCGGCCTCACCAAGCCGGCGGGCAAGCCGCTGAAGGCCAAGTTCACCTCCAACGATGCCGGCAAGACCATCCGCATCGACGACCTGATCCTGGACGGCTCCGGCACCTACATCCGCGGGGCGCTGGAATTGTCCGACGAGGGCGACGTGGTCTCGGCCAATTTCCCCTCGTTCCAACTGAGCGATGGCGACAAGGCCAGCCTCAGGGCCGAGCGGTCGGGCGATGTGCTCAAGATCCGCATCACCGGCGAGGTGGTGGACGCCCGGGGCATCATGAAGAGCCTGGTGGGCACGCCGTCGGGCCCGGCGAAGAAGGAGCAGAAGAGCCAGGACGTGGATGTGGAAGCCAAGATCGGCGCCATGACCGGCAACAATGGCGAGGTGCTGCGGCAGCTGGATCTCTCCGTCGGCCGCCGCGGAGTGGAATTGCGCAGCTTCTCGCTCACCGCCAAGGCGGGCCGGGAAGGCACCGTCGCCGGTGAAATCCGCAATTGGGGCGATACGCCCCGCCGCGCGCTCTATGTGAGCACCTCGGACGCCGGCGCGGTGCTGCGGTTTCTCGACACCTATGGCAAGATGCAGGGCGGCACCATGTGGGTCATCATCGACCCGCCTCGCGGCGACACCAGCCCGCAGAATGGCGTCGTGAATCTGCGGGACTTCGTGATTCGCGGCGAGCCGGGCCTCGACAGCCTGAGCGCCGCCGCGCGCGACAGCTCGGGCAAGGTGGAGCAGGGCACCGCCGTGTTCGAGAAGGCGCAAGCCCAGTTCACCCGCACCACGGGCAAGATCGCCATTCGCGACGGAGCGATCTGGGGCCCGGTGGCGGGCGTCACCGCCGAGGGCACCATCGACTTCACCGCCGAGCGCATTTCCATGCGCGGCACCTATGTGCCGGCCTATGGGCTCAACAATCTGTTCAGCAAGCTGCCGATCATCGGCGCCATCCTGGGCGGCGGACCCAACGAGGGCCTGCTCGGGGTGACGTTCGAGATCACCGGCCCCATGAGCGGGCCGACATTGCGGATCAATCCGCTCTCGGCGGTGGCGCCCGGCTTCCTGCGCAAGATGTTCGAGTTCCGCGGTGCGGGCGACGGCAAAACCGCGCCTTAGCGCGGTCTCCCTCCTGACGCAGGGCTGAAGCAAGGTTCCAGCCCCACGGTGTGCGGTGGACGGTAGCCACGTGCGACTGCTACACGTCAGCCGCCATTTCACTGGCTAGGGGGATCGAACGTGCGTGCATATTTCATAAGCGGCGTGGCGCTGGCGTTGATGGTCGGCAGCGTGACACCGGTGCTCGCCAAGGGGCCGGGCAAGTACACCGTAAAGGGCGTGAATGTGGAGGAGAAGTCGAACTACTCCGGCACGGCCACCATCACCAAGACCGGCGAGAATGCCTGGAAGGTGGTGTCGGTGATCGACGGCGACAAGTTCGACGGCTACGGCATCGGCGACGAGGACATCATCGCCGTGACCTTCTCCGGCAATGGCTCCACCGGCGTCGCGCTGTATGTGGCGCAGGACAACGGCGGCTATAAGGGCATCTGGGCGTTCAAGGGCGACAGCAAGGTCAGCGCCGAGGAACTCATCCCCAAATAGGCCCGATCCGGCGTGGACGGCGGGCCGCTCGGCCCTCCGTCCCACCATGCGCCGATCATCGCCCGGTGATCACACCGGGCGGAGCAGGATGTGCTTCTTCTTGCCCAGCGAGAGCTTGATGACGCCCTCGGCGCTCAGGTCCGCTTCGGTGAGCACCAGCTTCTCGTCGGTCACGGTGGCATCGTTGACCTTGAGCCCGCCGCCCTTGATCTGCCGGCGCGCTTCGCTGGTGGAGGCCACCAGTCCCGCCGAGACAAAGGCCGTATTCGCCGCCAAACCCGCCTTCAGCTGATCCGCCGGCACCTCGATGGTGGGCAGGTTCATGGCCAATGCGCCGTCCTCGAAGGTCGAGCGCGCGGTCGCCTTGGCCTCTTCGGCGCGGTCACGGCCGTGCAGCAAAGCGGTGGCCTCGGTGGCCAGCACCTCCTTGGCGAGATTGATCTCCTGGCCGCCCAGGGCGCCGAGACGGGCGATCTCATCCAGGGGCAGTTCGGTGAACAATTTCAGGAACCGCACCACGTCCGCATCGCCGGTGTTGCGGAAGTATTGCCAATATTCGTAAGGGGCCAGCAGGTCCGCATCCAGCCACACGGCGCCGCCGGCGGTCTTGCCCATCTTGGCACCGGAGGAGGTGGTGAGCAGCGGCGTGGTCAGCGCGAACAGGTCCGCGCCGCGCATGCGCCGGCCCAGCTCCATGCCGTTGACGATATTGCCCCACTGGTCGGAGCCGCCCATCTGCAGGATGCAGCCGTGGCGCGCGTTCAGCTCCACGAAGTCATAGGCCTGCAGGATCATGTAGTTGAATTCGAGGAAGGTGAGCGGCTGCTCGCGCTCCAGCCGCAGCTTGACCGAATCGAACGTCAGCATGCGGTTGATGGTGAAGTGCGGGCCCACCTCGCGCAGCAGCGGGATGTATTTCAGCTCATCCAGCCACTTGGCGTTGTTCTCCATCACGGCGCCGGCGGAGAAGTCCAGGAAGCGCTCGAACACCTTGCGGATCGAGCCGATATTGGCGTCGATCTGCGCGTCGGTGAGCATCTTGCGGGCTTCGTCCTTGCCGGACGGGTCGCCGATCTTGGTGGTGCCGCCGCCCATGAGCGCGATGGGCTTATGCCCGGTGCGCTGCAGGGTCCGCAGCATCATGATCGACAGCAGATGCCCCGCGTGCAGCGAGGATGCGGTGGCATCGAAGCCGATATAAGCGGTGATCGGCCCTTCGCTGGCCTTGGCGTCGAGGCGCTCCAGATCGGAGCACTGGTGGATATAGCCGCGCTCGTCGAGCACGCGCAGGAAATCGGAGCGAAAGGCGGTCATGGCGATCTGTTCGGATGACGGAAAGGAGCGGTGGTGTAACAGGTCTTTGCCGGGAATGCATCGGCTGGCCATGCAACGGCGATACGCGCGGGGATGAGATGCGGGCGATCGGGCTGATGAGCGGCACCTCCATGGACGGCATCGACGCCGCTTTGATCGAGACCGATGGCGAAACCGTCTCCTGGCTCGGCCCGTCTTTGACGCTCCCCTATGACGGCGCCATGCGGACCCTGCTGGAAGGGGCGATGGCCGATGCGGTGGGCGTGAATGACCGCGACAGCCGCCCCGGAAGGTTGGTGGAGGCGGAGCAGCGCATCACCACGCTGCATGCGCAAGCGGTGCGGGCCTTGCTGGACACCCTGCGCCTGACACCGGGCGATGTGGACGTGGTGGGTTTCCACGGCCAGACGGTGTTCCATCGGCCGGAGGCGGGCCTGACGGTGCAGATCGGGCTCGGTTCGGCGCTGGCGCGGGATCTGGGCCTCACCGTGGTGGCGGACTTTCGTGCCGCGGATGTGGCGGCCGGCGGACAGGGGGCGCCGCTGGTGCCGGTGTTCCACCAGGCTCTGGTGCGGGGCCTGGCCCTTCCGGCGCCGGTGGCGGTGCTGAATATCGGCGGCGTCGCCAATGTGACGGTGCTGGATGGGGACGCGGATCCCGTCGCCTGCGATACCGGGCCGGGCAATGCCCTGATCGACGATTTCATGGCCGCACGCACCGGGCGCCCCTATGACGATGGCGGGCGCATCGCCGCCCAAGGCACTGTGGACGAGGCGGCGCTCGCCCGGCTTCTGGCGCATCCCTTCTTTGCGGCGCCTCCGCCCAAGTCGCTCGACCGCAATGCCTTCCGCGCCTTCGTGGCGCAGCATCTGGGACTGGGCGGCGCGTCCACGGCGGACGGCGCCGCGACGCTGACCGCGCTCACCGCCGCCAGCGTGGCGGCGGTCGTGCCCTTGCTGGCGCGGGCGCCGGCGGTGTGGATTGTCGCCGGCGGCGGCGCCAGAAATCCGACCTTGTGCGCCATGCTGGAGCAGCGCCTGGGGCGGCCGGTGCGGTCCGCGGACGCGGTGGGATGGTCCGCGGACGCATTGGAGGCGCACGCTTTCGGCTTCCTGGCGGTGCGGACGTTGCGGGGTTTGCCCCTGACCTTTCCCTCCACCACGGGCACGCCGCATCCCTTGACGGGAGGTAAGATTTTTCGTCACTGCTGAGCTCTGGGATTGGCGCGCTTTCTGCCACGGCTTTTCGCCGTGGAAGGAAGGCAAGGGGGCCGTATGACGAACCATCTCAAACGCGATATCGGATTGCTGGGCCTCACCTTTGTGGCGGTCAGCGGGGTGATCGGCTCCGGCTGGCTGTTCGCCCCCCTGATGGCGGCGAAATACGCCGGACCGGCCTCGCTGGTGGCGTGGGGCATCGGCGGCATCGCGGTGCTGCTGCTGGCGCTGACCTTCGCGGAGATCATGGCCATCCTCCCCGTAGCCGGGGGCATCGCGCGGGTGCCCATGTTCAGCCATGGCAACACGGTGGCCATGGCCATGGGGTGGAGCGCCTGGGTGGGCTACAACACCACCGCCCCCATCGAGGTGGAGGCGATGCTGCGCTATCTCTCGCCCTTCCTGCCCTGGGTCTATGAGGATGCGGGCAGCCGCGTCCTGTCCTGGGCCGGGGTGGCGTGTGCCGGTGCCATGCTGGTGCTGTTCACGGTCATCAATGCCTTGGGCGTGAAATTCTTCGTGGCGATCAATTCCACCGTCACCTGGGTCAAGATCGGCATTCCGCTGGTGGTGGCGGCGATGCTGATCGCATCGCGCTTCGAGCCCGGCAACTTCGTCGCCGATGGCGGCTTTGCCCCGCTGGGCCTGCCGGGCATTCTGGCGGCGGTGTCTTCCGGCGGCATCATCTTCTCGTTTGTCGGCTTCCGGCACGTGGTGGACATGGCCGGCGAAGCGAAAAACCCCGGCTTCACCGTTCCGGCCGCGCTGATCATCTCGATCCTGATCTGCTTTGTGATCTATGCCGGCCTGCAACTGGCCTTCATCGGGGCCTTGCTGCCGACGGACATCGCGCAGGCCGGCTGGGCCAATCTGCGCCTGCCGGGCAACGATGGCCCGCTGGTGGCCCTGGCCACCTCCATCGGCTTGATCTGGATGGTCAGCCTGCTGAGCGCCGGCGCCGTGGTGGCGCCGTTCGGCGGCGCGCTGGTGTCGGTGGGCTCCAATGCCCGCCTCGCCTTCGCGCTGGCGGAGAACAAGCTGTTCCCCTCGGCGCTGGCAAAGCTCTCCAGCCTGGGCGTGCCGGTGGTGGCGCTGCTGGTCAATCTGGTGGTGTCCACGCTCGCCTTCGTGCTGCTGCCGTTCGATGAACTGCTGAAGCTGAATTCCTCCGCCATCATCCTGTCGTTCGTCGTCGGGCCGGTGGCGGTGGTGGCACTGCGCTCGCTGCTGCCCCGGGTGCGTCGCCCGTTCCGCCTGCCGGCGGTGCATGTGCTGGGCACCATCGCCTTCGCCATCTCCACGCTGG
The DNA here is from genome assembly GCF_943371865.1 of Azorhizobium sp. AG788. GTDB lineage: Bacteria > Pseudomonadota > Alphaproteobacteria > Rhizobiales > Xanthobacteraceae > Azorhizobium. The sequence goes on along the minus strand of NZ_CALRWL010000009.1, from coordinate 53,359 downwards.
TGGTCTACTGGAGCGGCTGGCCGACGGTGGAGCGGCTCGGCATCTGCCTGCTCGTGGGGCTGCTCACCTTCGTGGGCTATTCGCGCACCCAGCTGCGGGGCTCCATGGACCTGCAAGAGGGGCTCTGGCTGGTGCCGTATCTGATCGGCCTCGGTTTGTTGTCCTATCTTGGGACATTCCAGGGAATTGGCGTTCTTCCCTTCGGGTGGGACATGGTGGTGGTGTGCATTTTCTCCACGGCGGTGTTCTGGCTGGCGGTGCGCAGCCGGCTGCACGGGGCCAAGTTCACCGCGCGGATGGCCCGGGAGCGGGAGATCGAGATGCTGGAAGGCGGGAGCGCGCTCGACGCGCTGTTCAGCGAGCCCGAACTTGCGGCGGCCCGGCCCGGCCCGGGCGCCCGCTGAAAGCCGCGGCAGCCGCAAACAAAAAAACCGCCGCGTGCAGGGTGCATGCGGCGGTTTTATTTTGAGCAGACTGCCGGAAGGTGAAAACCGGCGTCCCGTCGAAGCTCAGGCGGCGCTGTCCTTGGGGCTGTCCTTGCGGCTGCCGGGCAGGCGCTTGTCCAGATAGCCGCCCACCAGACCCATCAACTCCTCGGTCTTGCCGTCGAAGAAGTGGTTGGCGCCGGGGATGATCTGCTGCTCGATCACGATGCCCTTCTGCGTCTTCAGCTTTTCCACCAGGGTGGCCACCGCGGAGGTGGGCACCACCGCATCCTTGTCGCCATGGACGAACAGCCCGGAGGAGGGGCAGGGGGCGAGGAAGGAGAAGTCATACAGGCTGGCCGGCGCGGCGATGGAGATGAAGCCCTCCACCTCCGGACGGCGCATCAACAGCTGCATGCCGATCCAGGCGCCGAACGACACGCCGGCGATCCAGCAGGCGCGGGCATCGGGATTGACCGACTGCGCCCAGTCGAGGGCGGCGGCGGCATCGGCCAGTTCGCCGGTGCCGTGGTCGAACGAGCCCTGGCTGCGCCCGACGCCGCGGAAGTTGAACCGCAGCACCGAGAAGCCCCGGTTCACGAACTGATAATACAGATTGTACACCACCGGATTGTTCATCGTGCCGCCGAACTGCGGGTGCGGATGAAGAATGATGGCGATGGGCGAATTGCGCGTCTTGGCGGGCTGGTAGCGACCCTCGAGCCGCCCTTTTTCGCCAGTGAAGATAACTTCGGGCATGGACGTTCGCGACCTCTAGGACGCGACCGCAAAGTCAAAGGCACCATCTTTCGGGCCAGAGCCGGAAAGCAGACGCCCCTCGGAGCACATCTTCATGGCGGACACCCGCAAAGCCTGCAGGTATGCCTGAGATGTCTTGACTTGGCTCGGACGCCGCCCTATCTGTTTAGAATAATTCTAATTTATCCCGGCCAGACGCACATCGGGAAGCGCGTCACAGGGCTGGAACAGATGAAGTTTGATGATATGGCCGATAATAGGCGCAATTGCAAGCCTCGCATCGTGCCGGCCTCCGGGGGCCGGGCATGACGGTTGCGCGCGCCTATCTCGATCACAATGCCACATCGCCGCTGCGCCCTGAGGCGCGCGACGCCATGATCGCAGCGCTGACCGAAGGTGGCAATCCCTCATCGGTGCATGCGTCCGGGCGCGCCGCGCGCGGGCGCCTGGAGGCGGCGCGGGGGCAGGTGGCGCGGTTGGCGGGCGCTCCGGCTCGTGGCGTGGTGTTCACCTCCGGCGCCACCGAGGCCAATACGCTGGCCTTGCATCCTGCCTGGGACATTGCCGGTCATCCGGTCACCTGCGACGTGCTGCTGACCAGCGCCGTGGAGCATGTGGCAGTGCTGAACGGGCATCGCTTCGGACCGGATGCGGTCGAGATTCTGCCTGTGGATGCCATGGGGCGGCTTGATCTCGCAGTCCTGTCCGCGCGGCTGGAGGCCCATGCCGCTGCCGGACGCCGGGCGATGGTCTCGCTCATGCTGGCCAACAACGAGACCGGCGTGATCCAGCCGGTGGTCGAGGCGGCGCGCCTTGCCCACGCCCATGGCGCGGTGGTGCATTGCGACGCGGTGCAGGGCGCCGGTCGGCTGGATCTCGATATCAATGCGCTCGGCGTGGATCTGCTGTCACTGTCCGCGCACAAGATGGGTGGCCCGCAGGGCGCGGGCGCCCTGGTGGCCGCCAGCGCCGATACCCGGTCGCGCGCACCGTTGCTCTCGGGCGGCGGGCAGGAGCGCGGTCTGCGCGGTGGAACGCAGAATGTGCCCGCCATCGCCGGTTTCGGTGCGGCGGCCCTGTGCGCCCTTGAGGATCTGCCGGGAGAGGCTTTCCGCCTCGCGCACTTGCGCGACGGGCTGGAACAGGAGATTGTCGCCGCCCTTCCTGAGACGATGGTTGTGGGAGCGAGCGCAGCGCGCCTCACCAACACGACATGTATCGCTTTCGGAGGATTAAAGGCCGAGACCCTGGTGATCGCGCTCGACCTTTCCCACGTATTGGTCAGTGCCGGCTCGGCCTGCTCCTCAGGGAAGGTCGGATCCTCGCACGTGCTCTCGGCCATGGGGTTGGAGAGCGAACTGGCGAGCGGGGCGATCCGCCTCTCGCTGGGTTGGTCGAGCACCCAACAGGATGTGGACACGGCACTGGCGGCCTTGCGCCGGGTGGTGCCGCAGGTGAGAAGCCGTTCGCTTCGGGCGGCATGAGTGACTTGACCCGCGGGCTTTGACCCCGCGCGGGAGAGGAGACAGGAAGATGGCAGCGGTCCAGGAGACGGTCGAACGCGTTCGGTCGATCGACGTCGATCAATACAAGTACGGGTTCGTCACCGATATCGAGAGCGAGAAGGCCCCCAAGGGCCTGTCCGAAGACACGGTCCGCTACATCTCGGCCAAGAAGAACGAGCCGGAGTGGATGCTGGAGTGGCGGCTGGATGCCTACCGCCGCTGGCTGACCATGGAGGAGCCCACCTGGGCCCGGGTCAGCTATCCCAAGATCGACTTCCAGGATTATTATTACTTCTCCCAGCCCAAGCCGAAGCTGAAGTCGCTGGACGAGGTGGATCCCGAAATCCTCGCCACCTATGACAAGCTCGGCATTCCGCTGCGCGAGCGTGAGGCATTGCTGGGCGTGGAAAGCTCCGCGCCGCGGATCGCCGTGGATGCGGTGTTCGACAGCGTGTCGGTGGCCACCACCTTCAAGGCGGAACTGGCCAAGTCCGGCGTCATTTTCTGCGCCATCTCGGAAGCCATTCGCGAGCATCCAGAGCTGGTGAAGCAGTATCTGGGCTCCGTGGTGCCGGTGTCGGACAATTTCTACGCCACGCTGAACACCGCTGTGTTCTCCGATGGCTCGTTTGTCTACATCCCCAAGGGCGTGCGCTGCCCCATGGAATTGTCCACCTATTTCCGCATCAATGAGCGGAACACCGGACAGTTCGAGCGCACTCTGATCATCGCCGACGAAGGCGCCTATGTGAGCTATCTGGAAGGCTGCACCGCCCCGCAGCGCGACGAGAACCAGCTCCATGCGGCCGTGGTCGAGCTGGTGGCGCTGAAGGATGCGGAGATCAAGTACTCCACCGTCCAGAACTGGTACCCCGGCGACAAGGACGGCAAGGGCGGCATCTACAATTTCGTCACCAAGCGGGGCGACTGCCGCGGCGACAATTCCAAGATCTCCTGGACCCAGGTGGAGACCGGCTCGGCCATCACCTGGAAGTATCCCAGCTGCATCCTGCGCGGCGACAACAGCCAGGGCGAGTTCTATTCCATCGCCATTTCCAACGGCTACCAGCAGGTGGATAGCGGCACCAAGATGATCCACCTCGGCAAGAACACGTCGAGCCGGATCATCTCCAAGGGCATCGCCGCCGGCCATTCGGACAATACCTACCGGGGCCAGGTGACCGCCCACCGCCGGGCCACCAATGCGCGCAACTTCACCAATTGCGACTCTCTGCTGATCGGCGGGACCTGCGGCGCGCACACGGTGCCCTATATCGAGACCAAGAGCGCCTCGGCGGTGTTCGAGCATGAGGCCACCACCTCGAAGATCTCGGAAGATCAGCTGTTCTATTGCCTTCAGCGCGGTCTCTCGCCGGAAGAGGCGGTGGCGCTGATCGTCAATGGCTTCGTGAAGGACGTTCTCCAGCAACTCCCCATGGAGTTTGCCGTGGAGGCCCAGAAGCTGATCTCCGTGAGCCTGGAAGGCTCGGTCGGCTGAGCGCCGGTTCACGCGCGGCCCGAACAGTGGGACGCGCTGGTTTTCACGTGCGGCGGGATGCGGCGCGCGGCCTTTCAGGCGGCGCACCTCCCCAGCCGACGAACTCTACGACTGGAATGCACCATGGCATTGCTTGAAATCAAAAACCTGCACGCCTCCATCGACGGCAAGGAAATTCTCAAGGGCCTCGATCTCACCGTGCCTGCGGGCGAGGTCCACGCCATCATGGGGCCGAACGGCTCCGGCAAGTCCACCTTGTCCTATGTCCTGTCCGGCAAGCCGGACTATGAGGTCACCGAAGGCACCGCTTTGCTCGACGGCCAGGATATTCTGCAGATGGCGGCGGAAGAGCGCGCCGCGGCCGGCCTGTTCCTGGCCTTCCAATATCCCATCGAAATCCCCGGCGTCGCCACCATGACCTTCCTGCGCACGGCGGTGAATGCCCAGCGCAAGGCGCGCGGCGAGGCCGAACTCTCCACCCCGGAATTCCTGCGGGTGGTGAAGCTGAAGGCCGGCCATCTGGGCATCACCCAGGAGATGCTGCGGCGCGGCGTCAATGTGGGCTTCTCCGGCGGTGAGAAGAAGCGCAACGAAATCCTGCAGATGGCGCTGCTGGAGCCCAAGGTGGCGATCCTCGACGAGACCGATTCCGGCCTCGACATCGACGCCCTGAAGGTGGTCTCCGAAGGCGTGAACGCCTTGCGCTCCAAGGATCGCGCCATGGTGGTCATCACCCATTACCAGCGCCTGCTGGACCATATCGTCCCCGACGTGGTGCATGTGATGCACCAGGGCCGCATCGTGCGGACCGGCGGCAAGGAACTGGCCCTGGAGCTGGAAGCCTCGGGCTATGCCGGCTACGGGCAGGATGCGGCGTGAGGATCCGATGATGAACATCGCCACACCTCAGATCCGAACGGCCGCCGAGCAGGGGCTGGCCGCCGCCGTGGACCAGCGCCTGGTGGACGTGCCCATGGAAGGCCGGGTGGGCGAATTGCGCCGCGCCGCGGCCGCCGCCTTTGCCGCCCATGGCCTGCCGCACCGGCGGGTGGAAGAGTGGAAATATACCGACCTGCGGGCCATCCTGCGGGATGCCCCCCCGGTGGCCGGTCCGCTGGACGCCGCCTCGGAGGCGGAAGGCAACTTCAAGGCCCTGAGCCTCCCTGATGCGAAGCGCATTCTGTTCGTCAATGGCGTTCTGGCCCGCAGCGCCTCCGACCTCCTGACGCTGGAAGCCGGTCTCACGGCCATGCCGCTGGGCAGCGCGCTGGCCAGCAACCATGCGGTAGCGGAACGTCTCGGCGCCTTGGCGCCGCAACGCTATGATGCGCCGCTGGCGCTCAACACCGCGTTCCTTGGTGAGGGCCTGGTGGTGCATGTGGCCGCCGGCGCCAAGATTGCTGCGCCTTTGCACGTCGCCCATGTCTTCACCGGCGACGAGCCCGCCGCCAGCTACGGCCGGCTGGTGGTCGTGGTGGAAGACGGCGCCGAAGTCACCCTGGTGGAGAGCTTCCAGGGCCGCGACGGCGTTGCCTATCAGACCAATACGGCGCTGGAACTGTTCGTCGGCGATACCGCGCATGTGGATTACGTCCGCATGCAGGAGGAGGGCGACGCGGCCCTGCATCTCGGCACCGTCATGCTGGAGATCGGCCGGGACGCGCAGTTCCATTCCTTCGGCCTCACCACCGGCGCCCATGCCTCGCGCATCAGCCTTTATGGCAAGTTCGCCGGCACCGGCTCCCATGCGGGCCTGCGCGGTGCCACCTTGCTGACCAAGCGCCAGCATGCGGACATCACCTTGCTGCTGGACCATGCGGTGGCCCATTGCGAAAGCCGCGAATTGTTCAAGACCGTGCTGGCGGACGAAAGCCGGGGCGTGTTCCAGGGCAAGATCGTGGTGCGCCCCGACGCCCAGAAGACCGACGGCCGGATGATGAGCCGGGCCCTGCTGCTGGGCGAGGCCTGCGAGATGGACAACAAGCCGGAACTGGAGATCTTCGCCGACGATGTCCAGTGCGGCCATGGCGCCACCGCCGGCGAACTGGATGAAGACCTGTTGTTCTATCTCAAGGCACGCGGCATTCCGCAAAAGGAAGCTGAAGCCTTGCTGGTGCAGGCCTTTGTCGGCGAGGCCATCGAGTTTGTGGAGAATGACGCGCTGCGCGATCTGTTGATTGCGCGGGCGGAAGCATGGCTCAAGAAGCGGGCTTAAGCCCCTGCGGCGCCGGGAACGGCGCCGCGCTCAGCCTTCGGTGAGGAGTTCATGGAACCAGGCGCCGACGCGGCGCCGCGACCGGCTGCGCGGTGCGCGCCGGATCGCCAGAAGGGACGAGAGCCGATGACGACGAGCCACCCCGCCGTTTCGAACGGCAGCTATGACGTGGAACAGGTCCGCGCGGATTTCCCGGCGCTGGCCATGGAAGTCCACGGCCACCCGCTCACCTATCTGGACAATGCCGCCTCCGCGCAGAAGCCAGTGCAGGTGCTCGACCGCATCCGCCGGGCCTATGAGAGCGAATATTCCAACGTCCACCGCGGCTTGCATTTCCTCGCCAACGCCATGACGGAAGCCTATGAGGGCGCCCGCGAGAGCGCCCGGCGCTTCCTCAATGCGGCATCCCTGGACGAGATCATCTTCACCCGCTCCGGCACCGGCTCGGTCAATCTGGTGGCCAATTCGCTGGGGCAGTCGATCCAGCCGGGGGATGAGATCGTGCTCTCCATCATGGAGCACCATTCCAACATCGTGCCCTGGACCTTCCTGCGCGACCGCAAGGGCGCGGTGATCAAGTGGGCCCCAGTACACGAGGATGGGTCATTCGACTTCGAGGCGTTCGAACAGCTGCTGACGCCCCGCACCAAGATCGTGGCCGTGACCCACATGTCCAACGTGCTCGGCACGGTGACCCCCATCAAGCGGATCATCCAGGCCGCCCACCATGTGGGCGCGAAAGTGCTGGTGGATGGCTGCCAGGCAGCAGTGCACCTGCCGGTGGACGTGCGCGATTTGGACGCGGACTTTTATGTGGTGACCGGCCACAAGCTCTATGGCCCCACCGGCATCGGCCTGCTGTATGGCAAGCGCCACCTGCTGGCGGAGATGCCTCCTTATGAGGGCGGCGGCGAGATGATCCGGGAAGTGGAAGAGACCCGCGTCACCTATGCGGAGCCGCCGCACCGCTTCGAGGCCGGGACCCCGCCCATCGTGCAGGCGGTGGGGCTTGGGGCAGCGCTCGACTATATGGATCTGATCGGCCGCGAGCGCATTGCCGCCCATGAGCATGCCATTTCCGCTTATGCCCATGAGCAGCTCGGCGCCATGAACAGCCTGCGCATCATCGGCACCGCGGCGGACAAGGGCGCGATCATTTCCTTCGAGATGAAGGGCGCCCATCCCCACGACGTGGCCACCATCATCGATCGTTATGGCGTGGCGGTGCGCGCGGGCACCCATTGCGCTCAGCCGCTTTTGGCCCGATATGGCACTACAGCCACATGTCGCGCGTCTTTCGCGCTCTATAATACGCGCAGCGATGTGGACCGTCTGGCGGCGGCCCTCCTCAAGGCGCAGGATTTGTTCTCATGACCGAACCCGTTGCCACCGATACCCCCAACGCGATGCAGGTCCAATCGGCGATTCCCGAGGCGGAATTGCTCGCCCTGACCGACAGCATCGTCGAGGCGATGAAGACCGTCTACGATCCTGAGATCCCGGTCGACATTTACGAACTGGGCCTGATCTACAAAGTCGACATCGCCGACGATCGCTCGGTGGCGGTGGAAATGACCCTCACCACCCCCAATTGCCCGTCGGCGGCGGAACTGCCGGGCATGGTGGAAAACGCGGTGGCCACGGTGGCCGGGATTTCCGGCGTGACCGTGGAGATCACGTTCGATCCCCCCTGGGACCAGGGCCGCATGTCCGAAGAGGCCCGCGCCACGCTCAATCTGTGGTGACGGCGTGAGCGGAGCGGCCGCACCGGCGCCGGCACTCGGCCACGTGGTCGAGACCGGCATCTATGTGGAGGATCTGGACCGGGCCTGCGCCTTCTACGAAGGCGTTCTCGGTCTCGCCCCGATGCTCTCCGATGCGCGCTTCCGGGCCTATCCCCTGGGTCGCACGGTGCTGCTGCTGTTCAAGCGCGGCTCGGCGCTGGAGACCATCCAATTGCCCGGCGGCACCATCCCGCCCCATGACGGGGCAGGGCGCTTGCATTTCGCTCTCGCGGTCGCCGCCGCTGACATTGGTCCGTGGCGCGTGCGCCTTGCGGACCACGGCGTGGAAATCGAGGGTGAGACCTGCTGGCCGAAAGGGGCGGTGAGCCTTTATTTCCGCGATCCCGACGGCAATTTGCTGGAACTGGTCAGCCCCGGCCTGTGGGCGAATTACTGAAAACCCCGCTTGTGTCGTCTCCCCGATGGCAGTACCAAGCGCGGCATTGCGGGGGCGGACCCGCACGTAGGCGTTAACGTGAACCAACGCGCAGCTCCCACCGGAACCCGGTGTCGGACCCTGCGCCTTGTGCTCATGGCCGACCCGGGATCCTTTTCAGGAATGCCCGATGACCACTGAAAGCCAGGATGTGAAGAGTGCCGATCCCGCGCCGCGCCACGCTGGCACCCGTGTGCGCTATACGCTGAAGGCCCGCATGCTCACCGTGCTGCGGACGCAGCGCCTGACCCCTTCGATGCTCCGTGTGGTCTTCACCGGCACGGACATGGACGGCTTTGAGAGCCGCGGCGCCGATGACCATGTGAAGCTTCTGTTCCCCGTGGACGGGCAAGACATCCCATTGCTGCCGACCTTTACTCCCAACGGCCCCGTGTTTGCCGAAGGCGCGGTGCGGCCGGAGGTTCGCGATTACACCCCGCGCGCCTACGACCCGGAATCGGGCGAACTGACCATTGATTTCGCCCTCCACGAGGCCGGCCCCGCCACCCAGTGGGCCATGCACGCCGTGCCCGGTCAGCGCATAGGCATGGCCGGTCCCAAGGGCTCCATGCTGCCAGCGGATGATTTTGACTGGTATCTGATGATCGGCGATGAGACCGCTTTGCCGGCCATTGCCCGGCGCCTGGAGGCGTTGCCATCGGGCATCCCGGCTTTGGTGTTCGTTGAAGTGGCGGGGCCCGCCGACGAACTTCCGCTGCCGAGCCGAGCGAACCTGACGCTTCGTTGGATTTACCGTGGCACGGCCGCAGCCGGCGAGGGGCAAGATCTGGAGGCAGCCGTGGCCGCTTGCGCGCTCCCCACTGGCGAGGGCTATGCCTGGGTGGCCTGCGAGGGCACCGTCGCCAAGCGTCTGCGCCGCATTCTTGTGGAGCAGCATGGTCATCCCGCCGTGTGGCTGAAGGCCTCCGGCTATTGGAAGCGCGGCGCACAGGGGGAGCACGAAACCATTTCCAGCTGACGCGGCATTTGCGCTCCTCAGTTGGCGCAGGCTTCGGCCCAGCTTGGCCTGCCAGCTTGCGTCCTCAGGGGAAATTCTGGCGAAACAGTCGGATGGGACACGCCGTGCGCTATTATCTGTTGGCGGCCGCGCCTTGCTCTCGGCGGGTTCATCCCCCATTTTAAGACAGATCGTATCCGCCGGCCTTGAACCGGCGTGGTTCGGAGAGAAATTTATGGCTTCCGCTTTGCGTGCTCGTCCCGCTGTCATGCGCATCACCGATGCGGCTGCGGCGCGTATCCATCAGATCATCGCCCGCACGACGCCGCCCCCGGTGGCGGTGCGGGTCGGGGTGAAGAATGGCGGCTGTGCCGGCATGTCCTACACCCTCGACTATGCCGCCGAGATTGCGCCCACCGACGAGGTGGTCGAGGACAAGGGCGTGAAGGTGATCGTCGATCCCAAGGCCATCCTGTTCCTGCTGGGCACAGAAATGGACTTCAAGACCGATAAGCTCTCCGCCCAGTTCGTGTTCAATAACCCCAACCAGACCTCCGCCTGCGGCTGCGGCGAGTCGGTGGCCATCACCCCGGTGGAAGAGGGTGCGCTCGCCGGCTGACCACCGGTGACGCCGGGGGCGCCCAAGGCCCAGCCGGGCCCGCGTCAGCGGCTCTTGAGAGCCTGCGTCGCTTGACGTTGACGTAGCGTTCGGCATTCGCCAGAAACTCCCTCTGCTCTGGGGGAGGTAGGAACGATGGCACTGAGGACGGCGACACCTGGGATTTTGGCGGGTCTGCTGGCATCTTCTGCATTTGGCGTGTTCGCGCGTGTAGTGTTTACGTTCGTCTTTTGGGGGGCGGGCCTCGGGAAGATCGCCGACTATCGCGGCACATTGGCCGAGATGGCCGCGTTCGGCCTCACTCCACCGAGCCTCTGGGCGCCGGCGGTGATCGCCACGCTGCTGATCGCCTCCGCCCTCATTATCCTCAACCGCTTCGCTTGGCTCGGATGCGGCATGCTGGCGGTTTTCGTGGCCCTCACCATTCCCATTGCCCATCCCTTCTGGGCGTTTCCGGAGCCGGAGGCGACCCACCATTTCCATGTGTTCGGCGAGCATGTCACGGTGATTGGCGCCCTGATGGTGGCGGCAATCCTGTGCCATCGCCTGGAGCAGGAACGCCGCTGAGCGGCCACCGCGGCTGCGGTCGGCGCCATCGCATGGGCGCGGCGCCGGGGGCCATACAGCTGGGATGATCCACCGCGTTCCACGACCTTTGCGCGCCAGGGCGTTTTCTCGGCGCGCGAACCCCCCTATGGTGCCGGGCGGATGCGGACGTGGCGAAACTGGTAGACGCAAGGCACTTAAAATGCCTCACCCGAAAGGGTATGCGGGTTCGATTCCCGCCGTCCGCACCATCCGAGCGCATAGGCTCGCGCTGTTCTCTGTGATCCCGTTGAGCCCCTGCTGTGCCATTGCGCACGGTCGAGCGCTGTCGCCGTTGCCATGGCCGTGCAACGCAGAGCTTCAGCGTTGCAACCCCGGGGCGTGAGCGGTACACATGGCATGAAGGTTCTAGAGCCTCTCGGGCCACTGCTTTGCTTGTCTGGCAAATATAGGGGTGAGACGGATGCGCCCTGGTCAAGTAAAGCCGCTCCTGCCCCTCCCGCGGCGGGCGCCGTGATGAGATGGACCGAGCCGCGCGCACGCTGGCAGCTCGCATTTGCGACACGCTGGTGCGGTTTTTTTCTGCTCTGGATCAGCCTTGGCCGAACCGGCGTCGCGGATCTGGTGGCCGGCGCCCTGGCGGCAGCACTCTCTGCGGCGGCCAGTCTGGCGCTGTTACCCGCAGGCGTTGGGCGTCTTCGCCCCCGCGCCGCTGCCCGGTTTGCGGGCCATTTCGCCGTGCGCTCGCTGGTGGCTGGTGTCGAGGTGGCCCGGCGTGCCTTCGCCCCGCGGCTGGATTTGCACCCGGGCTTCCTCACCGTTCCCACACGGTGTCCTCAGGGCCTCTCGCGCCAAGCCTTCCGGGCGATCATGAGCCTGCAGCCGGGGGCGGTTCCCGTTGCCCAGACCGAGACCACGCTGGTCCTGCATTGCCTGGACACCACCGGGGCCACGGCTGAGGATGTCTCTGCGGACGAGAGACTTTTCCTGAATGCGGGCCGAGCCGGCGGCGCTCATGGCTGAGGTCCTGCTGGTCGCAGCCGCCTGCATTCTGGTTTTCACCGCCGTGGCGATGGTGGGCATGTGGTGGCGCGGCGGCGTCGCGGACCAGATGATGTCCGTCCAGCTTCTGGGCAGCGGCGGCGTCGCGATCCTGCTGCTGCTCGCGGTGGCCAGCGGCCAGTGGGCAGTGCTCGATGTGGCGCTGTTGTTTGCGGTTCTGGCCGCGTTTGCGGCCTCCGCCTTCCACGGGGCCGCGGGGCGCCGTGACGACGCAGGCGCCGTGCGGCGGCCCGAGGGCCAATCGCCGAGTGGAGGCCCGCCCCCATGAGCCTTCTGACAGATCTTGTGACGATCACCTGCGTCCTCGCGGGCGTGGTGTTCTTCCTCGCCGGCACCCTGGGCCTGCTTCGATTTCCCGATACCCTCACCCGTCTGCACGCCTTGACCAAGGCCGACAATGTGGGGCTGGCCCTGATCGTCCTGGGGCTGCTGCCGCAGGCCGGGACTTTCCTGGACGCCCTCAAGATGGTGGCCATTTGGCTGCTGGTGCAACTGGCATCGGGCGCGGTGGCGCAACTCCTTGCGGAGGTCGCCCTCCGTTCGGCGCACGCGGCGGAGGCGAAAGAGTGAGCGGGGCGCTGGATGCCGGGATCGCGGCGCTGCTGCTGGGTGTGGCCTTTCGGGTGCTGCTGGCGCGCGATCCGCTTGGGGCCGTCATCGGCTTTGTTGCGCTTGGCCTGGTGATTGCGCTGGCCTGGGTCCGGCTTGCGGCGGTGGATGTGGCGCTGACCGAAGCGGCCATCGGCGGCGGCGTCACCGGCTTGGTGATGGTGCGTGCCGCCGCTCGCCTGCCGAAGCGGGAAGGCGCGCGGCAGACTGCAGATCGGGGCACAAACTGGATCGCGGCCGGGCTGTGCGTGCTGGTGTTCATCGGCCTCAGCGCCGTCGTGCTGGGGCTCCCGGAGCCAGCGCCGACGCTTGCGCCCGAAGCGGCGGCGCATCTGCCGGGGACGGGCCTGGGCAATCCGGTAACGGCGGTGCTGCTGGTCTATCGCGCGCTCGATACGCTGCTGGAAGTGGTGGTGCTGCTGCTGGCGCTGATTGCGATCTGGTCGCTTTCCGCCGATGCGTCCTGGCGCGGCGCGCCACCGCCACCTGGTCCGCGACAGCCCACCGAAGCGCTGGTCTTCCTGGCCCGCGTCCTGCCGCCCGTGGGCGTTCTGGTGGCGATCTATCTGTTCTGGGCGGGGGCGGACGTGCCCGGCGGCGCGTTCCAGGGCGGTGCGGTCCTGGCGGCCATGGGGCTGCTGGTGCTGCTCGCGGGGTTGTGCGCGCCCCCAAGGATCGGTGATCGCGGACTGCGGCTGCTGGTGCTGGCGGGGCCGGTGGTGTTCCTCGCGGTGGGCATGCTGGGCTGGGCGGTGGCGGGCGCCTTCCTGGGCTATCCGGAAGGGGCGGCGAAGCCGGTGATCATTGCGGTGGAAGCGGCGCTGACGCTCTCCATTGCCGTGATGTTGGCGCTGCTGGTGCTGGGGCCGCCCGCTGGGGCACGACAGCCATGAGTGGATCCTTCAGCCTGTCCGTGTTCGGCCTCGCCGGTGCTGGGCTGGTGGCCATCGGCCTATTCGGGCTGATCGTGCAGGGGGCGGCCTTTCGCAAGATCCTGGCGTTCAATCTGCTGGGTGGGGGCATCTTCCTGCTGATGGGGGTGATCGCCCGCCGTGGTGCCGCCGCGGGCTTCGGCGGTGATCCGGTGCCGCAGGCGCTGGTCATCACCGGTATCGTGGTGGCTTTCTCCGCCACGGCTTTGGCGGTGGCGTTGCTGCTCAGGCTCCAGGATGCCGGGGAACAGAATAGCGCAGCGGTGGACGATCGGGACCGCGCCGCCCGGCAGGGGGACGCATGACCCCTGCGGCGAGCCTGAGTTCTGCATCTTCCGCCTTCGGGGCGCTGCTGGTCCTGGCCGTGATCGTGCCCCTCTGCGGTCTCGTGCCCATGTTGCTGTGCGCCCCGCGGCGGGTGGAGCAGGTGGCGCTGCTGCTTCTGGGGTTGGGGGGGCTGATCGTCGGCGCTATCGCGGTACGGGTCGCCGCCACCGGTGCGGCGTTGGATGACGTGATTGGCGGCTGGGCGCCGCCTTTGGGCATGGCGCTGCGGGCGGACGGTCTGTCGGTGGTCATGCTGGTCATGACCGCCGTGGTGGTGGTCGCCACCGGGCTGTTCGCGCGCACCGACCGTGCGGCGCCGACGTCGGCGATGCCGCCGGCATTCTGGATGCTGCTCATGGGGCTGTGGAGCGCGCTCAATCTGGTTTTCGTGGCCCAGGACCTGTTCTCGCTTTATGTGGCGCTGGAACTGCTGACCTTCGCCGCAGTGCCCCTGGTGTGCCTTGATGGCAGCCGCAAGACGCTGGATGCGGCGCTGCGCTACCTGTTGTTCGCGCTGTTCGGCTCGGTGCTGTACCTGCTGGCCACCGCGCTTCTGTATGGGGCCTACGGCACCCTGGATCTCCCACAACTGGCGCAGCATGTCCGGGCGAGCGGGACACCGGAGCCGGCCCTGGTGCTGGCCTTGGCCTTGATGAGCGTGGGCATGGCGGCCAAGGCCGCGCTGTTTCCGCTGCACCTGTGGCTGCCGCCCGCCCATGCGGGCGCGCCGGCTGCGGCCAGCGCGTTGCTGTCGGCACTGGTCATCAAGGCGCCGATCTACCTGCTGGTGCGGATCTGGTGCGATCTGGCCGGACCGCCACTGGCGGCGGCGGGTGCCCCGCTGCTGGCGATCATGGGCGCGGGCGCGGTGTGGCTCTGCGGGGTGATGGCGCTGCGACAGGGGCGGCTGAAGCTGCTGATCGCCTATTCGACCGCGGCGCAGATCGGCTATCTGTTCCTCATGTTTCCGCTTGCCGGAATCGCCGGCGCCGCCCCCTGGGAGACCATCGCCTGGACCGGGGGCGCGCTGCAGCTTGTCTCTCACGCTTTCTCCAAGGCCGCCATGTTCATGGCGGCCGGTCTGATCGCGGAAGCCCTCGGGCACGACCGGATCGCGGACTTCGGCGGACTGGGACGGATTTTGCCGGTGAGTGTGTTCGCCTTTGGGCTTGGCGGCCTGTCGCTCATGGGCCTGCCCCCGAGCGGAGGGTTCGTGGCCAAGGTAATGCTCCTCACCGCCGCCGTGCAGCAGGAGCGGTGGTGGATCGCCGGAGTGATCCTGGCGGGTGGCTTGTTGGCGGGCGGCTATGTGCTGCGGGTGGTGGTTCCGGCGCTGTTCCGCACTGGCGGGGCGGTGGCGGTGGCACAGGTCTCCCCGCGACGCCAAGGGGTCGCGCTGGGGCTCGCCCTGGTGGCGGTTGTTCTCGGTTTTGTGCCGTTGCAGCCGATCGGGTTTTTGGCGATCGGGCGTGCGGCCCTGATCGGGTCGGCGCCATGAGCGGCGCCTCGGGTGTCCTGTCCCTTCTTCTGCCGGCGGCGCCCGCGCTGCCGTGCCTGCTCGCCTTGCTCTGCGTGGCGCCGAAGGTGCGGCGATGGGCGCCGGCGATGATGGCGCTCGCGCCGGTGCCGGCACTGCTGGCGGCGCTGCTGGTGCCGCAGGGTATTTCGCCTCTGTCGGCGCCCGCGCCCCTTCGCATCACCCTGACCCTGGATGCGCCGGGCGCGCTTCTGCTGGGGACCTCGGCGGTGCTGTGGATGGCCGCCGGGGCCTATGCCGCCGTCTATCTGCGCGATGATCCGGCGCGACCGCGCTTTGCCATCTGGTGGCTGCTCACCATGGGTGGCAGCTTCGGCGTGTTCATCGTGGCCGACCTGTCGAGTTTCTATCTCGCCTTCGCCTTGGCCAGCCTTTCAGCCTATGGGCTGGTCGCCCATGACGACACGCCGGAGGCCCGCCGGGCGGGTGCGCTCTACCTCGGTCTGACCCTGTTCGGTGAGGCGTTGCTGATAGCCGGCTTCGTGATGCTTGCGGCCGGCAGCCCGGATGGCAATCCGCTCATCGCCGATGCGGTGGCGGGGCTGGCCGTCTCCCCCTGGCGCGACGCCATCGTGGCGCTGCTGGTCGCGGGCTTCGGGCTCAAGATGGGCTTTGTGCCCCTGCATGTCTGGATGCCCATCGCCCACGGCGTGGCGCCGGTTCCGGGTTCCGCGGTGCTCAGCGGCATCGTGGTGAAGGCGGGGGTGATCGGTCTCATCCGCTTCCTCCCCATGGATGGGATGCTGTCCGCCTGGGGCGCGGCCATCACCACCATGGGCATCGTCACCGCCTATTACGGCATCGCCATCGGCCTCACCCAGTCCCATCCCAAGCGGGTGCTGGCTTATTCCACCGTGAGCCAGATGGGTGTGGTGGGGGCGGTGATCGGTGCCGGGCTGTGGAGCGGCGACGCGGCGGCACCGGTGATCGCGGCCTTTTATGCCGCGAACCACATCCTGCTGAAGGGGGCCATGTTCCTGGCGGTTGGCATCGCCGCCGCGAGTGGTGCGCGCTGCCTATGGCTGGTTCTGGCCGTCAGCGCGGTCCTGGGTCTGAGCCTTGCGGGCCTTCCGCTGACCGGCGGCGCGTTGGCCAAGATCGCCATCAAGGGACCGCTGGGGGAGGGGATGGCGGGAAGCCTGTTGGCGCTGTCGGCGGCAGGCACGACGATGCTCATGGCGCGCTTCGTTATCCGGCTGCAGGCGTCAGCGGACGGCAGCAGCCATCGCTTCCCACCCCTCGCGTTGGGGGCGCCCTGGCTGGCGTTGTGTGGCGGTGCTTTGGTGGTGCCGTTCGTGCTGTTCCAGCCGGTGACGGGCGCGAGCCTGGCCAGCGCATTCAGCGCCGGCAGCCTATGGAAGGGCCTCTGGCCGGTGGCCCTGGGGCTGGTCGCGACGACGGCGCTGGCGTGGCGCGGGCCGCGGCTGCGGGAGATTCCGGCCGGTGATGTATTGCTGCTGGCCGAGCGCCTGGCGCCGGCGGTTTCGGCGCTGTCGGAGGGCGTGGGACGTTTGGATGAGGGACTGCGTCGATGGCCCGTCGCCGGGCTGCTGGTGCTGGCCTTGATCGTTGCCTTTGCGACAGCATTGGAGGCGACGCGGTGATGCGGGCGCTGATGCTATTCGCTGGCCTGGGCTCTGCGCGTGGAAGGCTGATCGTTTCCCGGCTTTGGTTTTCTGCGATGTCACGACACCTTCGAATAGGGTCCTCTATAAAGCGTCACGCGTGAAATTTTATCGGTCGCAACCGATTCAATGACTTGCTAAGGATTGCCTTCATGTCAAGCGGCTGTCAGGCTGAGCTTGTCGGTAGACAATAGGTGCGCATGACATTGGATCTAGCCAATGTCTGTGCCCCTGAGACATCATAGGGCGGGTGGGATGTTCCGATCGGTCGGCGGGGCGCCGTTGCTTGTATTGGCGCTGGTGGCGCCTTTCCTTCTGGCTGGCTGCGGAAAGGAAAAGGAGCCTGTCGCGTCCGATCCGCGACCGGTGCGCACGGTGGCCGCCACGCCCCGCCCCGCCGGGGACGCCATTTCTCTCACCGGCCATGTGGAAGCCCAGAACGAGGCGACCTACGGCTTCCGCGTCGGCGGGCGAATTATTGAGCGTCTGGTCAATGTGGGCGATGTCATCAAGCCGGGTCAGGTCCTTGCCAGGTTGGACCCGCAGAATGAACTGAACGCATTGCGCTCCGCCGAAGCCGGCGTGTCGAGCGCGGAAGCGCAATTGAGCCAGGCCCGCAATGCCTATGAGCGCCAGCGCACGCTGCTGGACCGCGGCTTCACGCCCCGCGCTCAATTCGAAGTGGCCGAGCAGGCGTTCCGGACCGCACGCGCTCGGATGGACGACGCACAGGCGCAATTGAAGACCGCCCAGGATCGGCTGGGCTTCACCGAACTGAAGGCCGATGCGGGCGGAACCGTCACCGCCCGCCGGGCCGAGCCTGGTGAAGTGGTGCAGCCGGGCCAGGCCGTGCTGCAGGTGGCCCGCAGCAATGGCCGCGACGCGGTGTTCGACGTTCCCGCCTCCGTCCTGCGGACCATGCCGGGCGATCCGGAGATCATCGTCAGCCTGACCGATGACGCGGGCGTCACCGCCATGGGCCGGGTGCGCGAAGTGGCGCCCCAAGCCGATCCGGTGACCCGCACATTCCAGGTGCGGGTCGGGCTGATCGATGCGCCGGAGGCGATGCGGCTGGGCTCCACGGTGACCGGCCGGGTCAAGCTCGACACCGGCCCGGTGATTGAAATTCCCGCCTCCGCTCTGACGCGGGTGAAGGACCAGCCGGCGGTGTGGATCGTGGATCCCGCCACCAAGACGGTGTCGCTGCGCAATATCGAGGTGCTGCGCTTCACGCCCGCGGCGGTGACCGTTGCAGATGGGCTCAAGCCCGCCGACATCGTGGTCACGGCCGGTGTGCAGGCGCTGCATCCCGGCCAGAAGGTGCGCCTGCTGGGAGCGGCTCTGTGAGGGGCCTCAACCTGTCGGAGTGGGCGCTCCGCCACCGTTCGGTGGTCATCTATTTCATGGCCGTGGCGGTGCTCGCCGGCCTCCTGGCCTATAACCGGCTCGGGCGCGGGGAAGACCCCACCTTTATCATCAAGACCATGGTGGTGCAGGCGGCCTGGCCCGGTGCCACGGTCGAAGACACGGTCAAGCAGGTGACCGAACGCCTGGAGCGCACGCTCCAGGAAACCCCCAAGCTGGATTTCCTGCGCAGTTATACCAGCGCCGGTGTCACCACCATCTTCGTTAATCTCAAGGGCAGCGCCACCGGCCAAGAGGTGCCGGACATTTGGTACCACGTGCGCAAGTCCATCGGCGACATGCGCCACACCTTGCCCGCCGGCATCGTCGGGCCGGGGTTCAATGACGAGTTCGGCGACACCTTCGGCATCATCTACGGCTTCACCACCGACGGCTTTTCCCAACGCGAATTGCGCGACTATGTGGAGGAGGTTCGCTCCAAGCTGCTGCAGGTGCCGGACGTCTCGAAGATCGAGATCCTCGGCGTGCAGGACGAGCGCATCTTCATCGAATTCTCCATGCAGGAACTGGCCAGTCTCGGCATCGATCGCTCGGCGGTGCTGGCCGCACTGCAGCGGCAGAATATCGTCAGCCCCGCCGGCATTATCCAGACCGGCGACGAAGCAATCTCCGTGCGCGTCACCGGCGCGTTCAATTCCGAGCAGGACATCGCCAATGTGAATTTCGTGGTGGGCGGGCGGCTGCTGCGGCTCAGCGATATCGCCACCGTGCGCCGGGGCTATGCGGATCCGCCCAAGCCGCAGTTCCGCGCCAATGGCGTGCCCGCCATCGGCCTTGCCATCGCCATGCGCGACGGCGGCGACATCCTGGCGCTCGGCAAGGCCATCAAGACCGCCATGGCGGAGATCACCGACGATCTGCCCATCGGCATCGAGCCGGTGCTGGTGGCCGATCAGGCGGTGACGGTGGACCATTCCATCGCCGAGTTCATGTCCTCGCTCTGGCAGGCCATCGGCATCATCCTGGTGATCTCGTTCATCAGCCTGGGCGTGCGCGCGGGGGCGGTGGTGGCGCTGTCCATCCCGCTGACGCTGGCGGTGGTGTTCGCCATCATGGAGCTTGCGGGCATCGACATGCAGCGGATCTCGCTGGGGGCCCTCATCATCGCTTTGGCGCTGATGGTGGACGATGCCATGACCACCACCGACGCCATGATCAACCGTCTGGCGGCGGGCGATGACAAGGAGGTGGCCGCCACCTTCGCCTTCAAGACCTATGCCTTCGCCATGCTGGCGGGAACCTTCGTCACCGTGGCCGGCTTCGTGCCCATCGGTTTTGCGGCCTCCTCGGCGGGCGAATACACCTTCTCGCTGTTCGCGGTGGTGTCCATTGCGCTCTTGGTGTCGTGGGTGGTGGCGGTGGTGTTCGCGCCGCTGCTGGGGGTGATGATCCTCAAGCCGCCGAAGAAGAGCGCCGCGACCGGCCCCGGCCGGGTGATCGGCCTCTATGTGGGCCTGCTGTCCTTTGCGCTGCGCTGGCGGTGGGCGACCCTCGCGGTCACCGTCGCGCTGTTCGCAGCGGCGGTTCTGGCGCTCCCGCTCATTCCCAAGCAGTTCTTCCCGGCCTCGGACCGGCCGGAACTGCTGGTGGATCTGCGCCTGCCGCAGAATGCGTCCATCTATGCCAGCGAGGATATCGCCAAGCGCTTCGACGCAGTTCTGAAGAGCGACCCGGACGTGGAGCGCTGGAGCACCTATGTGGGGCGCGGCGCCATTCGTTTCTATCTGCCGCTCAACGTGCAACTGCCCAACGACTTCTTCGCCCAGGCGGTGATCGTCGCCAAGGACATCGACGCCCGCGAGCGGTTGCGGGTGCGCCTGGACAAGCTGCTCGCCACTGATTTTCCGAGCCTGATCGGGCGGGTCTATCCGCTGGAATTGGGCCCGGCGGTGGGATGGCCGGTGCAATATCGGGTCAGCGGACCCGATGTGGAGAAGGTGCGCGAGATCGCGTTCGATCTGGCGCGGGTGGTGGCCAGCGATCGCGATGCGGAGAAGGTCAATTTCGACTGGATCGAGCCGGCCCGCGAAATCCGCATCCGGGTGGACCAGGATCAGGCCCGCCTGCTGGGCCTGAGCACCCAGAGCCTTGCCGGGGTGCTGAATACGGTGATTTCCGGCGCGCCGGTGACCCAGGTGCGGGACGACATCTATCTGGTGGATGTGGTGGCGCGGGCCACCGACGAGCAGCGGGTATCGCTGGAAACCCTGTCCACCCTGCAGATCCCCCTGGCCAGCGGGCGCACCGTACCCCTGAGCCAGTTGGCCACTTTCGAATATGCCCAGGCCTATCCGGTGATCTGGCGGCGTGATCGCGTCCCCACCCTCATTGTCCAGGCGGATGTGGTCACCGGCGCCTTGCCGGAGGGGGTGGTCGCGGCGCTCGCGCCGCAGATTCAGGACCTGACCAAAGCGCTGCCGCGCGGCTACCACATCACCGTGGGCGGCACCGTGGAGGAGAGCGCGCGCTCCAGCGCTTCGGTGTTTGCGGTGGTGCCGGTGATGCTGCTGCTGATGTTCACGGTGCTGATGTTCCAGCTCCAGAACTTCCAGCGCCTGTTCCTCGTTTTGTCGGTGGCCCCATTGGGGCTGATCGGAGTGGCCGCGGCGCTGCTCTTGTCGGGCCGGCCCCTGGGCTTCGTCGCCATCCTCGGCATCCTGGCCCTGATCGGGATGATCACCAAGAATGCGGTGATCCTGATCGGCCAGATCGAGGCCGAGCGTGCGCTGGGGCACACGGTGTGGGATGCGGTGATCACCGCCAGCAGCTCGCGCTTCCGGCCCATCATGCTCACCGCCGTCTCCACCGTTCTGGGCATGATCCCCATCGCACCCACGGTGTTCTGGGGGCCAATGGCCTTTGCGATCATGGGCGGCCTTCTGGTCGGGACGCTGCTCACGCTGGTGTTCCTGCCAGCGCTCTATGTCACCTGGTTCGGGCCTAATGCCCGCACCCCAGCGATGAAGCCGACTTCCGCACCGGACGGCGTCACGTCCCACGGCTGAGGCCATACGGCCGCCGCCCGTCCTGGGCGGCGGAAACCGATCGTGAAAAGGGATGCGGCACATGCCGGACCAGACAGTCACAGGCGAACGCGCACCCGTGCTCGTGGACTTTGCCCTTCAGGGCGGCGGCTCCCACGGTGCCTTCACCTGGGGCGTTCTTGACCGGCTGCTGGAGGAGCCCTGGCTCACCATCGACGGCATTTCCGGCACCTCCGCCGGGGCGATGAATGCGGCCGTGCTGGCGGACGGCTTTGCGGCCGGCGGAGCGTCCGGTGCCCGAGAAGCGCTGCAGACCTATTGGAAGCGGGTGGCCGAGGCGGCGCGGTTCAGCCCGTTCCAGCGCGGCCCGATCGACAAGATGATGGGTCGCTGGACGCTGGACAACTCGCCTCTGTTCGTGACCCTCGATCTGGTCTCGCGGCTCTACTCACCTTACGACCTCAATCCCGGCAATTCCCACCCGCTGCGCAGCATCCTTGAAGACCTGATCAATTTCGAGCGTCTGAAGACCTCGCCGATCCGGCTGTTCATCACCGCCACCAATGTGCGCACCGGGCGCGGCCGGGTATTCCGCAATGGCGAGATCACCCCCGATGTGCTGCTGGCTTCCGCCTGCCTGCCCACCATGTTCCAGGCCATCAAGATCGATGGCGAGAGCTATTGGGACGGCGGCTATTCCGGCAATCCCACCATGACGCCCTTGGTGCGGGAACTAGACTCCGATGACACCATCCTCATTCCCATCAATCCGGTGGAGCGGCCGGGCACGCCCAATTCGGCGCGAGAGATCCTCAATCGGCTGAATGAAGTGTCGTTCAATGCGGTGCTCCTGAAGGAACTGCGCATGATCGCACTGATGCGGCAGGTGGCGGATC
This sequence comes from Azorhizobium sp. AG788, assembly GCF_943371865.1. GTDB lineage: Bacteria > Pseudomonadota > Alphaproteobacteria > Rhizobiales > Xanthobacteraceae > Azorhizobium. The sequence goes on along the minus strand of NZ_CALRWL010000009.1, from coordinate 31,217 downwards.
CCGGGCATACGGAGGGTGCGCAATGGGCCAAGATGCGCATCCATATGGTGCCCAATGCGTTGATGGCGACGCTCGGCTCTTCCTCGAAGCTCAATGCGGAATGGGAGTTCCTGACCATGCTGCGCGACGAGGGGCGCAAGTCCGCCGAGACGTTCCTCGCCACCAGCGCGGACAATCTCGGCAAACGCTCCTCGCTCGATCTCGACCTGCTGCTGGAAGGCGTGTGACACCATGGGCCTGCTCGGCATCCTGATCGGCCTCGGCCTCCTGCTGTTCCTGGCCTTCCGCGGCTGGAGCATCCTGTTGCTGGCGCCGGCGGCGGCGCTGGTGGCTGCGGCGTTCGCGGGCGAGCCGCTGCTCGCCCACTGGACGCAGACCTTCATGTCGAATGCGGCGAGCTTCATCGCCCAGTTCTTCCCGCTGTTCCTGCTGGGGGCGCTGTTCGGCAAGCTGATGGACGACAGCGGCTCGGTGACGGTGATCGCCGACGAGATGACCCGACGCCTCGGCGAGAAGCGGGCGATCCTGGCGGTGGTGCTGGCCGGGGCCATCGTCACCTATGGCGGCGTCAGCCTGTTCGTGGCTTTCTTCGTGCTGGCGCCCATGGCACAGGCACTGTTCCGTGCCGCGGGCATTCCCCGGCGCCTGATGCCCGCGGCGATCGCGCTGGGCACCTCCACCTTCACCATGTCCGCCATGCCGGGCACACCGGCGATCCAGAACGCCATCCCCATGCCGTTCTTCGGCACCACGCCCTTTGCGGCGCCGGGCCTTGGGATCATCGCGTCGGCGGTGATGCTGGGCTTCGGTATGTGGTGGCTGAACCGGGCCGAGCGCATCGCCCGCAGCCGGGGCGAGGGCTTTGGCGATACGCTCATCGTGGATGCGGCGCAGGTGGCCGACGATGAATTCATCCGCGAGCGGGCCACCGGCTCCCACGAGTTCGACACTGCCGAACTGACCCATGGCGCCCATAGTTCCAAGGGGCCGCCGCTGTGGGCCGCGGCGCTGCCGCTGGTGGTGGTGGTGGCGGTCAATCTGGTGATGTCGCTGGTGGTGCTGCCGCGGCTCGACGTGAGCTTCCTGGCGGAGGTACGCTTTGGCGAAACCTCGCTGTCGGCGGTGGGCGGCGTGTGGTCGGTGGCCACTGCTCTGGCGGCGGCGATCCTCGTCCTGATCGGGCTGAACTTCAGCCGGCTGCCCAATCTGCGCAGCAGCATGGATGCGGGTGCCAATGCCTCGGTGTTGCCGGCCTTCAGTGTGGCGAGCCTGGTGGGGTTCGGCGCGGTGGTGGCGGCGATGCCGGCGTTTGAACTGGTGCGCACCTGGGTGCTGGGCATCGAGGGCGGGCCGCTGGTGTCGCTGGCGGTGGCCACCAATATCCTGGCGGCGCTCACCGGATCGGCCTCGGGCGGCCTGACCATCGCGCTGGATGCGCTGGGCGCCTCCTACATGACATTGGCGGCGGAGATCGGCCTCGAGCCGGCGCTGATGCACCGGGTGGCGGTGATCGGCTCGGGTACGCTGGATAGTCTGCCGCACAATGGCGCGGTGGTGACCTTGCTGGCGGTGTGCGGCTCCACCCATGCCAAGAGCTATTTTGACATCGTAATGGTGGCTGTGGTCAGCGCGCTGCTTGCCCTCGTTGCAGTCATCGTGATTGGAAGCGCCGTCGGCTCGTTCTGAGGTGGGCGCAGATGTGGTTCCACGCCGCCGGGCTCGGATCTGGCCCAGCGGCTTTTTCATGCGTATGGCCACGATGACGGGTGGGCTTGGTATGCTCCCCGGAGCGTGACGGGCGCCCGGGCGGATGTAAGCGACGATGCCGACGACAGTTCAGGTTACAGGATTGCTGACCTTCACCATCGCCATCCTGGTGTTCTTCCTGGGGGCGGGCCTCAACCGCGCGGTCGGCCCGCTGCGACGCTGGAATATCCCCGAGGCGGTAACGGGCGGCCTGATCGCGGCGCTCACAACCCTGTTTTGCTATGAGGTCCTGGGCCTTGCTGTGAGCTTCGATCTCGCCGCCCGCGATATGCTCCTGCTGTATTTCTTCGCCGGCATCGGCCTCAATGCGCGCCTGTCGGATCTGGTGGCGGGCGGTCGGCCGCTGGTGGTGCTGCTGATCCTGACCGTGGTGTATCTGGCGGTGCAGAACGGTTTGTCCGCCGGCACGAGCTTTCTGCTGGGCCTGCCGTCGGGCATGGCACCGCTGCTGGGATCGGTGTCGCTGATCGGCGGGCACGGCACCACCATTGCCTGGGCGCCGCTGATCACCGAGCGCTTCGGCCTCTCCAATGCGCTGGAGGTGGGCATTGCCTCGGCCACGCTGGGGCTGGTGATGGCCAGCCTGGTGGGCGGGCCGGTGGCCGGGCTGCTGATCTCCCGCTTTCGCCTGCACGGCAATGATGCCGCCGCACCCATGGTCGGGCTGCCGCAGGATGATGCTGGCCGCGAGTCCGGCAGCGTGACCCATCTCGACCTGCTCAGCACGCTGCTGGTGCTGAACATCTGCATTCTCATCGGCTACGCCTTGGAGGAGGCGGTGGAGCGCACCGGGCTGAAGTTGCCGCTGTTCGTGGTGTGCCTGCTGGTGGCCATCGTGCTGACCAATACGGTTCCGCGTGCGCTGCCACGCCTGACATGGCCGACCCGCTCGCGCGCGCTTGCCCTGGTGTCGGACCTGTCGCTGAATGTCTTCCTCGCCATGTCGCTCATGAGCATGCAGCTCTGGACGCTGGGCGGATTGGGGCCGGCCCTGGTGGTGGTGCTGGGCGTTCAGACCGTGGGCGCCGTGCTCTACATCCTGTTCGTGGTGTTCCCGGCCATGGGCCGCAATTATCAGGCAGCGGTGCTCGCGGCCGGTTTCACCGGCATCAGCCTCGGGGCCACGCCCACCGCCATCGCCAACATGACGGCGGTGACCAAGGTCCATGGCGCGGCGCCCACCGCCTTCATCATTCTGCCGCTGGTGTCGGCCTTCTTCATCGATATCGCCAATGCGGTGGCCATCGGCTTCTTCCTGCGGTGAAGGAACTCAGTTCCGCCCGCCGCCGGTAAACACCAGGATCGGGCTGGCCACCACCGTGCCCACCGCATTCCCCAGCGCCTGGGCCGCGCCGGCGCCGGTGGCGGCGGCGCTCTGATCATTGATGTTCTGGCCCGAACTCAACCGGGTTCCCAGCAGTTGCACCACTTCCGGACTGGTGGCGAACTTGCTGTGGTTTAGGGCATCGCCGTTCTGGAGGGCCGACAGGTCGAGCGCGACAATGCCTTCGCTCGCCTCCAGTTCAGCCAGTGTAGCCTCCTGGGTCAGATCCACCGCCCCGACCCGCGTGACCCCGCCCGAGATGAACCGCGACAGCGCCAGCGCGCGGTCGTTGCGCGAGACGAAGATGGTGATGCGGGGGCGCTTGGGGCCCATTTCGGCAATCTGGCGGCGGAAGACATCGAGGTCGAGATCGGGCGAGGCGAGAATGACGTTGGAGATCTTCGCCGGCACCCGTCCGTCCTGGAGCGCCAGTTGGCGCAGAGATTCCACCGTCAGCCACGCGCCCATGGAGTGGGCCATCACCACCACCTCATCCACAGCGGGGCTGCGGGCGGTCTCGCGCAGCACATAGGCGAGGTCGTTACGGGAGAAATTGGTGCTTTCGCGGTCATAATTATAGTCGAAGACTTGGCCGCGCGATGGCCAGGAGAACAGTACGGGCGCCAGATCCGCATGCATGTCATGGACGATCTGGGCGAAGCGGAAAACCGCGGAATCAAAGCGGGTATTGAAGCCATGGACGAAAATCAGCACGCGCTTCTTCTTCACCGCGTGGCCCTTGTACCAAGCCAGGACGCCGGAGCGCGGCACGTCGCTCAAGGATGTGACCGCGAATTCCGTCGCCGGGTCGGCGATGGCCTGACGGGGCCACTGGATGGAGCCGACTTCGCGGTTCGGGGGAATGGAGACGACCACATTGGTGAAGGAGAGGCCGCTGCCCCGTTCGCCATTATACACGACGCCGGGCAGGTCCGAGGGCGCGCGGGTGGTGGCAGCAAGTATATCCACGGTGGTGGCACCGGGTGCCGTTTCGGCCACGGGGGTGAGAGCGCCGCGGTCTGAGGGGGCGCAACTGACCGCCAGCAGGGCTAGCGCCAGGGCCAGGATGCGCGGCACCGCGGTTTTGGAACAAGACACCACGCAGCCCCCGCCACATTTGAACAGATTGATGCATCAAGCCTTTGGCTCGTGGGCGGTGCCCAAGCGCGGCGGCACCTTAGAGCACGGCGCTTGCCGGGGGAAGGCACGCCCGCCGCGCCGGCCATCAGGCCGGCAGGAGCAACACCCCTTCGGAAAGGGGCGTTGGATGCTATAGGAACAGGATAAAGCCACACGACCGGCCGGCGCTGCTTGCGTTCTTCTGCACGTCGCGACCGCCGCGTGAGGCTCCTCCCCGATCTTCAGTTGCGTTGCAGGCCATGACCGCTCCCACCGAAATCCGCCTCCGCCTCTCCACCCTGCGCACCTTCTTCGATGCGGAGGAGGCCGATCCGTTCGATGGCGTCGATACGGATCTTTCCGGCATCGACCAATTGATGGCCGTGCTGACCGCCCGCGGGGCTAGCGTCCACCGGCTGGTGGTGGACGTGCCGGAGCGTCCGGACGAAGACGATCTGGCCGCCCGGCTGCCGCGCGCATTGCGGACCTATTGCCACAACAAGATCAAGTATTGCCGCAGGGAGCGCAGCGCCGTTTGGAGCGAGGGGCGCCGGGCGTTGCGCGTCGGCATCGTGTTTTTGGCGGTGTGTCTCGGCCTGTCCGCCGGGATGGAGCATGTGCTGCGGGAAGCATCCGCAATCAGCTATCTGGTCTCCGAAGGGCTGCTGATCGCCGGCTGGGTGGGTCTGTGGCACCCCATGGAACTGCTGCTCTATGCGTGGTGGCCGTTCAGCCGTGACATCAAGCTCTATCAGCGGATCCAGGGGTTGACCGTCCAGGTGCATCGCCGCCCGGCCGAAGGCTGAGGCCAGGTCGCGGCAGCGGAAGCTGTGCGGCGCCCGAGGTCATAGGGCGCGGGGGCTTGCCGGGGACGTACGCCTTCGCCAATGCTGCACGCGGGCGTTGTGAAGGGGATGACATGGGCAAGGATCCGGTGATCAGGGCATTGGTCGGGCTCATTGCCCTGGTGGCCGTGGGGGCGGCGGTCAGCCTGGCCCAGTCGATCATTGCGCCGGTGGTGTTCGCGCTGTTCATCATCGCCATTGTCTGGCCGTTGCAGCGCGGCATGCAGCGGCACGTGCCGAAGCTGGCGGCGATGGCGGTCACGCTCATCGTGACGCTGCTGGTGGTGGGCTGCGTCCTCAGTATCGTGGTGTGGGGTTTCGCTCGGGTGGGGCAATGGACCCTGGCCAATGCAGGGCGCTTCCAGAGCCTCTATGGCCAGGCCGGAGACTGGCTGGAAGGCCACGGTTTCATCCTGGCCAGCATGGTCGCGGAGCATTTCGATGTCCGCTGGTTGCTGCGCCTGTTCCAGGAGATCTCCAGCCGGGTGCATGGCCTGTTCAGCTTCCTGGTGGTGACGTTCGTGTTCGTGATCCTCGGCCTGCTGGAGGTGGATGTTTTCGTGCGCCAGCTGGCGCGCACGCGACGCGGGGATGCCGGCGGCTTCATGCTCCGGGCCGGCGCCGATATCGCCGGCAAGATGCAGAAATACATGCTGGTGCGCACACTCATGAGCATCGCCACCGGCCTTGTGGTGTGGGGCTTCACATTGGCGTCGGGATTGGAACTGGCCACCGCCTGGGGCGCCATTGCGTTCGCGATGAACTATATCCCGTTCATCGGGCCATTCGTGGCAACCCTGCTGCCCACCTTCTTTGCTTTGGTGCAGTTTGAATCCTTCGAGATGGCGGCGTTCGTCTTCCTCTGCCTCAACCTGATCCAGTTCCTGTCCGGCAGCTATCTGGAGCCGCGCATCGCCGGCAAGGCGCTGGCGGTGTCGCCGTTCATGGTGCTGTTCGCGGTATTCTTCTTCGCCTTCCTGTGGGGCGTGCCGGGGGCCTTCATTGGCGTGCCGCTGCTGATCGCGATCCTGACCTTGTGCGCCCATCACGAGCCGACGCGTTGGGTGTCTGACCTGCTGTCCGGTCAGGCCCCCGCCGATCCCGTGGCCTTGGCGCCGGAGATGCCGCCTTCCGCCTGAGGCCGAAGCTTTATCGGCCGGCTGGTGGCGCCGCGGCGACGGGGATGTCGGCGGCAATCCGCTCCAGCATGAACGGCAGGAACGGGTTCGCGGTCATCCGCACCAGCATGTCCAGATTGACGATCAGCGCGCGCTGCTCGCCGCGGGCGGCGATGGACCCCAACTGAATGCCGAAGTCCTCGGATGGGCTGGTGGACGGCTCCATGCCGTAGAGGCCGTCATCCATGGGGAAGGGCAAGGCGACGTGCGACAGCGAGTAGATGTCGCGCGGATAAGACAGGCCGAGCGGGCGCACCTGTTCGGACGTGGCACCGGCCTCGGTCACCCGTTCCTCCACCTCCGCATCATTCAGGCTGCGGTTGGTGACGATGGTGGTGCGATAGGTGCGCGGGGCCGGTGGCAACAGGCGCGTAAGCACCCGGTCCGCCGCGGGGCGGAGCAATTGGTCAAGCTTGGTGTTGCGGTTGAGATCGAACAGCACCAGTTCGCTGCGCCCATCCGCCAGCAGGGTGTGCAAGGCAGTGATGATGGCCCCTGTGCTGACGGTGGAATCTAGCGCCGACTGGAAGGTGACCACGGGCGGGAAGTCCGGCAATCGTCCGCCGCGGGCGTGGGCGCGGATGCTGCCTTGCAGGGCCTGGGTCAGCAGATAGGACTGGCGGGCGCCGTTCACCGGAAACGAGTTGTACTTGAACGGGTTGAACTCCGGCACGATGCCGAGCCAAGCCGCCTTGGCGAAGGCCGGCAGAATGGCAGGCAGGCCCGCCAGTCCTGCGAAGCGAGCAAATTCCGTGATGCCCACCATGGGCGAGATCAGAACGATGCGGGAGGGCCGGGGCTGGGCGGGATCGTCGCTCGCCTCCAGCGCATTCATCAGCGCCAGGGCGCCGCCGTTGGAAAAGCCCACCAGATGGAGCGGGGCGTCCGGTCCCGCCCGGCGGCGGGCCTCGCGCATGGCCAGGCGCGTGGCGGCGGTCCAGTCCTGCCACGTGGCGGTGGTGAGCGCCGCCGGCACGGTGCCGTGTCCGGGCAGGCGGATGCCGAGCGCCACGAACCCGCGCTCCGCATAGGTCCGCGCCACATGGCGCAAGCTGTAGGGCGAATCCGTCAGTCCGTGCAGCAGCACCACGGCGCCCCGCACCGGCCCCTGCGGCTCCAGAACATAGGAGCGGTTCCAGTCCTGCTGGAAGTGCGGCGGATAGATCGGGCTGCCGTCGAAATAGCGATTGATGGGCAACCGGTCAGCTGGCGGGAGCTTCTCGGTGACTTCCCCGCGCACGGCGTCGAACAGGCGCTGCTCGGTGGCCAGATAAGACGCCCAATCCGCCCGATCCATTTCCGGGATGGTCAGTTCCTGGGGCACATAGGTGTGCCAAGGCTCCAGCGGCGGGCCGCGCTGGGTGTCGTAGATGCGCACTGCAAACACCGTCAGCGCCATGGCGAAGCCCAGGATGGAGAGACGCTTCAAGAGCTTCAACAAGCGCGCCATGGCTGCGGTGTCCGAAGATTGCGGATGAGGGCCGCCGCAGCCGGAACGGGCACCGCAGCCATTGCCGGTGCATATCAGAAAGCCGCGGACGGCGTACAGCACTGCGGGACGCCGCCCTTTAGGCCTCAGGCAGAGGTGCCGCCATCCACCAGCAGGCTGGTGCCGGTGACGTTGTCCGCATCGGGGCTGGCGAAATAGGCCACCGCCGCCGCGACTTCCTGCGCACTGCTGTAGCGCCCCAGGGCGCTGGCGGCGCGCTGGGCATCGGCGCGCGCGCCGGTCGCCGGGTTCATGTCGGTATCGGTGGAGCCTGGGTGCACCAGATTGACGGTGATGCCGCGCGGCCCCAGATCCCGCGCCAGGCCGCGGGTGAATCCCAGCAGGGCCGCCTTGCTCATGGCGTAAAGGGTGACGCCGGGTCGGGGCACCCGCTCCGCCAACTGGCTGCCGATGGAGATGATGCGCCCGCCCTTGGGCAGGTGGCGGGCGGCGGCCTGGGCGCCGACAAAGGCTGCGCGGGCATGGACCGCCAAGGCCAGGTCGATCTGCTCCAGCGTGACCTCTTCCAGCGGCCCGGTGGGGAAGACACCGGCATTGTTCACCAGGATGTCGAGGCGCCCAAAGCGTTCGGCAACCGCATCCACCGCCCGCACCACCGCCGCCGGATCGGCGCTGTCCGCATGCAATGCGAGGCCGCGGCGGCCGAGTGCCTCGATTTCCCGCACCACCTCAGCAGCCGGGCCGGGCGAGGTGGCGAAGGTGAGGGCCACATCCGCCCCATCCTGCGCCAAGCGAACGGCGATGGCGGCGCCGATGCCACGGCTCGCCCCGGTCACAAGCGCCACCTTTCCCTGCAAGGGCATGCGTTCGTTCATCTCAGTGCTCCTTTACGTACCAATCAGTATGAAAATGATTTGATGGGCTTGCGCGATCCGGTCAAGGGATTTATTTAACGATCGGTATGAAAACTAGTGGCGCAGAGCGGGGCCGCCCCCGCAGCTTTGATCGCGACCAGGCCCTCCACCGCGCCATGGAGGTGTTCTGGGCGCAGGGCTATGAGGGCGCCTCCATCGGCGACCTCACCGCCGCCATGGGCATCGAACGCCCGAGCCTCTATGCCGCCTTCGGCTGCAAGGAAGCGCTGTTTCGGCAGGCGGTGGAGCTTTACACGAAGGAGGGAAAGGGCTTGACCAAGCAGGCGCTCGCCCGTGCCCCCACCGCCCGCGCCGCCGTTGCCGCCATGCTGCACGACAATGCGGTGTTCTACGCCGCGCCGGGCAAGCCGCTGGGCTGCCTGGTGGTGTTGTCGGCGGTGGTCGGCACGCCCGCCAGCGCCGAGGTGCGCGCGGAACTGGTGGCCCGGCGCGATGATGTGCGCCGCGCCGTGGAAGCCCGCATCCGCCAGGGCATGGCGGACGGCGACGTGGCCGCCACCGCTGATGCGGGCCTGATGGCCAATTTCTATTGCACCGTGCTGAACGGCCTCTCGCTCCAGGCGCGCGATGGACGCAGCGCGGACGAGCTCATCGCCATCGGCGCCGCCGCCATCGCCGCTTGGGAGATCCTGGCGGGCGCGCCATGAGCGCGCCTTCAGCGGCGGGCGTGCCATGCGTTGCCCATTGGCGCGGCTCCGGTCCGTAGCGGAACCATTCAGGCCGACCCAAGGCGGCCCACTCTTCATTGCCGATCATCCTTCGGCCGGCAGGCCTCCGCTCTTTGTTTCCATTCCCATTGCCGAAGAAGGCCATTGCGATGCCGCGTACTGACGCGTCCCTTATCCTTGACGCGCCCTTGGGGCCATCCGCGGTGCGGCTGACCCTGGCCGGGTTCTGCGCCACCTTCGTCGGCATCGGCGTCTCGCGCTTTGGCTACAGCCCGCTGATCCCGGCGCTGATTTCCGAACACTGGTTCGAGCCGGGGGAGGCGGCCTATATCGGGGCGGCGAACTTGGTGGGGTATCTGCTGGGCGCGGTCCTGGCCGGTGCGCTCGGTTCGCGGCTGCCGCTACGCTGGATCCTGCGTCTCAGCATGACCCTCGCCGCCCTCAGCCTGTTCGCATGCGCCCAGCCGGCGGCGTTCGGCTGGTTCTTCTTCTGGCGTGGCCTAGCGGGGATGGTCGGCGGCGTGCTCACCGTTCTGGCGCCACCGGCGGTCCTGGCCCAGGTGCCGGTGCATCGCCAGGGGGCGGTGGGCGGCATCGTGTTCGGCGGTGTGGGCCTCGGCATTGCCGCCTCGGGGACGCTGGTGCCCCTGCTCATGCGCCTTGGCCTCACCGAGACCTGGCTGGGGCTCGGCCTGCTGGCGAGCGCGGCAACCGCGGTGGCCTGGAACGGCTGGCCGCAGACCCGGCGTTCCCCGGTCGCCGCACCGGAGGCGGTGCGGCCGGTGCGGAACCTCCGGCTCTGGCTGGCGGTGGTCTGCTACGGGCTCAACGGCCTTGGCCTGGTGCCGCCCATGATCTTCCTGGTGGATATGGTGGCGCGCGGCCGCGGCCTGGGGCTCGACGCCGGATCGGCGGTGTGGGTGGTATTCGGGCTCGGCGCGCTGGTGGGGCCGCTGATCTGCGGGCGCATCGCCGACAAGATCGGCTTCGATACGGCGTTGCCGGTGGCCTTCGTGATCCAGGCCGTGGTCATTGTCGGCTTTGTGGCGCCGGTGCCGGTCTGGGTGATCTTCGTCTGCGCGGCCATCATCGGGGCATTCGTGCCGGGCATCGTGCCCTTGGTGCTAGGGCGGGTGCGCGACGTCCTGCCCGGCGATCCGCGGCGGCAGGCGGCGGCCTGGAGCGCCTGCACGGCGGCGCTGGCGCTCGGCACCGCCGGTGGCGGTTACCTGATGTCGTTCATGTTCGCCCGAGGCTGGGGCGGCTATCCGACGTTGTTTCTCATGGGCGCGGCGGCTGTGGTCTTGTCGCTGGCCCTGGACCTGCTGGGCCTTGCCCTGGGGGGTCGGCGGGCGCATCCGAGACGCTAAGATTGCGGGACGGAGGGATCTAGCGACACCGAGGTCTGGGGAGATCAAGGTCGCTGTAAGTTACGGCCTCAGATGGGGAGGTCTCGGCGCATTGGTGTCTCGGCGCATTGGTGTCTCGGTGAATTGGTGTCTCGGCCCGGTGGAGCTGCGGCCCTGCCCGGCTCTGCAGATCGGCTTTGGCGCCACCGTCTTACCGAGCCATGTCGATCCGAGCCATGTCAAACGTGCCGGCATACGCGCCTCTCGCCCGCGTCCGGCCCTGCGGAGTGCCGCGGGGCCGGTGGTCTCTGCGGAGTCCTGCCGTGACCCGAACCTCAGGCGGCGCGGGGTAGCGGGTAGGTGGTCTCGTTCGGCTCCGGCTTCTGGGCCGCGGAGAGCACTTTCGTCTGGACCAGGCTGGCCAGTTCCATCATCTCCGTGCTCCAGGCCATGGCGGACTGCTGGAGGAATGCGGCCTCCTTGGACATCAGATTGGCCGGTCCTTCCTCGCGGGAGAGGCCAGCCAGGAGATCCATCTGTGCCTGCATCTGGCCGGCGGTAAACTTCTGCAGATGGGTCGCAACCGCCAGCGGCGTTTCGAACCAGAAGGCCTGCAGGGCGGCGGCCGGCCACGCCATGGGGGTGGCGCCAGCGTGCAACCCGCGCATTTGATCCTGGAAAGATCGCATGCTGTCTTGAAGGGTGGATGCGAAAGTGGATGCGTCACTCATGAGTCAATCCTCCCCGTGCTATGAGTAACCATACCATAATGGCGGGTCGGAATCTTGCGTTGCCTCAAGACAGATTAAGTTTTCGCATGGCGGTCGGCCTGCGTGCTTTTACGGAGTATGCATGAGCTGGGCTGTCGCGGCATGAAAGCGTCGACATTCGGTGCCGTCCCTGCGGCGGTCCGGCCCAGGAGGAACGTCATGACTGAGCTTCCCCACGCTTTCAAGGAAGTGCGGCTGGAATTGGCGCGCGAGAAGGACCATCCGGAAGGCGCGCGCAATTTCGGCTATGTGTTCGTCGCCCCGCTGGATTCCAATGGTCAGATCGATGCAGACCTCTGGGCCCACCACCGGGACGCCTGCCGGGTGCTGCGCTTCCGTCCGGATGGGAGCGACGAGAGGGGGCATCTGATACGCCGGCCCGGTGGCAACTGGGCGTTTCGCTACGATATTTCCGGCACCGACGACGATGAGACCGGCTATCGCTTCAAGGACGAGCGCTTCGCGGTGGGGGAATATGTGTCGATCCGCGAGGAGGACGTGTTCCACACCTTTCGCGTGGTATCGGTCGAGCGGGTCTGACGGGGCCGGGGCGCCGCATGATGCGGAGCCCCGGCCCGATCTTGAGCCGCCGGTCAGCGGGCGCGTCTCAGTCCCTTGGGCTCAGTAGCTCTTGTAGTCCGCGGTGCCGCCGGAGAGTGCGAACTCCTCCTCCGGCGAGAGCACCAGCTTGTGGCGGCCGATGGCGGCGAAATAGGCGATGCCGATGGCAAACCACAGCGCCACCCCGATCACCCCGCTGCGATAAAGCGGGTCGGAGAGCTGGAAGTAGATCGTCACCAGGGCGATGACGATGGTGGCCACCGCACCGGGAATTCCGAACGGGCTCTTATAGGGGCGCGCGATGTGCGGCATGTTCCGGCGCATGAGGATGAACGAGATCGCCTGCATCACATAGGACAGCATGGCGCCGAACACCGCCATGTTGAGCAGCGTGCCGCCGATGGCCGCCGCGCCCGCATCCGCGCCCAAGGCGAACCAGATGGCCAGCATGATCACCAGACCCACCACCGCGCCGGCGATCATGGCCACGTGCGGCGTCTGGCGGCCGCCGTGCGTCACCGACAGGCCGCGCGGGAAATAGCCGGCGCGCGACAGCGAGTAGATCTGCCGGCCCTGGGCATAGATGATGGTGTGGAACGAGGCGATCAGCCCGATCACCGCCACCAACGCCAGCAATTTGGCGATGCCGGTGCCATAGATGGCCTTGAACCCATCCAGCAGCGGCTCCAGCGAGGTGGACAGGCCGAAGGCGCCATTGGCCACCGAGGAATTCAGCCACAAGATCATGAAGGCGGAGACGATCAGCGTCGCCATGCCGGCCATGATACCCTTGGGCATGTCGGTCTTGGGGTCCACGGATTCCTCTGCCGCCAGCGGCAATTGCTCGATGGCCAGGAACAGCCACACCGCGAACGGCATGGCCGCCAGCGCCCCGCCGATGCCGAACGGCAGGAACGGCCCGCCGCCATTGGGCAGTTCCACCGCGGTGCCGTCCGCCGCGACGCCGATGTTGAGCGCCCAACGGGAGAAATCCATCACCGGGATGGCGCTGACCCAAAACGCCACCAGGCATGCCAGCGCCGCCAGCGTCACCACCAGCGTGACCTTGAACGATAGCTCCACCCCGACCACGTTCAGCCCGACGAAGATGATGTAGCCGAATACCCAATAGACCGGCTGAAACCCCGGTGGCGTGCCGAAGATCGACCCCATGTAGGAGCCGATGAAGGAGACCACCACGGCGGGGGTGATGACATATTCCACATTCTCGCACAGGCCGGTCACGAAGCCGCCCCAGGGCCCCATGGTGGTGCGGGCGAAGGAATAGGCCGCCCCGGTGTGGGGCAGGGCCGGCGACATTTCGGCGATGGAGAAGGTCAGCCCCAGATACATGATGGCGATGATGATGGCGGCGATGAACATGCCGCCCCAGCCGCCGGAGGCAAGACCCAGATTCCAGCCGGAGAAATGGCCGGAAATAACGGCACCCACTCCCAGCGCCCAGAGCGACCAGACGCGGGCGTGGCGCTTCAGCTTGCGCTGCTCGAAATAGGCGACATCGACGGTGGTGTAGCTGATGCCAATGGATTTGGGCGCGTTGGATTCGCTCATCGGACGGTCTCTCCGCATGCCCGCCGCCGCTTCAAAATCCTGCGGGGCGCGCTGGTGAGGGCGGCACGGAATGCCTGCCGCCTCCGCTGCGTCAGGCAAGATCCATGCCTGAGCTTCAGCCAGGCTGGGACGTCAACCGGGCAGGCGCAGTGGCGGATGCCCCTCCACCAGGAAATCGTCGCTCTCGTCCTTCAAATCCACGCCGGTGAGACTGCGGCGGAAGGCTTCCTTCAGCAGCCAGGCCAGCTTGAAGGCGGCGGCGGCATGGGAAAGACCATCCACCCGCACATTGGAGATGCAGTTGCGCTGGGCATCCGAGCAGCCCACCTGCGGTTGGAAGGTGAGGTAGAGCCCCAGGCTGTCCGGGGAGGACAGGCCCGGCCGTTCGCCGATCATCACCAGCACCGCGCGGGCGTTCAGCAGCGCACCCACCTCGTCGCCCAAAGCCACCCGTGCCTCGCGGGCGATGACCACGGGCGAGGTCTTCCAGCCCTCCTGGGTGATCCACGGCTGCAGCGCCGCCAGGAACGGCACTGCCTGGGCATGCACGGCGGCGGAGGACAGGCCGTCCGCCATCACCAACGCCAAGTCGATGGGCCCTGAGGGCGCACGGGCGGCCAGGGCCGCGCGGCTCTCCGGCGACAGCCGGCGGCCCAGATCGGGCCGGCGCAGATAGATGTCGCGGGCCACCGCGCCGCTGGTGACGTCGAGGGTCTCGAAACCCAGCTCCCGCACCTGCACGCCGGTGGCGGCTGCGTCGAACGGGGTGTGCACGGCGTCGCGGGCCTTGGCATGGGCGAAGGCGAATTTCAGCACCTCGGCGGTGGGCAGGCTGGCGCCGGTGCGGCCCAAGGCGATGCGGGCCGGGGTGTGGCGCGAGAAGGCGCTCCAGGGATCACGGGGCGTGCTCATGCCGCGCGTCCTTCCACAAAGCCCAGCAACGGATGGCTGCCGGACGAAGGCAGCAGGCGCCCGTCCGGCCCGGTGATGGCCATGGCCTCCAGCCAGGCCTCGAACTCCGGCGCGCGCTTGGCGCCGAACACCTCGCGCACATAGAGCGCATCGTGAAACGAGGTGGACTGGTAGTTGAGCATCACGTCATCGGCGCCGGGAATGCCCATGATGAAGGTCACGCCCGCCGCGGCCAGCAACGTGAGCAGGGTATCCATGTCGTCCTGGTCGGCTTCCGCATGATTGGTGTAGCAGACGTCCACCCCCAGCGGCACGCCCAGCAGCTTGCCGCAGAAATGATCCTCCAGGCCGGCGCGGATGATCTGCTTGCCGTCATAGAGATATTCCGGGCCGATGAAGCCCACCACCGTATTGACCAAAAGCGGCTCATAGACCCGCGCCACCCCATAGGCCCGCGCTTCCAGGGTCTGCTGGTCGACGCCGTGATGGGCATTGGCGGAGAGCGCCGAGCCCTGGCCGGTTTCGAAATACATGCAGTTCTGCCCCACCGTGCCACGCTTCAGCGCCCGACCGGCCTCGAACCCTTCCTGGAGAATGGCCAGATTGATGCCGAACGAGGCATTGGCACCCTGGGTGCCGGCAATGGATTGGAACACCAGATCCACCGGCGCGCCGCGGTTCATCAGCTCGATGGACGAGGTGACATGGGTGAGGATGCAGCTCTGGGTGGGGATGGCGAAGCGCTGGATCACCTCGTCGGTGAGCTTCAGCAGCCGATCCAGCATGGGCAGGCTGTCGGAGGCGGGGTTGATGCCGATCACCGCATCGCCGCAGCCATAGAGCAGGCCGTCCAGCATGGCGGCGGAGATGCCGGCGGCATCGTCGGTGGGATGGTTGGGCTGGAGGCGCACCGCCAAAGTGCCGGGCAGGCCGATGGTGTTGCGGAAGCGGGTCACCACCCGGCATTTCTTCGCTACCAGGATAAGGTCTTGGTTGCGCATGAGTTTCGAGACGGCGGCGACCATTTCCGGGGTGAGGCCGGGCGCGAGGCGGGCCAGCGCCGCGCCGTCCGCCGCATCGGAGAGCAGCCAGTCGCGGAAATCGCCTACGGTTAGGGCAGAGACCGAGGCGAAGGCGATCGGGTCATGGCGGTCCATGATGAGGCGGGTGACTTCGTCGTCTTCATAGGGCACCACCGCTTCGGACAGGAACGTCTTCAGCGGCAGGTCGGCCAAGGCCATCTTGGCGGCCACATTCTCTTCGGCGCTGGCCGCGGCGATGCCCGCGAGCATGTCGCCGGAGCGCGGGGGCGTCGCCTTCGCCATGAGATCCTTCAGATCCGCAAAGGCAAAGCGCCGGGTTCCGGCTTGGTGGACATAGGGCATGGCGGGCCTCCGGCGCGTCGACAGCAAGGAGCAATGCAACGGACGTGCCCGCCGGGCAAGCGTGGAACGCGGGCGAAATGCCGCCTATGGCTACCAGAGCGCGTCCGGCGGCGCCTCGGCGGTGATCTCCCGCAGACGGCGCGCCGTGGCGGGGCTCAGGTCTGGGGGGAGGGCCTGAAGGGAAAACCACACCACCTCCGCGATTTCCAGCGAGGGGCGCGGCGCTGGCCCAACCTCGAAGCGGGGCACGACGTAGCAGGCCACATGGTCGCGGCGGGCGCCCTGGGTGTTGAGAAACACCCCATGCAAAAGTAGCGGGCCGATGGCGGTGGTATTGGCCTCTTCGCGCAACTCCCGCCGCGCCGCGTCGGCGACGGTCTCGCCCACATCCACGCCGCCGCCGGGAAAGTGCCAGCCCGGCGTATAGGTGTGGCGCACTAGCAGGACACGGTTCTCGCCGTCGATGACGATGGTGCGCACGCCCAGTGTCATCCCGTGCCGGACCCTGCGCAACAGGGATAGGCCCGGTACGCGCGTCAGGTAGGGCATGAAGGGGCGAAGCAGGCGCATCGCCGCATTAGCCGACGGCGTTGAAGGCGACGCAAGGGGTGAGGCAGGCTGAACCCCACGGCGGATAGCCCCTGCGGCGCGCCGCAGGGGCAGGGTCTCAGACCGCGGCTGCTTCAATCGCCTGGGCGCGGGCGAAGGCCGGGCGGGCCTGGCAGCGGGCCATGTAATCTGTGAAGATCGGCAGCGCCGGAAACACCTTCAGCAAATTGATGCCGAAGTGAATGTCGGTGGACAGCAGCACATCCACGGCGCTGAAGCGCTCCCCCAGCACGTAAGGCGACTGCGACAGCCGGGCCTCCAGCACGTCCATCACCCGCTGGAAGCTGCCCCAGCCGGCGGAAACTTCGGGCAATTGCAGCGCTGTCATCTTTTGCAGCATGGCGGGCTCAAGGCAGGTGGCGGTAAACATCAGCCAATGCAGATAGGCGCCGCGCAGAGGATTGCCTACCGCCGGGGCCAGGCCCGCCTCGGGAAACCGCTCGGCCAGATAGAGGGCGATGGCGCCGCTTTCGGCCACCTTGGTCTCGCCGTCTTCCAACGCCGGGACCTTGCCCATGGGGTTCACCGCCCGCAGCGCCGACCCCTCCGGCGCGCCGGCGGAAATGTCGACGCGCGCAAGCTCATACGGCGCTCCGGTCTCTTCCAGCAGCCATAGGATCCTGAACGCCCGCGTGCGCGGCGCCCAGTAGAGTTTCACGGTCATGTTGTCCTCCCAATCAGGAGAAGAACATGACCGGCAGGTCCTCACAGGTCGAGAGATCGGCGGGGCACGTCCCCATCAAATCGTCACGGCGGCATAGGCAGCCGCGGGGCACGGCATCGCGGGATTCGTCCCGCGCCGGCGGGGTGTCGTCGAGGGCGGGCGGCCGCAGGCCGTCCCGGGGAGGCACAGGAGACGTCATCAGGCATGCTCCAAGGCGTGAGAGGGCCGCACCATCCGTGCGGGACCCCTATGGTGTGAGGGCGATAGGGCGCCCTGTGTCCCGCAAATAAATCGCATACAAGCGAATTTTAGGCAATTGAGAAAGCGCCGCTCCCGAAAAAAGATTGAGTGCAATTTAATTGTCGCGGCCCTATAAAACGCGGATCGAACCCCTTTTGGCGCGTATCGCGCTCCGGCCCGTCCCATGAGCACCTTCTGCCTTGATGATATGATCTGCTTCGCCGTCTATTCGGCGGAGCATGCGTTTACCCGGGCCTATCGCCCGCTGCTCAAGGCGCTCGACCTGACCTATCCGCAGTATCTGATCCTGATCCTGTTGTGGAAGACGGACGGCCAGAGCGTGAAGGCGCTGGGCGAGCAGATGCATCTGGATTCCGGCACGCTGACGCCGCTGTTGAAGCGGCTGGAGGCGGCGGGCCACGTGCGCCGTGTGCGCAATGCTGCCGACGAGCGGGTGGTCAACATCAGCCTCACCGAGACCGGCCGCGCCCTCCAGGTGAAGGCGCAGGAGGTTCTGGCCAGCATGGGAGCGGCCATCGGCCTGTGCGATGAAGAGCGCGAGGAACTGCGCCTGCAAATGATCGAGCTGCGCGACCGGCTGAATAGCGTCGTCGCCTGAGCTCATTCCATCGCGGTTCTGGGACCGTGGGCTTTGTGGCCTCCCCCCGCCTGGCACATGGACGCCCGCCGCGAAACATGCCACAGCCCGCAACACGGACCGCCGCCTCGCCGCCCGCACGGCGCAGCGGGCCGGGGCTCAGGTCCAAAATGGTTTTGCTTGCCGCCGAAGCATCGGTCGGCGATAATGCCTTGACGGCCTGGGGTGCCGCGCGTCACGCGCGGCTGAGATCATACCCATTGAACCTGTCTGGGTCATTCCAGCGTAGGGAGAAGCCGATGAGCGAGAGCTTATCGTCCATTGTTTCGGTGAAGAGTGCCTCTGATGCGTCGCCCGTGCGGGCCGCGTCCGCGCGTCCGTGCGTGGCGGTGGTGGGCGCGGGCGTCATGGGCTTGGCCATCGCCTGGCGGCTCGCCGAGGCGGGCTGCACGGTCGATGTGTTCGACCAGGGCGTGAGCGGGCAGGGCGCCAGCCATGCTGCCGCCGGCATGCTCGCCGCCTGCGCGGAGGCTGAGCCGGGCGAAGACAATCTGCTGGGCCTCAACCGCGCCAGCCAGACGCTCTGGCCCGCCTTCGCGGCGGAACTGGAAGCGGCCTCCGGCATAAGCGTGGATCTGCGCACCGAAGGCACCATTGTGCTGGCGCTGAATGCGGACGACGGCGCGCGGCTGCGCCATCTCATCGCGTTCCAGCAGGGCCTCGGCCTGCCGGTGGAATGGTTGAACGGCGCAGACGTCCGCCGCCGCGAGCCGCACCTCGCCACCAAGCTGGCCGGCGCCGTCTGGTGCCCGGAAGACCATCAGGTGGACAACCGCCTGGTGGCGGCCGCGCTCAAGATTGCCGCCCAAGCTGCCGGTGCGGTGCTGCATGAGCACAGCCCGGTGGAGCGGGTGGAGACCGTGGACGGCCGCGCGCGCGGCGTCGTGGTCAATGGCGTGCGCCATGGGGCGGATGTGGTGGTTCTGGCGGCGGGCGCCTGGTCGCGGGGCGTCACCATTGCCCCCGCAGCCCCGCTGCCGGTGCGCCCGGTGAAGGGCCAGATGCTGGCCCTGCGCATGGACCCCGCCGCGCCCATCCTGAGCCATGTCATCTGGGCGCCGGGTACCTATCTGGTGCCGCGCAAGGATGGCCGCCTGATCGTCGGCGCCACGGTGGAGGAGAAGGGCTTCGACACCGACCTCACCGCTGGCGGCCAATTGGCGCTGCTCACCCATGCCTGGCGGGCGCTGCCCACCATTGAGGAATTGAGCATCATTGAGCAATGGGTCGGCTTTAGGCCAGGCAGCCGCGACGATGCCCCCATTCTCGGCGCCAGCGCCGACGTGGAGGGGCTGATCTTCGCCACCGGCCACCACCGCAACGGCATCTTGTTGCTGCCGGTGACCACCCAAGCCATCGCCGCTCTGGTGCTGGAGGGCCGGGCCGATCCGCTGATCGCGCCCTTCACCGCCGAGCGTTTTCGCCCCCGCGCGGAGGCGGAGTGAGGCGGCCATGGCACAGCCTTCGTCGCAGCTTCGCGAAACATCGAACGGAACCGAGTTGGACGTGACCTCGTTGGCCCTGAATGACCCCAAAGACCTGCTGGTGAACGGCAAGAGCGAGCGGTTCGCCGTCGCCACCGTCGCCGACCTGCTGACGGCGCTCGATCTCGACACCAGCCGCAAGGGCATCGCCGTGGCGCTCAATGGCGCCGTGGTGCCGCGCCGCAGCTGGGAGGCGGCGGCGCTCACCTCCGGCGACGCGGTGGAGATCATCCACGCCAAGCAGGGCGGTTGATCCGCCGGGCAGACCTCGCCGACACGAATTGATCACAGAGCATGTGATCCAGCGCCGGGCGCCAAACCGGTGGGAGACATCAGACCATGAGTGCCATGCCGACCCCGAGCCCCTTCGCCGCCTCCGCCGATCCGCTGGTGATCGCCGGGCGCACCTTTTCCTCGCGGCTGTTCCTGGGCACGGCGGGCTATCCGAACCAGAAGGTGTTTTTGGACGCCCTGGAGGCCTCCGGCTCGGAGATGGCCACCGCCTCCATCCGCCGCATCAGCCTGGCCGGCTATGAGGAGAGCCTGGCGGACCTGCTGTCCGACCGGGTGCACATCCTGCCCAACACCGCCGGCTGCCAGACCGCCAAGGACGCGGTGCTGACCGCGGAACTGGCCCGCGAGGCGCTGGAGACCAATTGGGTGAAGCTGGAGGTGATCGGTGATCGCGAACTGCTCTATCCCAATGTGGAAGAGCTGCTGAAAGCCACCGAGGATCTGGTGGCGCGCGGCTTCGTGGTGCTGCCCTATTGCAATGACGATCCGGTCACCTGCCAGAAACTGGCGGATCTCGGCGCCGCCACCGTGATGCCCTTGGGCTCCATGATCGGCACCGGGCTCGGCATCGCCAACCCGCACATGATCGAGCTGATCTGCGCCCGCTCGCCGGTGCCGGTGGTGCTGGACGCGGGCATCGGCACCGCTTCCGATGCCGCCCTGGCCATGGAGCTGGGCTGCGCGGCGGTGCTGCTGAACACCGCCGTCTCCAAGGCGCACGATCCGGTGCGCATGGCGCGGGCCTTCCGTCTTGCAGTGGAGGGCGGGCGCCTTGCCCGCCTGTCCGGCCGCATCCCCAAGAAGCTGCATGCGGAAGCCTCCAGCCCCGAGTTCGGGCTGGTGGGCAGCTGAGCGGGCGCTTTGTTACTGCGGAGAGCTGCGCGATGACGCTGCCTGTTCCCCCCATCCTGCTGGTCACCGACCGCAGCCAGGCGAAGGGGGATCTCGTCACCATCGTGGCGGCGGCTCTAGCCGGGGGCCTGCGCTGGGTGAGCTTGCGGGAGAAGGATCTGCCGGAGGCTGAGCAGGCGGCGCTGGTGCGCGCGCTGCGGCCCGTGATCGATGCCCATGGTGCGCGCCTCATGCTGCACGGTAGCGCCGCCCTGGCGCAGAGCGCCGGCGCTGATGGGGTGCATCTGCCCGGCGGCGCTGATGCCGTCGCTGCCCGTGCTCTGCTGGGGCCGGGCGCGCTCATCGGGCAATCCATCCACGGCGTGGGCGAGGCGGCTGCGGCGGATGTGGCGGCGCTGGATTATCTGGTGGCGGGTCCGGCGTTCGAGACCGCCTCCAAGCCCGGATACGGCCCGGCGCTGGGCGTGGACGGGCTGCGCGCCTTGCGGGTGGCGAGCCCTCTGCCGCTGATCGCCATCGGTGGCATCGGCGTGGCCCAACTGGCGGTTTGTCGCGCGGGCGGAGCGGCTGGCGTTGCGGTGATGGGGGGGCTCATGCGCGCCGTGGACCCGGTGGCGGAAGCGCGGGCGCTGATCGCGGCCTGGGGCTGAACGCCCGGGTGCTCTCAGGTGGGGATGTAGCGCCCCTCGTCTATGGCTTCGACGCTGTGCAGTGCCTCGATCTGCTCCGGCTCCCAGGCCACGTCCAACGCGGCGATGGCACGCAGCATCATGAGCGCATCGGGCGTGACGGCCAGGGTCGCCAGGGAGGCGTTCAGGCGAACCTGGAGGTTTGGGTGGAAAATAAGAGGGATCAGAATGGATCTCTGATCACCCGGGCGCGATTTGAGTTCCTTTTCTATGACTTGAAGAATTTTATAAATTTTATTATATGTATATATATCCATGTATGAATCTGCTTCTGTTCTTTTTTTGCTAAGTGCGATAAAGTATTCTATTATATTTTCGTTCGTCATTTTTTTTATTTTTTCTTTGCGAGGTATGAACTCGATTCGTTCGGAATCTGCATTGTTCATGGCTTGAGGGTCCCCGTCTCGATCATAATTTGAATGCCAATTTCACGTCGTTCGTCCCAGCTCTTATCCTCCAGATATCTTCTCAGTGTTGGCGGAAATGTTCTATTCGCCCGAGCGTATTCCCTGTTGATCAGTTCGTGCCTGAAGCGCGAAATACGCACCAGATTCTCTGGACCGTTGATGCGGCTCGCGGGGAAGCCCGCGGCCTTGGCGGCGGCTTCTTCCACGATGTGGTGGACGTCCGTGCCGGGCCGCGGCGTTTGGACATCCTGCTGCAGTTCGGCGAGCGTCTTTGGAGGCGCCAGATATTCGGAGATCAACGGCTCGTAAGTATCATACAACCAAAAGCCAGCTTCAAGCCCGAGTGGACCAAGCAGTCGCGCTACTGGGTGGCCCATGGATACCCCACGCACGAGCCAGCGCACCACGTCGCGGGCGATGCGTAATTGCGACCTGAGGCCCGGCGGTGGTGTTTCGGGAATGGCCGGCGGGGCCTCCAGTGGCGGGCCGCCGGCGGAGGGCCAGATCTCGATATGCAGGCGCGGCCGCTGCGGTGCAGATTCACCGGCAGGCGCTTCGCTTCCTTCCTGCGGAAGGCTGCCCGGGAGCCCGCTTGAAGGGCCGCCGCCCTCTCGTGTCCACTGGCCGCCGTTCGGGCTGCCAGCGGGGCTGCGGGGTTGGTTGGGATCGAAGTTCGCCTTGCGGAGTGTCTCCCGCAGGATCAGCGCCCGAACAATGAATTGGGTCGCAAGAATATCTGCCTTCAGCGCAAGCAGCTCTTGTAGGTACGGGTCCCATCTATCGAGAGTGTGCTCCCACCCCATGTCCGCCTCCGTGTCAGGGGCATAGGATGGCAGTGCCGGAAGGGGCGAGGGATAATATTCCTATATTCTGCGCGATGGTGTCTGCGCTCGCACGAGGCGAGATGCGTAAAAAATAAATATAATCAATTATTTATTAGATTTTTTGTCATTCGTTTCGTTGGAGTGCGTCCCTCGGTGGAGGAAACTTATCCCCCTGCCTTGCTGGGCGCGATGGCTTAAGCCGATGCTGCTGGACTTGGCGGCTCTCGCCGTCTCCATCCTCTCCCCCGTTGACGGCGGCCCATACACGGGCGCAGGAGGCGCAGAGGTCAGTCAAGGAAGAGGGGCACATGGTTCAGGCTGTCTTCGTCCATATCCCAAAGACCGCGGGCACGAGTTTCCGCGAGGCTCTGTGCGCGGGCTTCGGCTCAGAGGCCGTCAGCCCGGCCTTCGCCGCCAGCCGCATCTCGCCGGAGGAGGCTGAAAGGTTCGGCGCCTACCAGGTGATTTCCGGCCATATCAGCATGGCCGATGTGACGCGCCATTTCCCCAACGCCGCGCCCTTCACCATTCTGCGCGCGCCCATCGACCGCACCTTGTCCTGGTATTCTTTCGCCCGCCAGCAGGCCGGCGGCATGCATGCGGATGTGGATGCGGCCAAGGCCCATGATGTGGAGGCTTTCTTCGCGCTGGATGAGGCCATTGTGTTTCGCAACATCGTCAACCGGCAAGTGCGCCAGCTTGGTGATCACGTGCTGAATACGGAGGTGGATCTCCCTGCCGCGCTCGATCGCGCGAAACGGGCGCTGGAGGCGTGCGTCTGGGTCGGGCGGCAGGATCATCTCGATGCAGATCTGGGCCGGCTGCCGGCGGCGCTGCCGCAGATGGCGGGCGTTGCCCTGGCGAAGCTCAATGTCACGGCGGAGCGGCGGGCGATCAGCGAGATCGACGCGGCGCTGGCCGAGAAGATCGCCCGCTACAATCGCTACGACCTGGAGCTTTATGCCCACGCCTGCGCCATGCTTGGTACGCCGCCCGGGTCTCAGCCGGCGTAGATCCAGTCATAGCGCGAGAGCAGGCGCGCGCCGGTGGCGCGCAGCACCACATCGCGGGCCATGCGGGCCGGCCCCTTCAGATGATAGACGCCGGCATTCCCGCGGGCGCCGCGCTGGATGCGGGCGGTGCGGGGCTGGCGCGCTGCCTCATAGGCGCGCAGCGCCGCCTCAGGCGGGCCGGGGCGGGCGAGGGCGGCAGCGAGCGCTGCAGCGTCCTCGATGGCCTGGGCGGCGCCCTGGGCCAGGAACGGCAGCATGGCGTGGGCGGCATCGCCGAGCAGGGTGGCCCGGCCCCGGCCCCAGCGGGGCAGGGGGGCCATGTCGTAGAGGCCCCAGCAGAGAAATTCCGGCGCATCGCGCAACAGCGCGCGCACCTCCGGCGCCCAGGCGGAAAAGGCGGTGTGGACGGCGCTGGCTTCCCCCACCTCGCTCCAGCGGGCCACCGGACGGTCCTGCCGTACGATGGCGACGATGTTCACCGCCGCCCCGGCTTTCACCGGATAGGTCACCAGATGGGCATCGGGGCCGAGGAATAGGCGCACGTCCGGCGGGGTGTCGGCGCGCACGGGGATGGTGGCGCGATAGGCAACGCGCCGGGCGAACATCGGCTGGGCCGACACCCCCAGATGCTCGCGCACCACCGAGCGCACGCCATCGGCACCCACCAAGATGTCGGCGGTGGCCGTCACCAGGCGATCGGCCTCGCTGAGGTCACGCCGCTCCCGCCGCGCCGCTGCCATGGTGGCGAGGGCGGGGGCATCCTGCCGGGCGACCGCACGCATGCCGTTGGGCAGGGCCTCGATGCTCTCCAGCCGCGCCCCCAGCAAGGTGGTGCAGCCGGCGGCGAGGGCGGCGTCCGCCAGCAGGCGCTGGAGATCGGCCCGGTGCACCACCAGGAAGGGCGCGCCCAGGCGGGCTTCGGCGGGGGCATAGTCGCAGTGGGCGAGCAGCGTGAAGCTGCGCCCGTCGCGCACCTCCAGCGCGCGTGGCGCCACGGCTACGGCGCGCAGAGCGTCCAGCAGGCCCAAATCGCGCAGGATGCGGGTGGCATTGGGGGACAGCTGGAGGCCGGCGCCCACCTCCGCCAGTTCGGACGCCTGCTCCATGAGCCGCACGTCGAGGCCGGCGCGCCGCAGGGCGATGGCACCGGCCAGGCCGCCGATGCCGGCGCCGACGATGAGGGCGCTGCGCGCCTCAGCCTGTTCCACGATGGGGAATGTCCAAGATCCGGGGGGCCGCAAAACGGGTCCGCCCTGGGCTGGCGAAGGGCGCCCCGGTGGCGCCGGGGGCTGAAGCGTGCGGTGTCGGCGGACTCAGGCCGCCGGGCGCTCGTGCCACACGGCATCGGCGGGCTTGGCCTCGCCGGGCTTGAGCGCGGGATTGTAGCGATAGAGGGTGGAGCAATAGGAGCACACCGCCTCGGTATCGGAGCCGAGATCGATGAAGATGTGCGGATGGTCGAAGGGCGGCGTCGCCCCGATGCACATGAATTCATGGGCGCCCACTTCGATCACGCTCACGCCGAGATCGTTGCGAAAGTGAGGAATGCCTGTTTCCGCCATGGCCAGTCTCTTCGTGCCGGTGTGGGTGTGCCCCGAATGTGCGGCGAGCTTAGAGCATGTTCGCGCCCGGTTGAACACCTCCCGGCCGGGCATGCGGCCGCAGGGGTGGTTCTGTGCCGCCCGCCGTCCCCCTTGCGCCGGGGGCCGGTTTGCGCGTATCAGAAATCTCAGAGAGCCTCTTTTGGTGAGCGAGCCGCGTCCGTGTCGTCTATTCCGACGAACCAAGCTGGTACCGCCCCCCGGATCCACGTGATTCCGGGCAACGCTCTCATTGCGCGCGCGCTCCTTCTTCTTAGCCGCCCCTGAGGGCCGGCCGGGCGCATGCGCCTGGGCACTCAGGGGATGAGCACCGAAGCCGACCCCGACGCATTCTTAAGGCCTCTCTCCCGTCGGATCGAGATGGCCAAGACCCCAGAAGGACTAGCTCCATGACCAGCCAGACCCCCGCCGCCCCCGTATCCGGCGCCGACCGCGTCATCATCTTCGACACCACCTTGCGCGATGGCGAGCAGTGCCCCGGTGCTTCCATGACCTTCGAGGAAAAGCTCGAAGTGGCGGCCATGCTGGACGAGATGGGCGTGGACGTGATCGAGGCGGGCTTTCCCATCGCCTCCATAGGCGATTTTGAATCCGTGTCCGAGATCGCCCGCCGCACCGAGCGGGCGGTGATCGCCGGTCTCGCCCGCGCCATTCCCGCCGACATCGCCCGGGCCGGCGAGGCGGTGCGCCATGCCAAGCGCGGGCGTATCCACACCTTCGTCTCCACCTCGCCGATCCATCTGGAACACCAGATGCGCAAGACCCAGGAACAGGTGCTGGACATCATCACCGCCACGGTGACCCAGGCGCGCAATCTGGTGGAGGACGTGGAGTGGTCCGCCATGGACGCCACCCGCACCCCGCTGGACTATCTGGCCCGCTGCGTGGAAGCGGCAATCAAGGCCGGCGCCACCACCATCAATCTGCCGGACACCGTGGGCTACACCACGCCGGACGAGTATCGCACCATGTTCCGCACCATGCGCGAGAAGGTGCCGAATGCCGACAAGGCGATCTTCTCGGTGCACTGCCATAACGATCTGGGCCTGGCGGTGGCCAATTCGCTGGCCGGCCTGGAAGGTGGCGCACGGCAGATCGAATGCACCATCAACGGCATCGGCGAGCGCGCCGGCAATGCGGCACTGGAAGAAGTGGCCATGGCGCTGACCGTGCGCCGCGACGTGCTGCCCTACACCACCGGCATCGATACCAAGATGCTCACCCGCACCTCCAAGCTGGTGTCGGGCGTGACCTCGTTCCCGGTGCAGTACAACAAGGCCATCGTCGGCCGGAACGCCTTCGCCCATGAGAGCGGCATCCATCAGGACGGCATGCTGAAGCACAACCAGACCTATGAGATCATGACTCCCGAGAGCGTGGGCGTCACTAAGACCTCGCTGGTCATGGGCAAGCATTCCGGCCGCGCCGCTTTCCGCGACAAGCTGAAGGCCCTGGGCTACGAACTGGGCGAGAACGCCCTGAACGACGCCTTCACCCGCTTCAAGGATCTGGCCGACCGCAAGAAGGTGATCTACGACGAGGACATCGAGGCGCTGGTGGATCAGGGCATCGCTTTGGCCCATGACCGCACCAAGCTGATCTCGCTGTCGGTGATCGCCGGCACCCACGGCCCGCAGCGCGCCACCATGCGCCTGGAGGTGGATGGTGTGGTGCGCACCGAGGAAGCCGAGGGCAACGGCCCGGTGGATGCCACCTTCAACGCCATCAAGGCCTTGGTGCCGCACACCGCCAAGCTGGATCTCTATCAGGTGCATGCGGTGACCGAGGGCACGGATGCCCAGGCGGAAGTCTCCGTGCGGCTGTCGGAAGGCGACAAGGTGGTGACCGCCCGCGCCGCCGATCCCGATACGCTGGTGGCCTCGGCCCGCGCCTACATCACCGCGCTGAACAAGCTGGACGTGAAGCGCCAGTCCATCAACCCGCAGGCAGCGGTGGGCTGACCTTAGCCCCTTTGGTGATCCATAGAGCCCGCGGC
The DNA here is from genome assembly GCF_943371865.1 of Azorhizobium sp. AG788. Taxonomy (GTDB): domain Bacteria; phylum Pseudomonadota; class Alphaproteobacteria; order Rhizobiales; family Xanthobacteraceae; genus Azorhizobium. Next base: position 4,051 of record NZ_CALRWL010000009.1, on the reverse strand, counting down.
GATGGTCCATCGCCGCGGGTTTTTTTCTGCGCGGGCGGCCGCCCTGCGAAGGGGATGCATCTCAGCATGCCGCCCCTGGCGCCGGTTGGTCAGGCGGGAAGGGCCTGCGCGAGGGCCAGGCCGGCGAGGCGGGCCGTGACGAGGAGTCGATCCTCCTTATGCCCATCGCGGGCCTTGGCGGAGAGGCCGGCCATGGTGGTGCTCACGAAGTCGGTGATGCGCTCGGCGGCGTCCGGGTGGCGGGCAGCCACATAGTCCCGGATCGTGTCCTCTGCCGCGCGGAGGAACACCCGCGCTGCGGCGCGTGCCTCGCCATCGTTGCAGCGGGTGCCTTCCAGCACCAGGCACCCGCCGGCCGCGGGTTCGGCGGCGTATCGGCGCGCCGCTTCCTCCAGCACGGCCGCGAGCGCCTCTGCCACCGGGCGATCCGGGCGCAGGATGTCGGCGAGGGGGATAGCCCCGGTCTTGGTCCAGTGTTCGAGACTGCGGGTGTAGAGACCGAGCTTGCTGCCAAAGGCGGCGTAGAAGCTGGGCGGATTGATTCCCAGCGCCTCAGTGATGTCCGCGACGCTGACCGCATCGAAGCCCCGCGCATGAAAATGCTGTTGCGCCGTGGCGACAGCCGCATCGGGGTCGAAGCGGCGGGGGCGGCCGCGCGGGCGGATTTTATTTGTAGTCACCGTTACAAAAACCTTGACCTAGCCATTCCTATCTTTATGTAGCGCATCCTACATTAAGCTCAAGGATGGGTGCGATGACCGCATTTCAGGGAAAGTCCGTATTGGTCCTCGGCGGCAGCCGAGGGATCGGGGCCGCGATCGTGCGCCGCTTTGCAGACGAGGGGGCGGTGGTGACCTTCACTTATGCCGGGTCCCGTGAGGCGGCGGAGCGTCTGGCGGCGGAGACGGGGAGCACGGCGGTCTTGACCGACAGCGCCGACCGCGATGCGGTGATCGCGCGGGTGCGCGACAGCGGGCCGCTCGACATATTGGTGGTGAATTCCGGGATCGCGATATTTGGCGATGCGCTGGAGCAGGATCCGGACGCCATTGACCGGCTGCTGCGCATCAACGTCCATGCCCCCTATCACGCTTCGGTCGAAGCGGCGCGGCGCATGCCGAATGGCGGGCGCATTGTTGTGATCGGCTCCGTCAATGGCGACCGGATGCCCGTCCCGGGGATGGCATCCTACGCCCTGAGCAAATCCGCCTTGCAGGGCATGGCGCGCGGGCTGGCGCGGGATTTCGGGCCACGGGGCATCACCATCAACATTGTGCAGCCGGGGCCGATCGATACGGACGCGAACCCGGAGGACGGGCCGATGCGGGAGCTGATGCACAGCTTCATGGCCATCAAGCGCCACGGGCGGCCCGAGGAGGTCGCGGGCATGGTGGCTTGGCTGGCGGGGCCGGAGGCGGGCTTCGTCACCGGCGCCATGCACACCATTGACGGTGCATTCGGGGCCTAGTTGGTTCATACCCCGCCGGTGCCCGGATCCACTCCCGGCAGGAGCTTGCCATGAACCGGACCGGTATTTTGCTGGCGCTGGCCTCAGCGGTGTTGTTCGGTGCCAGCACGCCGTTCGCCAAGCTGCTGCTGGGCAGCATCGATCCCTGGATGATGGCGGGGCTGCTCTATCTGGGCGCCGGCGGGGGCCTTGCCGCCGTGCATCTGTCGCGGGCGGCGTTGCAGATGCCGGCGGCCGAGGCGCCGCTGCACCGTTCCGATCTGCCCTGGCTGGGGCTGGTGATCCTGGCGGGCGGGGTGGGCGGGCCGCTGCTGCTGATGTTCGGCCTGGCCCGCACCGATGCAGCCACCGCCTCGCTGCTGCTGAATCTGGAGGGATTGGCGACGCTCGCCATCGCCTGGCTGGCGTTCCGCGAGAATGTGGACCGGCGGCTGCTGATCGGCGCCTTCGCCATCCTGGCGGGGGCGGCGCTGTTGTCCTGGCAGGGCAGTGCGCATCTGCAATGGGGCGCGTTGCTGATTGCCGGCGCCTGCCTGTGCTGGGGGCTCGACAACAATCTCACCCGCAAATTGTCCTCCGCCGATCCGGTGCAGATCGCCATGCTCAAGGGGCTGGTGGCGGGGACGGTGAATCTCGCTTTGGCGCTGGCCAGCGGGGCGCATTTTCCCACGCTCGGCCTCGGGCTGGCGGCAGCATTGGTGGGCTTCTTCGGTTATGGGGTGAGCTTGGCTTTGTTCGTGTTGGGCCTGCGCCATCTCGGGGCGGCGCGCACGGGCGCCTATTTCTCGCTGGCGCCGTTTGTGGGCGCGGTGCTGGCGGTGGCGCTGTTGGGCGAGCCGGTGACGGCGACGCTGGTGGTGGCCGGCGGCCTCATGGGGCTGGGTCTGTGGCTGCATCTCAGCGAGCAGCACGCCCACACCCATGCCCATGAGCCCCTGGCGCATGCGCACCGTCATCGCCATGACGCGCACCACCAGCATGCCCACAACGCGGACACGCCGCTGGGTGAGCCGCACAGCCATTGGCATCGTCACGCGCCGCTGGTGCATCGCCATCCGCATTATCCGGACCTGCACCACCGCCATGGCCATGGTCCATCGGACCATGAGCACGGCCCGACCGCTTGAAGACACGGCGCGCCCTGGCAGGGCGCGCGTCGTGGGCTAAGCTGGGGGGAATGTCTCCTGGTGAGGTCCCGGCCCATGCGCGCGATGGATGCCCGACACTATTGGCTCTCCGCCCGCCTGGAGCGGCGGGAGGGCTGGGATGAGGCGCGCTATCCGTTCAATCTGCCGGTGGTGCGCAATCTGGATGAACTGACCTTCCACCCCAAGGTGACCTTTCTGGTGGGGGAGAATGGCTCGGGCAAATCGACCCTGATCGAGGCGCTGGCGGTGGCCTGGGGCTTCAATGCGGAAGGCGGCAGCAAGAATTTCCGCTTCGATACGCGCGCGTCCCATTCCGAACTGCATCGGTTCGTGCGCCCTATCCGCTCCACCAAGCGGGCGAAGGATGGCTATTTCCTGCGCGCGGAAAGCTATTTCAACGTGGCCACCCAGATCGAGGATCTCGATCGCGAGCCGGGTCTGGGCGCCAGGATCATCGATTCCCACGGCAGCGCCTCGCTGCATGAGCAGTCCCATGGGGAGTCGTTCTTCGCGCTGCTGGAGCACCGCTTCCGCGGGCAGGGGCTCTATATTCTCGACGAGCCCGAGGCGGCGCTATCCCCCAGCCGGCAATTGAGCTTCCTGGCGCGGCTGCACGAACTTGTGGGGCAGGGCTCGCAATTCATCATCGCCACACACTCGCCCATCATCCTGGCTTATCCCGAGGCGTGGATCTACCAGACCTCGCCGCGGGGGCTGGAACGGATCGATTACGAGGATAGCGACCACTATCAGGTGACGCGCAACTTCCTGAACCGGCGCGACGCCTTTCTCGACGTGTTGCTGCGGGACGAGGAAGCCTAGGGGATGAACCAGGACATTTGAGGACCGAATGTCCTGAGGTTTTATCCCCCAGATCAGTGCCTTGCGGACGGATTAATCCAATCGGTCGCCCCATGTGTCCGGACGGCTCCTGGTGTCACCCGGCCCGCCCTGTTCTCACGGGCGCGGGCCGGGGGGACGCCTATTGCCCGTTGGGCTTGGCATCCGGCGCATTGGGTGCGTCGGGCTTGCCGCCGCCGGGCGCTGGCGGGCGTCCTGCGGGCGGGCCGCCGGGAGGCGGGGCCGAACGCGCAGCGGGCGGTGCGGCCTGGGGGGGAGCGCCCTGGGGTGGAGCGGCCGGAGGCTGGGCTGCCGGAGGCGGCGCCTGGCGCTCGCGCGCCGGCTCCGGCGGTCGGGCCTGTTCCGGGGGACGCCCCTGGTCCGGACGCGGCTGGGCGGGCACTGCGGCCGGACGCTCCGGCGCCGGTGCGCGCTCGGGCGCCGCAGGCCGCTCGGCCGCAGGGGGACGCTCTGCGGCGGGTGGACGCTCAACCGGAGGGGGGCGCTCCGGACGGGGCGCGGTTGCCGGAGGCGGCGGCGCAGCGGGACGCTCGGGCCGAACCTCCGGCGGGGCACTGGCGGGCGGGCGGGTCTC
>NZ_CALRWL010000008.1:0-147143 GCF_943371865.1 Azorhizobium sp. AG788 | reverse complement strand
CTCTGGGATGCCGCGGGCCCCCGAACGCGGTGGGCACAGCGGCGCCACCGCGCCAGTTGTGGAACCCAACATGATTTCCAGACGCGGACTGATGCTCGCAAGTGCGGCGGCGGGGCTTGTGGCTTTTGCACCGTCAGCCATCGGGCAGGTGCCGGCATCCCTGGACACCCTGCCCGCCTCCGCGCCGGTGCGGCGCTTTGGGCTGACCGCCCGCGAGATCGAGGCCCGCCTGATGGGCCCGGACGGCCCCGTGACCCGCCACGTCTGCGCCTACGACGGCGCGTTATTCAAGATCGTCCGCGCGCCGCGCGGCACCCGGCTGGCGGTGGATTTCGAGAACCTGTTGCCGGACCCCACCACGGTGCATTGGCACGGCGTGCGCGGTCCGTATCTCTCCGACGGCGTCGCGCCTTTGACCCAGGACGTGGTGCCGCCCGGCGGGCGCTTCAGCTACAATGTGCCGCTGCCCGACGCCGGGCTGTATTTCTTCCATCCCCATTGCGACGAGACCGGGCAGGTCGGCCGCGGCCTGTTCGCCCTGCTGGTGGTGGATGATCCCGCCGAGCAGAAGGTGGGCTTTGATGCCGAGTGCTTCATCGTGGTGAAGGACTGGCGCCTCGCTTCCGACGGCCAGTGGCTCGCGATGAGCACCGACGAAGGAGCGGCAAATGCCGGCACCTTCGGCACCGTGCGCGCCACCAATGGCCAGATTACCGCGCCCCGGGTCGAGGTTCCGGCCTATGGCGACGTGCGGGTGCGCACCATCGTCGCCGATGCCACGCGCGTCATCGACCTCGGCTGCGATACGGACGACGCCTTCATCCTGGCGGTGGATGGCCAGGCCCTGCCCCCGGTGTCGTTCAAGGCCCTGCCCGACGATATCTGGCGCATGGGGCCGGCCATGCGGCTGGACATGCAGGTGCGCATGCCCGGCCCCGGCCAGGAAGTGAAGATCTATGACTATCGCTCCAGCGAGCCCTATCTGCTGACCACGCTGGTGGCGGTGGACAAGGGCAAGGCCAAGACCCCGCTGCGGGCCAAGGCCTTGCCCCAGCCGAAGGTGCCGCTGCCCGACCTGAAGAGCGCCAAGCGCCTGGACTATCTGCTCCAGGTCTCCGCCGGGCCAACCATCGTCTCGCCGGCGTTGCCTGCCGACGATCCGCTGAGCAAGGCGCTGGTGAGTTCGCTCTGTGTCGGCAGCACCACGCACTGGGCCATCAGCCGTGATTCCTGGGCCACCGACGAAGCCTTGCGCCTGCCGCCGCCCTTGGCGACCTTGTCGAACGGGACCAGTTACATCCTGTCCATGAGCAACGTGACCAAGCACGTGCATCCCATGCATCTGCACGGTCACGTCTTCCGGGTGCTGTCGTCGTCGAAGAAGAAGATGCCGCAATATCTCGCCGACACGGTGATGGTGGAGCCCAACGAAACCGTGGAGATCGCCTTCAAGGCGGTGAGCGGCAATTGGGTGTTCCATTGCCACATCCTCGAACACATGGATACCGGCCTCATGGGCTGGTTCAAGGTGGTCTGATGCGTGGCGGATGGAGACTGGGGCTGGCGAGCTTGTGCGCCGGGACCCTGGCCGCGGTCACCGCAGTGGCGGGGACGGGAACGCTTGACGATCTGGACCTGCGCATCGGCAAAGCGCTGTTCCAGCGCGCCTGGGTGCCAGCGCCCTCCTCTACCCATGGGGACGACGGCCTGGGGCCGCTGTTCGATGCCCGCTCCTGCGCCGCCTGCCATCCGGGCGGACAGCGGGCCCGGGCCGTGATCGAGAGCAATGGTCACATCGAGGGCCGCGGCATGGTCCTGGTCCTCGGCCGCCCCGACGGCTCCGGTGATCCGGTCTATGGACGCCGCCTTCAGATCGACGCGGTGCCGGGGCTGAGGCCGGAAGGTATCCTGGCGGTGCGGCAGGTGGCGCAGCCGGGCGGGCGGCTCGCCCGCGTGCCCACGCCGGAGGATCTGGGCTATGGCCCCCTCGATGCCGCCACCGGCATGTCCCTGCGCGTCAGCCCGGACCTGCGCGGCCGGGGCCTGCTGGAGCAGGTGCCGGAAAGCGCCTTGGTGGACCTGGAGGCGGTGCAGTCGCGCGGGCCGGACGCCGTCCACGGGCGCGTGCGGCGGGTGAGCCTGCCCGACGGCAGCACGGTGGCCGGTCGGTTCGGCTGGAAGGCGGCGCAGCCGAGCCTGAGCGCTCAATCGTCGGAAGCCTTTTTTCTGGACATGGGCCTGTCCACCCCCCTGCATCCTGAACCCTGGGGCGATTGCACCGAAAGCCAGACCACCTGCCGCGCCGCCCTCCATGGGCGCGAGAATGAGGACGGCTTCGAGATCCCCAACTCCTTGCTCACCCGCGTGGTGGCCTTTGTGGCCTCCCTGCCGGCGCCGCAGAGCCCGACCAGCGCGCGGGGCGCGCTGCTGTTCGCATCGACGGGCTGCGCGGCCTGCCATCAGCCGGTGCTGCCGCTTGCCAAAGGCGGCGAGGCACGCATGTTCACTGATCTGCTGCTGCATGATCTGGGGCCGGGTCTGGCGGATACCTTGCCGGAGCCGGGCGCTGCCGCCAGCGAATGGCGCACGGCGCCGCTGGCGGGCCTGTCGGACGCCCTTTCCCGCCGCACCGGCCTGCTGCATGACGGCCGTGCCAGTTCAGTGGAAGAGGCGGTTCTCTGGCACGGCGGGCAGGCTGAGCGGGCGGTGCGCCGCTTCCAGGCCTTGCCCCGGCGGGAAAAAGACGCGCTCCTGGCCTATGTGGGACGGCTCTGATGCAGCGACACAGAGCCGCCCCGACCTTGGCCCAAGTGACCCTGGAACCGCATCGGCGTAGCTTGCGCGCGACTGCCTTGACCTTCTTCCTGCGACACGGCCGGTGGCGTGATGCCGGCAACTTTGCGCCTCTATGGGAGCCCACGCTATGAAGCCACTGTCCCGACGGTTCCTCCTCGCGGCACTGGCCTGCGCCACCCTCGTCGGCCCCGCGGCTGCGGCCCCTGGGCCGACGTTGGATCCGGTGGCCTTGATCGAGGCCTGGCTTCTGCCCCGTTATGACGCGCTGGTGGCCGCAACGGCGGCGCAAAAACAGGCCTGGGCCAGCTTTTGCGCGAAGCCGGACCTTGCGGGCGCATCCACCTTGAAGGCGGCCTTCGCCAAGACGGCGGACAGTTGGACGGCGGTCGAATTCGTCACCATGGGTCCGGTGTCCCTGTCGCTGCGGGCCGATCGGTTCAACTTCTTCCCCGATCGCCGCAACGCCATTTCCCGCGGCATGGCCGAAATCATCGGCGATGCCGATCCCGCGCGGCTTGAACCCCTGCGCTTTGCCCAGTCCAGCGCCGCGGTGCAGGGCCTGCCGGCCCTGGAGCGCCTGCTCTATGAAGACGGCGCCGCGCAGGCGCTGGCCGGCGGCCCGGAAGCCGCCCATCGCTGCGCCTATGGCAGCGCCATCGCCCTGAATCTTGCCAATATCGCCTCCGAGGTGCGCACCGCCTGGGGCGACCGCACCAGCGGCGCCCTGGGCGCCATCGTTTCGGGCAAGGGCGATCCGGCTCTGTTTCCGGATGTGGGGGCCCTGCCCGGCATGATCCTCACCGATCTGTCCGGCGCCTATCAGCGGGTCACCGACACCAAGATCCTGCCCGTGCTCGGCACCGGCCCCCAGGACGCTAAGCCGATGCTGGCGGACGGCTGGCGCGCGGCCCGGTCCGGGCGGGTGGTCACGGTGATGATCCAGAGCGCCGATGCCCTGTTGCAGGAGATCGGCAAGCAATTGCCCAGCCGGCCGCAGTTCGTGGTGAACAAGGCCGCCGGCGCCGCCGACAAGGCCGCCGCCGATTTCCCCGACGATCTCGGCGCGGCCGCCCAGAGCGCGGCGGGTGTCGGCAAGGTTCAGGCGGCGGTCAAGGTGTTCAAGGCGGCGCAATTGACCGTCTACCGGCCGGTGGCATCCTATTTCGCCATCTCGCTCGGCTTCAATGCGCTGGACGGCGACTGAACACCGGATCTTGGCGGGGGCCGAAGGAGTGACACAGATGCCGATCACCCGCCGCAGCCTGCTGACCGCTACGGGCGCCGCCCTGCTGCTGCCCCGCCAGGGCTTTGCAGCGGTGCATGCACTGGATGAGGGCTGGCTGACCACGGCACGCGTCGGCGATGGCTTCGCCGCCCTGAGCGTCGGGGGCGAACTGTCCGCCACCCCGCGCGTCCCCTCGCCGGCCCGCCTGCACGGCATCGTTGCCAGTCCGCGCGGGCCGTTGGCGGTGGCGGTGGGTCGGCGTCCGGGGCATGTGGCCCTGGTGTTCGACCGGGACAAAGGCGGCCAGGTCGGCGAGTTCGCCCCCGGCGCCGGGCGGGTGTTTTCCGGCCATGGCCGGTTTTCGCCCGACGGCACCGTGTTCCTCACCAATGAGATCGAGCGCGGCGTGGACGAAGGCGCCAAGCGGGCCATGGGCCGGGGCATGCTGGCGGCGCGCAGCGTGGCGGGCGATTTCGCCATCGCAGCCGAATGGCCCACCGGCGGCGATGGCCCGCACGATCTGATGCGCGCCGGTCCGGTGCTGGTGATCGCCAATGGCGGCATCGAGCCCAACACCCCGGAAGCCCGAGATGCGGACGTGACCGGCAGCACCATCACGCTGCTGGACCCGGCCACGGGCGCCCTGCGCGGCGAAGGGGTGCTCTCGGCGGATCTGGCCAGCCTGTCGCTTCGGCATCTGGCGAGCGATGATCGCGGAACGGTGGTGGCCGCCCAGGACTTGCTGAAGGACGGCGTCGCCCGCCCCTTGCTGTTCGCCATCGCGGCGAACGGGGCGCTCACCCCGTTTGATGCGCCGGAGAATGAATTGCGGGCGCTGCGCGGCTATGTGGGCTCGGTGGCCCTCGACCGGTCCGGCGCCTTCGTCGCTTGCGCCACGCCGCGCGGCGGGCGGGTGGCGGTGTGGCAGCGCGATGGGCATTATGTGGGGGCGGTGCCCCTGGTGGACGGCTGCGGCCTGGCCGGCACCCGCACCCCCGGCCAGTTCATCGCCACCAGCGGCTATGGCGAGGTCATCCTGCTGGCGGCAACCGCCGAAGGCCTCGGCGTGGTGGCCCGCCGCACCGGCGGGCCACAGTTCGACAATCATGTCGTCCAGGTCTGAGGGACGGCCTGAGCCTCACGCCTCGCTGGTATAGCGCCGGCGCAGATGGGCCTTGAACACGCCCGCGTCCAGCGGCCGGCCGGTGGCGCGGGTGAGCAGATCGTCGGTCTGATAGAGCGAGCCCTGGCTGTGGATATGGGTGCGCAGCCAGCCCACCAGGGGTGTGAAATCGCCGCGGGCGATGCCTGGCAGAATGTCCGGCTCGGCCCGGTTGGCCGCATCGAACACCTGAGCGGCGGTCATGGCACCTAAAGTGTAGGTGGGGAAATAGCCCCAGCCGCCGCTCGGCCAGTGCACATCCTGGAGACAGCCCAGCCGGTCATTGGGCGGCACAACGCCCAGCAAGTCCTGCATCTGCGCATTCCAGGCCGAGGGCAGTTCGGAGAGCGGCATCTCATCGCCGATCAGCGCCTTCTCCAGCCGGTAGCGCAGGATCACATGGGCCGGATAGGTCACCTCGTCCGCATCCACCCGGATGAAGCCGCGCTCGACCTTGGTATAGCGCCGCCACAATGCCTCGGGCTCCCATCCCGCCCCGGTGCCGCCGAACGCCTCGCGCATGTGCGGGGCTGCAAAGTGCAGGAACTCGGGGCTGCGGCAGGCCTGCATCTCCATCAGCAGCGACTGGCTCTCATGCACGCTCATGCTGCGGGCCTGAGACACCGGCTGGCCCAGTAGCGCCTGCGGGCGGCCCTGCTCATAGAGCGCGTGGCCGGTCTCGTGCATCACGCCCATGAGGGCACGGGCGAAATCGGCCTCGTCATAGCGGGTGGTGATGCGCACGTCATTGTCGGCGCCGCCGCAGAACGGATGGGTGGAGACATCCAGGCGCCCGCGCTGGAAATCATAGCCCACCACGCCCATCATCTTCACGCCCAGCGCCCGCTGCGCCTCGATGGCGAACGGGCCGTCCAGCGCCGGGTCCACCGGCCGGCGGGCCTGGATGGCCAGAACCTCTTCGGTAAAGCCGGGCAGGAAGGCGGCCAGATCCTCGAACAAAGCGTCGATGCGCTCCGAGCGGCCGCCGGGCTCATAATCGTTCAGCAGCGCGTCATAGGGGCTGAGGCCGAGCTTCTCGCCCTTGGCCCGGCCGATCTCGCGCTGGAGTTTCAGCACCTCCGCCAGATACGGCAGAAGCGAAGGGAAATCCGAATCCGCCCGCGCCTGCCGCCAGGCCATCTCGCAGGCGGAAATGGCTTTGCTGGAGGCTTCCACCAGATCCGGCGGCAAGGCGGTTTCCACGGTCCAGATGCGGCGGATCTCGCGGATATTGGCCTGCGCCCAAGGATCAAGATCCGATTGGGCGTCGGCCTCCGCCAGCCAGTCGCCGATGCGCGGATCGGTCACCATGCCATGGGCCAGCACCCGCAGCAGCGCCATGCTTTCGGCCCGGGTGCCCACGGCGCCCTTTGGCATCATGGTATCGCTGTCCCATTGCAGGATGCCCAAGGCGTTGGACAAAGCCGCGGCGCGGCCGAAATGGGCGGAAAGGGCGGAATAGGCGGTCATGCATCCCCCGGCTTGCGTGCGGTCGCCATACGGCGCCCGCGTTTCTGAGGCCGGCCTCGCTGCCCAAGACGGAGACGTCCCTCGACAGCGGCGCGGCGCCCCATGGTTAGCAAGTCGGGATCGCCCCCGCCATCTCCAGGCTGTTCAAACGCCAGCGAGGCGGCATTGCCTGCCGCCTCGCGCAATCACAAACCTGATGGGATCAGGCGAACACCACCAGGGACCGGGCGGGCAATTCAATCGCCTCTTCGCCACCGGGAGTTTCGCGGTCGCCGCCCTCCGGGGCCTCGGTGTCGATCACCGCTCGCCAGACCTGCCCCTCCCGCTCAGGGAGTTTGAAGTCCACCGGCCCGTCATGGGCATTGAAGGCGATGACGATGTCCGACCACACCTCGCCGTCGTCGGCTTCGAGATCCTCCCGCATCAGCCGCAGGGCGATGGAGTTGGCACCCGCATCGGCCCATTGCTCCGGGGTCTGCTCGCCGCCGCCGGGATTGAGCCAGGTGACCACCATGCCATCGCGGAAGCTGTCCCGGCGCAGCAGCGGCTGCGCCGCCCGCATTGCCAGAAGCGAGCGGACGAAATCGGTCAGGGCCTGCCCTTCCGGCGTGATGCCCTCCCAATCCAGCCACGACAGCGCATTGTCCTGGCAATAGCCGTTGTTGTTGCCATCCTGGGTCCGGCCGAACTCGTCGCCGGCGAGGATCATGGGCGTGCCGTGCGAGAGCAGCAGGGTGGCCAGCATGTTGCGCTTCTGGCGCTCGCGGACCGCCGTGATCTCGGCATCATCGGTGGGGCCTTCAACGCCGTAATTATAGCTGCGGTTGTCCGAATGGCCGTCCTTATTGTCCTCGCCATTGGCCTCGTTGTGCTTGTCGTTATAGGAGACGAGATCGTTGAGGGTGAAACCGTCGTGGGCGGTGATGAAATTCACCCCGGCCCACGGCCGGCGGCCGCGCAGGTCATAGATGTCGCCGGAGCCGGTCACGCGGGCGGCAAAATCGCCCATGAGGCCCTCCGCGCCCTTCCAATAGTCGCGCACCGAGTCGCGATATTTGTCGTTCCATTCCGCCCAGCCCGGAGGGAAGCCGCCGACCTGATAGCCGCCGGGGCCGATGTCCCACGGCTCGCCCACCAGCTTGACCTTGGACAGAACCGGATCCTGGCCGACCGCATCGAAAAAGCCGCCGCGCTGGTCGAAGCCCGATGGCTCGCGCCCCAGGATGGTGCCGAGATCGAAGCGGAAGCCGTCCACTTCCATGTCGGTGGCCCAATAGCGCAGGGAATCCATCACCATCTGGGTCACGCGGGGATGGGAGACATTGACGGTATTCCCGGTGCCGGTGTCGTTGATGTAATAGCGCGGGGTTTCCGGCAGCGTGCGGTAGTAGCTGAAGTTGTCGATGCCCTTGAACGACAGGGTCGGGCCCAGTTCATTGCCCTCGGCGGTGTGGTTGTAGACCACGTCGAGGATGACCTCGATATTGGCATCGTGGAAGGTACGCACCATGTCCCGGAAGCCACCGACGCCCTTGGGGCCGAGGTAGCGTTGTTCCAGGGCGAAGAACGCCATGGTGTTGTAGCCCCAGTAATTGGTGAGGCCCTTTTCCGCCAGGTGTGAATCGTCGGGAAAAGCGTGAATCGGCAGCAGTTCCACCGAGGTGATGCCGAGGCTCTTGATATAGTCCACCAGGGCCTTCTGTCCGAGGCCGTCGAAGGTGCCGCGCAGCTCTTCCGGCACCGCCGGGTGCAACTGGGTCAGGCCGCGGACGTGGCCTTCATAAAACACCGTGCGGTCCCAGGGGATGCAGGGCTTGCGCGCAGGATCGCGCTGCATCGCCTTCGGATCGAGGATCCGGCACTTGGGCATTCCGGCGGCATTGTCGTCGGTGCTGAAGGAGAGGTCGGCCTCCTCCGCATCCAGCACATAGCCGAAGTGGGCCGGTGACCAGACCACCTCTCCCGCCAGTTCGCGGGCGTAGGGATCCAGCAGCAGCTTGTTGGGATTGAAGCGGTGGCCGTTCTCCGGATCGTAGGGGCCGTGCACCCGATAGCCGTAAAGGGTGCCGGGGCCGACGCCGGGGAGGTACCCGTGCCACACCTCATTGGTATATTCGGGCAGGGTGACGCGCTCCAGCTCGGTACCGCTGGCGGCATCGAACAGACACACCTCGACCCGTTCGGCAGCGGCAGAGAACAGCGCGAAATTGGTCCCCTCCCCATCATAAGTGGTGCCCAGAGTGGTGGAATCACCAGGCAGCACGTCGCGGGGGCCGGCGGATCTTTCGAGCATGAGCGTCTCGCTGAGCAGGAGGAAGGCTCTCTTGAACGCCCCGCGGGGCAGAAAGTTTCCCCAAGCTCGGAAATCACCTCAAATCGACGGTTCCTTACTACCTCTGACAGCATCTCTGCGCGTGGACCGGCCGCCCGCGATCCATCCTCTCAGGACAGGGGCGCGCGCGGCAGACAGGAGAGCAAGGCGGCCGGAAGGACCTGGGATTGCCGCAGGGTCTCGATCATCGTCAGAGCGCAGGACAGGCTGTCGCGACGCGCCCATTGGGTCGCGTCTTCCCACACCCGGCCGTATTGCTGCTCATAGAGCGCCTTGGCCATCAGTTCGGCGACAGCATCGGGATTTTCCAGTGAGCGTTGCATGAGCCGTCCTTTCAGAAAAAGGTCCTGCCGCTCCTCCGCCCGCAAGCGGGCACACCGAGCGGCGCGCAGTGGGCCCCCCGACCCGACATGGGCTGTCGATTTCGCCGCGCCTTCGTGACGGATACCGCCGCGCGACGGGAAGATGGGCAGCGAGCGCGCGCTTGAGCACGCTCGCTGCGGGACAGGAACCGGTGGTGGGGAACGGCTCCTCTCCGTCACGCCCCTCGGCTTGGCCGAAGGGTGAAGAGAACGGCGGACTGCCCCGCAGCAGATCCGCCGTAGAGGAAGGTTCCTGGTGGGGGAGAACCTCCCGCATTGAGGGCAGCGAGCATGCTCGCGCACGCCCGCTGCGGGACAGAAGCCCATGGTGGGGAAAGGCTCCTGTCCGTCACGCCCGCCGGCAGGGCCGGCGGGTGAAGAGAACGGCGGTCTGCCCCGCAGCAGATCCGCCGTAGGAAGAAGGCCCGTGGTGGGGGAGAGCCTCCTTCTTTTCGATAAGATCAGCCGGGCACGCCCGCCGGGAGCGGCGGAGGCGGCGGGCGATGGCCGTCAGGGCCGGGCGGAGGCGCCCCGCCCCCGAACGGCGGAGGGGGCAACAGCAGCGCTTCCAGGCGCCCCGCCCGCTCCATCTGCGCCGCCGAGAGCTTGGCCTTCAGCTTGTCGATGGCCGCAGCGAGCGCCTCGGCCTTCTTGCCATCGGCGATCACCTTGGAGGCAAAGGCTGCCGGACGGGCGAACGGGACCGACCCATCAACCAGGTCCGGAGGGGCCGGCGGCTGAGCCAGGGCCAGCAGCGCGTCGGTGAAATCGCGCCAGGCATCGAGCTGGTCGCTGCGGATGCCGAGGGCGGTTTCGGCCGCACTCAACGCGCCGGCCAGTTCCACCGGGCCCGGAGGCGGCGGCGGGAACCGGGGGCCGGGGAACGGTCCACCCATGAAAGGCGGCGGACCGGCCTGCCGGCCACCCTTGGCGGGACCGCCCGGCGTGGGCATTCCAGCGCCATCGGCGATCCGGCTTCCGCTATAGGCCGCGACCGCGCCTGAGACAGGGAGACGATCGCTGGTCTTACTCGTATCGGCATGCGCCATGGCGCCGCAATATCCTGCGACCCCAATGCCGACCAGCAGGGTCGCCGCGCAGACTTTCCGGGTAATCATCAGCCGTGATGTCCTGTCCCGTTTCGTTGAGGACATCCTGGCGGGAGGGGGTTGCTACCGATGGTCGGCGGATTGCGGGGTGTTACCGTTCGAGCAGGTTTTGTAACCCAATGTTGCCACGGCCCTCTGAGCAACGCCCCGTTGCACTCTGGCGTCGGCCCGGCGCCCGCCGTACCGTAATCAGCGGGGATGACGGTTACAGACCGCCCAGGCGAGGAGAAGGACGACAGAGTGGATAACGCGCCCCATGTGCTGGTGGTCGACGACGACCAGGAAATCCGCAAGCTCCTGGCGCGCTACCTGGTGGCCCAGGGTTTCAGAACCACCGTCGCCGCCAGCGGCCGCGAGATGGAGGAGCGCCTCGCCGTCAATCGGTTCGACCTGGTGGTGCTCGACCTGATGCTGCCGGACGCCTCGGGCCTGGATCTCTGCCGCTCCTTGCGCGGACGCTCCCGCGTGCCGATCATCCTGCTCACCGCCTTGAAGGAAGATGTGGACCGCATCATCGGCCTGGAGATCGGGGCCGACGACTATCTCGGCAAGCCGTTCAATCCCCGCGAACTGGTGGCGCGGATCCGCGCCGTGCTGCGCCGCTCGTCCGAGCGCGAGGAGCCGGTCGTCCCTGGAGCGGCGTTCCGGTTCGCCGGATTTACCGCCGACCACGGCACCCGCCGCGTCACCATGGCGGACGGCGAGGAAGTGCCGTTCACCTCGGCGGAGTTCGACCTGCTCATGGCATTCCTGGAGCGGCCGGGCCGCATCCTGTCGCGGGACCAGTTGCTGGACATCACCCAGGGCCGGGAAGCCGGCCCGTTCGATCGTTCCATCGACGTGCTGGTCAGCCGGGTCCGGCGCAAGCTGGGCGATGCGGGGAGCTTCCAGATCCTGAAGACCCAGCGCAACGGCGGCTACCAGCTATCCGTCCGGGTGGAAACCATGAAGGCGCAATCATGAATACCCTGCGCACCAAGCTGACCGCCCTTCTGGTCATTGCCATTCTCGTGGTTGTGGCGATTTCGACCGTGTTCTTTTTCTATGTGCTGGGTCCGCGCCCCGAACGGCGTGGCGAGGAAGCCATCGTTGCGGAGATTGCCCTGATCCTTGAGCTGCTGCGCGGCGGCTCGGGAACCGAGGGAAGTGCACTGGCGGGCGTGCGGTCCAACCCGCCGGAGGGCTGGTTCGATCCGGTGGCATCGCGGATGCTGACCCGTGCCATGGAAGCCCGCGGCGAAGCCCAGACGGTGACGGTCTACCAGCCTGAGCAGGGCGGCGCCGGAAGCGCGTCGGTCCGCCTGCCGGACGGGCGCTATCTAGTGCTTCCCGTGCATATGATGCCGCCGCCGCCGAACAATTTCAGCCTCATCCTTGGGGGATGGCTGTTGCTCATTACCCTGGGCACAACCGGCGTCGTCATTGTTGCGGTGTATCGGATGACTCAGCCCCTCGCCATCATCGAAAAGGCGGTGGCGGAAATCGGCCCGGATGGCGAACTGCCGAAGCTGGAAGAGACCGGGACCACCGAGGTGCGGGCCGCCGCCGTTGCCATCAACCGGCTGTCGGCGCGGCTGAAAAGCTCCATGGAGAGCCGCATGCGGATCGTGGCGGCGGCGGCCCACGATCTGCGCACCCCCCTCACCCGCATGCGCCTGCGCGCGGAATTCCTGGAGGAGGAACGGGAGCAATGGCTGGCCGATCTCAGCGAACTGGACCGCATCGCCGACAGCGCCATCCGCCTGGTGCGCGAGGAGGTGGAGGGGGCCGGCAGTGAAGCCATCGACCTGCACACCCTGGCACAGGATCTCACCCAGGAACTGCAGGAGACCGGCCTCAATGCCGAGCTGCTGCGCGCCGACGCGGTCACGGTGGTGGGCCAGCCCATCGCCTTGAAGCGGGCCGTGCGCAATTTGATGGTGAATGCGGCTACCCATGGCAGAGCCGCGCGGATCGGCGTCTATGCGGAGGCGGGAAAAGGCGTCCTGGTGATCGAGGATGATGGCCCGGGCATTCCCGAGGCGCTCATGGCGCGGGTGTTCGAACCGTTCTTTCGCGTGGATCCCGCCCGGCAGGCCACCATCCCCGGCGCGGGGCTGGGCCTTGCCATCGCCCATGAAATCGTGACCCGCCACGCCGGCGTGCTCTCGCTGGCCAACCGGCCAGGCGGGGGATTGCTGCAGCGGGTGGAATTGCCCCGCGCCAGTTGATCGCCGCGACCGGTCAGCGGGCAAATGGCAGGCGATCTGCGGGGATTTCGCGGAAAATGGTCGGAGCAGCAGGATTCGAACCTGCGACCCTCTGCTCCCAAAGCAGATGCGCTACCGGGCTGCGCTATGCTCCGACGTGCCGCGAAGGCTTGTGTTGCGTACGTTTTTTGCAGCCGTGGCGCAAGGGCGGCGCGGTGGATAACGGAACAAAACGACATCGAACGCGGTCACGGCACCCAAAGTCCCGCACCGTCGCGGGCGGGACTGGGCACCAGGTTCCGCCCGCGATCAGCCGCGCCCGACCCGGTCACGGAAGGGCGGCGACGCTGTTGCGCCCAGCATCCTTTGCCTTGTACAGCGCGAGATCGGCGGCGCGGAACAGGCTCTCCATCTGGCCATCCGGTGGCACATGGACCGTGCCCAGACCGATGCTCACGGTCGCGCGCAGCACCCGCCCCTTCCCGTCGCTGAGCTGGAGGTCCTCCACCCGGCTGCGAATGCGTTCGCCGACGCCAAGCGCCCCCTCGCGGCCGGTCGCCGGCAGCAACACGGCAAACTCGTCCCCGCCATAGCGCGCGGAGACATCATCCGGACGCAGGAGCGAACTGCTGATGGCATCGGCGATGGCGCGCAGAAGCTGGTCGCCCATCTCGTGGCCGAAATTGTCGTTGACGCTCTTGAAGCGGTCCACATCTACGATCAGCAACGACAGCGGCTGCTCCAGGCGGGCCGTGCGATCCCATTCCCGGGACAGGGCATCGTCAAACTGCCGCCGGTTCGAAAGGCCCGTCAGCACGTCGGTGGTGGCCAAGCGCTCCAGTTCGTCCTCCACCTTCATCTGCCGGGCGAGGGCCCGCTGGAGCGAGATGAACAGCCCGATGATGATGATGCAGACCAGCACGCCGGTGCCAAAAATGGTCACGGCTTCCGCAATCCAGCTGTCAAAGACATCCTCGACGGAAAAGCCCACCGCCAAGACCAGCGGATAGCTGCCAAGGCGGCCGTACACATAGTGGCGGGTGATGCCGTCGACGACGGCCCGCGCCGTGAAGTCCTGCACCGGCCCGGAGAGCATGCGCTGGAACGTCGGACTGCCGCCGATGTTCAGGCCGACATTGCCTTTGCCATCGGTGGAGGGCGTGCGCATCACCATGGTGCCGTCGGTGCGCGTAATGGAGATGATGCCGGACCGTCCCAGCCGGACATTCGAAAACAAGGATGAAAAATAAGCCAGCCGCACGGCGCCCATCACGACACCCTCGAACTGCCCGTCCGGCCCCGTCAGCCTCCGGCTCAGCGCGATGCTGGGATCGCCCGCGCGCAGGCGGCTGTCATAGGGCGCGCTCAGATAGGTTCCGGCCTGACGGTCGCGATGCACTTGGAAGTAGTCACGATCGAAAAAATCGCCGTCCCGCGCGGGCGAGCCGCCGGAATCATAGATGATCTTTCCGGTGGGTGAGAGCACCAGCATGGACCCCAGGTATTCCGCGGTTCCCGCCCGATCGAACAGTGCCATGTTGCGGATCTGGGGATCCAGCCCTTTCAGATCCACCAGGTGGAATGCTTCCTGGACGCCCGCCAGCGACAGATCCACGATATTGAGATTGCGTTCGATGCTGGCGCTCAGGGTCGCAAGGACGTTCTCCGCCGACCGCATGGCGCTGTTCCACGCCGCAGCCCGCACCTGCCAGAGCAGATATCCCTGCAGCAGCAGAATGACGGCCACCGCCGCCCCGATGGCGACCGCGGACAGGATGCGAACAAGCCGTGCCCGCATGTCCCGCGCCGCGAGCAGGCGGAAGAGACGCGCGTTCACACGAGAGACTCCCACACGCACCGCATCGGCACATCAGCCACCACAACAAGCCACTTTCCGATGCCGCTTCAGCCACAGGCACCCAGTCCCGAACCTGGACGCATGCAGCCGTCCATTCAACCCTCGCGATCGTACCGCCGCCGCATCGCGATCCGCTTCGATCAGCCCCGCATCCCTTGCCTTACGGGCCTCGGAACAAGGTGTTTGCGACCTTGTCCCCGCGGGCGATGCCGAGTTTGCGGGCCTCGCCGCCGCCGATCTCGATCACCGCGCGCACCGGCTCACCGGACGAAATCGTGCGTTCTGAGAAGGGCGTGGTGTTTTCCTCGATCCGGGCGATGGTGCCGTCCGCCCGGATGAACAGCATGTCGAGCGGTATATATGTATTCTTCATCCACATATAGACCGGCTGGTCGGAGCCGAAATCAAACAGCATGCCCTGCCGCTCGGGCAGCACCTTCCGATTCATCAGGCCGGTGGCCCGCTGGTCTTGCGTGCGGGCCACTTCCACCTCGATGAGCACCACCCCCGTCTTGGTGGCGATTTCAACCGGGTCCAGGCTCGCCGCGCGCACGGCCTGCGAGATGCCGCACAGGATCAGGAGGCTCAGGGCGAAGGCCCGCAGAGCCGCAAGGCCTCCGTGCGTCTGGGACATGCGGGATCGAAAAGCGGGCCGCTGGGCCATAACGGTCATGACAGGCCTCGATGTGCCGGGAGTGGGATGGCGGTGAACCACAATCAGATGCGCTCCAGCCGATAGGATGGAAGCGCATCGGAGGGAAGGGGAGATGGGGCAGAACCCACCACGGACCAGCCCCCGTCCGACACCGCCTCCTGACCGCCACGGTGAGGCGCGGGGGGCGGACAGCCAAGACGCTGAAATCGAGGGTCAGTAGGCGCCCAGCGCGACATCGTCCGCTTTCACGTCCGTCGCCATCAGGCCCTTTGGTCCGTCACCGTAGCGCACCAGGACCGTCTGTCCCGGACGCAATTCCGTGAGGCCCTGCTGCCGCAACGTCTCCATGTGCACGAAGATGTCGGGCATGCCCTCCCCTTTCGACAGGAAGCCGAACCCGCGCACGCGGTTGAACCACTTCACCACCGCCGGTTCGAAGTCGCCGGTCGGGGCAATGTGAACGCGCTCGCGCGGCGGCGGCGCCGGCGACTGAACCGCAGTGGACATGTCCAGGGAGATGATTCGGAAGGCTTGCAGGCCCTTGGCGCGCTGAACCGCCTCGCAGACGATCCGCGCGCCTTCCATGGCAGCGCTGAAGCCGTCCCGGCGCAGGCACGTCACATGCACCAGCACGTCGGGGCCTCCGCCGTCCGGCACGATAAAGCCGTAGCCCTTTCCGGCATCGAACCATTTCACGGCACCGGACACTTCCACCAGATCAACCGGCGTTTCCGCAGGTTCCTCCAGGGGATGGTTCAGCCGCGGTCCGAGACCCAGTGCATCAGACCCCATGACAAACCCGACCTACGCGTGCGGGAACCGTTCAGGAGTGCACAGGATAGCAATTTGCGGCTCCCACGCACACCTTTTCGTTGCAGTGCGATGTGAGAATCTCGCGCTCAGCCGCCCTCAGTGCAGAATGGCTCCAGCACGTCGCCGATGTCCGCCCTCACCACGAGATCGGCGACCGGATCCAGGTCGGTGGCTTCGCGGTTGAGAATCACCAGGTTCGCCCCCGCCCGGCGGGCGATCGCCGGCAACCCCGCCGCAGGATAGACCACCAGCGACGAGCCCAGCACGATGAACAGATCGCAGTCCTGCGTCAGTTCGATCGCCCGCTCCATCTCCCGCTGCGGCATGGCCTGGCCGAACGAAATGGTGGCGCTTTTCACTGGGCCGCCGCAGTGCGGGCAATCCGGGGCGGTGCCCCCCGTCGCTTCGAACTGGGTGCGCACCCAAGCGAGTTCCTGGCGGGTGCCGCAGTCGAGGCAGGTGGCATAGGTGCCATTGCCGTGCAGTTCCACCAGGGCCGCATCGGGAACGCCGGAGGCCTGGTGCAGGCCGTCGATATTCTGGGTGATGATGCCGCTCATCCGCCCATTCGCCACCAGCCGGGCCAAAGCCTTGTGCCCGCGCCCCGGCACCGCGCCGGAAAAGGCGGCATCCATGGCGAACTTGCGCCGCCAGGCTTCGTTGCGGACCTCCCGATGGGCCACGAACGCATCAAACGGAATCGGCTTGTTCTGCGTCCACAGGCCGCCCGGCGAGCGAAAGTCGGGAATGCCGCATTCCGTGGATAGCCCGGCGCCGGTGAAGGCGACGACGCTGGTGGCGTCTTGGATAAAATCCGCGAGAAGCGCCTGGGCGGTCTTGAGATCGGGCTCGAACATCATACGTTCCGCTCGCCGCCAACCGGCGCTCCTCTCCCATGTCCCGAAGGGCCAGTCATGCGTTTTCTCCACACCATGGTCCGCGTGACCGACATTGATCAGTCGCTGGAATTCTATTGCACCAAGCTGGGATTGCAGGAGGTCCGCCGCAAGGAGGTGCCGGCCGGTCGCTTCACCCTGGTCTTCCTGGCCGCCCCCGGCCAGACCGGCGGCGGCGAAATCGAGCTGACCTACAATTGGGACCCGGAAGCCTATGGCGAGGGCCGCAACTTCGGCCATCTCGCCCTGGAGGTGGACGACATCTACGCCACCTGTGCCAAATTGAAGGACGGCGGCGTCACCATCAACCGTCCTCCCCGCGACGGCCACATGGCGTTCGTGCGGTCGCCGGACAATATTTCCATCGAACTGCTGCAAAAGGGCGGCGCCCTGCCTCCGCAAGAGCCTTGGGCCTCGATGCCGAACACCGGCAAATGGTGAGCCTAACTCACTGATCTAACACGGTTTCGGGGCATTGAGCCGGATCACTACCCACAGGCTTTATGCACCCGGAACCGCCTCCCCCTTGCAGGCTCGGAATCGTCACCCTATAAGAACGCCGCCGCAGCGCCCTTCGTCTATCGGTTAGGACGCCACCCTTTCACGGTGGAGAGAGGGGTTCGACTCCCCTAGGGCGCGCCAGCGGCTTCAAGGACTAAGCTCCTCCGGAGCTGAAACCCTCCACGATCCGTCAAGAAAACGATGGTGGATGGTTACGGGTTTTGCAGACACTCATCTCCAGATCGCACAACCGACGTCGGCTCGCTACGCGACCGACGCGTGGGGCGGGAGTGGATGAGAGCCGCCCGGCATTCCTGATGAGAGCGGCGCCGCACACGAGGGGAAGCGGTGGCGTATTTCGAATTCATTCCGAGATAGACGCTGTATCATTATACGTCAGCAGCCGCCTTCGAAGGTATTGCGTCGAGCAAAGAGCTTTGGCTCTCCAATTTGCTCACATCGAATGTCCCCCGCGAGCTCGAGTTCGGATATGCGCACCTTGCCAGCGTCGTGTCGCAGATAAGGCAGCGCTCGGATATCAAGAACGCGTCTCGGATATCGCCGACGTTGGTCCAGCGATCGCCAGGTGCACGGCGAGATCGCCATGCATCGCCATGCCTGACGCGAAGCGGCTGATCATCGTCAGTTGGAGGCCCAAACGTCCAGGAGGTAGCGCTGCGCGGCTTCCAGCTCGGGCAAGGCCGGGGCCCCGAGGATGTCGGTCAGGGCCGCGCGGACATCGGGAGCCATGGTGCGGGCATTGCCGCAAATCAGGATGGAGGCCCCGCGCGCGACCAGTTCCTTGACCGTGGCGGAATGGGCCCGCAGCAGATCCTGCACATAGGTCTTTGGGGTGTCCTCGCGGCGCGAGAAGGCGACCGCCAGCAGGTTCAGCGTGCCTTCGTCCTGGTACGCCTCCAGTTCCTCGCGATAGAGGTAATCGCCCTCGTTCCGGCAGCCGAAGAACAGCAGGACCGGCCCCACCTCAACGCCCTTCGCCTTCAGCGCGTGCCGTTCCTGGATGAAGCCGCGCAGGGGCGCGATGCCGGTGCCTGGGCCCACAAGGATGAGCGGCGCCAAAGGATCCTCCGGCAGGTGAAAGGCGCTGCCCGTGTCCTTCACAACCACGCGTAGCGTCGTGCCCTCGGCGCGGCCCGCGAGATAGGTGCTGCACAGGCCCTCATGCTCGGTTCCGTCGCCGCATCGGAAACGGTGCGCCCCAACGGTAAGTGAGCAGCTATCCGGCGCCAGCAAGGGCGAGGACGAGATAGAATAGTAGCGCGGCTTCAGCGCCGGCCGCAGGCTGAGCAAGGTGGCCAGATCGAGCTGCACCGACGGCACCTGTGCGAGCAGATCCACCATGCGCGGCCTACTGGCAGCAAGGGTCGGGAAATCGGCGAGCCATTGAGTGATCCGGGCCTGATCGGGCGGGCAGCGGGCCGCCATCATCCAGGCCCGCAGTTCGCGCCGCGTCACCGGGCCGGCCAGGTCCACATGCTCGGCGAGAAGCTCGCCCACGCGGACCGGCACGCCGAAGGGCAGCCCACCCTCCCCCTCCGCTTCCGGCTTCAGGGCGGTGAGCAGCACCGGCGTTTCAGGGACCAAGCCGCAATGCGCCAGCGCGGCGGCCACCAGTGCCGCCGGATTGCTGGGGAAGACGCCCAGATGATCGCCGGCGGAATAGGCGGCGCCGGCGGGCAGGGACAGCTCGATATGGCGGGTAGACCCGCGCGCGTCCGGCGCTTGCAGTTCGCGGTTGACCCGCACCTCGATCCGCACGGCGTCCTGATCGAGTGCCGTGCCACGGCGCGGTGCCGCCTCCGCCGCCGCGCCGGCGAAATTCACCACCTCCACCTTGATGGCCGGCGTCTCAGCCGCGTCGACGTCCTGGGGACGCCCGACGTTGGCGCTATCGAGCGCATGCCACAGACCCGCCGTCCAGCTCTCCACCGCCGCCTCGAAGTCGCCGTCTGCGTCGGCCGCGCCGGGCGCCAGAAGCGGCGTGCCACCGCGCGCCCCGAGACCCTCGGCGATAGCCCGGGGGAATTTCTGGAAGGTCTGGCGCCACTGCGCATTGCCGCAGCCTAGCACCGCAAACCGCACCCCGGCGCAAGTGTCCGTGGGGGCAGTCTCCAGCCAGCGGGCGAAGCCGACGGCATTGTCCGGCGGCGCGCCATTATAGGTGGAGGTGACGATGACCACCGGTCCCTCCGTCAGCCAGGGCTGGCCCACCTGCTCGTCGAGTTCCGCGACGCGCGCGGCAAAGCCCCGGCTACCGGCATCCCGCGCCAGGGCGAGGGCGATGTCGCGGCAGCCGCCCATGTTGGAGCCGTAGAGCACACTCATGGGCCGACCCGCCGCAGCGGTCCCGACCGGAACCGGCTGATCCTTCGGCGCGTCCGCTCTTGCCGGGAACCGGCCCTTCACCTCGGGCCGCCGTTCCAGCAGCATTTCCAGATGGTCCGGCTTCACGGTCAGCGCCTGCTTGTGGCGCAGCACGTAATGCGGATCGCGCGGGCGGGCGGTGTATCTCTGGATGAAGCGGGCGAGCACCATGCGCGCTTCGAGCAGGGCGAACTGGAACCCGATGCAGGAGCGGACTCCCATGCCGAAGGGATGGTAGGCATCGCGGTGGTGCTTGCCCTCCTCGCCCGGCAGGAAACGGTCGGGGCGGAAGCTGTGCGCGTCCGGCCCCCAGAAACGCGGATTGGTGTGCAAGTTCGTCAGCGACACGAACATGCGCTCGCCCGCCTTCACCGCGTAGCGTCCGTTTCCGACGGTCGTGTCGCGCGTGACATAACGGGGGAACATGGGCACCGGCGGGCACAGCCGCAGCGCCTCCTTCAGCACACGCTGGGTGTAGTCGAGCCGGCCGCAGTCCTCATAGGTCGGGACATAGGAGAAGTCCCGGCCGAGCACCTGATCCACCTCGGCGATCAGCTTTTCGAGCGCTTCCGGATTCTTCCACAGATGATACAGCGCGTAGGAGAGCATGCCGCTGGTGGTTTCATGCCCCGCGATCAGCAGGACGATGAGCTGGCCGCGAATATTGTCGTCCGGCAGCTTCAACCCCGTTACCCGGTCCGGCGTGGTGAGCATCACCTGCAGCAGGTCCGTCGGCACGGGCGCGCCAGTCTGCATGAGCGCGCGCCGCTCCTGGATAATGGCGTTCACATCATCCAGCATGATCTTGTCGGCGGCGGCGCGCTGGCGGCGGGCCTCGTGGTAGAAGACTTCCGGCAGGAGGCGCTTTGGCTCCTGCATGGCATCCACCAGAACCAGATTCATAGCCTCCACAAACGGCGGTAGCGCCGGGGAGTCGATGGCATCGTACCGCTTGTTGAAGGCGGCGTAGGAGATGGCCTCAAAGGTCATCCGGGTCATCAGGTCGGTCGCGAGGAAGCTCTCGTCGGGCCCCAGCCGGTCGAGATGGGCCAGCAGGTCGTCCGCCACCTCGACGATGCGGCCATAGTAGTTCTTCAGCGCCGTGGAGCCGAAGGCGGGGGCAAGGATGCGGTGCGCGCGATGCCACAGCGGATCATCGTCACTGGCGGTGAACAGCGCGCTGCCGACGCTCTTTTCCGCGAGGTTGCCGAGGCCGCCGCGGCCCTCCACCACTTTGGCGAACACGTCGGGTGCCGCCGTCATCTCCGAGACGATATCGGCATCGGCGCAGAAATAAGCCCGACCGCCCGGCGCGTTGAAGGCGAAGAAGTCACCATAGCGGGCGTGGAGATCGGCCATCGCGCCCACAAGGCCCTCCGCGTGGTGCAGTTCGGGCAGGTTTCCGACGATGGGGTACGGCTTGGGACCGGGAACGGCGTCATGTGTCCCGGTGGCATCCGTGCCGGCGATCACCAGCGTCAGCCGCGCTCCGTCCGGAACGCTGTCGTCCAGCGCCACAACCATTCCGTCCGGCGTTTCCACGTGGAAGGCAGCGCCGGGCTCGAGGCGGGCGGCAAGGCGGACCGCCTCCAACACCGCCTCGCGGCTGGCACCGGAAAACCAGCCCACCCGCACATGGCCGGCTGCGAGCGCAAGTTCAATGCTCTTCAGGCCGGGCGCGGCATGATCGGCCACGGTCTCATCGAAGGGAGGCTTGCTGGTAGACATGGGGGCTCCTGGCGCCCGGAGGTGATCAGTGTTCGGCGTACGGCAGCGTGGCGGAGCTGCGCTGCCCCGGGCTGACCCGAAGGGCCTCGATCGCCGCCACGGTGCGCGCCATGTCCGCCTCGGGGTCGATCTCGCGCGCCACCGCCTTGGCGCGGGCGGCGAGCTCCGTATCGTCCAGCACCGCGCGCAGGCTCTGTTCGAGGGTGACCCGGTTGACCTTCGTGTGTGGGAGCACCGCCCCTACGCCCATGCGGCGCATCCGCATCGCATTGTCGGGCTGGTCGAAGGCGAAGGGAATGGTGAGCACCGGCACGCCGGCCCGCAGCGCCTCCGCACAGCCGCCGACGCCGCCATGCTGCACCACGGCCGCGGCATGGGGGAACAGGCTGGAATGCGGCGCATAATCCAGCGCCAGCACCCGATCGGCGGGCGCGTCCGGCGGCGGGTTCTTGCCCATGAGCAGGATCGCGCGACGGCCCAGTGCGCGGGCCGTATCCGCGGCGATCTGGTAGAAGTCGTGCGCCAGATGAACCACTGTGGTGCCCAGCGTAAACACCAGCGGCGGAGAGCCGGCCGCGAGGAAGGCGTCGATCCGCGCCGCGGTCTCGGGGCTCGCCTCCTGCGCGAAGAAAGGAAAGCCGGTCTGTACGGAGGCAGCCGGCCAGTCTCGTTGCGGCGCGCCGAAGACACGCGGAAACAGCGCCAGCACCAGATCGGGCGAGAACTTGTCGGTGAACATGATGTCGCCGGTGCCCACCCCCGTTTCACGCTGAAGCGCCAGGAGCGGCCCGGCCCATCGCGTCGTCTGGCGGCGGATGAGGCGGAACAGCAAACGCTGCGGCCAGGCCCCGAGATGGCGCAGGTGATAGCCCGCCGGAAACCAGGTCAGTACGCTGGGATCCAGCGCGGACATCATTGTGGAGGGCGCCAGCATGGCATTCGCCCAGGGCAGGCCGCGCCGCGCCGCGACCGGCCGGGCCACATGGACGAGCTCACCCACGACCAGTGCATCGGCGCCTTCGGTGGCGTCCAGTAGATCCTCATAGGTCTCCCGGACATGGGGAAAGACGAGGTCGAGGAACAGCCGCCGCCCGCCATGCACCGGATCGCCGAAAATCTCCATCAACACGTCAGGGGGGAAATCCGGCCGCAGGGGATGGAAGGGCAGGCCGAGCGCCGCCACGCGCGGGGCATAGACCGGCGGGGCCGCGATGATCGGGTCATGACCGCGCGCGCGCAGGGCCTGCCCGATCGCGAGCATGGGATAGAGATCGCCGAACGATCCGAGCGTGGCGAGAACGACGCGCATCACGACACCCCCTTGACGATGGCCGGCGCGGCGGGTTTGCGGCGCATCAACAGCACGGCGGCGAGCAGGCCCAGCGCCACCATGCCGGTTCCGACATAATAGCCGTCTCCAATGCTCCGGGCGGCGCTGAGACGCAGCGCGGACGCGACCGCCGGCCATTGCGCCACCAGCGCCTCCACTGCCTCCGGCCGGCCATAGACGGCCTGCTCCATGAGGCCTTCGAGCGCCCTGCGCGCCGCGCCCTCCGGCGCCGCGTCAGCCGCGATGTCAAGGAACCGGCCGCGCTCCATGCCGGCGACCACCGTGCCGATGGCCGCCATGCCGATGGCGCCACCCATCTGCCGCACCGTGTCGAGGGCGCCGAAGGCGCGGCCGCGCTGCCCCTCGGCGGCGCGCGCGGTGCCGTCCGTATAGGTTTGCGACAAGGCGAGGCCCATGCCCGCGCCTGTTGCGACCAGGGCGGGCATCATCAGCACAAAGTCGGCGCGTGGCAGGGCCTGCGTTTCCCACAACAGGCCCAGCGTTCCCAGGGTCAGGCCGGCGACCACGGGCAGCTTCGCGCCATGGCGGTCATAGAGCAGGCCGCCCAGGGGCGCGCAGACCATCAGCGGCACGAGGAACAGCAGCATGGCCAGGCCGGATTGCAGCGGCGTGAAGTGCAGGATCCGCTGAAGATAGATGGCCCCGAAGGCCGACTGACCCACAAGCGCGCACTGGGCACAGAACAGCACGATGCTGTCGGCGGCAAATTGCCGGTCGGCAAACAGGCGCATATCCACCAGCGGCTCGTCGGCGTGTCGCTGCCCGAGGATGAAGAGCACCAGAAGGGCAGCGCCCAGAGCGACGAGGGCGAGCGTCAGCGGCGATGTCCAGCCCCAGACATGGCTTTGCTGGAGGCCCAGTACGATCGGCCCCAGCGCCGCCGCCAGCAGCAGGCTGTGGGCCGGCCGGAAGGTGCCGCCGCGCGGGCCGGGTGCCGCGGGTCCCGCGGCGCGCAGCGTCAGGAGCGTGGCGGCGGCCAGTGGCAGGTTGACGAAGAAGGCCCAGCGCCAGCCACCGGCCTGGACCAGGGCGCCGCAGACGATGGGGCCGACCACCATGGCAAGGCCACCAAGGCCGCTATAGATGCCCATGGCCCGGCCACGCTGCGCGGGGCCGAACGCCTCGGTGGCCAGCAGCGCGGCGGCGGGGGCCATTAGGATGTTTCCCAGCCCCTCAAGCACACGGCCGGACAGCAGCATTGGCAGGTTGAGCGAGAGGCCGCTAAGCAGAGAGCCTGCCGCGAACAGCGCCACGCCGGTGCGGAAGACGCGGTCGCGGCCAAAGACATCCGCGAGCCGCCCCCCGGTTGCGATCGCGGCCGCGACGGTCAGCGCATAGAGGGTGATGATCCATTGCTGGGCGCCGTGGCTCAGCATCAGGTCGCGCTGGATGGAGGGAAGCGCCACCGCCGTGCCGGTGGCGTCGATCATGATCATGCCCAGCGCGCCGCTGCCGGCAAACACGGCGCACCATCGCTGCTGGGTGGTTGCGGTCGTCATGCGGGCTCCCGAACACCGGCCATGGCGGCACCCGCCAGCGGTGCGCCACGGCCATGATCCCGGCGCCGAGTTTCTGCGGCAGGCCCGAGCTTGTCCACGCCCCCGTCATAGGAAAATACCGTCGCTCCAGCGCAATCGATGGCACCGTGCCGAGTCGTGGATGGCAACCGGCACCAAATCACACCGCACCCGCCGCGCGCGAAGCACCCGCTTCCGATCCGACGTCCTTGCCGTCCATCAAGACGGGGAGGTCATCCCTCCGCCGCCACGCGCGCGACGTCTCGCGCCGCTGCGCCGTTGGGCTGTCGCCTCAGGTCGTCACGGCGCTGAGGCCGATGCCGACCACGATCAGCGCCGCGCCGACGATCTGCATGACGGACAGGCTTTCCCGCAGCAGCAGAACGCTGGCCAGCGGCACCAGAGCAAAGGTCAGGGCCATGAAGGGATAGGCCAGCGTCAGCGGCATACGCTCGATCGCCAACGCCCAGCACACGCTGGCCCCCAGCGCGCAGACGAAGACCGACAGCACCAGGGGGTCGGTATACATGGTGATGAGGTAATCGATCTTGCGCCCCGGCAGGGCCGGCGCCAGGGTCATCGCTCGCCACTTCATCATGATCTGGCCATAGACGGTCAGGGCCAAGGTGGCGGCAATGAAGAAATACTTGTCCATGAGGCTTCCTGGGGAGGGGCGCACGTCACGCGCTGGAAACACACTTGCCGCACGGGCGTCGCCATGACAAGCGTGGGCTCCTGGTTTAAAGCCGGGCACGGTGCCAGTCCTGAGCGTCAGTCCAGGCCCCGCCCGCCTGCCATGAAGGATCGGACATGAAGGAGATCGTGGTCTTTGGCGCTGGCGACATTGCCGCGCTCGCGGACTTCTACTTCACCCACGATTCGTCCCGGCGGGTGGCGGCGTTCACCGTCGATGCCGCCTTCGTCAAGGACAGCACCTATCTCGATCGCCCGCTGGTGCCGTTCGAGGAGGTGGCGAGCCATTATCCGCCGGACCGCTTCGACCTGTTCGTGGCCATCAGCTACGCCAAGCTGAATGCGGTGCGCATCGCCAAGACCGCCGCGGCCCGCGCCATGGGCTACCAATTGGCCAGCTATGTGAGCAGCCGGGCGACGACGTTTGCCGACCTCACCCACGGCGACAATTGCTTCATCCTGGAAAACAACGTCATCCAGCCGTTCGCCCGCATCGGCGCCAATGTGACGCTGTGGAGCGGCAACCATATCGGCCATCACTCCACCATCGAGGACAATGTCTTCATGGCGTCCCATGTGGTGGTCTCCGGCGGCGTGCGGGTGGGCGAGGCGAGCTTTGTCGGGGTGAATGTGACCGTGCGCGACCATGTGACCATCGGCGCCCGCTGCGTGCTCGGGGCCGGCGCCCTGGTGCTGGACAATCTGCCCGACGGCAGCGTGGTGGCGCCCCGCGGCACCGAGATTTCGCCCGTGCCCAGCCACCGGCTGCGGGGCATCTGATGACCGGCGTCCAGACGGGCGCCTGGCGCAAGCTGGGTCTGGTGTTCGCCGGCCCCACGGGCGGGCATCCCGCCCTGGTGAGTCACGCGGCGCTGCCCGTGCCCTACCCGCTGGACGGGGATCTGGTGCGGATCTTCTACAGTGGCCGCGACGCGGCCAACCGGTCCTCCGTGGGCACGCTGGTGGTGCGGCTGGGCGATGTGCCGCGAGTGGAGGCGCAGAGCGCCGATCCCGTCCTGGCCCCCGGTGGCATCGGCGCCTTTGACGATGCCGGCATCGGCATCGGCTGCATCGTCCCCGGCGAGACGGAAGACCGGCTCTATTACATGGGCTGGAACGTGGGCGGCGCGGTGCCCTGGCGCAATGCCATCGGCGTCGCCTTCGGCAGCGCCCGCGAGGGCCGCTTCGCGCGCCGCTTCCTCGGCCCGATCCTGGATCGGGGGCCGGTGGATCCCTACAGCCTGTCCTATCCCTGGGTGCTGCGCCTCGGCCCGCAGGACTGGCGCATGTGGTACGGCACCCATCTGGAATGGGGCGCTACCCAGGCGGACATGAGCCACGCCATCCGCGCCGCCACCTCCACCGATGGCCTGGACTGGCGCCGCGCGCCGGAGATCTGCCTGCCGCCGCAAGGCGAGGAGATCGCCACCGTCCGTCCCAGCGTGCTGGCGCAGGCGGACGGCGGCTTCGAGATGTATTTCGCCGCGCGGGGGCTGGAGACGCCGTACACGATTGGGCGCGCCATCAGCACCGATGGAGCCGCCTGGCAGCGCGTGCCCGCAGG
Source organism: Azorhizobium sp. AG788 (assembly GCF_943371865.1). Taxonomy (GTDB): domain Bacteria; phylum Pseudomonadota; class Alphaproteobacteria; order Rhizobiales; family Xanthobacteraceae; genus Azorhizobium. The sequence goes on along the minus strand of NZ_CALRWL010000008.1, from coordinate 120,537 downwards.
AATCCATGCCGATGGCGAGAGCTGGGAGGGCGGCGCCCTCACCTATCCCGCCGTGTTCGAGCAGGCCGGGCGGCGCTGGATGCTGTTCAACGGCCGGGGCTACGGCGCCTCCGGCTTCGGCATCGCGGTGTGGGAAGAAGGCTAGACGACGCTCCGATCAGAGGGCGTCCCCCGGATCGGAACCGCATCTCGATCCGTCCATGGTCAGGGCGTGGGCCGGCGCACGATCATGGTGAATTCCCACAGGCCGTAATCCTGCATCAGCGCCACATGCCGGCCATAGCGGGCGATGCAATCCGCCAGCACGCCCACCGGATCGCCATAGAACAGGTCCGCCCGTCGCCGCTCCGGGTCCGAGACCAGGCTCAGCATGTTGAAGCCGAAGCCGCGCCGTCCGGCGCCATGCAGGGTCTCAATGGTGGCTCGCACATAGTGCGCCCACGCCTCCGGCGTGGAGCCGCGCATCACGTTCAGGATGCCGCTGCCGATGGCATAATCGGCCGCGCCTTCCGGGGCGACGCCGACGATGAAGCTGTGGTCCGGCCCTTCCCCATGCAACTGGCGCGCAGCCGCCACCATGGGGGCTGCCACATCGCAGCCGATATAGCGCCCGCGATGGCCGGCAGCGCGCAGGAAGGGCAGGAAATCCCCATAGCCGCAGCCCACGTCCAGCACGCTGGCGTCCGGGTCCTGCGCCAGCAGGCGCAGGAACTGGCTGTGACGCAAATGCTGGCTTTCGGTGTCCTTCCAGTCCACCCCGCGCGGGGTGGGCCCGTGCTCGGCCAGCTTGCCGCTGTAATAGGCGCCGACCGCGTCGAGAATGCCGTCCTTGGCGCTCACAGCATGAACTCCTCGCCCGCCTGGGGCCGCGCGCATGGCTGTCCGGTGGCCGGATCCACCCGGTAGATGGCGCGCATATGGGTGTAGGGGCGGCGTTTCACCTCGGACAGGATGTTGGCGATATAGATGCCGATGATGCCGAGGATCAGCACCGTCGCCCCGCCGAAGAACCAGACCGAGACCATCAACGAGGTATAGCCGCTGACGCCCACCCCATGGGTGAGATAGCGCGCCACGAGATAAAGGATGAAGCACAGCGACCCGGCACACACCGCCCCGCCGAAATACAGCACCAGATAGAGCAGCTTGGTGGAGGTGGTGGTGATGTGCTTCACCGCCATCTCGATTTTGCGGCGCAGGGAATAGGTGCTGGGGGAGAGCGACAGCTTCTCGATCTGCAGCGCGTGCTGGCGAAAGCCCGTGAGCACCCACAGATGCGAGATCTGCATTTCGCGATCCCGGTGCTGCACCAGGGCCTGCACATAGTCCCGCCGCATCAGGCGGGCGGTGACCACGTTGCGCGGCAGGGTCTGGTCGCTCAACGCCTCCACCAGGCGAAAGAAGGCGGCGCCCGTGACGCGCTCGAACACCCCGCCCTTCCGGCTGGCCTGCACGCCGAACACCACGTCCCAGTCGCCGGCGATCATGTCCGCATGGAAGCGCTGGAGCAGTTCCGGCGGCTCTTCCAGGTCGCTGTCGATGAGGAACACCAGCTCGCCGCAGGCGTGGGCGAGACCGGTCATCATGGCCTTGTGGTGGCCGAAGTTCCGGGCGAGATCCAGCACCACCACGCGCGGATCGCGGGCCTGGATCTCCAGGGCCAGGGCCAGGCTGTCGTCGGGCGACCCGTCATTGACCAGGATCATCTCGACTTCGTCGGCGACCCCGGCAGCAGCGGCCATGGCGCGGGCGTGAAATTCGACAATGCTGGCGGCCGAGCGGTAGAGCGTGGCAACGATGGAAAGCTTCATGCGGCCGCGCCGTTCACTTTGCGGGGGGTCAATGTGCGTCTATAACCCGCTGCGCGGGGGTGCGTAAGCCTCCGCGTGGCGGCAGCCCCGAGCCGAGAGCACCATGGCCATCAGCGGACCCTCCCCTTTCCTGCGTTATGGCGTGCGCATCGCCAACGAAGCCCACACCAGCCTGGACGAGGCGGCGGAAACACTGGGGCTGCTGGGCTATGCGGTGGTGGACAGCGGCCTGGATGCCGACCAGCTGGAGGCCTTGCGCGCCCGCTTCAATGCCATCCACGCGGCGAACCATGCCAGCACCGACGTGGAACGCCTGCGCGCCATCGGCGAGGTGGACCTGCTGCGCTGCCCGCTGGCGGACGATCCGCTGTTCCTCGCGCTTGCCAGCAATCCGCGCATCCTGGAGCTGTGCGAGCGGCTGATGGGCGCGGGCTTCATCCTCAACCAGCAGAACGGCATAGTGAATCCGGCCGGCGCCAAGACCTACAGCCAGTCGGCCTATCATCGCGACTTGCCCTACCAGCATTTCGTCAGCACCCGTCCGCTGGCCATCAACGCCTTGTTCTGCCTGGATCCGTTCACGCTGGACAATGGCGCGACCTTCGTCATCCCGGCCTCGCACAAGCAGGAGGCCTTCCCCTCCGACCCGGTGATCGCGGCTCAGGCCAAGCAGATCGCCGCGCCCGCGGGCAGCTTCCTGGTGCTGGACTGCATGGTCTATCATTGCGGCGGCACCAACCGCAGCGCCGCCGACCGGCGAGCGGTGAACCATGTCTACACCATCGCCATGATGCGCCAGCAGATCGACCTGCCGGCCTATCTCGGGGACGACTTCTCCACCGATCCGAAGATCCGCCAGTTGCTAGGCTTCAACCACCCCACCGCGCGCTCGGTGGAGGAGTTCATCAGCCAGCGCAAGGCGAAATAGCCGATGCGTCAGTCGCCGGGCTCGGGCACCCGCGCGGTGCCATCATGGTGATGCCGAGGCCGGTGCCGTAGAAGCAGCGTTGCAGCACGAACAGCGGCCACAGGGTGGTGCGGTTCAAGATCAGCCGGACCCAGGACGGGAACACCGTCTTCCAGGGAATCTCGCGGATGCCGCTGGTTTCCGTCTGCACCCGCTGGCTCTGGCCGGCCTTGGCGGTTTCGCCGCTGCGGCCGATCAGCCAGACGCTGAGATTGAACAGGAGATTGGCCACCGGCACGGCGATGGACCACACGGTCTCCTCGCGCAGGCCTGCCGCCCGCAGGACGCGCTCCAGATCGCCGCGGTCATAGCGGCGGAAATGCCCCACCGTCTCGTCCTCCACCGACCAGCGGTCGCGGCGACCGGGGACGCCGAGAATCACCGTGCCGCCCGGCCGGGCATAGGCCGCGATCTTGCGGATGAAGCCGACGTCGTCCTCCACATGCTCCATGACCATGTAGCTGATGACCAGGTCCACCTTGGCGAAATCCGCCGGCAGATCGAGCACGTCGCCCGCATGCAGGCTGTAGCGGCCGGCGGCGATGTGATCCGCCAGCACCTGCCGGGAGATGGCCACGGCCGCAGGTGAGAAATCCACGCCCACCCCGGTCCAGCCCGCGTCGCACAGCAGCTTCGACATGCCCCCGCCGCCGCAGCCCACGTCGAGGAAGGTCCGGCCCGGTCGCGTCTTCAGCACGTCGCGCAACGCTTCCTGCATGCAGAAGGTGCCCGGCGGGTCGATCGTGACGAATGCCATCAGTGCCTCGGTGCGGGTCAGGCGGGGTCGGCGCGGTCCAGGAACCGCGCCGCATCGTCGCCGGTATTGAACAGCAGGTCCACGATGGACACCTGCGGCTCGAAGGCGCCCCAGAGCTGGGGATAGTCGCGATAGCCCGCATAGGACATCCAGTCCACGGCGATGCCGCGCGCGGCGAACAGCGCCGGGTCCAGATAGGCCTTGGCCGCCGGGCCGCTGAGATAGCGCGTCGCCCCCGCCGCCTGGGCCAGCTGCACCAGGCGCTCGGTGGGGTCCATCTCGCGCATGGCCTCCTTGTCCAGGAGGTCGGTGCAGCGCCGGATCGGCATGGTGAGCCCCAGCCGGGCGCAGATGGCCCGCAGCAGCACCTCGTTGATCTGCGACAGCATGGGCTCGGCGGCGACGCTGGCCAGCAGCGGGTCCAGCCAGCCGGACACCGCCGCATGGTGCGGGGCGCGCTTATAGGCCAGGTCGATGGCGCGGCGGTGGCCGTCCGCCCAGGCGGGGTCGGAGACCCGCGTCTCGTCGATGGCCTGATGGTAGAGGCCCTTGACCTCCACCGGCACCGTCAGCCAGGCGGTGCCCGATGCGATCTTGATCTTGTTGCGATTGCGCCAATCCCGCCGGGTGTATTGGACGCTGTCCAGCAGGATCACTTCATCGGCGCTGCGCAGCATGTCGAAATAGCCGCGCCACGGCAGATAATTCGACTGGGTGATGACGACCGTGCGCGCGGTGCCGGCGCCGGCGGCGGCCTTATCCACCGAGCACCTCGTCCAGGGCCGCCACCACCTGCGCCTGCGCCTCCGCCTCCAGCTGCGGGTGCAACGGCAGGCGGATCAGCCGCGCCGACAGATCGTCGGTCTGGGGCAGCGGGCCGTCGGTGCGGCCAAGGCGCAATCCGGCCGGAGAGGAATGCAGCGGCACATAGTGCATGACCGCATTGACGCCGCGCGCCGCCAGGGCGCGCAGCGCCGGGTCGCGATCCGCGGCGCGGGGCACCAGGACGTAATAGATGTGGCCGTTGTGGGTGCAGTCGTCCGGCACCACCGGCCGCCGCAGCCGGCCGCGCTGTTCCAGCGGCATCAGCGCGTCATGGTAGCGGTTCCAGGCCACGAGCCGCCGGGCGGTGATGGCCGGCCCGGCTTCCAGCTGCGCCAGCAGGAAGGCGGCGGTGATCTCGCTGGGCAGATAGGATGAGCCGATGTCCACCCAGGTATATTTGGCCACCTCGCCGCGCTGGAACTGCGCCCGGTTGGTGCCCTTCTCCCAGATGATCTCGGCCCGCACCGCCGCCTCGGGATCGTTCACCACCAGCGCCCCGCCCTCGCCGGCGATGACATTCTTGGTCTCGTGATAACTGAAGGCCGAGAAGGCGCCGAAGCTGCCCAGCGGCTGGCCCCTGAAGGCCGCGTGCATGGCCTGCGCCGCATCCTCCAGCACCGCCAGCTTATGGCGTCCCGCGATCTCCATGATGCGGTCCATCTGTGCCGACACGCCGGCATAATGGACCACGAAGATGGCCTTGGTGCGCGGGGTGATGGCCGCTTCCAGCAGGTCCTCGTCCAGATTGAGCGTGTCCGGGCGAATGTCCACGAACACCGGCACCCCACCGCGCAGCACCACCGCATTGGCGGTGCTGGTGAAGGTGAAGGAGGGCATGATCACCTCATCGCCGGGGGCGATGTCGGCGAGGATGACCGACATTTCCAGCGCCGCGGTGCAGGAATGGGTCAGAAGCGCCCGTCCACCGCCGAGCTGCGTTTCCAGAAGCGCCTGACAGCGATGGGTGAAACGCCCGTTGCCCGAAAGATGCGCCCGCTCCAAGGCCTCGCGGATATACGCGAACTCCTCGCCCACCAATGTGGGGCGGTTGAAGCTGATCGGTCCTGGCATCATTTCTCCCGGGGCGGCTTCCTGAGCGGGCTGAATGGAAGGCTCGCCGTCTTACTTAGCAAAGAATCGAAGCGCTTCTGCCCGCCTTTTACCAAACTTTCCGCCCCCCGCAGCGCCGGATGCTCCACCAAGGTCCAGGACAGATAGCCGGCGAGCAGGGCCACGGGAATGCAGATGAGGTTGCTGGGATAGGAGGTCAGCTCCGGCCAGAAATGCTGCACCGACTGCTGGATCGGCCAGCCATAGATATAGACCCCGAACGAATAGTCCCCCGGCAGCACCAGACGGCGCAGGCGCGGCGCGGCTGCCGCCACCAGCACCCCATAGAACAGCGCGGTATAGAGCGCATATTCCTGCACCGCCGTGCCCTGGAGCAGCGCCGCCCCCACCGCCAGCGGCAGGAAATAGCGCAGGCGGATCACCAGCCAGTCCCGCACCGCGAAGGCGGCGACACCGGCCATGAAGAACAGCCCGACCTTCAGCGTGTCGGTGTAGTGGTCGTCGGAGAAATACGGCACCCAGTGGGGCGCGACCGCATGCAGCGCGAGGATGGCGGCGAGGGTGATCAGAATGCGCGCCGGGGAGCGAAGGCAGGTCAGGCAGCCCAGCACGAGGACATAGATGTAACAGACGATCTCGGACTGAAGCGTCCAAAGCGAGCCGTTGACGGCGGTGGGAAAATGGTTGCTGCCAAACACCCCCGGCAGCGACTGACACAGGGCACCGCGGGCAAAGAAGCTCCAATTGTCCCGCAGGTAGCACAGGGTCTCTGCGCTGGTGAGATACTGGCCCACCGGCAGCGACGTGACCAACGCCCCGACGCCGAACACGGTCAGGAACAGGCAGACGATGGCGCCGGGATAGATGCGCGCCGCGCGCATGGTCACAAAGCGCAGCGGCGCGTTGGAGCGCTGGAAGCTCTGGGAAATCAGCATCCCGCTGATGAAGAAGAACACACCCACGGCCAGGGTGCCGGAGAAATTGCGCTTCACCAGCATCGTGACCGGCTCTTGGAACCCACCGGTGGGAAACACGTAGAACGAATGGCCGAAGATCACCGTCATGGCCGCCACAAGACGGATGAGGTCGAAATTGTTGCCGCCCCGCATCAGAATGCCGGCCAGCCGGGGGGCCGGGCGTGGAACTGCTGCCGCAGCCACACCATCGCCGGTCTGATCGGTCCTGAAATTCACGGCTGCCCCCTCGGCGCCTGCGGTGTCTCGCCGCCACTCGCGTCATAGAGAAAAACCGAGCCGTCGTGATAGCTCGCCTGCCCGCCCGTCTTGTCCCAGGCCGGCAGATCGGGCGCGACGGCCACATACCACCGTACCTTCCGCGCCCGAAGCAAGGCAAAAGCCGCCTGCCGGTCCGAGGCGCCGTCTACCGCCGCGAGATCCGCCGCCCGGGCCTTCACCAGCGCGACGATGTCCGGCGACCGGGTGGCCACCGCCTGCTCGATCCGCCCCACATAGCTGGGCATGTCGGTCATGCTGACGAGTTCCAGCGCCGCGCCGCTGAGCCCGGCCTTGGCGCCGCCGCCGCCCACCATCATCATGTCGCCCGGCGCCCGGTGGGCGCGCAGGAAGGTCGCGGCACCGGGAATGCCCGGCTCGACCTTGGTGTCGTAGAAGCCGCGCGCCCAGCCCATGACATCCGCCGGACGCGCCGGATCCACACCGCGCAAGACGAACAGGGTCGCCAGGCAGGCAAGACCTGTCGCGGCCACGGCGCGGCCGGCGGGCCAGCCGGCCAGACCGCGTCCGACCCCGACCACGGACAGGAGGCGCACCGCGCTCCAGATGGCGACGACGGCATAGAGCAGCGCAAAGTGGCGCTGCTTATATTCGGTGACGTCGTTATTGCCGGCCTCCGGCGCCCAGAAGATCAGCAGCAGATAGGCGATGCACATCAGTGCAGGCACGGTGTCCACCGGCTGCAGGCGGCCGGCGCGTGTTTCGGCGATGAGCGCCACAAGCAGCGCCAGCGTCCATGCGCCCAGCGTCGCCGGCAGCAGAAGCAGGCCGCCCAAAAGGGTGCCCCCCACCGCGCCGAGATCGCGGAGAAAGGCGGCAAACGGCTCCGGCCCGTTGGTGAAGGCGAAGGTGACGTAGGCCGCGCCCTTGGTCCATTGCAGCAGGCCGGTGCCCAGCCCCCCCGCCACCAGCGCGATGGTCAGGCCAACCGCCAGCCCCAGGCCGCCCCAGAACACCCGTGTCCGCCAGGGCGGCGGCAGGGCGGCGAGCACCACCGCCCCCAGCAGCGCCGGGGCCATCAGCATGAACATATGCACCCGCATCATGATCAACATGAGCGTCAGCACGGCGGCGAGCAGCAGCGGCCCGACGCGGCGCCCGGCGAACCACTGCCCCGCGCAGGCATAGGCCACCGCCGCGGCCCCGATGGCAAAGGCCGAGCCGGGGCCGGTGAAAATCATCCAGTGGAAGCCCAGGAAGCCGTTGCGCAGGCCGTATTGGGCCGCGTCCGGCAGGCACATGAGCAGCCAGAGCGCCACCAGGGCGCAGCCGGTGCCGCCCAGTTCCGCCGCCAGCACGAACAGCCCGCACAGGCCCACGAGCACGCCCAGGGGCAGCAGGATCGCCGTCGCCAGACCGAGGCCGGACAGGCCGCTCACCTCGCTCAGCGCCGCCGGCAGCATGAACGGGCCGTAGTGATAGAACACCCGCGCGACGCCGGGCAGCATGATATCGCCCACATGGACCGCCAATGGGCTGCCGAAGGAGGCGATGACCGTGCCGTGGGCGAAGTAATCCAGCCAGGTGGGCAGGTGTTCCGTGGCCATCACCGTGGGCAGGGCGCCGGCAAAATGACGGCAGAAGAACCCCACGCAAACGGCCAGCGGCACGGCAATGGCGGCATCGGGCCATGCCAGAGCGGGTGCCCTCGCCCACAGGCGCCGCAGGGCCATGGCGGCCAGCAGCACCACCGCGCCCCAGGCCAAGAAGGCCGTTTGCGCCGACCACAGGAACCCCATGGTCGGCACCAGCATGACCATGCTGGTAAGCGTCGTGCCGACCACAAAGGCCGCCGGCAGCCATCCTTTGAGCCGGTGGACGCCAAACAGCAGCAGCAGCAGTTCGCCTGAGGTCGTCAGAATCCCGGCGCCCACCAGCGGCACCAGCAGGCCCAGCGGATGGATCGGGCTTGCCGCCATGAGCAGCAGGGCATCGATCAGCGCACCGACGATGAAAGCGAACACGAGCCGGATGCGCACGCCGGTTGGCAGGCGTCTCATATGCCCGGCGATCCGATCCATGGGGCCTGAGGCCGACAGCGCTGCGTGAGCGGCCGTTGCGTCCTGCGCGCGCGATGTCAGGTGCGTCAAAACACCGAGCCCTCCACGGCACATGCGCCCCAGCGCCGCGCACAGCGTGGTCGGCTCAGCAGGACGCCGTGCCTTCACCTTACGGTTGCGCGGCAAAGTAAAAGCCGGGCAGACGGCGTGCAATGGCACGCGCGAAAGCGGCGCGGCCTTGTCCACATGTCCTTTAGGCTTTGCATCCGCCCGACGCCACGGCTACATCGCGCAGCAGATCCGCGCCGCTGCCGATGGTGGTTCCAGGGTCCCCGCCCGGCGCCTGCCCGCGCCCGTCCAACGCGAGGAAGATGCGCATGAGGCTCTGTCTCCAGTGCCAGAGCACGCAGGTTGACGCCGACTGGCACTGCGGCCATTGCGGCTTCTCCCCCGTCCGCATCGACGGCTTCCCGTGTTTCGCGCCGGACCTGGCCACCGAGAACGACGGCATGGCGGCCGCATCCCATGACAATCTGGACACGCTTCAGGACGGCAGCTTCTGGTTCCGCGCCCGCAACCGCCTGATCCAGGATCTGGCGAGGCGCTATTTCCCCCGCGCCGGCCGGGTGCTGGAGCTGGGCTGTGGCACCGGCTATGTGACCCGGGCGCTGGGCGAGGCGCTTCCGCAGGCCGCCATCAGCGGCAGCGAAATCTACGTCAACGGCCTCGCCCACGCCGCCCGGCGCCTGGGCGGCAAGGTCGAGCTGCTGCAGATGGATGCGCGCGCCATTCCGTTCGCGCGCGAATTCGACCTGATCTGCGCTTTCGACGTGCTGGAGCATATCGAGGAAGACACGCAGGTTCTGGAGCGGATGGTAGCGGCGCTGGCGCCCGGTGGCGGCGTGATGCTGTCGGTGCCGCAGCATCCATTCCTGTGGAGCCGGGTGGATGTCTACTCCCATCACAAGCGGCGCTATCGGCGCGGCGAACTGGCGGAGAAATGCGTCGCGGCCGGTCTGACCCTCGTGCGCGATACCTCCTTCGTGTCGTCGCTGCTGCCGTTGATGTTCCTGCAGCGCATGATGGAGCGGACGGATGCCCCGTTCGATCCCAGCGCCGAACACAGCCTGCCGCGCGCGGTGGACCGGGGGTTCGAGATGGCGCTGGATCTGGAGCGGCGCCTCATCGCCGCCGGTGCATCCCTGCCCTTCGGCGGCTCGCGCTTCATCGTCGCGCGCTTGTAGCCGGCGGCCTACCGGGGATTCGCCCTCGCCGTGCCGGAGGTCTAGGAAGCGGGGACGCATTCGGGCGCCGCGCTGCGAGGATCGACCATGGACCCCCACACCCCCTCTCCGGTTCTGCCCTCTCCGGTTCTGCGGGAGACGTTTCCCCTGCCCGCCGCCGCGCCGGGCACGGAGCGCGCGGTGCGCGTGCTGCGCTTCGGCACGCCGGGGGCCCGCCCCAAGGCCTATCTCCAGGCGGGTCTGCATGCGGATGAGTTTCCCGGCATGCTGGTGCTGCGCGCGCTGGCCGCCCGCCTGGAAGAGGCCGCCGCGCGGGGCGAGATCCTCGGCGAGATCGTCGTGCTGCCGCTGGCCAATCCCATCGGCTTTGCCCAGCAGGTCAGCGGCTTTCTGCTCGGGCGCTATGATCTGAGCAGCCTCGGCAATTTCAATCGCGACTATGCCGATCTCGCCGCCGAGATCGGCGACGACATCGGCCCGCAGCTGGGGCCGGACCCGCAGGCGAACATCGCCGCCATCCGCGCGGCCATGACGGCGGCGCTCGCCCGCATGGCGCAGGACATGGTCCCGGCGCGGGAGGTGGATGCCCTGCGGCACCTGCTGCTGACCCTGGCCCACGACGCCGACTTCGCCCTCGATCTCCACGCCGACAATCAGGCGGTGCCGCACATGTATCTCGGCACGCCCCTATGGCCGGGGGCGCAGGACCTGGCAGCCGACATCGCCGCGCAGGCGGTGCTGCTGGCGGAAGTCTCCGGCGGCCATCCGTTCGACGAGGCTTGTGGCGGCCCGTGGTGGACGCTGGCGAAGCGCTATCCCGACCATCCGATTCCGCCCGCCTGCCTGTCCGCCACCCTGGAACTGGGGTGCAATGACGATGTGGACGAGGCTTATGCCGATGCCACCGCCGCCGCCTTGCTGGGCTTTCTCCAGCGCCGTGGCGTCGTTGCCGGCGCGGCCTCCCCGGCCCCGGCCGCGCTCTGTGACGCCACCGGTCTGGAGGCCATGCAGCAGTTGAAGGCGCCCATGGGCGGGCTGGTATCCTATATCGCCAAGCTCGGCGCGACGGTGCGCGCCGGCGAGGTGGTGGCGCGGATCATCGATCCGCTGGGACCGCAGGTGGACATCACGGCGGGCACCGACGGCATTCTGTTTGCCCGCCACAGCCAGACCTATGCCTGGCCGGGAAAGGTCGTCGGCAAGGTGGCCGGCGCCGTCGCCCGGCCGGAGCGGCACGGAAAGCTCCTACCCGCCTGAGCGGTGGCGGGCGGGCGGCCGCTCAAGGATGCGGCGCCCGAACAGGCTTCCGGCCAGATCCACCAGCAGATCGGCGGTCCGGCCGGCGTGATCCAGGATCGGGTTCAGCTCCACCAGATCCAGCGAGCCCACCAGGCCGCTGTCATGGAGCAGTTCCATGACCAGATGCGCCTCGCGATAGGTGAGGCCGCCCGGCACCGGGGTGCCCACGCCCGGCGCCAGGCCGGGGTCCATGACATCGGCGTCGAGGCTCACATGCAGGTGGCCGCCCGCCGCCGCCACCCGCTCCAGCAGGCGGCGCAGCGGCGCGGTGACGCCCCATTCGTCGATCAGGCGCATGTCCACCACATCGACGCCGCGGGCCGCGAGCAGGTTGCGCTCCTCCCGGTCCAGGGAGCGGGCGCCGAGGATGGTGACATTCTCCGGGTTCAGCGGCGCATGCCAGCTGGCATCCACATCGGCCGCGAACGCCGGCTCCGCGCACAGCAGCGCCAGGACCATGCCGTGCGGATTGCCGGAGGGCGAGATGTCGGGGGTATTGAAATCCGCATGGGCATCGAGCCAGAGCACGAACAGCGGGCGCCCGACGGTCTGGCAATAGCGGGCCACGCCCGCCACCGAGCCCATGGACAGGCTGTGATCGCCCCCCAGGAACACCGGCAACGCGCCGGCCGCGAGGCTGGCACAAGCCTGCGCACTGGTGCGGCGGGCCAGCGCCAGGACGGCCTCCTGGCGCGCCCGTGGCGAGGTGGCATAGTCGGACGCGCTGCGGGAGGGCGGGACCAGATAGGCGCTCAGGCCGTCCAGCAGGATATCGCCATGGTCGGTGACCCGATGCCCGAGTTCCTCCAGGCGCGCGGCGAGACCGGCGATGCGCAAGGCCGCAGGCCCCAGACCGGCACCGGGGCGACTGGCGCCATCATCCACCGGCACACCGTGGAGGGCGATGATCGGGCGGTCAGCGGTTGGCCCGATGTCCGGCCCCGCATGTGGCCCCGTTTCCGGGCCCGCTTCAAGTTCCGGCATCGGTCCCCTCTTGCCGCGTGTGGCTCCGGTGGCAGGGCGAGCGGCGCCGACGATGGCACAGGCCGAAGGCGGCGGACAGGGCGCGCGCGGGGCAAGCGTGCGGACGCGGTGCCGATCCCTCACCGCAAGAAGGGCTGCGGGCCGTGACCTGGATCCACCACATCCGTTTTTCGCACTGTTCTGCGGCACACGGGAATCCAATGCCGAACTATTTAAGCTTTGCAGTGCAGCAAATGGGTGCGCGGTGAATAAAACGTGTCGTAGGATGACCTGTGGCCGCATAGGAAGGCGCGGTCTCCCGACCGCCGGAACCGCCACGAGGAGGCGGGATGAAAATCCGCATCGGATACGAGCTTATCTACGACTTCCCGCAGCCGACCCCGATGGTGATGGTGCTGGGTGCCCATTTCACCCGCGCCTCCGACATCATCATTCCCGACTATCTGACCACCAGCCCGTCCGTTCCCATCACGCCGTACCGCGACGGCTTCGGCAATTGGTGCAGCCGCATCGTGGCGCCCGCCGGTCGCTTCCGCATTTCCGCCGATGGCCTGATCCGCGACACGGGGTTGCCGGATGTGGTGGTGCCCTGGGCCAGCCAGTCCGCCGTGGAAGACCTGCCCTCGGAGACCTTGGTCTATCTCCTGGGCAGCCGCTATTGCGAGACCGACCGGCTCACCACCGCAGCCTGGGAGCTGTTTGCCAACACGCCGCTGGGATGGCCCCGGGTGCAGGCGATCTGCGACTATGTCCATCACCATATCCAGTTCGGCTATGAGCACGCCCGCCCCACCATGACCGCATGGGAAGTGTTCAACGAGCGCAAGGGCGTGTGCCGCGACTATGCCCATCTGGCCATCGCCTTCTGCCGCTGCATGAACATTCCGGCTCGCTATTGCACCGGCTATCTCGGTGACATCGGCATGCCGCCGCCCTACGGCCCGATGGATTTTGCCGGCTGGTTCGAGGCCTTCCTCGACGGGCGCTGGTATACGTTCGATGCGCGCAACAATATCCCGCGCATCGGCCGGGTGCTGATCGCCCAGGGCCGCGATGCCTCGGACGTGCCGATCACCCACACCTTCGGCCCCAATTCGCTGGTCAGCTTCAAGGTGTGGACCGACGAAATCGTCTGAGCATCACCCTTTGCCGCAAGCCTGAGGGCACGACGACAAGACGGGCGCCACTCGGCGCCCGTGTTCCCCGCTGACGCACCGCCAGGCAAAGTCAGGCGCAGGCCGCTTCCCGGCTGTGGCTCCGCCACATCGCCACCTGGGCGAGATCGGCCTCCGGCTTCTCGCTCACCACCTGCGCCCGCCCCAGTTGCACGGTGCCGGCATCGCCGTCCATGGAGAGCCAGTCCCCCTCCTTGAGCGCATGCCCGGCCAGTTCCGCGCTGTGATGCAGTGCGTCCACGGTCAGCGCCGCGCAGCCGACGATGCAGGGCTTGCCCATTTGCCGCGCCACCAGCGCCGCATGGGCGGTGCGCCCGCCCACCGCCGTGATGATGCCCGCGGCCACCGAGAACCCCACCACGTCGGAGGTGCTGGTATCCGGACGCAGCAGAATGACCGGCTCACCGCTCGCGGCCAGCCGCTCGGCGCTGGCGGCATCGAACGCGGCCCGACCGACCGCGACGCCGGTGGAGGCGCCGGTTCCGGTCGCCGCGATGGCGCCCGCATCCGCCAGACGCTGGGTGACCAGCGCATCGAGATCAACGCCCTCCAGGCGCCGAAGCGCCTCCGCCGGCTCGATCAGCCGCTCCTGCACCAAGGCGACGGCAAAGCGCAGCGCCGCCCGGGGGGTGCGCTTGGCGGCGCGGGTCTGCAAGATCCAGAGCTTGGCATCTTCGACCGTAAATTCCACATCCTGAACGTCGCCGAAGGCGGTTTCCAGGCGCACCAGAACCTCGCGCAATTGCGCCGCCGCCACCGGCGCGGCGCGCACCAGCGCCGACTCGGTCTCGGGCGTGCGGCTGCCGGAGACCACTTCCTCCCCTTGGGCTGCCAGCAGCACGTCGATCACCGGCTCCGATGCCCCGGTGGAAGGGTCGCGGGAGAAGGCCACGCCCGCACCGGAAGTGAAGCCGCGATTGCCGAACACCATGGCCTGAACCGTGACCGCCGTTCCTTCGAGCGCCTCCAGATGCTCGATCTGGCGATAGGCGCGGGCGCGCGGGCTGGTCCAGGAGCGATAGACGGCCTGAGCCGCGGCCCGCACCTGATCCATGGGCGCATCGGGGAGCAGATGATCCTCGCCGGCGATCACCGTGGCATAGGCGTCCGCCAGACGCTCCAGCGCCTCGCCATCCAGGTCCGTTTCGTCGCTCACGCCTTCCGCCGTCAGAATGTCGTGACGGGCACGGCTGAGATCTTCCGCCGCCAGGCCAAGAACCACACTGCCGTAGCTTTCCAGGAACCGCCGCCGGCAGTCCCAGGCAAAGCGCGGATGGCCGGTCATGCGGATCAGTCCGGTGACCGCCTCGCGGCTGCACCCCACATTCAGCACCGTATCCAGCATGCCCGGCATGGAGCGCGCCGCCCCCGAGCGCACCGACACCAGCAAGGGCTGGCGCCGATCGCCGAACCGATGGCCGGTGGCCGCCTCCAGAAAGGCGATGCCCTCGGCGAGCCCGTCCTCCAGCTTGCGCCGCGCGCCCGGCTCGCCGCGCACGATGGCCGCGCACAGCGCCACCGGCAGCACGAAAGCCGGCGGCACCGGCAGGCCCAAGTTGGCCATGCGTGCGAGATTGGCGGCCTTGGCGCCGATCACGTCCGCAGAGGGCGTCTGCGTCGATCCCTGTCCGATGCGTACGATCCGCATGGTGGCAGCCTCCATTGAAACAGTGGTTCGGTGTGTCCGGCTTCGGGCGCTGGGACTGGCGCCCAGGCGTTGGATCGGCGCGGATGTCAGACGGCGAGATTGGCCAGGACGTGGTTGCGCAACTGGTAGCCGAAGCCCGCAAAACGATCGGTCGCCCGTTCCAGCGCCCGGGCCAGGTCCAGGGCGCATAGGGACGTGCTGAGGTCGAAGCTGCCCTGGAGCACCTTGCCGGTGACCGCGCGCTCCGCCGTGTCGGCGGCATGCTCCAGTTCGCTCAGCCGGCCGGCACAGGCCAGCGCATCTTCCGAATCCACCTGATGACCTTCGGGAACCGCCGCGGCGGCGGCTGCCCCGGACGCCGCAGCTTCCGCCCCTTGCACCGCAAAGGCGCACAGGTCCGCCAGCGGCCCGAGGAGATCGGCGGCCAGGACGGTTGGCAGGAGGGAGGCGACGAAGGCGCCCTGCTCCAGTTCATCCACGGCCTCCTCCACCTGATCGGCGAGGCGTTCGATGCCCGGCGCGGCACCGAAGCGGACCACCTTCTGGCGGGCATCGACGGCGATCCGGTCGGCCTTTTCCTCCCGCAGGCGGGCGCGGGTGGCAAGGCGCGCGCGGTCGAACGGACGCCCCGCCTGCTGCTCGAAGATGGCGTTGGCAATCTCGGCGGCGATCTCGCGGGCGAGGCCCGCCTGCCTCACGACGATGGCCAGCAGGGTCGCCTCCACCCGCTCCAGGTGCCGGGCGAGCTCCGCCTCGATGCGATCGCGCGCCAGCCGCACCGAACTGCCCGCCAGAAGCGCCTCGGTGGAGATGCGCAGCACCGCTTTGAGAAAATCCACCGCCGCCTCGCGGCCCAGGGTCTCGTCCAGCCGCTCGCCGAAGCCGATGCGACCGGGAGCGGCGTGCTGCACCGCCGCCGCCACCAGACCGCTGCCACCCAAGGCGAGAAAGGCGCGGTGGCCGAACCGGTTACGGGCCGCCCAATCGAGAATGCGGACCGCCTCGGTCTTGGGCACCCAGGTGCGCAGCACCTTGCGCGCCTTGTTCCAGTCGATGAGGAACACCAGCGCCGAGCCCAGCGCCTCCAGCAGATCGTCGCGCACCGCCAGGTCGCGGGTCTCGCACCGCCCGGTCACCAGATAGAACACGCCGTCGTCGCCGAGCCCCTCGGCGGTCTTGCGGTCAAGGCCGCTCCACTGGATGTCGAAATCCCGGGTCAGGCCGGTAAAGAACTTGGCCCGCGCCAGATGCACGTCCGTATAAGTGACCGTCACGGCGCCCGGCTCCACCGCAATGACCACCACATGGGCATCGGTCTCGCCAATGTCGTTCTGGATGGTGATGCGCGTGCCGGTGCGGGCCGCATTGGTGCCAAGGCCGGGATGGTCGAACTTGAGTTTCCGCGTGGCATCGAGGCCGCGCATGAAGGCTTCCACCGGGCGATGATCCTCCGGCCGCAGCCCGAACACATGGGCGCCGGCCACATTTTCTTCCGCATGCTCGGTGGCGAGTTGGTTCAAGGCCTTGTGCAGGTCCATCACCAGACGGTGCAGGCTGTCGGCGCCCTGGTCGGAAATGCTGGTGAGACGGGCGATTTCGTCGGCCGCGAGCGCGTCATCGCCGCCCAGGGTGTGGGCGGCGCGCAGGGCCTCAAGCCGCGCCTGCGCTGTGGCTCCGGTTTCGGCGTCCCCGGCCACGACGCCGCGCAGCATGGCGGCGGCATCGTCCCAGATCGCCTGACCCAGGTCCTTGAGCCCCGGCGCCGCGATCTTGTCCTGCGACGGCGCGGCCGCCGCGATCAGGCCATCCAGCGGCTCCAATCCGGCGGAGCGGCATTCGTCCGCCAGGGTGATGGCGGGGCCATCGGGGCGGCGGGCATGGCGGGCGGCGGCCTGGAGCACGCTCAAACGCACCTTGATCCGGTCATTGGCGCGCAAAGCCTCGGCGATCAGGGCCGGCAGGAGGATGTCGCTTTCGCCCAGATGCTCGATGATTTCGGTTTTCATGGCGCAACCCCTCGGTTCGCCGCGACCAAAGCATGATGCGGCGCGCCCTGAATTGCGGCAGGTCATTCATGCCAATGTCACATGGCTGCAGAGCGCGGAACGGCGCGGCCGACGAAGGGACCGCTTGCATCCTGGCCTATTCGGTGAAATCGTACATTTGATTGAGAGTCGCTGAGGCGGCGCTGAATTCGGCCGGTTGTCCGGCGGACCTGAGCTTGCGGACGGCGCGCACGCATCTTCCCGATCTGGACTGGGCTGGAGGGAGAACCTCTGGATCAGCGCGGGAATGCCGGAGCCGTCCACGGGACCGCCAGCCCTGTCGCCCATGATCTGCGCCGACGCCTCTGGAGGCGCCGCGGCGCTGCCCGCCCGAAGGGCGGTTCCGAGCCGCCATCGTCGTCGCAGCCTTGTTGCGGAACCGCGTGTCGTCCGCCAGCTGGCTTGTGCCAGCTGCGGATAAGTTCGGCCTCGCGTCCGCGTGGCAGATGAGTGTTCGCCGCCCTGTGGCCAGCCGCTCTCTGCGCGCGCCAATCTGCTCGCCTTTGACCCGCCTCGTTGCCGCGTTTCAGCGGTCCGTCGGCGGACCTACCGGAGTTACACCCATGAAAGACAATTCGCCGCTGGCGCGCGCCAAGGCTGAGAACAGCTTCCGCGACGTGCAGGGCAAGACCGCCAGCAAAGCCGTTCCCAAGCCGCAATATGAGGTCGAGGGCGAGCAGCTGCGCGAGAAGATCGCCCGCCTGAAGTCGCTGCGCGAGGCCAAGGAAACCGCCCAGAGCAAACCCTCCAAGCGCTGATTTCCCCATCCCTTTCAAGCTTTGCGCGGAAGGGGAGGTTATTTGGCTGGAACGTGCTATGTAGGGCTGTGACCTCGGCAGATGCGCAGGTCCTCGCTGAATCAGCGGGCGCGCCGCGCTCGAAGGGTCTCAGCAACCCACGGATTGGATATCACTTGCAAGTACTCGTTCGTGACAACAACGTCGACCAGGCTCTAAAAGTTCTGAAGAAGAAGATGCAGCGTGAAGGTGTCTTCCGCGAGATGAAGCAGCGGAAGGCCTATGAAAAGCCGTCCGAGAAGCGCACCCGCGAGAAGGCCGAAGCTGTCCGGCGCGCCCGCAAGGCAGCGCGGAAGACCGCTCAACGCGAAGGTTTGCTGCCGGCTCCCAAGAAGGTTGTTCGTGGCGCCCGTCCCGCTGGTGCTGCTCCGAGCGCCGGTCCGCGCTGAACTGAACGCCCCGCGGCGCTGCTGCTCTGCGAATCATAGCTTGGGCCTTGGGGTCCATTTCTGGTTCGCGGGCAGCGCCCGCCCGGCGGCAGGTGCGTTCTGCGTGCACCGAATCGGGTGTGCACCGCAATTTGAACGCACCCCGTTGCCCCTGAGCTGCTGACCCGACCGAACGCGTGCGGCGCCTTCACCAAGCGTGCTGCAACTGGGCGCTTGAGGTCGGCTGGCGTCGTCGCGCGTCCAGCGGCGCAGCGGACATGAGCCTTCATTGCCCGCCCTGCGCATGCGCGCCCGGTCGGGATTTTCGGCCCCGTCTCGCATGTCGCGGACGGCGGAGCTCAAAGAGGAGGCAGGCATGGCCAAAGGCGAACAAAAAAGCAATCGCGAGACCAAGAAGCCGAAGAAGGCCAAGGTGGCAGACACCACCACCGCCACGCCCTTCGCTTCGGTCCAGAAGAAAGTGCTCGACGCCGCCGCTGCCAAGAAGGGCAAGTAGGCCGCGCATTCCCGGCGGCCGCCGCCACGGCGGCGCCGGTTCCAGCAACCAAATGGGTGACGGTCGCGGGCCTGTTGGTGCGCTGGACCAAAGCTGCTATGGCCACCGCTCAGCCGCGCGGCTGACGCGCGGGAGGCAGGGCGAGGAGAAGCCATGTTCCCCGATCGACTGACAGAGGGCTATCGCGCCTTCATCGACGGCCGGTTCGCCAGTGAGCGGTCCCGCTATGAGACCCTGGCCCAGGCCGGACAAAAACCCGAAATCATGGTTATCGGCTGCGTCGATTCCCGCGTCTCGCCGGAAGTGATCTTCGATGCCGCCCCCGGCGAATTGCTGGTGGTGCGCAACGTGGCCAATCTGGTGCCCGCCTATGAGGCCGCCGGAGATTCGCAGCACGGCACCAGCGCCGCGCTGGAATTCGGCGTGCAGGCCCTGCGAGTGAAGCACATCGTGGTCCTCGGCCACGCTCTGTGCGGCGGCATCCGCGCCTTTGCCGACGAGCAGGAGCCATTGTCTCCGGGCGATTTCATCGGCCGCTGGATGTCGCAAATCGCCCCCGCCGCCGAGGGCCTCGGCCCGCGCGAGAAGGCGGATGGCGAATCCTACCTGCGCCGGCTGGAATTTGCCTCGGTGGAACTCAGCCTGCGCAATCTGATGACCTTCCCCTGTGTGCGAATCCTGGTGGAACGGGGCAAGCTGGCCCTGCACGGGGCCTATTTCGGCGTCTCCACCGGGCGCCTTCTGGTGCGCGATCCCGAAACCGGCCGATTCGAGCCGGTGGTGGAAGGGGCGTCCGGCCGGCTGGCCATGTTCCGCTGCGACGGCGACGAGGCCTGAGGTTTTTTTGCACCGCATCACACGGCGGTGAGATGACAGGTTGCAGGGAGGGGGTATCCTGCAATCTGCCCTTGGGACTGCCCCCATGAGGTTCCCAAACGCCTCGCCCTTGTCACCATCGGGGCGGGGCGTTTTCGTTTGCGCCTCGGGAATTGGGCGAATGGGCGCTATGCGACGGCGGGCTTGAGCACCGCATCCGCTGACGCGCCCGCCGTTGCGACCGCCAGCACGTCGAAGCTCTTGAGCACCCCTTCCACATGCCGGGACATTTCCCGCGTGGCCTCCTCCGCCCGTCCCCGGCGCACCGCCTCGACGATGGCGAGATGCTCCAGATAGGCTTCGCGATGCCGCCCCGGCTGATGGCGGGTGGCCAGCAGCCGCACCCGATCGATATGGGCCTTGACCGACTGCACCAGCCGCCAGGCCGCCGGCGCCCCGGCCATCTCCGCCAGACAGGCGTGGAACTGCTCGTCGGCGACGAAGAAGGCGTAGTCGTCGCCGCGCGCCACCGCATCGCTCTGCACCGCCAGCAGCGCCTCGATGCGCTGCCAGTCCGGCTGCGCCTGCTGGGCCAGAAGCCGCACGATCTCGCCTTCCAATGCGCGGCGGATCACCACCCCTTCGGCGATCTGGGCGCGGTCGATGGAGGCGACCACCGATCCCACCTGCGGCCAGGTGGTGACCAGACCTTCCAGCACCAATTGGCGCAGCGCCGCGCGCACCGGCGTGCGCGAGATGCGGCAGGCGGTGGCGATGTCATTCTCGTGCAGCGGCGCGCCGGACGGAACCTGCGACTGGACGATCAGCCGCCGCAGCACGTCATAGATCTGCGGGCCGATGGCCTGGGCGCGGTCCACCGCCACCTCGGACAGCACCTGCCCGAGATCAAAACCGGGGAGTTTGCGCTTTACCCGCGGCATCGCCCCTCCCGCTGCGGCGCCGATCAGGCGAGGCCGGTGTGAAGGGGATGGCGCAGTGCGGTCATCACGCCGCGCAATTCCGCCAGCCCCTTCAGGCGGCCGATGGCCGGATAGCCCGGCTGCGCCCCGCGCCCGATGTCGTCCAGAATGTCCTGGCCATGGTCCGGGCGCATGGGGATCTCCGCGTCCGCGCGGCCCTCCGCGTGGCGGCGCGCCTCTTCGGCCTGGAGCGCGGCGATGGTGGCCACCATGTCGGTTTCCCCGGCCAGATGCTCGTCTTCAAAGAAGGAGCGCCGCAGCCCGTCCACCGGCGCCTGTCGGCGCACATTGCGCAGATGCACGAAATGGATGCGCGGGCCGAGTCGCGCCGCCATGCCCGGCAGATCGTTGTCCGGGCGCACGCCGAGCGAGCCGGAACACAGGGTGACGCCGTTGGCGGGGCTGTCCACCGCATCCAGCATGAAGCGATAGTCGGCCTCGGTGGAGACGATGCGCGGCAGGCCCAGCAGCGGGAACGGCGGATCATCGGGATGGCAGCACAGGCGGATGCCCAGCTGCTCGGCGGTGGGCACCACTTCGGACAGGAAGTCCACCAGATGCCGGCGCAGGCGCTCCGCATCGATATGGTCGTAGAGCGCCAATTGCTCGCGCAGGCCGTCCAGGGTCCAGCCGTCGGCGGCGCCGGGCAGGCCGGCGGTGAGGTTGGCGGCGAGCGCGGTGCGGTCGGCGTCGGTCATGGCGGCGTTGCGAGCGGCCGCCTCCGCCTTGATGGCGTCGCCATAATCGGTGGCGGCGGCGGGGCGGGCCAGCACATGCAGATCGAAGGCGGCGAAATCCACCAGGTCAAACCGCATGGCCTGCCCGCCATGGCTGACCACATAGCGCAGATCGGTGCGGGTCCAGTCCAGCACCGGCATGAAATTGTAGCAGATGGTCTGAAGGCCCGCGTCCGCCAAAGCTTTGAGGCTGCGCTTGTAGGAGGCGATATGCTCGCGCCAGGCGCCGGTCTGGCGCTTGATGTCCTCGGAGACCGGCAGGCTTTCCACCACATCCCAGGTCAGGCCGGTGGGCGTGCCGCCCGTGCCACTCACACTGTCCTGGCGCTTGCGGATTTCATCCGCCGTCCAATCCTGCCCGGTGGGGATGTGATGCAAGGCGGTGACGATGCCTTGGGCACCGGCCTGCCGGATCGCGCTGAGAGGGACCACGTCCGCCGGCCCGAACCATCGCCACGTCTGCCGCATCTCGCTCGCCCTTGCTGCCGGAACACTCCCTACCGTCGTATTCCAGTATCCTAGTTTTTGTCAAAACGCCCCAGCTCTGCCCCAGGGGGACAAATTAGAATGGCTTGCGTTTGACCTGCGGAAAACTTGTATCCTAGAACGCCAGAAGAGGGCAGCGCGCAGGGATCAGGATCCCGGCTAACAAGACCGCCTCAAAAGGTCCGGAACCGGATCGCAATAGGGAGAAGACCAATGACACTCCGCTTCCGCGGCATGGCGTTCGCCGCTGCGATCGGCCTCGCGAGCCTCGCCACCAGTGCGTTCGCCCAGCCCCTGCCCGCCCCGCCTGCCCCCGGCGCCAGCGCCCGCATCGATGCCATCCGCAAGGCGGGTGTGCTGCGGGTCGGCGTGCTCTCCAATCCGCCGTGGCTGGTGGAAGACACCACCCGCTCCGGTGAGCCGTGGGCCGGCCCCGCCTGGGTGCTGGCGCAGGAATACGGCAAGCTGCTGGGTGTGAAGGTCCAGCCGGTTCTGGTCTCGCACGAGACCAAGGTGCCAGTGATCGCCTCCAATCAGGTGGACATGACCATTTCCCCGCTGTCGGCCACGCCGGAGCGCAAGAAGGTGGTGGATTTCGTCTCCTATTCGAAGACCAGCATCTGCATGTTCGGCCGCGCCGATAATCCCAAGCTGGCCAAGATCACCACCGTGGACGAGCTGAACAGCCCGGACATCACCATCGCCTATTTCACCGGCGGCGGTGAGGAGAACTGGGTCAAGCAGCGCTTCCCGAAGGCGGTTCTGCGCGGCGTCTCCACCGCCGGCGCCGCAGCCCCGGTGGAAGAGATCATGGCCAAGCGCGCCGATGTCTCTCCGATCAACCGGGTGCCGTGGGTGGCGCTCAACCGCAAGGTGAAGGGCCTCACCGTCCGCCCCGCCGCCGACAATTGCCAGAACAGCACCGAACTGGCCAATGACATCGGCTTGGCCGTGGACAAGAACCAGCCGGAATATCTGGCGTGGCTCACCGCGGTCGCGGATGCCATGCACAAGGACCTGCTGGCGGACGAAGAGCGCATCACCGCCAAAATGTGAGCCCTCAGGCTGCGTTAAAGCGGCCTGAGCGTTCGGCTTGGGTCAAAAGCGGGCCGTGCCATCGGTGCGGCCCGTCGTTTCCCCCGCCCCTTTCCTTTGCCCGCCGGTGCTGCGCGCGACGGTCGCGCACACCGCCCCCGGGCCTCCTTGAAACACCGCCGAGCGGCGCGCCGCCGGCGTGGCGCGGCAACCGCCCGGAGCTTGGATGGAATTCGATTTCGCACCGGTGCTGGAGAGCTGGCGCTTCCTGCTTTCCGGCCTCTGGGTCACCCTGCTCCTGTCCGTCATCTGCGCGGCGTGCAGCCTGGTACTGGGCGCTGCGGTCGGCCTAGGGCGCATCTACGGCCCGCGCCCGGTGCGCGCCGTCCTCACCTTCTATATCGACAGCATGCGGGCCATCCCGGTGCTGGTGGTGCTGGTGTGGATCTATTTCGCGGTGCCGATCCTCTCCGGCGTCACCTTCGACCCGTTCTGGGCGGCGGTGCTGGCCCTGACCATTCATCTGGCCGCCTATGCGGCGGAAATCCTGCGCGCCGGCATCGAATCCATCCGCCCCGGCCAGGTGCGGGCCGCCCTCGCGCTCGGCATGAGCCGGCCGCAGATCATCCGCCGCATCCTGCTGCCGCAGGCGGTGGTGCGCATGCTGCCGGCGTTCGGCTCGCTGCTGTCGCTGACCATCAAGGACACCGCCATCGCCACCGTCATCGCGGTGCCGGAGCTGATGCGCCGCGCTGAGGCGGTGGCCGCCTCCTCGTTCCGCGGCGCCGAGGTCTTCACCGTGGTGATGCTGATCTATTTCCTCATCCTGTTCCCGGTCACCCGGCTGGTGGACATGGCCTACAAGCGCTACGCGCACCTGGGGCGCTCATGACGCTCGATTGGTCCATCGTCTGGGATAACCGCTGGCTGCTGCTCCAGGGTGCCCTGCTCACCATCGTCCTCACCGTGGCCACCATGGCGGTGGCGATCCCCGGCGGCATCCTGCTGGCGGTGATGCGCATGTCCTCCTCGCGGCTGCTGTCCTCGCTCAGCGCCTGCTATGTGGAGCTGTTCCGCAATATCCCGCTGATCCTGATCGTCTATTGGGCCTTCTACGTGCTGCCGCTGATGCCTTTGGGCATCACGCTGGATGCCTTCACCACCGGGCTCGTGGCCCTGTGCCTGAATGTCAGCGCCTATAATTCCGAGACCTTCCGCGCCGGCCTCAACTCCATCCGCAAGGGCCAGGTGGAGGCGGCGGTGGCGCTGGGCATGACCCGCAGCCAGGCGCTGCGCCGGGTGATCCTGCCGCAGGCCTGGCGCCGCGTGCTGCCGGTGCTGGCCAGCACCTGGGTCTCCTTGTTCAAGGATACGTCGCTGGTGTCGGTGATCGCGGTGGGGGAACTGGCCCACACCGCCATGCAGATCCGCTCGCAGAGTTTTCGCGTGCTGGAGATGCTCACCGCCATGGCGGTCATCTACTGGATGCTGGGCTACCCCCAAGCCAAGCTGGTGGACTGGATCCACCGCAAATTCGGAGTGAAGGAATGAGTGCGCCCGTCCCCCCTCGCACCGGCGCCGCGTCCGCCCCCGTGGTGGTCTATGAGAATGTGCGAAAGAGTTTTGGCACATTCACGGCATTGAACGGGGTGTCGTTTCAGGTGAACAAAGGGGAAGTGGTGTGTCTTATCGGACCTTCCGGGTCCGGAAAATCCACATTGTTACGCTGTACGAATGCACTGGAAAAGCACGACGGCGGGCGCATCCTGTTCGAAGGAGTGCCGCTGCCGGCGGATGAGAAATCCCTCCACGGCGTGCGCCGGCGCATGGGCATGGTGTTCCAAAGCTTCGAACTTTTCCCGCACATGACCGCGCTGGAAAATGTCTGCGAAGGCCCGGTGACGGTGCTGGGCATGTCCAAGGCCGACGCCATCACCCGCGCCACCGCTTTGCTGAAGAAGGTCGGTCTCGCCGATAAGGCCTTGAATTATCCCGCCAATCTCTCCGGCGGCCAGCAGCAGCGGGTCGCCATCGCCCGCGCCCTGGCGATGCAGCCGGACATGATGCTGTTCGACGAACCCACCTCCGCCCTCGATCCCGAGACCGTCGGCGAGGTGCTGAACGTGATGAAGCAACTGGCGGAAGAGGGCATGACCATGGTGGTGGTCACCCATGAGATGGCCTTCGCCCGCCGGGTGGCGAACTGGGTGGTGGTGTTCGAGGCCGGAGCCGTGATCGAACAAGGCCCCCCGACCCAGATCTTCGATGCCCCACTGGTCAGCCGCACCAAGGACTTCCTCAGCCATCTGGGTTGGGAAGGCTGAGTTCTCAAGGCTTTAGCGGTCAGAATGCCGCCGCCTGCCCGTCCTTGCGGCTGTCCGATCCGGCCGCATAACAGCCGTTGTCGCCCCGCACGATCAGCTGCGCGGCGCCGAAGGCAAACACCGCTTCCGGCGGGTCCACGACGATCTGATGGCCGCGCGCCGCCAGTCCTTCCAGCACCGCAGGACCGACGCTGGCCTCGATCGCCACCTTGCGCCCCGCCACCACCCGCCAGCGCGGCGCATCGGCGGCAGCCTGGGGATTCTGCTTGGCCCGCAACATGCGCAGCGCCATCTGCGTATGTCCCTGCGCCTGCATCGGGCCGCCCATCACGCCGAACGACAGCAGCGGCTGCCCGGCCTTGTCCATGGCAAAGGCCGGGATGATGGTCTGGAACGGTCGCTTGCGCGGCGCCACCAGATTGGCGTGGCCCTGCTTCAACACGAATCCGGCGCCGCGGTTCTGCAGGCTGATGCCGGTGCCCGGCACCACCACGCCCGAGCCGAAGCCCATGTAATTGGACTGGATGAACGACACCATCATCCCCGAGGCATCGGCGGCGGCCAGATAGACCGTTCCCGCAGGCATGGGGGCGCCGTAGACCGGCAGGCCCGCCGTCGCCCGATCGATCAGCTTGGCCCGCTCGGCCAGATAGGCCGGGTCCAGCAGCGAGGCCGGGTCGATGTGCATGGCAGCAGGGTCGGCCACATACTGGAACAGGTCGGCCAGGGCCAGCTTGGTGGCTTCGATGGCCAGATGGATGGTGTCCACCGAATCCGGGTCCGACGTGTCCGCCCCCAGCGCTTCCAGAATGCCGAGAGTGATCAGGGTGGCGATGCCCTGCCCGTTCGGCGGCAGTTCGTGCACCACGCCATCGCCGTACGGCTGCGACAGGGTGTCGACGAAATCCGCCTGATGGGCACCGAGGTCGTCCAGGGTCATGGCCCCGCCATGGGCGGCGGAATGCGCCACCATGGCCTCGGCCAGATCGCCGCGATAGAAGGCCTCGCCCTCGGTCTCGGCGATGAGTTCCAGGCTGCGGGCCATGGCCTCGCAGCGGAAGATCTCGCCCGCCACCAGCGCGCGGCCCTGCGGCAGGAAGGTCTCGGCAAAACCCGGCTGGCCGGCGAGCAATTTCTCCGCATTGGCCCACAGGCGCGCCACCGCCGGCGACACCGGATAGCCGTCGCGGGCATAACGCACGGCAGGTTCGGCGATGACCGACAGCGGCAGCTTGCCGAACTTGCGCCATAGGGCGATCCAGCCCGATACGGCGCCGGGGACGGTCACCGCCTCCCAGCCACGCTCCGGCATCACCGCGCGACCGGCAAAGCGCTCGGGCGTCCATGCGGCGGGAGAGCGGCCCGAGGCATTCAGGCCATGCAGTTTCTCCCCATCCCAAAGAATGGCGAAGGCATCGCTGCCAAGTCCGTTGCCGGAGGGCTCCACCACCACCAGCGCCATGGCCGTGGCAATGGCCGCATCCACCGCATTGCCGCCCCGCGCCAGCATGGAAAGCCCCGCCTGGGCGGCCAGCGGCTGCGAGGTGGTGACGATGTTGCGGCCCAGCACCGGATGGCGGAAGACCTCGTAGGACTTGCGGTAATCGAGCGACGACAGATCCACGGCAGGGCCTCTCAACGATGACGCGCCTGTCTAGAACGCGTGGGTCAGCAACGGAAGCGGTGAGTTGGCAGACCGGCCGGAACGTCTCTTGACCGCAACTGCCTTCAAGGCCAACGCTCGGAAACTCCCGGCCAGCTCATGCCGCCGGCGCGCGGCATTGAAGACGGGGGAACGATAGAATGGCAATGGCGCGAGAACAATCCGAACCGACGTTGCGATGCAATTTCATGCTTTTGTTTGAATTGTCCACGCAATGAGCATCCCGATCTGTACCGGAAACTTGTCATCACATTCCTTCTGGCGGGGGTTGGACACTGAAGTTTGCAATGTTTTTTCGCGCCAGCCGCCCTCTAATAATATCCTCAGCCCCGCGGGATCTGGATGTCGCGCCCCTCGAGCCAAGGCGGACCATTCTCCCGGAATGGGGCGAAGGCCAAAAAAGCTTAGCTATCGATTTAATATGATATTGCCCGCATAATATTTCTCCCATGGGCCACGGCCCTTCCAGACGGAGCAGGCACCTTGACCGACGTTGAGCCCCCTTTGGCCGGCCCGATCCTGGATCATGTTGTGGTCAATGTGATGGATCGCCTCGATCCCGCGCTACAGGCGTATGAAAAGCTTGGCTTCCAGCTGACGCCGCGGGGCTACCACTCCCTTGGTTCGGCCAACAATCTGGCCATCTTCGGCACCGACTATCTTGAGCTTCTTGGCTTCCAACCCGGAAATGAGGGCAACCGGGCGGACCTGTGGCGTCACCCGCCAGGCCTCACGGGCCTTGTGTTCAAGGGCACGTCCCCCGATGCGCGATACGCAGATCTCCTGGCGAGGGGTGTCCCGGTCGAGGCACCAGCGGAATTCACCCGGCCGGTAGAACTGCCGGAAGGCACCAAGGACGCGCATTTCCGCGTCACGCGCATCTCGCCGAGCGAAGTGCAGAATGGCCGCACCTTCTTTTGCTATCACTACACCCCCGACGTGGTCTGGCGCCCGGATTGGCAGTCGCATCCCAATGGCGTGGTCGGCATCTCCGAATTCGTCATCGCCGGCACGGAGCCGGCGCGAACCGCCGCCATTTACGAGCGCATGTTCGGACCCGGCCTGCTCAAGGCGGTTGAGGGCGGCGTCTCCTTTTCCGCAGGCGTACCGAAGGTCTCGGTTCTAACCCCGGAAACGATCGCGGCACGGTTCGGCATCGTGCCGGAACTGGGGCCGGATGGCACCGATCACATGGTCGCCCTGGTGTTCAAAGCGCCGTCGCTTGACGTCACGAAGGCCGCTCTGACGGCCGGCGGGGTGGCTTTTGCGGACTATGCGGATGGGATCGTCGTTGCGCCGGCCCTTGCGGCGGGGGTCATCACCGCATTCGTGGCCGCCTGACCACGATCAAGACCGCCGATCATGAATTTCCGCCGAGCCCACTTGCGTCCAGCCATCGACACCGACCTCATTCCGGTGGCGAAGGTCCGGTGTGTGGGCAAGACGGGCGAGATTGCCGACGTGGATGTATTTAACGAGGCCGGCGTACTTCTCGCCATAGGTCGAACAGCTTACGCGACCCAATTGAATAATAAAATCAGTCATCAGGGATAACGCGAAGGATCTACCAGATGAGGCCAATGACCAGCAGAAGGTAGAGCTGACATGATTTCCAGGCGCCCTTTCCTCACCACGACCGCGGGCTGCGCGCCGGCGTCGGAAATGCCCCTGCCGGCATTTGCGCAGGCCATCCCAAGGCGAGGCGGCACCCTCGTTGCCGCCCGGGACGGCTTCGCGCCGCAGGTCATTTTCGTCCCGCCCGGCGGCAGTTCGAGCCCCTCCTTCACATCCACGGACATACTCGAGCGCTTGCTGCGTCTCGCGACGGGAACAGCCTATGTCAGCGCCTGACGTGTCACCGCTTGCCCCTCCCCCGGCCCCGGCGAACCGCTGGGTCAATCTTGGTGACTTGATCGACCATGGCGGCGATCTTTCCCGCACCGCCCTCATTGACCTATCCACGCCCGAGCCGCGCACCTATAGCCACAGCGACGTGGACCGGCTGGCCAATGGCGTGGCGCGCTTCCTCACGCAGCGGGGCCTGTCCCGGGGCGACCGCGTGGCGATCCTCTCGCTGAATCGCGCGGAGTATCTCATCGCCTTCTTCGGGATCATGCGGGCGGGCTTTGTGGCGGTTCCCGTGAACGTCAAGCTGCCGGCAGAGACCGTCGACTATGTGCTGCACGATGCCGACGTGCATTTCGCCTTCGTGGACACGGGGGGGCGCAGCTTTTTGGGCGACAACGTGCCTTTCCTCGACTTCGACGACGCGGGTGAGAGCGGTTTCGGTGCCATCATTCAGCCCGGCAGCTTCGAGACCGTGGCCATGGGCCCGCGCGAAATCGGACAGATGCTCTACACCTCAGGCTCCACCGGAAAGCCCAAAGGGGTGCCACTCTCCCATTCCGGCCAACTCTGGGCGCTGTTCATGCGCACCGCCAACGGCAAGATGCAGGCGCAGGAACGCTACATCATCGCCCAGCCGCTCTTTCACATGAACGGATTGTTTTCCGCCAAGACCGCCTTCGCCATCAATGCGTCGATCGTGATGATGCCCGGCTTCGACACACGCCCCTATGTGAAGGCGATTTCGGACTATCAGGTCACCGCACTGGCCTCCGTGCCCACCATGTTCGCGCGCATCGTCAAGGACGCGGACTATGTGCGGACCCTGGACACCACCTCGCTTCGCCGCATCACAATGGGATCCGCCCCCTCGACCCTGGCGCTGTTCGACCGGGTCCGCGACCTCTTCCCCAAGGCCACCATCGCTTTGGGCTTCGGCACCACCGAGGCTGGTCCTGCCATATTCGGCCCACACCCCGACGGCCTGCCCACGCCACCGGTGTCGCTGGGTTATCCCGTGGTGGGCAGCGAGGTCCGGCTGGTGGAGGGATCCTCCCCGGATGAGGGGGTGCTGATGATGCGCAACCCGTCCCTGATGTTCGGCTATCACGGACTGCCGGAGCAGAGCGCAAAGGCTTTGCGCGACGGCTGGTACTACACCGGAGACGTGCTCCGCCGCGACGCGGACGGCTTCTATTATTTCGTCGGACGCGCGGACGATATGTTCGTTTGCTCCGGGGAGAACATCTATCCGGTGGACGTGGAGAAGATGCTGGAGCGCCAAGCGTCGGTTCAGCAAGCGGCCGTGGTGCCTCTCGCCGATGAGGAAAGGGGACAAATGCCCGTGGCATTCATCGTCCCGCGCCCGGGCACGACGCTCACATATGACGAGATCAAGACCTTCTCGCTCGCCAATGGTCCGGCCTACCAGCATCCGCGCCGCGTGGTGTTCGTTGAGGACCTCCCCTGGGCCGGAACCAACAAGATCGACCGCAAGGCGCTGATCGCGCGGGCGCGGGAGTTGGAAGCCGCCGGAGGATGGGCCCAGTGACGCCCTGAGACCTCCGCGGCGCGATCGCGCTCGTCACCGGCGCCAGCCGGGGCATCGGCCGTGCCACTGCCCTTACCCTCGCAGGCCGTGGGGCAACGTCACTGGGGGGCGCGACGTCGAGCCCTTCCTGAACTTGGGCAGCAACGCCTGCGTCAGCCGGCCGGCGCCCCTCGAGGATGTGGACGAAGCCGAGTTCCACCGCGTGCTCCAGATCAACCTGCAGGCGCCGTTCTGTCTCACCAAAGCGTTGGCCCGGTGCCGGCGGACGGGGGCGGGATCATCAACATATCGCCCATGGGGGCGCGCGCGGCCTACCCATTCCTGTCGTCCTCAGCCCCGGCCAAAGCGGGTCTGGAAACGGGGGGATCTCGCGCGGGTCTCACCTTCCTGGCCTCGCCCAAGAGCGGCCGGGTGATGGGCCAGATCATCGATCGCCAGCGGCGGCCAGCGCCTTCGACCTGGCCGCCGCCTATGCCCGCTCACTTCAGCATGTAGCTCGTGGGGACAGCGGTGGTGAATTTCATCTCCTCCATGGCCAGGGAAGATGACAGATTGGAAAATTCCAGCCGCGAGATCAGGCGCTGATACACCGCGTCATAGGTCTCGATATCAGGTACCACCAAGCGCAAAAGATAGTCGGTCTCGCCGGTGAGACGCCACGCCTCGACGATCTCGGGAATATCGGTGATGACGCGGCGAAAGGCTTCGAGCCATTCCATCGCATGGCGCGGCGCCTTCACCGCCACGAAGACCGTCAGGGGGACATTGACCTTTCGGCGGTCCAGCAGCGCAACCCGCTTCAAGATGATGCCGTCATCCTCAAGCTTCTTAATCCGGCGCCAACATGGGGTGGGACTAAGGCCCACCTTGTCCGCCACAGCGGCGGCCGACATGAGGGCGTCCTCCTGAAGGAGGTCCAGAATGCGACAATCAATGGCGTCGGGCAACGGGCGTCTCCTGAAATGGGATTCCGCAACTGCGAGCAATGCTAGCACGCAAGTTTCGCACAGATCCCGGATCAGGAAACTCCATAGTTAGGAGGGGGTCGAACGCCCCTCTAGGTCATGGCATCGAGCGCCTTGGCGAAGAAGTCCGGACCGCCGAAATTCCCGGACTTCAGCGCCAGCAGCATAGCGGGCGCGTGGCCAGCTGTGCGCAGCAAGGGGACGCCCGCCGCAATCTCCGGCCCCACGGCAAACGCCCGAATGCCCAGCCGGTCCACGCAGGCGCCGGAGGTCTCGCCACCGGCAATGATCAGGCGCCGCACACCAGCGGCCACAAGGTCGGCAGCGAGGCGTGCGCTGGCCTGTTCGATGGCCACACCCGACGCAATCCGGCCAAAGCGCGCCTGAACGCCGGAGACTTCATCGGGCGTTCCACTGGTGGCGATGAGCACCGGCCCGTTCGCCAGATAGGATTTGGCCCAGTCCAACGCATCCGCCAGGGTGGCATCCGGCGCCGTGATGAGCGCATCGGGAGAGAGCCGCAGCACCGGCATGAAGCTTTCGGCCCGGTCGATCTGCTCAAGGGTCGCCGCCGAACAACTGCCGGCGATCGCCGCGATCCCCCCGCTCACAGAAAGACCGACTGCGGGTGCGCTACCGGCAACGGCACCATGCCCCGCCGCCCGTAGGGCGCGGGCGAGGCCCAGGCCCAGGCCCGAGGCGCCCACCGACAGCGAGCCATCCAAGGCCGCCGTTCCAATCGCTTGAAGGTCGCTATCGAAGACCGCATCAATGACGGCAGCCCCTACGCCTTGCGCGGCCAGATCCCGAAGGCGCCCGCGAATGGCCTCCGGTCCAGCGGCCACGGACTTCAGATCCACCAAGCCAATCTTTGTTTCGGACTGACGGCCGAGCACCCGCACCAGATTGGCGTCGTGCATGGGGTTGAGCGGGTGGTCCTTCAACGGACTTTCATTGAGCAGAACCGAGCCGACGAAGAGCGTGCCGAAATACACCGTGCGCCCCGTCTCTGGAAACGCGGGCGTAACCAGAACGACCCCGGCGTGTGCATCCGCCCGCAGTGCGTCCATCACTGGGCCAATATTGCCGGCATCGGTTGAATCGAAGGTGGAGCAGATCTTGAACAGGAGATGCCCCGCGCCCTGCGCCGTGAGCCATGCGCCGGCGGCGCGCGACTGGGCGACGGCGTCCGCCGCCGGAATCGAGCGGCTCTTGAGCGCCACCACCACCGCATCCACGTCGCTCAGCACCAAACCTGCCGGGGGGATACCGATGGTCTGCACGGTGCGCAGGCCGGCCTTCGTCAGCGTATTTGCGAGATCCGAGGCGCCGGTATAGTCGTCGGCGATACAGCCAAGAACGATGCTCATGCGGACACTCGGGCTCGGGTCGAATAGGGAGCGAACCAACCAAGACCATCGACCGTGCAACGGCCGCGCGGGCGATAGTCACACCCCACATAGCCCTTGTAGCCAAGGCGCTCCAACTTGGCGAAAAGGAATGGGAAATTCAATTCGCCATCGTCCGGCTCACTGCGGTCGGGGACACCTGCCACCTGAACGTGACCGATATGACGGATCTTGCGCGTTAGGGCCATGGCCACGTCGCCCCGGGCCAGCTGCTGCTGGTAAATGTCGAACTGGAGCCTGAGGTTCGGAAATGCGGGATCGGCAGCCAGACTTGCCTCGTGGCAGGAGTCCGTGAGGAAATAGCCAGGAATCTCGCGCGGATCCAGGGGCTCGATCAGCAGTTCGATTCCATGCGGTTGCAGATGCTCACAAGCGTGAGAGAGCGCGCGGCGAAAGCTCTGCACCGCCTGTGGATCATCCAGGCGCCCCAGCCCCGCCATCATCTGAACCTTAGCCGCACCAATGGTGCGGGCATAGGAGAGGCCATCCGCGACGCTGACCTTGAAATCGTCGAACCGGTTCGGCAGCGCTGCAAGGCCGCGGTCACCTGCGGCCCAGTCACCCGGCGGCAGAGCAAACGTGACCGCTTTCAGCCCGTTACGCTGGAGACGCGCGGCCACAGCATCGGCGCTGAAGGCGTAGGGAAATTGAAATTCGACCGCCGTAAAGCCTGCGTCCGCAGCGGCCGCGAAGCGGTCAAGAAATGCCCATTCATTGAACAGGCTGTTCAGGTTGGCTGCAAATCGCGGCATCAGCCAACATCCCGGGCGGGATCGGGAAGCGTGACGCCGGACATGCTGGAGTAGAGGCGGGCGAGCGAGGAATCGTCGTCGCGCCCCATCCCGGCCCCCGCAGCGCCGAGATAGAGTTGCAGTGCTGCCGCGGCCAGGGGCACGGGATAGCGGGCGGTGCGCGCCATATCCTGTACGATGCCCAGATCCTTGACGAAGATTTCAACGGCGCTGGCGGGTCGATAGTCCCCGGCGAGCACATGCGGCATCCGGTTTTCAAACATCCAGGAATTCCCGGCCGAGGCCGTGATCACCTCATACACCTGCGCCAAGTCGAGTCCTTGCCGCGCAGCAAATGTCATGGCCTCGCAGGCCACCGCGATGTGGACGCCGGCGAGCAACTGGTTGATCATCTTGAACGCGGCACCGGTACCCGCACCGTCTCCCAGCTCATAGACTTTTGCTGCCATGGCTTTGAGCGCTGGTGCGGCTGCCGAAAACGCCGCAGCGCTTCCCGAGGCGAGGATGGTCAGTTCTCCGGTGGCTGCCCGTGCGGCACCGCCGGAAATCGGTGCGTCGAGATAAAGGCGCCCGGTCGCCTCAACCCGACCGCCCAGTTTGCGCGCCTGGTCTGGGGACATGGTGGCGCAGGACAGGAAGACCGCAGTGGGCGACATCACGTCGACAATCCCGTCAGGCCCGAACAGCACCGCCTCGGTCTGATCGCCATTCACGACGACGCTCACCACCACATCCGCGCCCGCGGCCGCCGCGGCGGCACTGGTCGCAACCGCTCCCCCCTTGGCCACCAAAGCCGCGCCGGCCGCTTCGGATATATCGAAGCCCGTCACGTGGAAGCCGGCGGCCAGCAGGGACGTGGCCATGCCAAGGCCCATGGCACCAAGGCCGATTACTGCAGCGGCGAGTTGTGCGGTCGATGAGCCGCTCCGGGACTGAGCGTCTTTTGCCGGCGCTGCTTGCTCTGCGAGGACCATCAGCCGAACCACCCCTTACGCGCCGCTCGAATGGCAGCGCTGCCAATGGGAGGGATAAAGAACTTTTTCATATTTACAACCAAAAAATGGCAGCGCTGCCATTTCATGTTGCCGGCCGACATCCGCTATGGGACAGTGCATTCTCGATCGACGAATAAGAAGGTTCCGCGCCTCGGGGTTTCGGTCGCGCGGAGCGGGTGGAGGGTATTCTGGACCAGCGCGTTGCTCATATCTCCAACGCGACCCTTGCGGACGTGGCAGCGGCCGCGGGAGTCGGAGAAAGCACTGTTTCGCGGGTTCTGCGAAATCACGGGTCGTTTTCCGCCAAAACCCGCGAGCGCGTGCTCTCTGCCGCGGCGAGCCTCGGCTATGTACCCAACAAGATTGCCGGGACCCTGGCATCGGCCGGGTCTCGGCTGGTGGGCATTGTGATCCCCTCCCTCGCGAACATCGTGTTTCCCGACATGCTCCGGGGCGCCAACCGCATGCTTGAGGCGGAGGGCTACCAGTCGGTCATCGCTGTGAGCGAGTACGACATGGGGCGTGAGGAAGAGATGATCGCCTCCATGCTGGCCTGGCGCCCGGCCGCCCTGATGATCGCCGGCCTGGAGCATTCGCCAGCGGCGCGGGGCATGCTTACGGCCAGCAGCACGCGCATTCTGGAATTGATGGACCTTGATGGGCCATCCATCGATATTGCAATCGGCTATTCCAACATCGAGGTGGGCCGCGCCACCGCCCGCCACTTGCTGTCCCGCGGGTATCGGCGCATCGCCTATGTGGGCCACGACCTCAACGCGGATACGCGCGCCGGCAAGCGGGTCGCCGGCTTTGAAGCGGTGCTGCGCGAATCCGGACTGGCATTGGCGGATCGCGAGATGATCCCCACCGCGTCGTCGTTGGAGGTGGGCCAGATCGGCCTAGAACGGGTGCTGACCCGCAACCCGCAAGTGGATGCGGTTTATTTTTCCAATGATGACATGGCCTTCGGCGGCTATTTCTACTGTCTTGGCCGCGGCATCACGGTCCCGAGCGACTTGGCGATCTTCGGCTACAACGGGCTCGCCATCGGCCGTGTGCTGCCGCAACCCTTGTCCACTATCCGCACGCCGCGCGTGGAAATCGGTGCAATCGCAGCCCAGTTGGTGGCACAGAAGGCCCCCTCGCAACGGGTGGACCTTGGCTTCGAGTTGGTCCCCGGCGCCACCGCCTGACCTCAAAGCCTGCGTCGTAACACGGAAGAAGGCGCCCGCATGTCCCCGACCTCATCCTCCGAATCTGTCTCCCGAGAAGAGATCTGCCGCTTCGCCCGCTCCTTGTTCGAGCGCGGGCTGACGCCGGGGTCTTCAGGCAATATTTCGCTACGGCTTGATGACGGCGGCTGGCTGGTGACTCCCACCAACGCCTCCCTTGGCCACCTCGACCCCGCCCGGCTCTCCCGCCTGGACGCCAACGGCCGGCTTCTCTCCGGTGACGCGCCCACCAAAGAGATCCCTTTGCATTCCGCGCTCTATGAGACTCGCGGCACCGCGCGGGCGGTGGTGCATCTGCACTCGACCCATGCGGTTGCGCTCACCATGTTGCCCGAGATCGACCCCCGCGCCGCCCTGCCACCGATGACGCCCTATTACCTGATGCGCGCAGGGCAGACGGCGCTCCTGCCCTACTATCGGCCCGGAGATCCAGCCGTGGCAGATGCCATCCGGGGGCTGGCGGGGCGCTATTCCTCGGTGCTGCTGTCCAACCATGGGCCGGTGGTCGCTGGAGAGACGCTGGAAGCGGCGGTTTTCGCCACGGAAGAACTGGAAGAAACCGCCAAGATTTACCTGCTGCTGCGCGGCCTGAACCCGCGCTACCTCTCCCCCGCCCAGGTGGCTGATCTGGTGGTCACCTTCAAGCTGGAGCTTCCCGCACCGGACGCCCTGCCCACCGGCTCCCCCTGCCATGCGGGGCATGCCCACGACTGACGGCGTTGCGGCCGGTGTGTGGAATCTCTCTCCCGGTATGAGAGGCATCACCGTTCAGAACCGGCGCGCGCAGCTTCAAAGGCTCAGCGCAGACGCGACAGCAAGGCCAGGAGTTGGCTGCGCTCTGTCGCATCCAACGGCGCCAGTGTTTCCTCGGTGATCTCGAGGGCCACGGGTGCTGCGCGCACCGTCAATTCGGTACCTTGACCGGTCAGCGCAACCATGAGGCGCCGGCCGTCCTCCGGATCGGGCCGCGTCTCCACCAGACCGCGCTTCACAAGGCGATCCACCACACCCTTGATGGTGGCAGCGTCCATGGCGGTCAGCCGCCCCAGCAGGTTCTGGGAGCAAGGCCCCTTCTCCGCCAGCTTGGCCAGCGCTGCCCATTGGGTGGAGGTGAGGTCCTCGGCCATGCGCGCACCAAAGATGATGGTGTGCCTCTGCATCACCTGGCGCAGGAGGAAGCCCACCTGCGCATCAAGCACATAAGCGGGTGCGGCCTGCGTCTTGGTGCGGCGGCGTGATGCGCCGGCAGCTGGCGTGGTCGTCACCCTTGATTCCCCCTTAGCTTATCATCGGTAACCGGCGGCGATCACACCGCCAGATAGGCGTCGCGAATCTCGGGGTTGGCTTCAAGCTCGTCCATTGTGCCCGAGAAGCGGATTCGCCCCTTTTCGATGATATAGGCCCGATCGGAGATCAGCTTCGCGAAGTGCAGATTCTGCTCGGAGATGACGATGCTGAGGCCCTCGCGCTTCATGGTCAGGATGGCATCGGCCATCTGCTCCACGATCTTCGGGGCTAGCCCCTCGGAGGGCTCATCCAGAAGCACCAAGGACGGATTGCCCATCAAGGTTCGACCGATGGTCAGCATCTGCTGCTCCCCGCCGCTCATCTGGCCGCCGAGCCGGGTGCGCATTTCGCCTAGGTTCGGGAACAGCTCATAGAGCCGCTCCGGCGTCCAGGTGGCCACCCCGGCGCGGGGGGGCTGACGGCCAACGGAGAAGTTCTCCTCCACCGTCAGTTCCGTGAACACCCGACGATCCTCGGGCACATAGCCGAGGCCCCGGCGGACGATGTCATAGGTGGGCAGACGCGAGACGTCCTCACCCTCGAAGCGGATCTGGCCGGTGCGCTGGGACACCAGGCCCACCACGGAGCGAAACGTCGTGCTCTTGCCGGCGCCATTGCGGCCCAGCAGCGCCACAACCTCCCCAGCCCCGACATCGAAGCCGACGTCGAACAGGATATGGGCGGGGCCGTAGTGGCTGTTGAGGTTGGAGACTTCCAATTTCATGCGGCAGTCCCCTCGGCGTTATAGAGCAGGCCTTCGCCCAGATAGATGGCGCGCACATGGGGATCGCGCCGCACCTCTTCCGGGGTGCCGCGGGCGATCAACTCGCCGCGGTTCAGCACCATCACCGCGTCCGCATGCTCGAACACCACGTCCATGTCATGCTCGGTGAACAGCACGCCGATGGATTTGGCGCGCGCGATGTCGGCGGTGAGCCGCATCAGATCCACCCGTTCCTTCGGCGCCATGCCGGCGGTGGGCTCATCCATCAGCAGCAGCCGGGGTTCATTGGCGAGCGCGATGGCCAGTTCCAGCCGCTTGAGGTCGCCATAGGCCAACTCTCCGCACGGTCGCTGCGCTTGCGCCTCCATGCCCACCAGCGCCAGCAGCGCATCCGCTTCCGGCCGGTAGGCGGCACCGGCAAAGCCGATGACGGAGCGCAAGCGATTGTGGAACGAAAGCAGCGTGACCTGCACATTCTCGCGCACGGTCATGGAGGGGAACGTCGCGGTGATCTGAAACGTGCGCCCGACCCCGCGCCGCCACACCGTGCGCGGCGGCAGACCGACGATCTCCTGCCCCTCCAATTTGATCGAACCGGCATTGGGCCGGATCTGACCATTGAGCATGTTGAAACAGGTGCTCTTGCCGGCGCCATTGGGACCGATCAGCGCCAGGATGGTACCCGCGGTCAGGGAAAAGGAGACCCCGCGCACGGCGTGGACGCCGCCATAGGACTTGGCCAGCCCTTGAACTTCCAGCAGCGTTGTCATTCGGCCGCCTCCACCTTTGCGATGCCTTGGGCCGGGGTCAGGCCGGCTCCATCGGGACGTTTGGGTCGCAGGTGACGCAGGTCTTCCAGGAAGCCGACGATGCCTTTCGGGAAGGCCACCACCAGCAGCACGATGACCCCACCCAATATGAGCTTGGACAGTTCCGTCTTGCTCATCAGCCAGATGGCCAGAGCCTTGTAGACGATGGCGCCGATCACCGCGCCGGAAACGGTCTCGATGCCGCCCAGCAGCACCATCACCAACCCGTCCACCGAGGTGGGAATGGCGAGATTGTCCGGGAAGACGCTGCCCTTCAGGAAGGCGAACAGAGCCCCCGCGATGCCGGCAA
The DNA here is from genome assembly GCF_943371865.1 of Azorhizobium sp. AG788. Taxonomy (GTDB): domain Bacteria; phylum Pseudomonadota; class Alphaproteobacteria; order Rhizobiales; family Xanthobacteraceae; genus Azorhizobium. The sequence continues at coordinate 81,855 of NZ_CALRWL010000008.1, read as the reverse complement.
ACGTACCAGCCACCACAAAGGCCGCCCATTGGGTGCTCTTGCGGTCGATACCGATGGCTTCGCTGCGCAGGGCGCTGTCGCGCGCCGCCCGCAGGCCATAGCCGAACGGCGAGAACACAAGCATCCGCAGCAGGGCAACGCCGACCGTGACCACCCCAAGGGTCAGCCAGAAGAAACCGCGCGGGCTCGACGCCCAGCCCGAGGGCCAGATGCCCAGCATGCCATTGTCGCCGCCGGTCACCTCAACCCATTGGAACGCCACCGACCAGGCGATCTGCGCAAATGCCAGGGTCAGCATGGCGAAATAGACCCCCGAAAGGCGCACGCAGAACCAGCCGAATAGAACCGCACCGGCGAGCCCCAGCAACGGCCCCACCAACAAGGCAAGCTCCATTGGCGCACCCATGAGCTTGACCATGAATGCCGCACCGTAGGCCCCAAGCCCGAAATAGGCCGCGTGACCAAACGAGGCGAGGCCACCGACGGTCATCAGGAAATGCAGGCTGGCGGCGAACAGGACGAACACCAAAATTTCTGATCCTACGGCCAACGGATAGTTGCCCAGGAACAGCGGCAGACTTGCCGCCACGAGAACCGCGGCCCCCACCGCCAGCCGCTCTGCGGTGGTCAGGGGACGCCAGGGCCGGATGGACAGCCCGGCCGCCACCCGAGGCGTGCCCTCCGGTTTGCCGAACAGGCCCCAGGGCCGGGCGACCAGCACGACAGCCATTACCAGGAACACCAGGATGAGCGAGATCTTCGGCAGGATCAGGATGCCGAAGGCATTGAGCTCGGACACGATGATGGCGGCAAGAAAGGCGCCGGTGACGCTGCCAAGGCCGCCGATGACCACCACCACGAACACATCGACGATGATGCGCAGATCCATGGCGTGGCTCACCGCATCGCGCGGGATCTGCAGGGCGCCGCCGAGCGCCGCCAGGAACACGCCGAGGGCGAACACGCTCGTGAACAGCCACTTCTGGTTCACGCCCAGGGCCGCCACCATGTCGCGGTCCTGCGTCGCCGCGCGGACCAGCACTCCCCAGCGCGTGCGATGAAAGATCAGCCACAGGAAACCCAGAACGGCGGGACCAAGCACGATCAGCAGCAGATCATAAGAGGGCACCATCTGCCCCATGATGTCCACGGCGCCGCGGAAGCCCGGGGCGCGACGGCCCATCAGGTCTTCCGGGCCCCAGATCAGGACCACCAAATCCTCCACCATCAAGGTGACGCCGAACGTAGCGAGGAGCTGAAACAGTTCGGGCGCGCGGTAGATGCGGCGCAACAGGCCCATCTCAAGCAGTGCACCGAGGGCCGCAACGATGAGTGAGGCGATGACGATCCCGCCCCAGAATCCGATGGTGCCCGACAGGCGCTCGGTGAGCGTGTAGGCCACATAGGCGCCGAGCATATAGAAGGCGCCATGGGCGAAATTCACGATCCGCGTCACGCCGAAGATGATCGACAGCCCGGACGCCACCAGGAACAGCGACGCCGCGCTGGCGAGCCCCGTAAGGGCCTGGACGACGATAAAATCCACGGCTCGACCTTTCGTTGCAGGGCAGGAAGGAACGCGGCCTGAGGCGCCGTACCCCCTCCGCTGCCGCATTCGCGTCAGGTGTGGAGGGCACACGGGATCACTCGCCGCCCCGGAGGCGCGACGATGCGGCTGCGTGGTTTCCCCTCCCGCGTGCGGGAGGGGGTCGTGAAGCGAAACAGATCGACGCTCAGTTCTGCGGACGCAGCTTGCGCACTTCCTCGTCGCTGGGCAGATAGGCGGCGCCGTCGCGGTAGACGAAGTCCACCATCACGCCCTTGCCGTCCTTGACCGCGGTCTTGCCCACGAACGCGCCGAGGGTGGACTGGTGGTCAATGGCCCGGAAGGTGATCGGACCCAGCGGCGAGCCCAGCGAGATGCCTTCGGCGGCGGCAATCATCTTGTCGGTGTCCGTGGACCCGGCCTTGGTGATGATGGCGGCCGCGGCCTTCATGGTTTCATAGCCGACGATGGAGCCAAGGCGCGGATAGTCGTTGAACTTCGCCTGGTAGGCCTTCAGGAAGGCATCATGCTCGGGGGTCTTCAGCGAATACCAAGGGTATCCGGTCACGATCCAGCCTTCCGGAGTCTCTTCCTTGAGTGGGTCGAGATATTCCGGCTCGCCGGTGAGCAGGCTCACCACGGTGCGGTCCTTGAACAGACCACGGGTGTTGCCCTCGCGGACCAGCTTCACCAGATCCGGCCCGAAGGTGACATTGAAGATGGCATCCGGCTGCGTCGCCGCCACCGCCTGCACCACCGCACCGGCGTCGATCTTGCCCTGCGGCGGCCACTGCTCGGTGACCCACACGATATCCGGCCGCTTGGCGGACAGGAGTTGCTTGAACACGGCGACCGCCGACTGGCCATACTCATAGTTCGGGGCGATGGTCGCCCACTTCTTGGCCGGGAGCTTTGCCGCTTCCTCCGCCAGCATGGCCGCCTGCATGTAGTTGGAAGGCCGCAGGCGGAACGTGTACTTGTTGCCCTGCCCCCATGTCACCGCATCGGTGAGCGGCTCCGCCGCCAGGAACAGGATCTTCTTCTGCTTGGCATAGTCTGCCACGGCAAGGCCGATGTGCGAGAAGAAGGTGCCGGTGAGCATCACCACACCTTCGCTCGACACCAGTTCATTGGCGGCGGTCACGGCGTCGGCGGGCTTGCCACCGTCATCCTTGGACACCACCACGAACTTCTTGCCGAGCACACCACCGGCAGCATTGATTTCTTCCACCGCCAACTGCCAGCCCTTGCGATAGGGCTCAGTGAAGGCGGGCAGGCCCGAATAGGAATTGATCTCGCCGATCTTGATGTCCTGGGCTGCGGCACGGCCGAGCCCAGCCGCAAGGAATGCGGCTGCGAGAGCGAACTGGACTGACTTCTTCATGCGATCGTCCCCTCTGGTTTTCGACGTACCGCCACACGCAAAACGCCGGAACCGGCGCCAGCTTAACGCAACCCGTCTTCCCCTTTGACCTCTTCCGTCTTCAATCCGCCCACCCGCGGCAGCGGGCGGCCGGAATCGGTGACCGCAACCGCGACCACGATCTCATTGGCGCGGGGCGCATCGTTGATGCTGACCTGCATGCCGTCGAAATGACTGCGCACAAAGGCGGCATCCTTGTGCCCGAGCGGGATGTCCAGCTCGGCGCCCATGCCGCCGCGCCGCTTGGATGAGGGAATGAGCGCAGCGCCCTTGCCCAACACCTTGCGCACGGGCGTGCCCATCTTGGGGTGGAGCAGCGCCGCGGCATGCTCCAGTTCGCCATTCTCGCCCACCAGGGCCGCCTTGCCGTAGCTCTGCGCGCTCGGCCCCTCGATACCCAGCGCCGCCACGGCGCGGGCGGTGAGCAGGCCACCCAGTTCCTCACCCACGGCAATGAGGTCGGAGAGGTCTTCCACATAGCGGCCCGCGAACGGGTTCTCGATCACCGCCACCGCCGCCGCGCGGCGGGTGGGGGGAGAGACCTCGCGCCCCATCTCGCTGCGGGTTTCCTCGACGATGGTGACGATCTTGCGGATCTTCGCGTTGGTCATCTCGGCGCTCATCGCAGACCGTCCTCGCCCGTGATGGCGTCGGCGGCGAGGCCGCCGACCCGCGCATGCACCCGCGCGCCGACGGTCATGACCAGCACCAGCACGATTTCATCGGCCTTCGGCCCGTCGGGAACGCCGACTTCCATGGCGTCGAAATGGGAGCGGACATAGGAGGCGTTCACATGGGTGATTGGAACGTCCAGGCGCGTTCCGGGACCGCCCACCTTCTTGGTGGAGGGCACGATGGCCTTGGCGTCGCCGAGGATCTCGCGCATGGCGTAGCCGCCCGGCACATGCCACAGCGCCCCATGCTCCAGTTCGCCGGCGGCGCCGACGATGGCGCCCTTGCCGTAGCCATCGATGGCGGTCTTGTCGCCGCCCAATGCCGCCAGGAGGTCGCCCGCCATGGCAACACCGAGGGGGGTGAGGTCGTCCATGAAGCCGGCGATGTCTTCCACATAGCGGCCCGCGAAGGGGTTCTCGATCACTGCAATGATCGCGCCACGCTTGCGCGGCGTTGCGGCGACTGGGCCGCCTTCATGGAAGATCTCCTCGACGATGAGGAGACGCTTGCGGATCTTCACCTCAGGCATGTGGGCGCCCTTGTTCTGGTTGTGGCGTTGGAAACGGGATGGCGGCTTGGACGCCGGCACTAAAAGGGTCTTGGCCCAGATGGGCGAAGGCGGAACCGGTCCCCACGCTCTCGCCCTGAAGGTGCAAAGCGGCGCCGCAGATCAGGCCGCGGCGCATCAGATCTTCGGCACAGGCGAGGCCTGCCGCAAGGGCCTGGGCGGAGTCGTGCGGTGACAAATCCGGGACGTGCCGCGTCACCCGCCGGGCGCCGAGATCGCTATCGAGCTGGATATCGCAGGCAGGCGTGCGTTCCACGCCGTGATGGCCCGGCAGGTCGACCGCATTGGCGATCACCGTGGCGGCAGCGTCAGCCATGGCCGCGGTGGGCGCCAGGACGGTCACCGCATCGGCGATGCCCAACGAGAAGCTTCGGCCCCGCCAGCCGCTGGTGGCGACACCGCGCACAAGGCTGTCATGGGTGATTTCCGCCGTGCCGACGACACGCGGCCGATCCGGGCGATCCACCAGACCGACGGAGAAGCGGGCACCCGCCGGCAGATACAAGGCGATATCGCCACCATTGTTCACATAGGCCCGCGCGATACCGGGAATGGCCAGCGCGACGAGAACTTCCTCCGCAACGGCACCGGCAACGGCCGCCATGGGGGTGATGAATATCTCCCCGGCGAACGGGGCAACCGCATGCCACATGCGCCGCGCGACGATACCCTTTAGCGTGCATATGCCCGGCCTCACCGCCGCGCGCAGAACCGGAAGTTCCGCACACAGCGCGTCGAGAAGTCCAGTGAAGCGCTCGGTCGCCACCGCATAGGCCTGTGCCACGGCGTCCGGCGCCCCCACCGCCTCGATCACCAGGTCGATGGGACCGTCCTGCAAGTGCAGGCGACGGCCATCGGGCAACAGCGCGGCCTGGGGGGCACGACGGGCCAAAGAGAAGGGATGGGAGGCGGCCATCGGCATCAGCCGTGCGAGCGTTTGGCGCTGTTCGGCGCCAAGGGCCAGGGATTGTCGCCCCGCGGCGCCAATGAAAGCGTCGCCTCGCCATGGGGGATGGAGGAGACGGGGCGCACCTCGGTCATATGGCCACCCAGCGCCTCGTAATCCGATAGCTTCAGCGTAAATTCGATGGGCGCCACCAGGGCCGGGGTGGGCACATAGCCGAAGGCATTCTCCGGCAGGCGGGTCACATCCACCATGAAGGTGATGCCGCCGCCGGGATAGACATAAACCGGCGCACCGCCACTGGTGACATAGGTCAGGGCGTCCTTCACCGACTTGGTAAGACGCACCGGATTTTCGGTTACGCCGGAGCGCAGCGATCCGCCCGCCCCCGCCATGAACAGAACCGTGGACAACGCCGGTTCGCAATTCTCCTTCACCCGCTCCGTCGAGGCCAGCAAATCCGCCGGCAACGCCTTGGCCACCGGCTGAAGCGCCTCGTCCAGCTCGTAATAAGCCGAGTGCTCGCCCGTGGTGGAGATGAAGAACAGGCGCAGGCCGGGCCAGGCCACCTTGGGATCGAAGGGACCGATAATCGACAAGGGATCGGTGATATTCGTGCCGCCCCAGCCGGTGCCGGGCTCGGCCACCTGGAAATAGCGACCGGGCGTGGACCGCCGGCCCTTCATCTTGATGCCGGTTTCGGGAATATCCAGCAGCTTGCCGGCCTGATGCTCGGAGAGCACGCCGGTGATGTGGTCATCCACCACCACCACCTCGTCCGCCTTGCCCAGCCACTGCTTGGCAAACATACCGATGGTGGCGGAACCGCAGCCGACCCGCATGCGCTCTTCCTGAAAGCCGTTCACGATCGGGGCTTTTCCCGCCTGAACAATCACGGTGGATCCGCCATCAATGGCCAGTTCCACGGCCTTGCCGTTGCACAGCTCCAGCAGCGCCTCGCAGGTGACGCGGCCTTCCTTCTTGGCGCCGCCGGTCAGGTGATGCACGCCGCCCAGGGAGAGCATCTGCGAACCATATTCGCTGGTGGTCACGTGCCCCACCGCCTCGCCCGCGGCGCGCACCGTCGCCTGCTCGGGACCGAGGAAACGGTCGGTGTCGATCTTCACCTTCACGCCGCAATAACTGAAGATCCCCTCGGTCACCACGGTGACCATGTCCACGCCATCCACTTCCGCGGAGACGATGAACGGGGCGGGCTTGTAATCGGGATAGGTGGTGCCCGCGCCGATGGCGGTCACGAAGGTCTCGGGACTGGCCAGCAGCTTGCCGTCCCAGTCGCCCCCGCGATTGAAGGGGACAACGGAGGCGCCCTGCGCCAAAGCGCGGTCGAGCAGCACGTGCGGATCCACGCGCACCAGCTCGCCCGCATCATTGGCATAGCGGTCACACGCACCGGTCGCGCCCGGCTTGATGTAGCACATCACCGGGCAGGCATCGCAGCGGATCTTCTCGTCTGCGGCTGGCCGCGCGGCGGTGGTCGGGTCGTCAAGCATGTGGCTCACTGCTCCAGGGCCCGGCAGAACCGGGCCATCGGCAAAGCAAGCACCGGGCACGGGCCCGACGCGTCTGGAAAGGCGCAACGCCAGCGAAGCCGCTCGGCGCAGTTCATATGTGTACTAATGAAATATGCGCCGCCCGACCTGTCAAGCACAAGGATCAGGCACGCTGCACGAAGTGGCAGCGCGCCTGATGGGCAGCCTACCAGAGATCGCCGGCTTTGGACGCCGCCGTATGCGCCCCCAAGGCCGGAGAGGGCTGATCGGACACCATCGGCTGACCATCGATCGTGATGGGCGTGCGCACCCCGGGAATCGTGCCCCCGGCCGCATCGGGCGCAGGAACATCGATCCGCATCCGGCGGGCGATAACCTGCGGATCATCGAACACTTCATTGAGCCGGTTGATGGGACCGGCAGGCACGCCAGCGGCCTCCAGTTTCGCCAGCAGATCGGCCTTGGTGAAGGTGGCAACCAGATCGGTGAGCCGCTCCACCAACTCCTCTCGCAGGCGCACGCGCTCGCGATTGGTGGCGTAGGCCGGGTCTTCGCCGAGGGCTGCATCGCCGATCACGGCACAGAAGCGCCGAAACTGCGCATCATTGCCCACCGCCACGATCACATACCCATCCGACACCGCAAACACCTGGTACGGCACGATGTTGGGATGTGCATTACCCAGGCGGGTGGGGGCCGTGCCGCTGACCAGATAGTTCATGGCCTGATTGGCCAGCACGCCCACTTGGCAATCCAGCAGCGCCATATCCACAGTGGCGCCCTGCCCGGTGGCATCCCGGCGCCGCAGGGCCGCGAGAATGCCCACCGTGGCGTAGAGACCGGTGAAAATATCGGCAAAGGCGACGCCCACCTTCATGGGCTCGCCCTTCGGCTCGCCGGTCAGTTCCATGAGACCGCCCATGCCCTGCACGAGATAGTCGTAGCCCGCCCGCTCCGCATAAGGCCCGGTCTGGCCGAAGCCGGTCACCGAGCAATAGATCAGCCTCGGATGCGCCGCCCGCAGGGTTTCGGCATCGAGGCCATACTTCTTCAGGCCGCCGACCTTGAAATTCTCCACCAGCACATCGGCTTTGGCGGCCAGACGCAGCACGTCCGCCTGGCCCTCCGGCGTACGGAAATCCACAACGACCGACTTCTTGCCGCGATTGGCCGCGTGGAAATAGGCCGCGGACAGATCACCGCCGTCGGCGGCTTCCACGAAGGGCGGTCCCCAGGTGCGGGTATCGTCTCCATCCGGACTCTCGACCTTGATGACATCGGCGCCCAGATCGGCGAGCACCTGCCCGATCCAGGGCCCGGCCAGGATGCGGGCGAGTTCGAGGACCTTCAGGCCTTCCAGCGGTCGCGTCATTGCCTCCTCCCTCACGTCCAAAGGCTGCGACATGGTGCCGAGGCGGCACCGGACGACATCGAGAAATGGAGGATCAGCGCCATGGAAACATGTCTTCCGAAAAAGGATCTGCCGCCGTGCGTGTGCCGCGCCAGCGACCGGTTGTCGAGGGAATTGCCGCGTCGCGGGCCACAGCCCGCTTGACGACATTCATTAGTATAGAAACAATCTGGTCAAACAAATCGCGCTGCCAGCCAACAGAGGGGCGGACATGATCGCGAACCTGAAAGCCGCGGCGTGGGGTTTGCCGCGCGGCGTCCGGTCGCGCATTGCGTGTCCGGCGTTGGACGGCTGCTGACATGGCCGAGCTCGTGGCGCTGACGGTCAATGGAACCGAACATGCGTTCGCGCTGCCGCGCGAGACGCCGCTCATCTATGTCCTGCGCAATGACCTGGCGCTCAACGGCCCGAAATATGGATGCGGTCTCGGAGAATGCGGGGCCTGCACGGTGCTGATGGACGGCGTGGCGGCGCGCTCATGCGTCATCACCCTGGCCACCGCCGAAGGGCGCGCGGTGACCACGCTCGAAGGCCTCGGAACGTTGGAGGCACTGCATCCGGTGCAGGCGGCCTTCATCACCGAACAGGCGGCGCAATGCGGCTATTGCTTGAACGGTATGATCCTGACAGCCACAGCGTTTCTGACCCAACATCCGCGCCCCAGCGAGGCCGAGGTGCGCAACGCCTTGCGTTATAATTTGTGTCGCTGTGGGACCCATGTGGAGATCCTGCGCGCAGTTATGCGTGCCGCGGCGGCTATCGCACCACCTCCGGTGGAATCGGCGCCATGAGCGAACCTAATCCCGCAACCGTGGACCTCCTTGCCCGTTCGGGCACCCTGGCGGTGCTGCGCCCATCGCAGCATGTGCATGGCCTCGTTCCCACCACGCCGCCGCCGGAGGGGGCGCTCGACCTGTTCCTGCTGGTGGACGACGCGGGGACGGTGACCGCCTTCAACGGCCATGTGGATCTGGGCACCGGCATCCGCACCGCTCTCGCCCAGATCGTGGCCGAGGAACTGGACGTGCCGCTGGATCGGGTGGTGATGGTGCTGGGCCATACGGGCGGCACGCCAAATCAGGGCGCCACCATCGCCAGCGACAGCATCCAGGTCTCGGCCGTGCCGCTCCGACGCGCGGCGGCCCAGGCGCGCCACCATCTGGTGGCGTTGGCTGCCGAGGCTCTGGGCCTGCCACCCACAGAGCTCACCGTCACCGACGGCGTTGTGCATCCACGCAGCGGCAGCAATGCCGGCATGGCGTATGGGGATCTTCTCGCCGAACGCCGGGATCGCCTGATGCTGGCGGACAGCGTCGCGCTGAAGCCGGTGGGCGAGTATCGGCTTGTGGGCCAGCGCATGGCGCGGGTGGACATTCCGGCTAAGGCCACGGGCAATTTCGTCTATGTCCATGACGTCCGCCTGCCCGACATGCTGCATGGCCGCGTGGTGCGCCCGCCCTATGCCGGTGTGGATGCCGGTGACTTCGTCGGCAAGAGCCTGATCCGCGTCGATGAAGCCTCCGTCGCCGGCATTCCCGGCGTGGTGGCCGTGGTCCATATGGGCGACTTCGTCGGCGTGGTGGCCGAGCGCGAGGAACAGGCGGCGGAAGCCGCACGGCGGCTGGTGGTCGAGTGGAAGCCAACGCCGCCTTTGCCGGATCTCACCGACGTCGAAGGGGCGCTGCGGGCCAATCCCAGCACGCCCCGGCTCTTGCAGGACAAAGGCGATGTGGACGCGGCTCTTGCCGCCGCCGCCATCCCCATGGACCGCACTTATGTGTGGCCCTACCAGATGCACGCCTCCATCGGCCCCTCCTGCGCCGTCGCCGATGTGCGCTCGGACTGCGCGACGGTGTGGTCCGGCACGCAGAACCCCTATCCTTTGCGCGCCGACATCTCGCTGCTGCTTGGCCTGCCCGAAGAGGCCATCGACATCGTCCGCTTCGAGGCCGCCGGCTGCTATGGACGCAATTGCGCCGATGATGTTGCTGCCGATGCCGCTCTGCTATCGCGGGCGGTGGGCCGCCCGGTGCGGGTGCAACTGACCCGCGAGCAGGAGCACGCCTGGGAGCCGAAGGGCGCAGCCCAGCTGATGGATGTGCGCGGTGGCCTCAACGCCGACGGCACCGTTGCTGCCTATGATTTTTCCACCCGCTATCCGTCCAATGCCGCCACCACCTTGGCCCTGCTGCTGACCGGGCGGGTGCCGGCGTCCGGACCGGTGTTCCAGATGGGCGACCGCACGGCGATCGCCCCCTATGCCTATGACAATATGCGCGCCGTGGTGCACGACATGGCGCCCATCGTGCGGGCTGCCTGGCTGCGTGGCGTCTCGGCCCTGCCCAATTCCTTCGCGCATGAGAGCTATGTGGATGAGCTGGCCACCGCCGCTGGCGTCGATCCGGTGGATTTCCGCCTGCGCCATCTGCATGATTCCCGCGCGGTCGATCTGGTAAAGGCGGTGGCCGAGCGGGCCGGCTGGGAGAACCGGACTGGCCCCCGCGAGCAGGTGGTTGAGGGCGACGTGGTCCGCGGCCAGGGCTTTGCCTATGCACTCTATGTGCATTCGAAATTCCCAGGCTATGGCGCTGCCTGGTCCGCCTGGGTCGCGGAGGTGGAGGTCAACAAGACCAGCGGCGACGTCAATGTCACGCGGGTCGTGGTGGGCCAGGACAGCGGCTTGATGATCAATCCCGCCGGGATCGAGCATCAGATCCACGGCAATGTCATCCAGTCCACCAGCCGGGCGCTGAAGGAACAGGTGACTTTCTCCGACACCGCCGTGACCAGCCGGGAATGGGGCGCCTATCCCATCCTCACGTTCCCGGAAGTGCCGGTCATCAATGTGGTGCTGATGCCGCGCCCGGAGGAGCCGCCCCTGGGGAGCGGCGAATCCGCGTCGGTGCCGAGCGCCGCAGCCATCGCCAACGCCATTTTCGATGCCACCGGGGTCCGCTTCCGCGAACCGCCCTTTACCCCGGATCGGGTGCGTGCGGCACTCTCCGGCGAGGTTCCGCCCCCGCCTCCGGCCCCTGAAAAGAAGAAACGCTCCTGGTTCGGCATAGCCGGCGCCGCATTGGCCGGCGCCTTGAGCATGGCCGCGATCGCCTTGCCCATCCGCGGCGCCATCGCCCCCATTGCCCCGCCGGACCCGACCACGTTCTCGGCCGAGATGATCGCCCGCGGCCGGCAATTGGCCGCGCTTGGGGATTGCGCGGTCTGCCACACGCTGCCGGGCGGAGCGGTGAATGCGGGCGGACGGCCCATGGAGACACCGTTCGGCACCGTCTACGCCACCAACCTGACACCGGATCTGGAGACCGGCATCGGCGGATGGTCCTACTCCGCGTTCGAGCGGGCCATGCGAGAGGGCATTTCCCGCGACGGCCTGCACCTCTATCCGGCCTTCCCCTACACATCCTTTACCAAGACCAGCGATACGGACCTTCAGGCCCTGTACGCGTTCCTCATGTCTCAGGCGCCGGTCTCGGCTCCCACACCCGCCAGCCGGATGACCTTCCCGTTCAACATCCGCCCGCTGATGGCCGGCTGGAACGCGCTGTTCCTGCGCCCCGGCCAGATGCAGGCCGATTTGGCCCGCTCCCCGCAATGGAATCGCGGCGCCTATCTGGTGGAGGGGCTCGGCCACTGCGGCGGCTGCCATACGCCCCGCAACGCGCTAGGCGCGGAGAAGACCGGCGCGGCGCATTTGGCCGGCGGTTTTGCGGACGGCTGGGAAGCCCCCGCCCTGACCGCTCTGTCGTCGGCGCCGATCCCCTGGAGCGAGGACGAACTGTTTTCCTATCTGCGCACGGGCTTCTCGCGATTCCATGGCACAGCGGCGGGGCCCATGGCGCCGGTGGTGCAGGAACTGGCGCATTTGCCAGACGCCGACGTCCGCGCCATGGCGGTCTATCTCGCCTCTTTCGCCGGCGTGGCAGCTGCCGATGCGCAGGCGCAGGCCGCCGCATTGGAGGCGAAGGCCACGGCAAGCCTGCGGCCCCTCGATAGCGTGGGCGGACGGCTCTATGAGGGCGCCTGCGCCGCTTGCCATGCCGCCGAGGGGCCGACATTGTTCGGGGTGCGGCCGTCATTGGCACTCAACACCAATGTGCATGCGGCCCGGCCAGACAATCTCATCCGGGTGATCCTGGAGGGCATTCCCTCCCCCGCCGCCCGCGACCTCGGCGACATGCCCGCCTTCCGCGACAGCCTGGATGACGGCCAGGTGGCGGCATTGGTGCGTTATATCCGCGCCAAGTTCGCGCCGGACGCCCCGCCCTGGGACGGCCTGGAGGGAACGGTCGCCCAGCTTCGCGCAACGCCGACAGCCCATTAGGTCGCCCAGATCAGGGGATTGCCCGAATTCTCCGCAGCCCTGCGCAAAATGTCCGCACTTCGCGCCGGTGACGGGAATTGACAGGGGACGTCGGCGTTTCTATTTTTCATTTGTGTACAAACAAACTGCGATCCTGAGATCGCGGCATGGGAACCCGAGGACCGGAGCCATGACCTACGTCGTCACCGAGCAATGCATCCGCTGCAAATACATGGACTGCGTGTCCGTGTGCCCGGTGGACTGCTTCTATGCCGGCGAGACCATGCTGGTGATCCATCCGGACGAATGCATCGATTGCGGCGTGTGCGAGCCCGAGTGCCCCGCGGACGCCATCCGCCCCGACACCGATCCGAGCGTGCAGGACTGGCTGGCTCTGAACGCCGCCTATGCCGCGCAATGGCCGAACATTACCGAGAAGGGCGAACCGCCCGCCGATGCCGACGACTGGAAGGGCAAGCCGGGCAAACGCGACCTGCTGACCGATACGCCCGCCGCCTGATCCCCGATCCATAACGCCTCACATGAGCCTTCTCCCATGAGCAATCTTCTGGAATCCCGCGTGCTCAGCGTCCATCACTGGACCGACCGCCTGTTCTCCTTCACCGCGACCCGCGATCCGGGTTTCCGGTTCCGCAACGGCGAATTCACCATGATCGGCATCAAGGTGAACGAGAAGCCGCTGCTGCGCGCCTATTCGGTGGTAAGCCCGAACTATGAGGAGACCCTCGAATTCTTCTCCATCAAGGTGCCCGACGGCCCCCTCACCTCGCGCTTGCAGCACCTGCAGGTGGGCGATCCCATCATCGTCGGCCGCAAGTCCACCGGCACCCTGGTGCTCGACAATCTGAAGAACGGGCGCAACCTCTATCTGGTGGGTACAGGCACCGGCCTTGCGCCGTTCCTGTCCATCATCCGCGATCCAGAGACCTATGAGCGGTTCGAGAAGGTGCTGCTGATCCACGGCTGCCGCGAAGTGGCGGAACTGGCCTATGGCGAACTCATCACCGAGCAGCTGCCCAACCACGAATTCCTCGGCGAGGATGTACGCGCCAAGCTGATCTATTATCCCACCGTCACCCGCGAGCCGTTCCGCAACCGCGGCCGGGTCACCGACCTGATCGAGACCGGAAAGCTTTTCTCCGACATCGGCCTGCCGGTGCTGGATGCCGCCACCGACCGGGTGATGCTGTGCGGCTCGCCGCAGATGATGACCGATCTGCGCGCCATGCTGGAGACCCGCGGCTTCGAGGAAGGCAACCATGGCGAGGCCGGCGACTTCGTCCTCGAAAAGGCCTTCGCCGAACGTTGATAATTTTTCGGCCCGCGCGGTTCTCAAGGGCATCGCGCGGGCCTAGTCTTCATATGTTTACAAACAAAGTGCCGGGATCGCCCGCGCGTCTCCGGCCGCACAAAGCGGAGACCTTCCATGTCCCATGACGCCCCCGGCGCCCCGAGCGGACCCACCAAGCTCGTCATCCGCAACATCGGCCTGCTACTCAGCGGCGACCTTGAGAAGCCGATCCTCGATGCCGATACCATCGTCGCCAAAAATGGTCGCATCACCGCCATCGGCCGGCTGAAGGACGTGGACACCGAGGGCGCCACCACTTTGGTGGATGCGGGCGGCGCCGCCGTCACCCCGGGCCTGATCGACAGCCATGTGCATCCGGTGGCCGGCGACTGGACGCCGCGCCAGAGCCAGCTCAACTGGATCGACAGTTTCCTCCATGGCGGCGTCACCACCATGATCTCCGCCGGCGAGGTGCATTATCCCGGTCGGCCGCGCGATGTGGTCGGCCTGAAGGCCCTGGCCATCACCGCCCAGCGCAGCTTCACCAATTTCCGCCCCGGCGGCGTGAAGATCCATGCGGGCGCGCCGGTGATCGAGCCGGACATGGTGGAGGACGACTTCAAGGAACTGGCCGCCGCCGGCGTGAAGCTCCTGGGCGAAGTTGGCCTCGGCGGCGTCAAGGACGGCCCCACCGCCCGCCGCATGGTCGGCTGGGCGCGCAAGTATGGCATCCAGTCCACCATCCACACCGGCGGCCCGTCCATTCCAGGCTCCGGCCTGATTGACAAGGACGTCGTGCTGGAAGCGGACACCGACGTGGTGGGCCATATCAACGGCGGCCACACAGCGCTGCCGGACAGCCAGATCCGCTGCATCTGCGAGGGCTGCAAGCGCGGCCTGGAGCTGGTGCACAATGGCAATGAGCGCGCCGCGCTCTACACCTTGCGCATTGCCCGCGAGATGGGCGATCTCAACCGCGTCATCCTCGGCACCGATGCGCCCGCCGGCTCGGGCGTGCAGCCGCTGGGCATCCTGCGCATGGTGTCGCTGCTGTCCTCGCTGGGCGATCTGCCGGCGGAACAAGCCTTCTGCCTTGCCACCGGCAATACCGCGCGCATGCGGGCGCTGGATTGCGGCATCATCGAAGTGGGGCGCTCGGCGGATTTCGTCATCATGGACACCGCCCAGCATTCCGCCGGCAAGAATTTGCTGGAGAGCATCCAGCTGGGCGACCTGCCCGGCATCGGCATGACCATCATCGACGGCATTGTGCGCACCGAGCGTTCGCGCAATACCCCGCCGGCGACCAAGGTGCCCTTCATCGTCAAGGCGTGAATGCTAGCGTTCCGAAACGAAAAACGCGCCCACCGAGGCGCGTTTTTTTTATTCTGATCGGTTTTGCCTTAGGGCGGCTCAGAGCACCTGCCCGAGGAACGCCTTGGTGCGCTCATCCTTGGGATTGGCGAAGAATTCCGCTGGCGGGCCATGCTCGACGATCAAGCCGGCGTCGGTAAAATAGATGTGGTCCGCCAGTTCGCGGGCAAAGCCCATTTCATGCGTGACCAGGATGCAGGTCATGCCCTCCTCCGCCAGATCGCGGATGGTGACGAGAACCTCCTTCACCGTTTCCGGATCGAGGGCGGCAGTCACTTCGTCGAACAGCATCACATCCGGGCGCATGGCCAGCGAGCGGGCGATGGCGACGCGCTGCTGCTGGCCGCCGGACAATTGGCCGGGATAGGCGTCCTCCTTGCCCTGGAGGCGGACCTTGGCCAGCAGAGCCCGCGCGCGGGCTTCCACCTCTTTGCGGTTCTGCTTCAGGACGTGGATCGGCGCCATCATCACATTCTGCAGCGCCGTGCGATGGGGAAACAGATTGTATTGCTGGAACACCATGCCGACCTTGCGGCGCAGGGCCAGCTTGTCCAGATCCGGGTCGTTCACTTCCTGACCCTCGACCCGGATGGTGCCGCTGTCGATGGGCACCAGCGCATTGATGCAGCGGATCAAGGTGGACTTGCCCGAGCCCGACGGCCCGATGATGCAGATCACCTCGCCCTTGCGCACGTCCAGCGACACGCCGCGCAGAACCGGGATGGTGCCATAGGATTTGTGCACGTCCACAAGGCGCACGAGCGGCTGGTCGGGTGTCCAGCCATGGTCAATTTCAGTCGAGGGGGCGGGGGCAGCCAAGGCGCATCTCCAGCGCAAAGAACGGAATGGGCGGGTCTATTGATGCGGATTTACTGATGCAGGTGGAAGCGCCGCTCCAGATAGAGGGTAAAGCGCTCGATGGGATAGCAGTAGACGAAGAAGCACAGCATGGCGAAGCCGTAGAGCGGCGCCAGCAGATCGGGGCGGCCGCCCTCGGCCGCATGCACCTGCGCGGTCAGCGTCAGCATCTCGGTGACCCCGACGATGGACGCCTGGACGGTGGCCATGGTCACCAGTGAGTAGAGGTTCATCCAGGGCGGGAGCATGCGCTTCACGCACTGCGGCAGGATGATCAGCCACAGGGTCTTCCTGCGGGAAAAGGCCAGCGATTCCGCCGCCTCCCACTGCCCGCTGGGCAGCGAGCCCACCGCGCCGCGCACGATCTCGGACACATTGGCCATCACCGGCAAGGCGAAGCCGATCACCGCCTTCACCCAGTCCGGCAGCGGATAGGTAGTGCCGAAAATAGTGAACTGGAACGGGATCATGAACATGGCGAAGAACAGCAGCACCAGCCACGGCGCATTGCGGAAGAACTGTGTGGTGCCCCAGGCCGTGCGGCGCAGCGGGCGGTTCAGGCTGATGGCCAGCAGGCCCAATCCGAGGCCGGCGATGGTGCCCAGACTCATGGAGAGCACGGAAATGGCGATATTGAACATGAAGCCGCTCATCAGCAGCGGAAACCACTTCCAGATCACGCCAAGCGCCGACAATTGGTCCGCGCCGCTCTGGGCATGGGCCGCGCCGCCCACCAGCAGAGCGAGACCTATGAAGCCGACAGCGTGAATGAACTGGAGACGCAGCGGCGCAAACCGGCGCGGTTGGCTGGCCCGGAACGGCAACAGGACCGGAAGCACGGAGGCCGGTGCGGGCGAGGTGTCGGAGGTCATCGCGCCGCCCCCTGTCCATATCCGGGGATGCTCAGCATCCGTTCCCAACGATGCATAAGGAAGACAAGGATTCCGACCAGGCCGGTATAGACGATCAGCAGCACGGTCATCATCACCGGAACATTCTGGGAGTCGGTCCAGATCTGCTTGGAGACGTACAGGGTCTCCGGCACCGCGATGGCATAGGCCAAAGTGGTGGTCTTCAGCAGATTGACCAGATTGTTGTTGAGGGCCGGGAGGCAGATCCGCAGCGCCAAGGGCAGCAGGACGTGGCGATAGACCCCGAGACGGGTGTAGCCGAGGGCTTCCGCCGCTTCGGTGGTAGTGCGCGGCACCGCCTCGATCCCCGAGCGGAAGATCTCCACATTGAAGGCACCGGCGAACAGCGACAGCGAGATGATCGCCCACTGCACGTTGGTGACCAGCGGCACCATCATTCCATCGGCGTTTTCGATCCGCGGCAGCATGTGCCCGAGACCGAAATAGAAGAAGAAGATCTGCACCAGCGGCGGCGTGTTCCGGAACAGCACCACAAAGCCGTTCACCAGCGCCCGCACCACGCGCAGAGGCGAGCCCTGCGCCCAGGCGCCCACGGCGCCGATCACCACGGACAGGACAATGGACACCACCGAGAGAAACACCGTCATGCCCAGGCCCGACAGGAAGCGCTGCCGGTCATAGGTGTCATAGACGATGGTCAGGTTGATGCCGGTGGTTTCGTAAAGGGTGCGGAACCAGTCCGCGACGAGATCCATGGGGTCAGGCCGGTCGATCAGGAGGGGCTGGAATGGTCACGCGCGGCCTGCGGCACCAGGGGCGGCGGGCATGCGCGGCAGACGCGGCGAGGGCGGGAATGACGCGCGCCGCATGAAGCGGCGCGCGTCAGGCAGCTCAGCTGCCCTTAGCCTTGGCGTGCATGCGCTGGGAATAGTCCGTGGGGGTGATCCCCCACTTCTTTTCCTCATTGACGATGAAGCCGGTCTTCATCCAGTCCATGGTGGTGTCGGTCATGAACTTGGCAAACTTGTCCTCGCCGGGGGCGACCGCCAGGATCCAGGGGGCTTCCATCACGCCCGGCAGCGGCATGGCGAAGTCGGTGGACCATTCGGTGTCGAGCAGTTTGCCCTGCACGAAGGTCTGGTCATAGAGATAGCCGATGCATTCGCCGCCCTTGAGCGCGAACAGGGGCTTCTCGGAACCGTCAAACGCCTTGACTTCGGCACCGTACTTGGTGGCGACATCCTTGTTGTACCAGGCGCCCGAGGTGCCGCAGAGCACCTTGCCCTTCAGGTCTTCCCAAGAGGCAACACCCTTGACCTTCTTGGACATCAGGATGTTGACCGCGTCGGAATAGTATGGCGGGTCGATCGCCAGGACGACTTTCCGGCGCTCCGGCTTGTCGGACATGGTGGCGATCATCAGATCGATCTTGCCCTGCTGCAGGAACTCGATGCGATTGGCCGAGATCACCGGCACCAGTTCCACCTTCACGCCAAGGCGCTTGGCCACGTCAGCAGCCAGATCCGGCTCAATGCCGACGATGGCGCCCGAGGGATCACGGAAGCCGAACGGCTTGTAGTCGGCCTTGACGCCGACCGTGAGGACGCCCTTTTCCTTGATCTTGTCGAGCACGTCCGCAGACGCCGCGACGGTGCCGGCAAGCAGCACCAGGCCAGCGGCAATCAGAAGCTTCTTCATCCATATCCCCATTGTTTAATCCCGACGACGGGGTCGCGGGACTGGCTATGGCCTGGCGCGCGGGGACGATAGCCACGCGCACTCCGGCGCCGACAAAGCAAGAACTACGCCATGGACGGATATCGCAGCAATGCGGCTCCGCCAACGCCTCTCCTATCGGCACATCGGGAAACATGACACACCCGCCGCACGCATGCACAAGAAAGATGCATGCTATGCGTCTCGGGACAGGGCGTGGATCGGTGCTTGGATCAAGCCCCTGCCCGGTTAGAATACCGTTGGTGAAACAGGCATGGGGGCACGCCGTGACCGACCAGTTGGCGAAGACGATTCTGTTTTGGCTGGGGCTTGTGTTTGCCCCCCTCGTGCTGGCGGGGATGGAGCTGTTTCACCCGGCAAATTTCACTCGCGATCCGGGCATGTTCGCCTATCTGTGCACGTCGCAACCCTATGCGCCCGCGTTCCAGGCGCTGGGCTATTTCGGACCGCGCTGGTGGGTGGCGCTGCACATGATCCAGCTTCCGCTCCTCGGTTTGGTCTCCGTGGGTCTCTGGGGCCTGATGGATGGCATCGAGGGCGGGGTGGCGGGCTCCCTGGCCTGGTTGTCCCGGACGTTCACCTTCCTGTTCATGATCTTCTACACGGCACTTGATTCCATCGGCGGCATCGGGCTGGGCCGGTCGATTCTGAATGTCGAGGCCATGCAGGCGGCGGGAACCCTGACCCCGGAACAGGCCGCCGGGGCGATCAAGCTGCTGAACACGGATTGGGTGGATCCCATCACCGGAGGCGTCGGTTCGTTCATCAGCCTGGGCGGCTCTTGGGCGATCTTTGCGGCGGCGCTCACGGCGGCGCTGGCACTTGCACTCACGGCTCGTGCGCCGTGGCCGGCATTGCTCCTGCTGGTCGGTTTCGGCTGGGAAATCCAGGTCAGCCACGCCAGCCCGCATGGCCCGATTGGCTTTACCCTCCTGGTCGTCGCTTCCTTGTGGATCTGGCGCAGCCGCCAGCGGGTCGGATCTCGCCATCCGGTGGACATCGTGCCCGCTGCGACTTAGAGCACGTCGGCCAGCCTCACCGTCACGTCGTGCGGGGGCTGGCGATGGAGCAAGTGGCGCATGCGACAGTTGAAGCAACCGGGGCCCGTTGCCTTAGAGCGCATCGAGAGTGTCGCCGCGCCCCTGGAGACGCTGGATTTCATCCTGAAGCCCGGCCTCAGCCTCAATGCAGCCATTGCCGGGCCACTGATGGACGCGGGGTTCACAGCCGCGGCCGTGTCCTTCACCGACGGCGCGCTGGCGCCGTTCGAATATGTCATGCCGGCGCCCTCGCCGGATCCCGATCATGCGGCATGGTACAGCGCCAAGTATGCGCCTGTGGGCGAGACGCTCATCACCGCCGCCAACGTCACGTACGGCACGCGCGACGGAGGCCCCTTCATCCATTGCCATGCCATCTGGCATTCCGCGGATGGCGCTCTCGCGGGAGGGCATATCCTGCCGCTTGAGAGTGTCGTATCCCGCCCCACCCAGGCACGCGCCTGGGGCACACGGGGCGCGACGATCGTCGCGCGTCCCGATCCGGAAACCAACTTCACGCTCTTCACCCCGGAACCGACACCGGTCCCCGAAGGCGGGCAGCGCACCTTGCTCCTGGCGCGGCTGCGACCCAACATCGACGTATGCGCCGCCCTGGAAGAGGTCTGCCGCCGGCACAATGTTCGGCACGCGCTGGTGCGTGGGAGCCTCGGCAGTCTGGTGGGAGCAGAGTTCGACGATGCGGCCTTCCTTCCTGACACTGCAACGGAATTTCTGGTGCGAGAGGGCGTCGTAACCACCGGCCCTTCCGGTGAACTGGAGGCCCGGCTGCGCATTGCGATTGTCGGCATGAGCGGCGACCTGCGCGAAGGCTGGCTTACCCGTGGCCAGAATGGCGTCTGCATCACCTGTGAGTTCGCGCTGGAGGCCATTTCGGCATAACCAGCGGTCGGCTTCCTCCTTGGCCGGTGAACGGGTGGACGCACGTCCTCCAATATGCGACCAGGGGCTGCGCAGACGCGATGGGGGCAAGGATGCAGGCGGATCTGAAGATCGTTCCGGTGATCTTGGCAGGGGGAACGGGCACGCGCCTGTGGCCGCTGTCTCGCCAGAGTCTGCCCAAGCAGTTCCTGTCTCTAGTGTCCGATCACACCCTCTACCAGGACACGCTGGTCCGGGTCTCTTCGCCGCTGCTGTTCCATCCGCCGATTGTGGTGACCAGTAGCGAGTTTCGCTTCTTTGCCCGCCGCCAAGCCTCTGAACTCGGTTTCGATCCCACAGTCCTGCTGGAGCCGGTGACCCGGGACAGCGGTCCGGCCATGCTCGCAGCCGCCGCCTACGTCAGCGAACGCTATGGCCCCGATGCGCTCGTGCTGGCGCTGGCTGCGGATCATGTGGTCAAGGACACAACGGCGTTCCTGGAGTGCGTCCGCATGGCCGCTCAGGCCGCGGTAGCGGGAGAAATCGTCACTTTCGGCATCCCCCCCCACGCGCCGAGCACTGCTTACGGCTATATTCGTGTGGGCGAGGCCTTGAGCGCAAAGGGCGCCTCGCGCATCGAGCGTTTTGTCGAAAAGCCGGATGCCGCGACGGCCACCAAATATGTCGGGGACGGCTATCTCTGGAACTCCGGAAACTTCCTGTTCCGCGCAGGCATGCTGCTGGATGAGGGTGCAGCGCTCGTGCCCGCAATGACCGACTGCGCCGTCCGGGCCGTGGCGGGCATTCAGGAAGACATGCGCTTCCTCACGCTCGGGGCGGATGCCTTCACGGCTGCCCCCTCCCAGTCCATCGACTTTGCCATCATGGAGCACACCAAGCACGCTGCGGTGGTGATCGGCGACTTCGGTTGGTCCGACATCGGTGCCTGGAATTCCGTGCGCGAGGCCAATGCGCACGACGAACATGGCAATACCACCCGTGGGCCGGTGACCTTGGTGGATAGCCGTGACTCGTATGTCTATTCGGACACGACGCTCGTTGCCGGAATTGGACTGGAGAATCTTGCGGTCATCGCGACCGATGACGCCATCCTGGTGATGCCCGCGGACCGAAGCCAGGACGTGAAGCGGCTGGTGGCCTCGCTGCGCGCGACCAATCGTCGGGAAGTGGATGAACATCTCACGATGCACCGCCCCTGGGGCACCTACCAGACCATCTGCCGCGGTGAGCGCTTCCATGTGAAGAAGATCGTGGTCAATCCGGGCGGCAAGCTATCGCTGCAGAAGCACCATCACCGCGCCGAGCATTGGGTGGTTGTGCATGGCACCGCCGAAGTCACGCTGGGCGAGACCATCTTCACCTTGAACGAGAATGAATCCACCTATCTCCCCGTCGGTTGCGTGCATCGGCTCGCCAACCCCGGCCGGATCCCGTTGGAACTCATCGAAGTGCAAACCGGCTCTTACCTTGGTGAAGACGACATCGTCCGCATTGAGGACGTCTATAGCCGCGTCTGACACCACGGCCTCCGCGGCCCTGACGCGCATTGTGCCCACATCCTGAGGCGGTTAACGTCCCGCCGCCCGGGACCCGGCGGAGACGCTAGAAAAAATGACAACCATCACCCGCCTCGCAATTCCGGAGGTCGTTCTCATCACGCCGCCGCGTTTCGCGGACAGCCGCGGCTATTTCAGCGAGACCTATAAGCTGTCGGCACTGGCCGCAGCCGGGCTCGACCACACGTTCATCCAGGACAATGAATCCCTGTCCAGCGTGCCCGGGACCATTCGCGGCCTGCATTTTCAGGCGCCGCCCTTTGCCCAGGCGAAGCTCGTGCGCGTGATCGCCGGTTCAGTGTTCGACGTCGCGGTGGACATCCGCAAGGGATCGCCCACCTATGGCCAATGGGTCGGCGCCACGCTGACGGCCGAGCACGGCGAACAACTGTTGATTCCTCACGGTTTTGCCCATGCCTTCTGCACCCTGACACCGGACGTGAAGGTGCTCTATAAGGTGGACGGCGCCTATTCGAAGGTCAGTGAAGGCGGGATCATCTGGAATGACCCGGATCTGGCCATCGACTGGCCGGTGACGGAAGCCCTGGTCTCCGACAAGGATGCGGACCTTCCGCGCCTGAAGGACATCGACAGCCCCTTTACGTATTCTTGAGAGATCGGATCCATGGCGCAACGCATTCTCGTCACCGGTGGCGCGGGGTTCATCGGCTCGGCCGTCGTGCGCTACCTCATCGGCACCGGAGTGCAGGTGCTGAACTTCGATGCGCTCACCTATGCCGGCAACCTCGCCTCGCTGGCCTCGGTCAGCAGTGATCCGCGCTACAGCTTCGTCCAGGGCGACATCTGCGACGCCGAGGGCGTGCGGGCGGCGCTGGATAGCTTCAAGCCGGATCTGGTGATGCATCTGGCGGCCGAATCCCATGTGGATCGCTCCATCGATGGGCCTGGGGCCTTCATCACCACCAACATCAACGGCACCTACAACCTGCTCCAGGAAGCGCTGCGCTACTGGCGCGCGCTGGATGAGACGGCGCAGGCGGCGTTCCGCTTTCACCACATCTCCACGGACGAAGTGTTCGGCAGCCTTGGGGCCGACGGGCTGTTCCGCGAAGATACGCCCTATCAGCCGAATTCGCCCTATTCCGCCTCCAAGGCGGCATCCGACCATCTGGTCCGAGCCTGGCACCACACCTATGGCCTGCCCACGGTGCTCTCCAACTGCTCCAACAATTACGGCCCCTTCCATTTCCCCGAGAAGCTGATTCCGCTGACCATCCTCAATGCGCTGAAGGGCGCCCCGCTGCCGGTCTATGGCACGGGCGAGAATGTGCGCGACTGGCTCTATGTGGAGGACCATGCCGAGGCGCTGGTCTTGATCGCCACCACCGGCAAGCCGGGCGAGAGCTATAATGTCGGCGGCGGCAACGAGCGGCGGAACATCGATGTGGTGCGCACCATCTGCGCCATCCTGGATGAAATCACCCCGGACGCCAGCATCGGAAATCGTGAGCGCCTGATCCACTTCGTCGCCGACCGTCCGGGTCACGATGCGCGCTATGCCATCGATGCCACCAAGCTCACCACCGAGTTGGGTTGGACCGCCAAGGAGACGTTCGAGACTGGCCTGCGCAAGACGGTCCACTGGTATCTGGAGAACCAGCACTGGTGGGAGCCGTTGCACAATCGCTATGCCGGCCAGCGCCTGGGGCTCGCGTCCTGATGCGCATTCTGCTGTTCGGCTGCGACGGCCAACTCGGCCGTGAACTCACCGCTTTGGCGCGCGAACGGGATGTGGACCTCATCGGCCTCAACCGCGCCGCCGTGGACATCACCGATCCCGCCGCCATTGCCCGCGCGCTGGAGGCGCGTCGTCCCGATGTGGTGGTGAACACCGCCGCCTATACCGCCGTGGACAAGGCCGAGAGCGAGCCGGATCTGGCAGCGCGGGCCAATGCCATGGCCCCGGGCTTCATCGCCGAGCGCTGTGCGCGCTATCGCACGCCGATCATCCACATTTCCACCGATTATGTATTCGACGGCACTAAGGCCACCGCCTATGTGGAAGGCGATCCCATCGCGCCAGTGGGGGTCTACGGCCACACCAAGGCTGCCGGCGAAGCGGCGGTGCGTGCCGCGGGCGAGCGCCACCTGATCCTGCGCACCTCATGGGTCTATGGCGTCTATGGCGCGAACTTCCTGAAGACCATGCTGCGGCTGGCAGGAGAGCGGGACCGGCTGACCATCGTCGCTGACCAGCGCGGCTGCCCCACATCGACCCGCGACATCGCCGAAGGCGTCTTCGCGGCGGCGCTCGCTGCCAGCGCCGGCACCGCCCGCTGGGGCACCTATCATCTGGCCGGTACCGGGGTCACCACCTGGCACGGTTTTGCGCAGGAGATCGTGACCCGCGCCGCCAAGCATACCGGGCGCAATCCTGAGGTGGCGCCCATCACCACTGCCGAATATCCTACCCCTGCCAAACGCCCGGCCAATTCCGAGCTGGACTCCAGTCAATTCGAGCGGGCTTTCCGCTTCCGCGCCGCGCCCTGGCAGGATCGCGTGGCGGAAGTGGTGGATACGTTGCTCGCCCCAATCCCAGTGGAGGCCCCGTGAAAGGTATCATTCTCGCCGGAGGTTCCGGCACGCGCCTGCACCCCATCACTCTTGTCGTATCCAAGCAGTTGCTGCCGGTCTACGACAAGCCGATGATCTATTATCCGCTGTGCACGCTGATGATGGCCGGGATCCGCGACATCCTCATCATCACCACGCCCCATGACAGTGATCTGTTCCAGAAGCTGCTCCAGGACGGCAGCCAGTTCGGCCTGAATATTTCCTATGCCGTGCAGGAGACCCCGCGCGGTCTTGCGGATGCGTTCATCGTCGGACGTGAGTTCGTCGGCAATGACCGGGTGGCCCTGGTTCTGGGTGACAATCTGTTCTTCGGACACGGCCTGCCGGAACTTCTCGGAGAGGCCCTCAAACGCCCTGTTGGCGCGACGGTGTTCGGCTATCCGGTGAACGATCCCGAGCGCTATGGCGTGGTGGAAATGGCGCCGGATGGTCGCGTGCTGTCGCTGGAGGAGAAGCCGCTCAAGGCGCGCTCCAATCTCGCCGTGACCGGGCTCTATTTCTACGACAACCGGGTGCTCGACATCGCCGCCAATCTGGCGCCGTCGCCGCGCGGCGAGATCGAGATCACCGACGTCAACAAGGCCTATCTGGAGCTGGGTGACCTGCACGTCAGCATCATGGGCCGCGGCTTTGCCTGGCTCGATACCGGCACGCCGGCCTCATTGGTGGAGGCAGCGCAATTCGTTCAGATCCTTGAGCAGCGCCAGGGATTGCGCATCGCCGCGCCGGAGGAGGTGGCGTTCCGCGCCGGCTTCATCGACCGCGCGCAACTGTCGGCCCTCGCTGAAACCTTGAAGAAGTCGACCTATGGCGCCTACTTGGCCAAGGTGGCTGCGGAAGGCGCCTGAGGTTGCCCGGCGGATCGGCGGCGAGCGACAGGCTCTGCCTTTCTCCCGCCGTTCCGACAGGCCATCTTGGGGACATCGAATTTTTGGGATGGTCGTTCCGTGAGCCGCGAAGCAGCTTTTGTCATGCCCGATGATTTCAATCCGCGCGTTACGCAATATCTGACGCAGTCGCGGGACGTGCTGGACCGGGCCCTTTCCGGCCCCGAACTGGCGCATGCCACTGCGGAGATCGCCCGGCTCTGGACCGAGCGACTGGCCGCGGGGCGCAAGATCCTGTTGTGCGGCAATGGCGGCAGTGCGGGTGATGCCCAGCATCTTGCCGGAGAGCTATTGTGCCGTTTTCGGTTCGATCGCGCCCCACTGCCGGCTCTGGCGTTGACGGTCGACTCGTCCGTGATCACCGCCATCGGCAACGATTACGGCTATGATCAGGTGTTCTCCCGACAAGTGCTGGGTCTCGCGACCGCGGGCGATGTGGTGGTGGGTCTCTCCACCTCCGGCCGCTCCCCGAACGTGGTCAAGGCGCTCCAGGCGGCGCGGGAGCGCGGGGCGGCCACGGTGGCCTTTACCGGGGAAGACCCGCGCGATCTTGGACCGTTGGCGGATCTGGTGCTGCGGGCGCCGTCCGCGTCCACGCCTCTCATCCAACAGGTCCACATGGTGTGCGGACACATCATTTGCGAACTGGTGGAAGCCGCCTTGTTCCAGCCGCCTGGAGCATGATCGGTGCACCACGGGATGGCGCCCGCGCAGGCGGTGATCCCCTGGGGATTTGATGCGGACGCCAGCGCTCCCCTGCCCCCGTTGGGCCGCCTCCTGGCCGATTGCGGGCGCTTTGGCCTGACCCGTTCCGTGCTCCTGGTGCCAACCGGGAGGGCGGCGCGCGCACAGGAGGCGTTGGCCGAGCTGTCTCAGGTCGCCCCACTCCCGGACGTGCGGCTGGTCGAGGTCCGCGCGCCGCATGCCCCGGCGGCGTTGAGCGAAATCAAGTCTTTGCTGGACGCCCACTTCGCCCTGTTCGATCCAGCCATTGTGCTGGATGGCAACTGGCTGAACTTGGTCCCCAAGCTTGCCGATGCCGACGACGCGTTGGCGCTGGTACCGGGCACCGGGCCGTTTGCATTGATAAATGGCCGCGCGGCTGCGCGGACAGACGACGGCGCGCCCGGTTTCATGGCGATGGCGGTTGCGATGCTGCGGCGGGATGCGCTGATGCCCGCCGCCGCAGCGCCCAACATCCCCGCCATGCTGCTGCAGCTCACGCAAGACACGTCCGTGGCGGCATGCGTGTTTGCCGGATCCCAGATCCTGCCGGCCTGCGATGGACTGCCAGTGCGTCCGCCCCGCCCCGCCCTCTTCCTTGATCGCGATGGCACGCTCAATGAAGACTATGGCTATGTCAGTGACCCGGATCGGCTGGTGCTGCTGCCCGGCGCGGCCGCGGCGGTGAAGCGGGCCAATGATCTGGGATGGTACGTCTTCCTGGTGACCAATCAGTCGGGCGTCGGCCGCGGCTATTACGAGGAAGCACAGGTTCTGCTGTGCAATGCGACACTCCAGGACCAGCTCCGCGCTCGGGGCGCACATCTGGACGATATCCGCTATGCCCCCGACCATCCGGAAGCCCTGCTGCCGCGCTATCGCAGCACATCTGACTGGCGCAAGCCAGGACCAGGCATGTTGATCGACCTCATGGCGCACTGGCCGGTTCGGCGTGAGGCTAGCCTCATGGTGGGCGACAAGGCGAGCGATGTGGACGCCGGGACCGCCGCGGGCATCCGCAGCCTGCTGTTTTCCGGCGGCGATCTGGACACCTTCCTGGCGCCTCACCTTCAGCCGGTGATTGCCCCCTGAGGGCGACACGCGACGGCAGGACATGGAGCCGCAGTGCACCATCGTAAATACGTGGTATAGGGTGAAAGACGCCGTACTACAGCGCCATCCGGTTGTTGGTGGCGCCGGCACCCCTCTCCGCCCCGCCCGCCGGGGCGTTCCTCGCCAGTCCAGCCGGTCCCCATGAGCAATCTGAACGAAGAAACGGTCAAGAGCGTCCATCACTGGACCGACAGCTTGTTTTCCTTCACCACCACCCGCGATCCGGGCTTCCGGTTCCTCAACGGCCAATTCGTGATGATCGGCCTGCCGGTGGATGGACGGCCGCTGCTGCGCGCTTACTCGCTCGCCAGCGCCAATTACGAGGAAGACCTCGAGTTTCTGTCGATCAAGGTCCAGAACGGGCCGCTCACGTCCCGCCTCCAGCATTTGAAGGTCGGCGACAAGGTGCTGGTCGGTCGCAAGGCCACCGGAACCCTGATCCAGGACAACCTCACGCCCGGCAAGCGCCTGTATCTCCTGTCCACCGGCACCGGCCTGGCACCGTTCCTCTCCGTGGTGAAAGATCCGGACGCCTACGAGCGCTTCGAGAAGATCATCCTCGTGCACGGCTGCCGCACCGTGGCCGAACTGGCCTACGATCAATTGCTCACCCATGACTTGCTGGAAAACGAGTTCATCGGTGACGAGGTCAAAAGCAAACTGATCTATTATCCCACGGTGACCCGCGAACCGTTCCGCAACCAGGGTCGCATCACGCAACTGATCGAAACCGGCAAGCTGTTCAGCGACATCGGCGTCCCTGACCTCAATCCCGCCGATGACCGGCTGATGCTATGCGGCAGCCCGCAGATGCTGAAGGATGTGGTGGAAGCCCTTGAAGCGCGTGGCTTTGCGGAAGGCAGCCAGACGACGGCCGGCCAATATGTGATCGAGAAGGCATTCGTCGAACGCTGATCCGCTCGTCAATCGGACATCGACGGCGCCCTCTCGCATGAGTCTGAGGGGCAGCGGCTCCCTGCTTGCCGCTCCGTATCTGACGACATGATCGGGCTTTTGCGCGCGCGTGCCTGTTGGAGCGGATGGCGGCTGGATGATTGGCGCTAGCTGCTCCCGACACTAGCGGTCTATCTTGCGCTCGATCTCGGGCACCTTGCCAGATGACGGAGCATTAGTGCCGTCTTGGGCGCACCGGGAAGCCAGTTTAGAGTGAAACCAAATTGGCTTGAACGGCGTGCAAGGACTCCATACTCGACATGGGGTTTACGCCCCTATTTATATTTATAACTATTCCATAGAAGATATGGCGTATTGAGACCACCTCTTCCCATTGCTATGGCTTGAATCCGTCGTTTTCAGTGGTTTCGGGTTCAGGGGTTCTCATGGCTTCGTTGCGATGCCTGCGGTTGCGCGGCACGACTTTGTTCGTCGACGGTCCATCTGCCCAGATCCTGCGGACGGTTGCGTGATGCTCAAAGCCATCCTGTTCCAGCTTCACTGGTTCATTGGCATCACCGCCGGCATCGTGCTGGCAGTGGTCGGTGTCACGGGCGGCATGCTCTCGTTTGAGGATGAGATCCTGCGGGAGCTCAATCCCGGCATTCTGAGCCTTGCGCCCCAGAACGCCGCGCTGTTGGCGCCCGAAGCCCTGCTGGCCCGTATACGCGAGGCTGAGCCGGGCAAGACCATCTCGAGCCTTACGGTCTCCGCTAACCCCGAACGGCCCGCGCGCGTCATGTTCGCGCCGCCCCCCGGCGCCCAGGGACCGCGCGGGGAGATGCGCTACGTCAATCCATATGATGGGGCTTTGCTGGGCAATCCGGCGGGGCAGGACTTTTTCCGCTTTACCATGCAGGTGCATCGCTGGCTGGCGGTGGGCGACGTGGGCAAGCAGATTGTCGGCGCCTCGACCGCCCTGCTGATCTTTCTGTCCCTGAGCGGGCTGTACCTGCGCTGGCCACGCAATGTCCTGGCGTGGCGCCGCTGGTTTGCTCTCGACCTCACCCGTCGCGGTCGCTCCCTTCTGTGGGAGTTGCACTCGATCATCGGAACCTGGGTGCTGCCCTTCTATCTTCTGGCCGCGCTGACCGGTCTGACCTGGTCCTATGACTGGTATCGCGGCGCGCTGTTCGACATCACCGGCACGCCGCGCCCCGCCCAACGCGGCGGCCCGCCGCAAGCGGCACCGGGACAGGGCGCCGCGGGACAAGGGACGGGCGGGCAAGGCCAACAGCCGCCGGCCTTAGCGGGGACCGCGCCCCGGCCGCGCGAGGGGGCGGGACGGCCGGCGTCGCTCGACATTCCCAGCCTTTGGGCCGTGTTCCTGAAGGAAAGCGGCGGCTACCGCACTGCCACCTTGCGGCTGCCGCAGGCCGGCAATGGCCCGCTCACCATCAGCTACCAGACGCCGAACGCGGCCCACGAACGGGCCAATAATACCCTGGTTCTGGACCCCGCGGGCAAGGTGCGCGAGCACCGCCGCTATGATGATCTGCCCGCCGGACAGAAGTTGACCAGCAGCCTCTTCCCGCTACACGCGGGCAGCTTTTTCGGCCTGCCGGGCACCGTCCTGATGATGATTGCCAGCCTGCTGATGCCCCTGTTCACGGTCACCGGCTGGATGCTGTATCTGGATCGCCGCCGCAAGAAGCGGGAGGCGGCGCGCTACGCGCAGGAAGCCGGCATTGTCCTGGACGGAGATGTCGCGGCCGCGCCCGTCCTGGTGGCCTTCGCCAGCCAAAGCGGAACCGCCGAGCGTCTGGCCTGGCAGAGCGCCGGCGCCCTTCAGGCTGCAGGCTTACCGGTGCAGGTGACCGCATTGGAGGGCCTTGCGGCGGAAACCCTGGCCGGCGCGCGGCGGGCGCTGTTTGTGGTTTCCACCTTCGGCGAGGGCCAGCCACCGGACGCTGCCCGCGCCTTCGCCCGCAAGGTGATGGGTCAGTCCACCGCCCTCTCGCAGCTGGACTATGGCGTGCTGGCGCTGGGAGAGCGGTCCTATTCACGCTTTTGCGGGTTTGGTCGCGAACTGGATACGTGGCTGCGCACCCAGGGTGCGACGCCGCTGTTTGATCGCGTCGAAGTGGACGGCAACGACCCGAGCGCGCTGCGCCACTGGCAGGCCCAGCTCGGCGCCTTATCAGGCAACACCTCTTTGCCGGACTGGGTCGCGCCCGACTATCAGGCCTGGCGCTTGGTGAGCCGGACCTGCCTCAATGCCGGCAGTGTCGGCCTCCCCACCTTCCATGTGGTGCTGGAACCCATGGAGCCCGGCACCCTGTCATGGCAGGCCGGCGATATTGCGGAGCTTGGACCGCGCCACGATCCCCGCACCGTCGAGGCATTCCTTGCCGCGACCGGCCATGCGGCGGACGCCCCGGTTGAGCTGGACAGCCAGCGCTTGACGCTCGGATCGGTTCTCGCCGAGCGCCTGCTGCCTGCGGCGGGAGATGTGGCTGGCTGGGCGCCACAGGCGCTGGCCGATCAGCTCAAGCCCCTGCCCCACCGCGAGTATTCCATCGCCTCCATTCCGCGGGATGGCCGACTGGAACTGCTGGTGCGCCAGACCCGCACGGCCGATGGCTATGGCCTGGGTTCGGGTTGGCTGACCGTGCATGCCCCGGTGGGCAGCGAGATTGCACTGCGCATCCGGCGGAACGCGGCGTTCCATGCCCCGGTCGGCGCGCAGCCCATGATCCTCATCGGAAACGGAACCGGCCTTGCGGGGCTGCGGGCGCACCTGAAGGCCCGCATAAATGCCGGCCATGAACGGAACTGGCTGCTGTTCGGCGAGCGCAACGCAGCCCACGACTTCTATTTCCGCGAGGAGATTGCCGGGTGGACCGCATCGGGCGCGTTGGAGCGGCTAGACGTGGCGTTCTCTCGGGATGAGCCCGGCCGTTATGTCCAGGACAGTCTTCGGCACTCCGCGGAGACGCTGCGGGCCTGGGTTGCGGATGGGGCGACCATCTATGTCTGCGGCAGCTTGAAGGGCATGGCGCCGGCCGTGGATGGCGTGCTCGCCGAGGTTCTCGGCCATGCGGTGGTCGAAGCCCTTGCGGACGAGGGCCGCTACCGCCGCGACGTCTACTGAGGCCCCAGAATCACCCGGCGGCACACACCGCTGGGTGATGGGCTCTGCTTGGGTGAGGCCCTTCACCGGCACGGAGACGCGGCGGCGCGGATCAATCCAGAACCGCCGCCTTCAGCAGGCACACCATGACCGCATGGGCCGGCACCGACCCGACATTGCGGATGATGTGCTGACGGTCGCAGCGATAGCGCAAGGTCTCCCCCGCCTTGGCAGTTTCGATCACCCCGCCCACTTCCACCTGCAATTCGCCCGCATGCACGGACAAGCATTCAATCGCCCCGCGCTGGTGGCCTTCGGAATCCAGCATCCCGCCCGGCTCCGCGTGGAAATCGTAATATTGCAGCCACTCGACGGTCTTGATCCAGCCGATGATGGCCAGGCGGCAGAGCCCGTCCTCGGACATGAGCATCGGGGTGTCGGCGCGGGTCAGCTTCTCTACGAAAGGGGCTTCGTCGGAGGATGCCAGCACCCGCTCCACGGTGATGTCCAGGGCCTGCGACAGCCGCCACACGGTGGCCAGCGTCGGATTGGTCTCGTTGCGCTCAATCTGGCTGATGATCGACTTGGCCACACCGGATTGCTCGGCAAGGTCCGACAGGGACAGATTATAGGCTTTCCGCAGGCGCTGAATGGTCTTGCCCAATTGTCCGGTGATGGCGTGGGCGCCGGGCTCCAATCCGCTGCCGCGCTCGGCGGACCTCTCGCGCTGAACCATGATGCTCCCTTTTACCGAACAGCCGTTCGCTTTCCCGGACGATAGCGGGAAATAACCGCCGCGGGCAAGATCGCTGCGGGCAAGACATTGCTGCGCGTCAGCCAAAACGCATCGGGATCAGAGGGGCAGGGTCGGCCAGATTGCATAGAAATGATGCACCGGGCCATGGCCGTGGCCGATGTCGAGCCCATCAGCAGCGGCGATTGCCCCGGTGATATAGGTCTTGGCATCAGCCACCGAGCCGGCCAGATCACGGCCCTTCGCCAGGCCGGCGGCGATGGCAGAGGAGAGCGTGCAGCCGGTACCGTGGGTATTGCGGGTGACATGACGGGCGGCAGGAAGGCGCGAGACGCCGCGCGGTGTCACCAGCAGATCCACGCTCTCGGCCCCGGTACCGTGGCCACCCTTCATCAGCACAGCCTTCGCGCCCAGCCGCAACAGTCGCTCGCCCTGGGCGTGCATGGCGGCCTCATCCGCCGCAACCGCTTCGCCCAGCAAGGCGGCAGCCTCCGGCAAATTGGGCGTGATGAGATCGGCCATGGGCAGCAGGAGCGCTTTCAGGCTGTCCACCGCCGCATCCTCCAGCAAGCGGGCGCCGGAAGCGGCCACCATCACCGGATCAAGGACGATCAGGCTGGCGCCGTGGCGCTCCAGCCCCTGCGCCACCGCCGCAATGCTCTGCGGGCGCGACAGCATGCCGATCTTCACCGCCCGCACCGCCAGATCGCTGAACACCGCATCCATCTGCTGGCCGATGAAGTCGGCGGGCACGTCATGGATGGCGCTGACCCCTTGGGTATTCTGGGCGGTCAAAGCGGTGATCACGCTGGCGCCATAGACGCCAAGGGCGGAAAAGGTCTTCAGGTCGGCCTGGATCCCCGCGCCTCCACTGGAATCTGAACCGGCAATGGTCACCGCGATGGGTGTGGACAGGATGGGCTCAGCCACGCGTCGCCTCAAAAGCAATCGAAGGGGGAGTCGGAGCACCCATGCGCCACGTCTCGTTTCCCTCCGCCGGCATGATCCGGATCAGGTTCGCGGGTTGGTGCGGCCACCTCTCAGCCGCCCATGATGGGCGGCACCCCGACGAGATTTGAGAGATGTAGCCGCGCCAACGAGCCGGTTCAAGCCGAGGCGCCAGGCATCCGGTTTCCCCACCGGTCCGTCTTGCCACCGCGGATGGTTTTGTCCACTTTGGCGGCGCGCACGAGCGGGCGCGAATGGAGCCATCCGGTGATCCCCTTTTTTGTTCAGATCAAATGCCAGCTTGGAAAGTCCTATGAGGTCGCCAACGCGCTGGCGGACGCGGAAATCGCCTCCGAAATCTATTCGACCGCGGGAGACTTCGACCTGCTGGTGAAGTTTTATGTGGCTGAAAACTCCGACATTGGCCACTTCGTGAATGAAAAGGTGCAGAAACTGCCCGGCATTCAGGACACCCGCACCATCATCACCTTCAAGGCCTTCTAGGCCCGATCGGCGGCACACGATTTTATGTCTCTTCTGCCCTTGTGATGCATCAAGGCGGTGGATGAACATTTGCGCCCATGGTGACTGACACACCGTAATGTGGATCAGTCAGGGGTACGCAGATGCCAGTGTTGACGTCTCCTCCCCAACCGCCCCTTGCGGCGGAGCGAACTGGGCCTCCCTCCTATTCCGCCCACGGCTTCACCGGCAGCGCAGGTCTGGATCCGGGAGAGGCCGCGCGGCGGCTCGTGCAATTCGGGCCGAACAGTCTGCAGGAGGAGCGCACGCGCAGCTTTGCCGCGGTGATCCTAGGCACCCTGCGCGAGCCGATGTTCCTGCTGCTGCTGGGGGCGGCAGGCCTTTACCTGGTGATTGGAAGTCTGGGAGAGGGCCTCTTTCTGCTCGCCGGTGCCACCGTGACCATCGGGCTGGTGGTGTTTCAGGAGGTGCGCAGCGAGCGGGCGCTCTCAGCCCTGCGCGATCTGGCGGAGCCCTTTGCCCAGGTGGTCAGGGGCGGCCGACAGATCCGCATTCCGGCGCATGAGCTGGTTCCCGGCGACATCATCCTGGTGGGAGAGGGCGAACGGCTGCCCGTGGACGGCGTTCTGGTTGCCGGTGACGCACTGACGGTGGACGAATCCGCTCTGACCGGCGAGTCGGTGCCGGTGTTCAAGCAGGTGGCGCCGGAGGCAGCGGGGGCCGAGGGGGTGCCGGAACCCGGTGGCGACCACACGCCATTTGTCTTCACCGGAACCTTGAACGTGCGCGGGCAAGGTGTGATTCAGGCGCTCCACACCGGATCGGCCACCCGTCTGGGCCGAATCGGCACCTCGCTGGCGACCATCGAAAGCGAGCCCACCCGGCTTCAGCGCGCCATGTCGCGGCTGGTTGGCAAGCTTGGCATCCTGGCCATTGCCTTCTGCGGCGTCGTCACGCTGGCCTACGGGCTCCTGCGTGGAGACTGGATCAGCGGCGCCCTGGCGGGAATCACGCTCGCCATCGCACTGATCCCTGAGGAGTTTCCCATGGTGCTGGCCATTTTCATGGCCCTCGGCGCCTTCCGGCTGGCCAATCAGAAAGTTCTGGTGCGCCGGGGCGCTGTGGTGGAAACCCTTGGGGCCGCCACCATCTTGTGCGTCGACAAGACCGGCACCCTGACCGAAAACCAGATGGCGCTGGTGGCGCTCCAGGTGGGCGAAGCGACGGTGGCCATTGCCACCGGCCAGCCGCGCAACGCGGGTGGCGAACATCTCCTGCGCATGGCCGCTCTGGCCTCGGCACCGATGCCGGTCGATCCCATGGATCGCGCGGTGCGCGCCGTGTCCGCATCCGCATCCGGCGCAGCCGGGCACGCCGAAAGGAGTGCTCTGCTCAAAACCTTTCCCCTCACCTCCGACCTGCTGGCTTTCATTCAGCTTTGGCGCACGAACGCTCAGGGGCATCCGTTGATCTTCGCCGCAAAGGGCGCTCCGGAAGCTATCACCCGGCTCTGCCGGATGGACGAGCCGGGCCGGGCGGAGGTTGCCCGGCAGGTCTCGGCCTTTGCGGAACAAGGCCTGCGTATCCTCGCCGTTGCCAGCCGCGCTGCAACCCATGAGGCCGAGGCTCCCACCCAGGCCGCCTTCGTGTTCGAAGGCCTTCTCGCGTTCGCCGACCCGGTTCGGGCGGATGTGCCCGGCGCCATTGCCGAGGCCCGGCGCGCTGGGATCGCGGTCGCCATGATGACCGGCGATTATCCGGCCACCGCCCGCGAGATCGCCCGGCAGGCCGGGATCGACATTACCCACGGCGTGCTGACCGGTCCGGAGCTGGCGGCCTTGGATGGGGATGCGCTGCGGGAGAAGGTGCACAACGTGCGGGTGTTCGCGCGGATCATGCCGGAGCAGAAGCTGGCCATCATCCGGGCGCTGCGGGCCAATGGCGAGGTGGTGGCCATGACCGGCGACGGGGTCAATGACGCCCCAGCTCTGGAGGCCGCCCATATCGGGATCGCCATGGGCCAGCGCGGGACCGATGTGGCGCGTGAGGCCTCGGACATCGTGCTGCTGGACGACCGCTTCGTATCCATCGTCGGCGGCATTCGCCTCGGGCGGCGCATCTTCACCAATCTCCGCAAAGCCTTGACCTATGTCACCGCCATTCATATCCCGATCGCCGGTTTGGCCCTGTTGCCCATCCTGCTCGGCCTGCCGCCGGTGCTGTACCCGGTGCATGTGGTGCTGATGGAACTGCTGGTGGACCCGCTCTGCGCGCTGGTGTTCGAGGGTGAGCCGAGCGAGCGCACCGCCATGGACCGCCCGCCCCGGCCCGCATCGGAGCCGCTGTTCGGCGGGCGGCAGATCCTGTTCGGCGTGCTTCAGGGCACGGTGGTGATGCTGGCAGTTCTTGGCCTCTACATCCTGTCCCTGCGGGCCGGATATCCGGAAGACCAGGCGCGGACGGGGGCGTTTCTGACGCTGATTTTGTCCAATCTTATCCTGGCTCTAGCCAGTGCGGCGGCGCCGGGCACGGCTCTGCTTGATCCCCGGCGCAAGGCGTTCTGGATCATCGGCGGGGTGGCTGCGGCGGTGGTGGCGGCGATCCTGTTGCTGCCCCCTCTCACCGCCATCTTCCGGCTGTCGCCGCCGACGGCGGCCCAATGGGCCGTCGTCATCACGGTGGCGCTGGTGGCCGGCGGCTGGGCCGGCGTTGTGCGGCGGCTGCGGCGCAAGCCGCAGCCAGCCTGATCAATAGGACAGATAAAGCGGAATGGGGCTTGTGCTCAGCAGAGACTGCGTTACCCCGCCCAATGCCACTTGGCGGAACCAGGAATGCACATAGGCACCCATGACGATCATGTCGGCCTTGGTCTTCTCGGCATGATTGCGCAAGGTCTGCGCCACATCGCGGCCGACCACGGGAAGATCAGTAATCACGAAGGTTACGCCGTGGCTGGTCAGGTGCGGGGCCAGTTCCGCACCGAGCACCGATCCCGCCAGATCCTTCTCCCCTTGCACGGAGACCACCTCCACCAGGGCCGCGCCCTTGAGGATCGGCAGGGCATCATTGAGCGCCCGCGCCGCCCGGGCGCTGCCGTCCCAGGCCACTAAGATCCTGTCAGCTTTGAAGGTTTCG
Organism: Azorhizobium sp. AG788; assembly: GCF_943371865.1. Classification (GTDB taxonomy): domain Bacteria; phylum Pseudomonadota; class Alphaproteobacteria; order Rhizobiales; family Xanthobacteraceae; genus Azorhizobium. The sequence goes on along the minus strand of NZ_CALRWL010000008.1, from coordinate 45,182 downwards.
GTGCCCTGAGGGACGACCAGAACCGGCCGCCCGGACTCGAACACCGCCGCCTCGATGATCGCGCGGTCCGGGGACCAGGGGGAGGCTTCCGCATCGATGATGGTCAGGTCATGGACCCGCGCTTCCGACAAGAACGCTGTCACAAGCTCCACATGCGACATGTGCGGAACCTCCGTTCGGCATGATATTCCCGCAAGTTCCGCAGCCGCGCGTGTATCATTCGCGATCTTGCCGGCAGACTCCTGGAGGCGGGTATTCTCCGCGCTCACCATGCCCGCCACCACGTCGCTGAGCCTGCTGTGGGGCAGGAACAATTTCTGCGAGGCGGACTGCACCGTCAGCCGCGCGCCCGCCGCCTGCGCCAGGGAGAGGCCATAGGCGATGGCGCAGGAGGTATCGGTCCAATTGCTCTCGCACGACACCCCGACGAACAGATTCTTCAGATTGTACAGCACAGGCATCCTCCTATTTTCCTCGGAGTGTAACCTAGCTGACCTTACGTCCGGCCCCTTGATTTGGGACAATCGCCTACAGCAGCCCCCCGGCCCCGGCCGCCGCGCCGACGCCGATCCACCACAGCGGATGGCGCCGGGTGAGCAGGGAGCCGAGTACGGAGATGCCGGTCACCGCATAGCACTGCCAGTTGATGTCCGAGGCGCGCATCAGGATATAGGCGCTGGCCAGGATCACGCCGATGGTCAGGGCCGAGAGGCCGCGCTGGATGGCGAAGCGCAGCGGGGCGTCGCGGAAGCGGTGGGAGATGCGGGTCAAGGCAAAGGCCAGTGTGCCCACGGGCACGCACATGGCCAGGGTCGCGCCGATGGCGCCGGGGATGCCGGCCACATACCAGCCGATCAGCGTCACCAGGATCACATTCGGGCCCGGCGTCACCTGGGCGATGGCGAACAGATCGGTGAAGGTGGTGTCGCTCATCCACTGATGGCTCTCCACCGCCATGCGATGGAGTTCGGGGATCACCGCATTGGCGCCGCCGATGGCCAGGAACGACACCAGAAAGAATTGGAGGATGACGTCCCCCAGCGATCCGCGCCCGGTCATGTGGCCCACCGCCGCGCCGCCAGGATGGAGAAGGGTGCCAGCCCCAGGATCACCGCCACCAGCGGCAGGCCCAGCAGCCCGGCCCCGACGAAGGCCAAAGCGGCAAACACCAGCATGAACGGGCTCTTGCGCTCCACCCAGGCCATCTTCAGGCCGAGCGCGATGAATAGGCCCACCGCCCCGGCGGAGATGCCGCGCAGCATGCCGGACACTGCCGGCGTCTGGCCATAGGTGAGATAGAGCCAGGCCAGCGACAGCCCGATCACGCACGGCGCGGCCACCAGGCCAACGAATGAGACCACGGCGCCGGGGAAGCCGCCGAACCGGGCACCGATGCAGAACGACATGTTGCAGATGTTCGGCCCGGGCATCAGCTGGCAGATGGACAGGATGTCGGTGAATTCGCGGGCGGTGAGCCATTTGCGCTGCTCCACCATCTCCCGGCGGGCAAAGGGCAGACTGCCGCCGAACCCGGAGATGGCGATGCGGAAGAAGCCGAAGAACAGTTCCCGCACGGTCGGGGCATGGGTGCCATCGGGCGTAGCCGACGCGCTGCCCTGCCCCGGCCCATCAGCGGATGCCTCTTCAGCGCTCACGGCCGCCCTCCTCAGTGCCAACGCGGCCCGTCGGGGTGGGCATGGGAGGGGGTTTGCTCCCGCGTGGCATTGGTTGCCGCTTTAAGAGCGGTGGCGCGGAGGCGCAAGCCGTGCTGCAAGGGCAGCCTTAAGGGAAATCTTGGCCGAAGGTCCCATCTTCACGGGAATTTCGGTTGGCGTGAGCGCTTCAGGCGGCACAGTGCGGTACCGCAGGAAAGTCAGAGGGATTCGCATGGCAAGCGCGCCGGTACGCTGGATGAAGGTGTGGGACGCGCCCACCCGGCTGTTTCACTGGGCTTTGGTGCTGCTGGTGGCCGGCGCCTATGCCACCATCCAGCTGGGCTGGATCGATTGGCATTTCCGCTGCGGCTACGCCATCCTGGCGCTGCTGCTGTTTCGTCTGGTTTGGGGCGTGGTGGGCAGCGACACCGCGCGCTTCGCCCGCTTCCTCCACAGCCCCTTGGCGGCCCTGGCGCATCTGCGCCATTTCACCCGGCGCGAGCCCGATACCGAGATCGGCCACAATGCCGCCGGCGGCTGGATGGTGGTGGTGATGCTGGCGCTGCTGCTGTTTCAGGCGGGCAGCGGCCTGTTTTCAAACGATCAGACCTTCAGCGAAGGGCCGCTGGCCAAGCTGGTCAGCACCGGCTGGAGCGACCGCATCAGCGGCTGGCATGTCTTCAACTTCAATCTGGTGCTGGGCCTGATCGGCCTGCATGTGCTGGCGGTTATCGGCTATGCGGTGGTGAAGCGGCACGATCTGGTGCGGCCCATGTGCACCGGCATGAAGCGCCTGCCCGCCACGCTGGCGGCACCGCGGATGGCCCCTATCGGCCTGGCCGCGGTGCTGTTCGCCATCGCCGCCGGCGCCGTCTGGGCGCTGGTGACGATCGCGTAAGCCGCACGAGGATGCGCGATCAGCGCAGCTTGTAGGTCTGGTGGCAGGTGCGGCAGTTGTCGCCCACCGCCGCCATGGCGGTCTTGAAGCCGGCTTCGGTACCGATGGCACCGACGTTGGCGGCGATGTCGGCCTTGAACTTGGCCAGCGCCGCATCAAAGCCGGCGCGGTCGCTCCAGATGGCCGGGGCGGCCTTGGTGTCACCGGCGTCGGAGCCGGCGGGGAACAGGGCGCCATACTTGGCCGCCCCGTCCGCATAGGTCTTGAAGATCGCAGCGGCCTTCGCCGCGTCATAGGGCGCTTCGCCCTTGACCATGGCGCCGGCCACCTTGGTCTGGTCGCCGATCTCCTTCATCACCGCTTTGCGGTCCTTGATGGGGTCCGTCTGGGCCACGACAACGGTCGCGGCCAGGGGAACGAGCAGGGCAGCAAGCAGGGCAAAGCGCATCGGCGACTCCTTAGGGATGGTTTGGAACCATAATCGTTCTAAGGGGCTTTCGCCGCACCGCGCCATGGCGCCGCGCCCGCCTCGCGAAAGCGTGATTGAAACCCGCTGCGAAATACAACCATTCCGCGCACCATCGGACGACGGCTCGCCTTTAACGGAACGTTTCCTGTTGGAAACTGACCGCCAAAAAGCGAGCCGGCACAAGTCCCGGTGCGGTTCAGCTCACGCTGCCGCGCGCACCCTGGAGATGGCATCGAATACCGCGGCGGGTGTGGCCGGCATGTCCAGGTGATCGATGCCGTGGCCACGCCACAGCGCATCCACCACCGCATTCATCACGGCGGGACACGAACCGATGGTGCCGGCCTCGCCGGCCCCCTTCACGCCCAAGGGATTGGTCCGGCAGCGCACGTTGCGGGTCTCGAAATGAATGTCCGGCACGTCGGCGGCGCGGGGCAGCGCGTAGTCCATGAAGCTGGCGGTGAGCAACTGGCCTTCGTCGTCGAAAACGGTGCGCTCCAGCAATGCCTGGCCGATGCCCTGGACGATGCCGCCATGCACCTGCCCCGCCAGAAGCAGCGGGTTCACCGTGGCGCCGAAATCGTCCACCACCACATAGCCGACAATCTCGACCGCGCCGGTGTCCGGATCGATCTCCACCTCGCAGACATGGGTACCATTGGGATAGGTGGCTTCCGGGGCCGAGAAGGCGTCGGTGGCCCGCAGATCCTCCGGCGTCGCCGCCGGCAGATTGGCCAGTTCCGCCAGGGTCAGGCGGCGATCGGTGCCCGCCACCACCAGCGCGCCGTCAAGGAACTCCAGATCGGCCGCGTCCGCCTCCAAAGCGTCGGCGCCCAGGCGCTTGAGGTTTTCCGACATCTTGCGCGCCGCGCCCGCCACGGCGGCACCGCCAATGGGAATAGAGCGCGACCCGCCGGTGCCCGAGCCGGACGGCAGGTCGTCGGTATCGCCCTGGAGCACCCGCACCCGCTCCAGGGGCAGTTGCAGTTCGGCGGAGACCAGTTGGGCGTAAGCGGTCTGGTGCCCCTGCCCGCTGGCCTGGCTGCCGATCTTCACTGTGACGCCGCCGTCCGCCTCAAGGGTGAGGAAGGCCGGTTCCGCGCCGCCGCCGCCGCAGGCTTCGATATAGCAGGCAAAGCCGATGCCCCGCAGCTTGCCCCCCGCGCCGGCCTTGGCGGCGCGGGACGGGAAGCCGGCATAGTCCGCCACCGCCAAGGCGCGCGTCATGTGCCCGTCGAATTCGCCGCTGTCATAGAGCCGCCCGGTGTTGGTGCGGTAGGGCATGGCGTCCGGCGGAATGAAGTTGCGGCGCCGCAATTCCTCGGGGGCGATGCCGATCTGCCGCGCGGCGGCATCGACGATGCGCTCGATCACATAGGCCGCCTCGGGGCGACCGGCACCGCGATAGGCATCCACCGGCACGGTGTGGGAATAGATGCCGCGCACCCGGGCGTGGAACGCGCCGATGCGATAGACCCCCGGCAGCATGCTGGCGCCGCCCCAGGGAATATAAGGGCCGTAATAGGCCAGGAACGCGCCCATGTTGGACAGCGTGTCCACCTCCAGGGCCAGAAACCGCCCCTCCCCGTCCAGGGCCAGCGCCACGTCGGTGATGTTGTCGCGGCCGTGGCTGTCGCCCTGGAAATGCTCGTTGCGGTCGCCGATCCAGGCCACCCCATGGCCGAGCAGCTTCGCCGCCAAGGCCGCAAGCGGATATTCGCAGAACGGGAACATCTTGGTGCCGAAGCCGCCGCCCACGTCGGGTGTGATCACGCGCAGATCCTCGCGGTCCCAGTTCAGCACCTTGTCGGCGATGGCATTGCGCAAGGTGTGGCTGCCCTGGCTGCCCAAGGTGAGGCGGATGCGCCCGCTCTCTTCCACTTCGGCCAGCACGCCACGCGGCTCAATGTAATTGGTCACCAGGCGGTTGTTCACCAGCCGGAGCCGAACCACATGGGTGGCCTTGGCAAAGGCTGCCTGGCAGGCGTCGGCATGGCCGAATTCCGAGGTGAAGGCGACGTTGCCGGGGCGCTCCGCCCAGACCACCGGCGCGCCCTCCGCTGCCGCGGCGGCGAGTTCGGCCACCGCCGGCAAGGGCTCCCAGTGGATCTCCATGGCTTCGGCGGCATCACGCGCCTGGTCCAGGGTCTCGGCGACGATGAAAGCCACCGCATCGCCCACATGGCGGACCGTATCCTCCGCCAGCACCGGATGGGGCGGCACCGCCAGACGATCCTCGCCCACGATGGTGATGGTGGCGGCCATGGGCATGGAGCCCAGATCCGCCGTCTCGGCCGCGGTGAGTACCAGACGCACGCCCGGCATGGCGCGCACCGAGTCGACATCGTTCAAGGTGAAGCGAGCGTGCGCATGAGGCGAACGCACCACATAGGCCGCGAACGCATCGGACGTCGCGGCCGCATCGGCCACATAACGCCCGCCGCCCACCAGCAGGGCCGCATCCTCGATCCGCTTATGGGGCTGACCGACGCCGAACTTCGCTTCCACCATGCGCCTGCTCCTGCTTCTGGCCTTCCACGCCTAGCACGAACCGGGTGCGCCGCAGCATCCCGAATCGCATGCCTGCCGACGCCCCCATGAGACGGCGGCATGGCTCCCCAGGCAGGCGAGACCAAACGCCTCAGCGCTCAGCGCGGCGGCAGCGCCGCCACCATGGCCGCCACCGCATCCCGCGCCAGCGCCAAACGCTCGGGATCGCGCGAGCGCACCACCAGATTGGTATTCGGGCCGGTCTCGGACATGAACGGATAGGAGCCGATGGAGACGTCGGGATAGTGCTCCGCAATGGCCCGCAGCGGCGCGGCGATATCGCCCTCGCGCGCATTGGCCAGCACGGTTTCCGACAGCATCCGCGCCCCGGTGGTCAGCAGCGGCAGCACCGCCTCCAGCATGGCGTGCATGATGGTGGGCACCCCCGCCATGACAAACACATTGCCCAAGCGGAAGCCCGGCGCCTTGGACACCGGATTGACGATCAGGTCCGCCCCGGCGGGGATGCGTGCCATGCGCAGGCGCGACTCGTTCAGATCCTTCTCGGCGATGAACTGCAGCAGCATCGCCTTGGCGCGCGGGTCCACATCGATGGAAACGCCGAATGCCTTTGCAACCGCATCCGCAGTGATGTCATCATGGGTCGGCCCGATACCTCCCGTGGTGAACACGTAAGTGTAGCGGTGGCGCAATGCGTTGAGAGCATCCACGATGTCCGCCTCCACGTCTGGTACGACCCGGACTTCCTTCAGGTCCGCCCCGATCTCGGTCAGACGTTCGGCGATATGGCCGATGTTCTTGTCCTTGGTCCGCCCCGACAGGATCTCGTCGCCGATCACCAGCAATGCCGAGGTGACCGAAGCTGCGCCGGGTGCCTGCGTCATGGTCCGCTCTCCTGCCTGCAGCAGCGCCATACCACCGGCCGCTGCCCATGTTTTCATCAATTTGTCATCGATGCCCAAGCCAAGCCACGCAGATGCGCGTTAGGTCTTCCTTGGCACGATGTTTGTACATAGGCTGAAACGAAGCGGAGTGGCAGTCCCGATGGCGCGTGCGTTTGACGAGATGTCCAGTGACGACGGAAGCGTCCGTAAAGCCTATGAGACGCTGAACCGATGGTTGACCAATGTCCCGCACGACGTGCTGGACCAGCGGCGCAAGGAGGCGGAATTCATTTTCCGCCGCATCGGCATCACCTTCGCGGTCTATGGGGAGCAGAATGCGCAAGAGCGCCTGATCCCGTTCGACATCGTGCCGCGGATCATCACCAAGGATGAATGGACCCGGCTCGCCAAGGGCCTGGAGCAGCGCGTGAAGGCGCTGAACCTCTATATCAAGGACGTCTATTCCAAGCGCGAGGTGCTGCGCGCGGGCATCGTGCCCGAGGAACTGGTCTATCAAAACCCGGCGTTCCGCCCGGAGATGAACGGCCAGCGCGTCCCGCACGACCTTTATGTGCATATCGCCGGCATCGACATCGTGCGCACCGATCCGGACACCTTCTACGTGCTGGAGGACAATGCCCGCACCCCGTCCGGCGTGTCCTACATGTTGGAGAATCGCGAGATCATGCTGCGGCTGTTCCCCGAATTGTTCTCCCTCCACCGGGTCGCCCCGGTGGAGAATTATGCCGACGATCTTTTGGCCACCTTGCGCTCGCTCTCGCCCAATGGCGGCTATGAGCCCAACGTGGCCATCCTGACCCCCGGCATCTACAATTCGGCCTATTACGAACATTCGTTCCTGGCGGACAAATTGGGCGTGGACCTGGTGGAAGGCCGCGACCTGTTCGTGAAGGACGCCGTCGTCTACATGCGCACCACCGAGGGGCCGAAGCGCGTGGACGTGATCTATCGCCGCCTGGACGATGACTATATCGACCCGCTGGTGTTCCGCCCCGACAGCATCCTCGGCGTGCCGGGGCTGATGAGCGCCTACAAGGCCGGCAACGTCACCCTCACCAATGCGGTGGGAACCGGCGTCGCCGACGACAAGGCGGTCTACAGCTACATGCCGGAGATCATTAAATTCTATCTGGGCGAGGAGCCCTTACTGCCCAACGTGCCCACCTGGCGCTGCCGCGAGCCGGACCACCTGAAATATGTGCTGGAGCACCTGGGCGAGTTGGTGGTGAAGGAAGTCCACGGCTCCGGCGGCTACGGCATGCTGGTGGGGCCGAAGGCGGACAAGGCGGAGATCGAACTGTTCCGCGCCAAGCTGAAGAATGATCCCGCCAACTTCATCGCCCAGCCCACCTTGGCCCTGTCCACCTGCCCGACGCTGGTGGCCGAAGGCGTGGCGCCGCGCCATGTGGACCTGCGCCCGTTCATCCTCTCCGGCTCGGACAAGGTGCGCATCGTGCCCGGCGGGCTGACGCGCGTGGCCATGAAGGAAGGCTCCCTCGTGGTGAACTCCAGCCAGGGTGGCGGCACCAAGGATACCTGGGTTCTCGACGCCTAGAGCCGGATGACTTTAGGTCAAATTGACCTAAAGTCTGAATCCGTCTCTGCATCAAAGAGTTGGAGCATGATGTCGTCCGAAAGCCAGTTTCCCTTTTCGGCATCATGCTCTCAGCCGCGGGGCCGCCCGGCGCCGCTTTGCTCGTTTCCTGCCAGATGGGCTGCCCATGCTCTCCCGTACCGCCGATAATCTGTACTGGCTCAGCCGCTATGTGGAGCGGGCCGACTGCCTCGCGCGCATCCTCGACGTGGCGCAAAGGCTAGCCTACACCCCCGTGACCTATGGCGGCTCCACCAATGAGTGGAGTTCCGCGGTGCTCACCGCCGGCTGCGTCGAGGGCTTCGTGGAGCGCTACGGCCCCGTCGAGGAGGCCACCGAAGAAAATGTGGTGTCGTTCCTGGCGTTCGACGCCGAGAACGGCTCCTCCATCCGCAGTTGTTTCGAGACCGCCCGCACCAATGCGCGCTCGGTGCGCACGGCGCTGACCTCGGAAATGTGGGATGTGATCAATTCCGCCTGGATCGAACTGCGGGCGTTTCCGGACAAGTCCCTGAGCCGCGAGGAACTGGCGCGGTTCCTGGCGTTCGTGAAGGAGACTTCGCTGCGGTTCGACGGCGCCACCTTCCGCACCATGCTGCGCAACGATGCCTATTGGTTCTCCCGCGTCGGCGCCCATGTGGAGCGCGCCGACAACACCGCGCGCATTCTGGATGTGAAGTATCATGTGCTGCTGCCGGAAAAGGAGCATGTGGGCGGGCCGCTGGATTATTTCCAATGGGCCTCGATCCTGCGCTCGGTGTCCGCGCTCACCGCGTTCCACTGGGTCTATCGCGACAGCGTCAAGCCGTGGCTGGTGGCGGATCTGTTGATCCTGAACCGGCAGATGCCGCGCTCGCTCGCCGCCTGCTATGACAATCTCTCGCGCAGCCTGGACGACATCGGCGGCGCCTATGGCCGGCAAGGCCCCTCGCAGCGGCTCGCCCGCTCCACCCTGGCCAAGTTGAGCAATCACTCCATCGAGGACATATTCCAGGCCGGGTTACACGAATTCATCACCCGATTCATTCAGGATAATTACAAGCTGGGCGGCGAGATCACTGAGCAGTATCTGACGTGACCTGCACAGTGGTTTGAGCAAAGCCGGGGGGACAAGAATGCGGGTTCGGGTGCGCCATGAAATCATCCATCGTTTCGAGCCCATGGCGCGTCACGCCATCGCGACCCTGCGGCTGACGCCCCGCAGCCATGTGGGCCAGCATGTGGTGCGCTGGAGCCTGGATGTGACCCCCGACTGCCGGCTGATCGCCGACGAGGACGCGTTCGGCAACATCGTCCACACCTTGTCGGTGGAAGGCGCCATCGACGCCATCACGGTCATTGCGGAAGGCGACGTGGACACCCAGGACACCACCGGCATTGCCGCCGGCACCGCCGAGCGCTTCCCGCCGTCCTTGTTCCTGCGGCAGACGCCGCTGACCGCCTGCGATGACGCCCTCAACGCCCTGGCGGCGGAGATCGCCGCCACCTCCGAAGACCCTCTGACCCGCCTGCATGCGCTCATGGTGGCGGTACACAAGCGGGTCGAGGAAGTGCCGGCCGATGCGAAGCTGATTGCCCAGCCGGGCGCCAAGGCGCTGGCGACGGCGAAAGGCTGTTCCGCGGAACTGGCGCATGTGTTCATCGCCGTGGCGCGCGCCTTGCGCATCCCGGCGCGTCAGGTTTCCGGCTATGCGGCCCTGGAAGGGGTGCCCGCCGGGTTGCGGGAGTGGGCGGAGGCCCATGTGCCCACAATCGGCTGGGTGGCATTCGACTGCGGGGAAAACCTCTGCGCCACCGACGCCCATGTGCGCTTGGCCGTGGGACTGGATTCGCTGGCGGTGTCGCCCATGCTGTCCACCGGCATCAGCGCCCAGAATGCGGCGGTGGCGAGCGATTTCTTCCAGACGGCTTTGCCCGGCCAAGGCCAGCAGCAAAGCCAGGGCCAACGCCAGCAGTAGAACCCTCCGGTCCCAGGCGCGGATCGCCGGATGGGGTCAAACCCGCTTGACCCCCGCCGCCGCGCCTGCGATGCGCTTCCAGAACCAGGAGACATCCATGAGCGAAGCGCCAACTTACGATTCCGGCAATGTCTTTGCGAAGATCCTGCGGGGCGAGTTGCCCGCCTACAAGGTCTATGAAGACGACCACACCCTGGTCTTCCTCGACATCATGCCCCGCTCCCCCGGCCATGCACTGGTGATCCCCAAGGCGCCGGCCCGCAACATCCTTGATATCGCCGCCGACGATCTCGCCCATGTGGCCAAGGTGGCCCAGAAAGTGGCGCGGGCGGCGAAGTCGGTATTTGCGGCGGACGGCATCACCCTGCAGCAGTTCAGCGAAGAGGCCGGCGGCCAGGTGGTGTTTCACCTCCACGTCCATGTCATCCCGCGCTTTACCGGCGTCGCCATGAAGCCGGCGGCCAGCGAGATGGAGGCCGGAGAGGTGCTGGCGGAGCATGCGGCGCGCCTCAAGGCCGCCCTGGCCGGCTAGCGGTCGCGAGCGGAGCGGCTCGCAGCTCGCGGAGAAGAACCGACAAAACAAACAGATAGAGACTTCCACCGGTTCAATGAACCGGGGGGAGTTCTTGAGACCGGCGTTTTTAGTCCCCAGGACATGGCTGTTCCTCTGTTTTGGTGACGCCAAGCCTTGGTGGAAAACCGTCTCCCGCGTTCCGCTATTCCGCGGAGCGCCCGATCGGCAACGCCCTGTCTTGGGCCGGATGGTGCGGCGCACAGACAGTGGCTTTTGCTGGCGAGAGGCAGTCGCTATGCTGGTGGGGCACGTCAGGCTTCGAAGTGGCGGGGGAAACGGGGCACGATTGCTTTAAGCGTCATGCCGCTGCCAGGTTCGAACGTCCCACGGGAATGCGCGCACCGCGTTCGTGGCTGGCCAGCCCGCAGCGTCGGGTCTGTTTTTGTCCCTCCACGCCCAAGCGGGCGTGGCTGGATCGAAGGGCGCCGCACCGGTGCCCGTCCGCCGGCGTTCCATCCCGGAGCCGGATGCCACGGAAGCGTGAGGAACTGGGGCTGAACCAGGGCTGAGATCCTCTGCGGGGTGAGAGAACGAACCGGGCGCCGGCCGCTCCTTCGGTCGCCTTGGATTGGAACGTGCAACCGGGATGTGACGCCCTGGCCAGATTGCCCAGCCCGGCCCGCTTGCCCGCGGCCGGTTCCACCATCCCTCGCCGCCCAGCGGGACGATGGCCGACATCAGTTTCCTTCACGCGCACGGATGGATTGCTCGTTCATGGATCTTGCCGTCATCGCATTGTCTGCCCGCCCCCTGGTTGCCAGCGCCGCACGCGCGGGCTTGTCCGCTCTTTCCCTGGACCTGTTCGCCGAACTGGATACCTGCGCCAAGGCCGCGCGCTGCGTCCGGGTCCATCGCAAGAACGGCTCCGGCTTTGACGGCGACGATCTGATCCAGGCCCTGGCCAGCCTGGCCCCCACCGGCCTCCCGGTGGTCTTGGGCGCGGGACTGGAGGATGATCCCGCGTTGATGGAGCGGATCGCCGAGCGCAACCCCATTCTGGGCAATGCGGCTGACACGGTGCGGGTGGTGAAGGACCCCATCGCCCTCGCCGCTCTGTGCGGCACGCTGAAGATCCCGTTCCCGCCGGTGACGCTTGCCGCGCCCGATGCGGCCTTCGCCGTGGGGCCGACCCTGGACAAGGGCATCGGCGGCTGTGGCGGCGGCCATATTGTGCGCCGCGCCGAAGGCGATCTCTCCGCCCCCGGACCCAATCGCTATTTGCAGCGGGAGGTCGCCGGCCAGCCCTATTCGTTGATGCTGTTGGCCAATGGCACCACGGCGACCGTGGTCGGCATCAGCCGGCAATGGCATGCCCCCGATGCCGCGCATCCCTTCCGCTACGGCGGCTCCGTGGGCCCGGTAGACCTGCCGTCCCGCCACGGCGCAGCCATCCGGCAGGCGGCGGAGCGCTTGGCCTTGGCCTGCGGCTTGGTTGGGCTTGTCTCGGTGGATTTCATCGTCGACCAGGACCGCTGGTGGCTGCTGGAGATCAACCCGCGCCTGAGTTCGGCCCTGGACCTGTTCGACCTCGACCCCATGCCGCCACTTCTGGGGCTGCATCTGGCCGCATGCGGGGGCCGTATGCCCAGCGGCCTGCCCACCGCGCCGGGTCGGCGGGCGATGGCGGTGCTGCTGGCTCCCCATGATCTGGTGGTGCCGGATGGCCAATGGCCGGCCTTTGCGGTGGATCGCCCGGCCCCGGGCGCTGCGATCCGGGCCGGGACGCCGATCTGTTCGGTTCGCGCGAGCGGAACGAGTCTCCAGGCCACCCAGGACCAGATCAGCCAGCGCTTGGCGGAGGTGCGGGCCGTGCTGGGGCTGGCGCCGGCCGACCTGATGGTGTGATCCCGGCGCCCGCGCCGGCCCGGCACCTTCCCCCGCTTGCGCCGGACCACGCCGCTGTGCTGACATTTCCCTGACCCAAGAGGGCTTCATGAGTTCCAGTCTCCCCGACGCCAGCGTCCCCGCCGCCCTTACGTCCGAACTGGTGACGGCCGACACCCAGTCGGGCCCAGATGCTTGGCGCGCGCGCAATGACCGGGTGTTCCTGCGCGATGTGCCGTTCTTCGGCCGGCACGGCGTCTTTCCAGAGGAGCAGGTGCTGGGGCAACGCTTCGTGCTGGATGCGGACTGGTGGCTGGATACGCGCCCGGCCGCCTGGGCCGACGATGCGTCGCTCACGGTTTCCTACCAGGCGGTCTATGACCATATGAAAGCGGTGGTGGAAGATCAGCCGGTGCATCTGCTGGAGACATTGGCCGAGCGCATCGCCACTCGCCTGCTGGATCATTTCCCGGCGGTGGAGCAGGTGCGCGTCGTGGTGCGCAAGCCCGGCGCCCCCATCAGCGGCGTGTTCGGCGACGTGGGAGTCGAGATCATCCGCACGCGCTGAATCCAGGCATCCGGCCCGCGGGGAAGCTTCGGCGCCCGCCATTTAATCAACCGGCGGACGTGACGGGGCCGCCGGCTTGCGCCATAAGAGCGCCTTCGATGCGCACAAGGAGAGACGCTGTGAGCGAGGTGGTGACCCTTCAGGCCTTCCTGGATGACTGGGCGGGTGCGGACCCCTTGCGCTGCGCCGTCGCGGCCACCGTCGAGCGTCTGGCGGAAGCCGGCATCGCCATTGCCGAGTTGGTGGCCCGCGGGCCGCTGGCGGAAGAATTCGGCAAGGTGCGCGGCGACGATCTCAATGCCGGCGGCGACGCCCAGAAAGAGCTGGACGTGATCGCCGAGGAGGAACTGGTGGACGCCCTCGGCCGCGCGCCGGTCGCCTTCATGGCCTCCGAGGAAAGCGAGACCCTGATCCCGCTCGACCCGCACGGCCGGGTGGTGGTGGCGGTGGATCCGCTGGACGGCTCGTCCAACATCGACACCAATGTCTCCGTGGGCACCATCTATTCCATCCTGCCCTATGACGCGGAGCGTCACGTGGATCCAACCGCGGCAGTGATGCAGAAGGGCTCCGCCCAGATTGCCGCCGGCTTCCTGGTCTATGGCCCAGCCACGGTTTTGGTCTCGACCCTGGGCGACGGCACCCAGGTGTTCGTGTTCGATCACGACACCGGCGCCTTCCTTTTGGCCCGCGAGCGGGTGGAAATCGCCCCGGCGTGCAAGGAATACGGCATCAACCAGTCCAACGTGCGCCACTGGGCCCAGCCGACCCAGCGCTATATCGAGGACTGCCTCGCCGGCAAGGACGGCCCGCGCGGCAAGGATTTCAACATGCGCTGGGTGGGCTCGCTGGTGGCGGACGCCTTCCGCATCTTCACCCGCGGCGGCGTCTATCTCTATCCCGGCGACAAGCGCAAGGGCTATGCGGACGGTCGCCTGCGCCTGATCTATGAAGCCAATCCGGTGGCCTTCGTCACCGAGCAGGCGGGCGGATCGGCCACCGACGGCACCACCCGCATCCTCGACATCGAGCCGCACCACATTCACCAGCGCATCCCGCTGGTGTTCGGCTCGCGCGAGGAAGTCGCCCAGATCGCCAGCTACTACTGACACCTGAGACCCATAGACGGGACGCGCGCGCCGCGCCCGACGGAGCCTGCCATGACGAGCCCCCTGATCGCGCCCTCCATCCTCGCCTCCGACTTCTCCCGTTTGGGCGAAGAAGTGCGGGACGTGGCCGCGGCAGGGGCGGACTATATCCATCTCGACGTGATGGACGGCCACTTCGTGCCCAACATCACGTTTGGCCCCGACATCATCCGCGCCCTGCGCCCGCACACCGACAAGGTGTTCGACGTGCATCTGATGATCTCGCCGGTGGAGCCCTATCTGGAGGCGTTCGCCGCCGCCGGCGCCGACATCATCACCGTGCAGGTGGAAGCCACCGACCATCTGGACCGCTGCCTGCAGGTGATCCGCGGCCTCGGCAAGAAGGCCGGCGTGGCGCTGAATCCAGCGACCCCGGAAGATGCAATCGCTTATGTGCTGGACCGGCTCGACCTGATCTGCGTGATGAGCGTCAATCCCGGCTTCGGCGGGCAGGCCTTCATCCCCGCCGTGCTGCCGAAGATCGAGCGCATCCGCGACATGATCCGTGGCCGCGACATCCGCCTGGAAGTGGACGGCGGCGTCAATCCCGCCACCGGCGCCCTATGCGCCAAGGCCGGCGCCGACGTGCTGGTGGCCGGCTCCGCCGTGTTCAAGGGCGGCATCGAAGGCTATCGCGCCAACATCGCCGCCATCCGGCACCAGGCCGCCACTGCCGTGGGCCTGGTGGCCTGAACCCAACGGCCCGTCGCCCGCCGTGGTGGGCGATGGATCTTGACCTCAGCAATAAAAAAACGTTCGATCGTTTCCTAGCTTTATTCCGCACGGGCGATCCACGTCCGGTGGTCGATGTGCCTTGCCAAATCAGGGCGCCAAGGAAACGATGAGCGCTCGCCAGAGGGCGCCGGAGGACACCGCCCATGCTTCCCCAGGCCGAGCGCTATGACGACCTCGTACGCGCCTTTCGCTGGCGCATCCCCGCCCGCTTCAACATGGGGGTCGCCTGCGTGGACGCCCATGCGGATGGCTCCGGCAAGCCGGCCTTGGTGTTCGTGGAAGAGACCGGCGGCGTTGCCACCTATTCCTTCGATCAGTTGAAAGCCCTGACCAACCGCTTCGCCAATGCCCTGCTTGGCAACGGCCTGGCGCGCGGCGACCGGGTGGCGGTGTTCCTGCCCCAGGCGCCGGAAACCGCCATCGCCCATCTGGCCGCGTTCAAGGCCGGGTTGATCTCGGTGCCGCTGTTCACCTTGTTCGGCGATGAGGCGCTGTCCTATCGGCTCGCGGCGGCGGGCGCCAAGGCGCTGGTGACCGATCTGGCGGGCCTCGCCAAGCTGTCGCGGGTGCGCGACCAGATCCCCGATCTAACCCATGTGTTCGTCATCGGCCCCGACCGGGGCGCCGGCGATACCCTGTCGTTCGATCAGGCTCTGGCTGCAGCCTCGGACAGCTTCCAGCCGGTGGACACCGGGCCCGATGACCCGGCAATCATCATCTTCACCTCCGGCACCACCGGCAATCCCAAGGGGGCGCTGCACGGCCACCGGGTGCTGCTGGGCCATCTGCCCTGCGTCCAGTTCGTCCACCAGGGCATGCCCATGCCCGGCGACTTGCACTGGACCCCGGCGGACTGGGCCTGGATCGGCGGCCTGTTCGACGTGCTGTTCCCCACCCTCTATCTCGGCGTGCCGGTGCTGGCCCATCGCGCGAAGAAATTCGACCCCGACGCCGCCATGGCGCTGATGGCCGACCATCAGGTGCGCAACGTGTTCCTGCCTCCCACGGCGTTGAAATTGCTGCGGCAGGCGGATGTGCGCCATCCCGGCCTGAAGCTGCGCTCCCTGCTCACCGGCGGCGAGACCCTGGGCGCCGAGCTGGGCGCCTTCGTGCAGGAGCGCCTCGGGGTGGAAGCCCGGGAGATCTATGGCCAGACCGAATGCAATCTGGTGGTGGGCTCCAACTCCTCTTTCTTCCCCATCCGCCCCGGCTCCATGGGCAAGGCCATCCCCGGCCACGATGTGCGCATCGTCGACGAGGAGGGCCAGGAGGTGCCGCCGGGTCAGGAGGGCCATATCGGCGTGCGCAAGGGCGATCCGGTGATGATGCTGGAATATTGGAATAATTCCGCCGCCACCGAGGACAAATATGTGGGCGAGTTCCTGCTCACCGGCGATCTGGGCCGGCAGGATGAGGACGGCTATCTCTGGTATGTGAGCCGCTCGGACGATGTGATCACCTCGGCGGGCTATCGCATCGGCCCCGGCGAGATCGAGGATTGCATCCTCAAGCATCCAGCGGTGGCCATGGTGGGGGTGGTGGGCGTGCCGGATCCGGTGCGCACCGAGGCCATCAAGGCCTGGGTGGTGCTCAAGCCCGGCGTCGCCGGCTCCGATGCCCTGGTGGCGGAAATCCAGGACCAAGTGCGCACACGCTTGTCGGGGCATGAATATCCCCGCTACGTGTCCTTCACCGATGCGCTACCCATGACCGCCACCGGCAAGATTTTACGGCGCGAACTGCGCCGGCTCGGCTGAGGAGCCCCCATGACGTCTTCGCCCGCCCCCGCCGACGCCGGCACGACCCGCCTCGCCATCGTCGACGGCATCGCCACCGTCACCTTCGACCGTCCGGCGGCGCGAAACGCCATGACCTGGCGCATGTATGAGGAACTTTATGCGGCCTGCGGGGCCATCGCCGCGCAGGCCGCAAGCATCCGCGCCGTTGTGCTGCGCGGCGCTGGCGGGAAGGCATTCGTGGCCGGCACCGACATCGAGCAGTTCCGCACCTTCACGGCCGATGATGCGGTGGCCTATGAGGCCAATGTGGAGACCTATGTGGCGGCTCTGGAAGCCATTCCGGTGCCCACCCTTGCCGTCGTCGAAGGCTGGGCGGTGGGTGGGGGCTTTGCCATCGCCAATGCCTGCGACCTGCGCATCGCCACCCCCGGCACCCGCTTCGGCGTGCCCATCGCTCGCACCCTGGGCAATGGGCTGTCCGCCGCCAACCTACGCCGGCTCTCGGCCACGCTCGGGGTGGGCATGGTCAAGCGCATGCTGCTGCTGGCGGAAATGCCCACGGCGGACTCAATGCCCGCCGGCTATCTGGAGATTGTGGCCGCGGACACGCTCGACGCCCATGTAGCCGAGGTCTGCGCGCGGCTGAAGGGCCATGCGCCGCTGACGCTGCGGGCCACCAAGGAGGCGCTGCGGCGGCTGGCCACCGATGCCACGCCGGCCGACGAAGACCTCATTCGTCTGGTCTATGGCAGTGCCGACTTCAAGGACGGCATTGCCGCTTTCACGGCGAAGCGCACACCGGACTGGCAGGGGCGCTGACGGCGCCCCAGGCGCGCCGCCGCAGGAGCTGGGGCCGCACGATAGTCCGGGCCCAGGGCACGCCTGTCGGCGAGAACGCCGGGGGGCAACGTCCCCGCCGACAGGACGCGTGCCCTGACCGGCAAACACTGTCACCGCGCCGAGCGCTGCGTGACGCATTGCTTACGATGTCCGGCACGGACTGGATCACGTCGAGCTTTTGCCGGATCTCCCTGCATCCCCGGGCGGCGGGCTGCGCCCTACATCCGTCGTAGGGCGCGATGGCGGCGGGCATGGCGGTTGCGCCCATTCCGGCGCAGGCTCATGCGCAGAAGTCCGCCGAAGGCGAGCGCCGTGGGCATCCCGAGGAATACCGCTGCCATCACCAAGTCGGCCATGGGGTCTGCCTTTGCGTCGGATGTGCAGCTTGAGTCGGGCCCGTACAGGTTAAGGTTGTTGGTGTGGGTTGCACCGGGCTTGCGTGATCGGAGCTGGGCCAAAAATACCGATCGCGTGGTGAGGCGAAGTGGAGGCTGCGGGCGTTGATATCCGCGGCGTCACGGCATCGCGTCGCTCGAACTCGCGAGGGCTCACGCCTCGACCGGACCGGCCGGGTCGACCTGCCGCGTGCTCGACGTCAAGTCACAGACCATCGCTCCGACCCGATGGCCACGCGATCCGCTCGGGACGGACCACAGGGAGACTGCGCATGAAGACCGAAGGTTCAGCCGTTTGGGAAGGTGGCATCAAGGATGGAAAAGGCGCCATTTCCACCAAGAGCGGCGCGCTCCAGGCTTATCCGTATGGCTTCGCCAGCCGCTTCGAGGGCAAGCCGGGCACCAACCCCGAGGAGCTGATCGGCGCCGCCCACGCGGGCTGCTTCACCATGGCCCTGTCGCTCATCCTGGGCGAGGCCAAGCTCACCGCCACCCATATGGAAACCACCGCCGAGGTCACGCTGGACAAGCAGGCGGACGGTTTTGCCATCACTGCCGTGCACCTGACCCTGCGGGCAACCATTCCCGGCACCGATGACGCGACCTTCCAGGCCCTGGCCGGCAAGGCGAAGGCCGGCTGCCCGGTCTCCAAGCTGCTCAAGGCCGAGATCACCCTCGACGCCACCCTGACCGCCTGACCGGCGGGAGGCGTCGGCCCGCGGGTTCGGCGCCTCCCCCAGGCCTCCGAAGCGCATTCAGGCGTGGGCGGCCAGCAGATCCGCCAGGAAGAAGTTCACCGCCAGAGCCACCACCGGCGGCTGATAGGCGTGCGGCCCGTTATATTCCACATAGGTCACATCATAACCCGCCTGCTTCAGCAAAGCGGAATGGGCACGCCCGCTGCGGTCGATGGGGATCTGTTCGTCCTGGATGCCGTGCGACATGAAGATCCGCGGCGCCCCCTCTTGCTCCTGCACCGACATGAAGCCGGCGGACGAGACAATGATGTGGGTGACGAACTGCCCGTTGGTGAGTCCCAAGGACAAAGCGTAGCTGCCGCCATCGGAATGGCCGGCGAAGGCGATATGGCTCGGATCCAGAGTAAACCGAGCCGCCACCTCCGCCAGGGTGGTGTCCAGCCGTTCCCGGTCCGGCCCATTGCCGGCAATGACGATATCCCAGGTGGGATAGAGCGATTGCGGCACCAGCAGCAGGAAGCCGTTGGCCTCCGCATGGGCCTCCAGCATGGGCAGGATCTTCTGCGCGCTGCCGCCGCCGCCGTGGAACAGCACCACCAGGGGCGTGGGCACCGCGGGGTCGATGCCGGTGGGCACCACCAGCACCGCATCGCGCTCCGGCCACAGGCCCAGATCATGGCGGCCTGGCGGCAGGGGCGGATTCGTGGGCGGCGAAAGGACGAAGGCGAGGCGACCCGCGAGCTTTGAATCCATCATACCAGATAATCTAAAGCCACATTTTCGCAGATCAACCGTTGTCCGCCCCCGACCAGCCCCGCCGGACACGACGGAACGAATGGGCGCGTCACCGGTTTTCCCTAGGAGAGATCCCCACATCCCCCCACTGAACGGAGCCGTTCATGACCCGTGACCCGCGCAATCTCGACCAGAACCCCCTGGTGATCGATCCGGCCAATGTGGACGCCGTGCTGCATGATCGCCCCACACCGGCCTCGCCGACCCTGAAGCCGGCGCAACACGAAACCCATGCGGAATATGCGGGAGCCGACCGCGGGACAGTGACCGGCAAGACCGAACCTGCGCCCAAGCGCTGATTGCGCGGAGCCCACTTGATGAAGGCGGGGAGGCTGTGCGCCCCGCCTGGGCGTTAGGCGTCAGCGGGCGCCTGGGCGTAAGCGGCCAGGATATCGCGGATGCCGCGCTCGCCGTCTCCGGTGGCCGTTTCCAACGCCCGCGACTGCACCGCGTCCAGATGCGCATGCATCATGCTGTTCACCCGATCCAAATCGCCTTCGACCAACGCGGCCAGCAGATCGCGATGCTCATGGACGGAGCAGTTGGACCATTGCGGGCGCCCGTATAGCCCGAGCACCAGCGCGCTGCGTCCGACGATTTGGCGCATGTATCGGGCCAGCAGCGCACTGCCGCTCATTTCGGCCAGAATGACGTGAAACTCCGCCGCCAGCCGGATGTATTCGGCGCGCCCGTCATAGATCGCGCGCTCCTCAGCCGCGATCTGCGCCTCCAGGCGTGCCACCTGCTCCGGGCTCAGTTGGCCGCAGACCCGTTTGACCACCAAGCGTTCCATATCCTGGCGGACGCTGAACAGATCGCGCGCCTCGGCGGGCGTCGGCTTGGCGACAGCGGCGCCGCGATTGGGGCGGATGTCCACCAATTCCTCGCTGGCCAGCAATTCCAGCGCCCGGCGCACCACGGTGCGGCTGACCCCGAACTGCTCGCCGATGGTGTCCTCCGGCAGCTTGGTCCCGGGCTCCAGCGCCTGCTCCATGATGGCAAGCCTCAAGGCGCGATAGATCGCGCCGGCCCGTTCCCCGATCTGCTCCATGCGCGCTCACACCTCTCGCCCCCTCCATGGCATCTGCCCGGAGATGGCTCAAGCCCCGAAGCTTCGCGCCTGCAGCATTTTCGCTCCATGCGGCGTGACGCAAGATCGGCCAGCGCAAGCCTGGAGCAAGATTGCGTTTCTAGCTGTTGATAAGAACTTCTCCAGTACGGTCACTAATATCTGTTTGTGCATTGCGTCTCTCAGACCTCCCAAATTGGATTGCGAGCTATTAATGGGACAGATCACGCAAAATTTCGTTAAATCGTCTCGAACAGGCAGAAACCTTCTTTTGGTGGTTCTTCCCTACCGCCTTGCACAACAGCTGGATGCAAAGAAGAAGGGCGCGCGGAGTTTTCTCGGCTTTCCTTACGGCGTCCTGACTATCGCCTCTTATATCGAACGGGAGTCGGAGGGCGCCCATGGCGTCCACATTCTCGATCTCAATATTCCTGCCGATCTGAGCGAAATCGATCGCATCAAATCATTCATTCTCGAGCATCAGATCGATATCGTGGGATATTCCATGTCCTACGACAATTCTTTCCCGTGGCTGCTCTCAGTCTCCGCCGCAGTCCGCACTCTGTTCCCTCACGTGATCCAAGTGGCCGGTGGCCCGGCGGTCACCACGGGCTATAACGACATCATCGAGGAAGGTGCCGCGCTCGACGCCTTGTGCTTCTCCGAAGGCGAGGTCGGCATGCAGAGCCTTCTAGACGCTGTCGATCCCTATGAAGCACTTCAGTCTGCCCCCTGGATTCTTGGTAAGCCGGTCGAAAATCGCAAGGCGCCCCATGCGGTCTACGGTGACCTCGACCTCAGCATCAGGGTCAATTACGAGTTGGTCGACATCAAAGCCTACAGCATGAAGGAGGCCTTCTCCCCCTTCGTGAAGTACTCCGAAGGCTCCAAGCAATTTTTTCTGGTGACGTCGCGCGGCTGCCCTTTCAAATGCGTGTTCTGCGCGGAGCCGCAGTTCCACGGCGCAAACATGCGCTATGCCTCGGTCGATCTCATCATCGAACATGTGGGCATGCTGGTGGAGAAGTATGGTCTCACCGTCCTTACCCTCTCCGACGACCAGCTGCTGATGAACAAGGATCGGGCCAAGGAACTGTTTCGCCGATTGGCGCAATTCAAGATCCGCATCGAGATGCCCAACGGTGTCACCTTGTCCTACATTGATGAGGAACTCGCCACGCTCATGCGCGCCGCCGGGGTCGACACCATCTTTCTAGCCATCGAGTCCGGCTCGAAGCGGGTGCTGAAGGAGATCATCGTCAAGCCCATCGCCTTTGAACGCATCCAGCCAACCATCGCGTTGCTGCGCAAAGCGGGCATCTTCACATGCGCCTTCTTTGTGCTTGGCCTGCCCGGCGAGACCGACGCGGAGCGGGAAGAAACTCGTCAATTCATCCTCGATATGGGCTTCGACTGGGCCTTCTTCAATTATGCGACGCCGTTGCGGGGCAGCCGCCTGTTCGAGCAGTGCAAGCGCAACGGCTGGTTGGCACCGGAGCATCAGCGCATCGGCGCATTGGACATGGGCGACTATGTGATCAACTCGCCGGGCATCGATAAAGAAACGCTCAAGCGCTTCATGTTCGACCTCAATCTTGAAGGCAACTTCGTCAAGAACCGGAACATGCGCATTGGCGAATACGGTCTGGCGGCGACCACCTTCAAGGAGGTGATCAACCGCCACGAGGGCCAACCCTTCGCGCACTATTTCCTGGCACAGGCCTATCGCGGCCTCGGCGAGTCCGAAAACATGATCGCCCATCATGCCCGCCGGTTCGTCGAAATCGTCGATGCCGATCCCGAATGGCTGGGGCACGCCAACCGCTGGGGCCTCAACGTCGACAGCATGCGCGCCCTAACCACCGCCCCGCGCGCTCTCGCACACGCCTGAGCGTCGCGACCTCGTCCCCAAGGACCACGATCCGCTCAGCGACAGAGCGGATCGTCAGCCTTCAGCGGCGTGATCTGCCACAGGCTCTGGCGCCGGGGCCGCAGCAAAGGCCCCCACCATTTGAACCACAGGTCGATGGAGGTGCCGTCGGACTTGGGCAAGGTGAAATTCCCCAGGCCGTTGGCGATGCCGGAAATGCGCGCGCAGCCGGTGGCCGGACGGGCGGGCGGGCGGTAGCCGGTCTCGTGGACGATCACCACCCGCGCGTTGGGAATGGCCGCCTTCAGGCGACCGGCGGACATGCGGTCGTCCGCCACCAGGGTGGGTGCTGTTCCCAGCTGGAAGTCGATCGCCGGGCGCAGCGACTTCAGCGGTTCGGCGGACACGCAGCGTCCGCACAGCCGGGAGTCCGGCCAGAGCGTCACCGCCGCCCGCACCCCCACCACACCGACCGCCACCGCCAGCAGAACGCCGAGATACAGCTTCACCCGGGTCTGCCACCCGCCCAGGCGCTCCAGTTCCGCGAACACATAGACGGTGGAGAGCAGGAAGAAGACGTGGAAATAGCGGTCGCGCAGGCTGGTGGAGCCCACCGCCAGCGCGCCCACCAGGGTTCCGACCGTCCCCAGGACAATCATGGTTCGCAACACGTGGCGGGGGGCCGCCCGTTCCGGCGTGCTCGGCAGCGCATCCTCGCCGCGGTTCAGGGGCAGGAACACGGCGGCGGCCAGGGCGATGAACGGCAGCAGATATCCCACCCAGGCGCCGGCAAACGAGTCCAGCACATGGCCGAGCGTGGCGTCGGCGGAGGGGCCGACCACTTCCGCGGTGGCGGCCACCACGTCCTGCTTCAGCAGATAGAGCGCCAGCGCATACCCGCCCAGGGGCACCGCCGCCACCAGCACCGTGAGCAGGATGCCCGGATTCAGCAACGCCCGCCGAAAGCTCGGCTCGAACAGGCTCGAAATCACCAGGACGCCCAGGAACGGCAGGAAGCCGAACTTGCCCAGGAGGCCGAACGCGATCCAGCCGCCCAGCCCCGCATACAACCAGGCCGAGGGCCGCCGGGACAGCGCCGTCAAGGTCAGGAAACTGCCGGCGATGGCCACGATCATCACGTTGGAATGGGTGAGGATGCGGTGGCTGTGGTAGCCGACGACCCACAGCAGCGAGAGCGAGAACACCGCCAGCGCCTGCAGGCGCGGGTCGGCGATCACCTGCCGGGCGACGCGGTAGACCAGGATGGCGCAGGTAAACAGCAGGCTGTAGCGCAGGATCGCATACGGCAGCGGGCCGGGGCCGAACAGCCACAGCAGCCCGTAGAGCACCCAGTCGAACAGCGGCGGATTGCGCGGGACGTAGCTGACCTGGAACGACTGGACCAGATAGCTCTCGATGGCATCGTCCACATTGATGGCCGATTCGAGCCAGATCGCCACCAAAGCGTGGACCACTGCCCAGGCGGCCACAATGATGGCAATGCCCGAGGGGCGCGCCCACCACGGCGTCGGCGCGACGGGCGCCCGGCCATAGGGCGGGCTGCCATAGCGCAATTCGTTCGGCACCGATGCGGGGGAAACGCGCACGACATCCTCCTTGGACGCTGCGTCAGAGGGCGGTTCTATAGCCGTCTTACCGGCACCTGACTATTGCAGGGAAAGCACGGGCCACCACTTCCGTCGCGCGATCTGGCGGGCGTGGCGTTTGCGGCGTCACAGGGTTGGCAGCACCAGAAAGCGGCCACTGCCCCAGCCATGGTCCGGGGCGCTATCCGTCGCCGGCTGGATGAGAACCGCGTCCACCCGCGCCGCCGCCGGTCCGGATCGGCATTCAGCCACCATGGCGTCCACCGCGGCCGACGGACCGGCGAACACCGCCTCAACGGCGCCGTCGCGTCGGTTGCGCACGAAGCCCGTCAAGCCGCGCGCTTCGGCCGCATCGGCGCACCAGGCGCGGTAACCCACGCCCTGGACGCGGCCGCGCACCATGACATGCACGCTCCCGTGGTCATTCATGGCGCAAGACCGGCCTATTTCTTGTCACACGACGTCGCGGAGGCCTTCAGCGGCTCGATGGTCTCGAGCGCGCCGCGCAGCGCAAAGTCGCCATAGTCGATCTTCAGTTCGCCGATGACGCCGTTGTCATAGAGCGAGAAGCTCATGACATATTCCGGCGCGCTGGCGTCCTTCTCCACGTCGTAATAGCTCACGCTGACCGGATAGAAGCTATGGCCGCCCAGGACGGGCTTGGCCGCGGGCAGCAGCTTCGATTCGTCGGTGCTGGGCCGGCCGATCACCGCCAGGGTGTTGTAGACCTTGGTGCCGTCGGAGGAGCCGTCATAGACCTTGGCCTCGAACAGGCTCTCGCCGGCCGCAGCGGCGGCCAGGACCCGGACCACATGCTCGGTGGGCATGAGGATGCGGCCCTTCAGCTCCACGGTGCGCGGATCCGGCTTGGCGATCTTGACCACCAAGGTCCCGTTATCGCCTCGCGTGACCTGGGCATCCACGTCCGACTTGGTATCCCCGTCCAATTGATCGCGGGTCTTGAAGCGATAGCTGGCGCCGCCGCCGTCCTCCCAGCTGGTGGAGGCCATATCGGCGCGCACCGGGGCGCCCTCTCCTGTGTCCAGGGTCGAGGTCTGGCGCATGTTCACCGTATAGCCTTCGCAGGCATCGCCGCGCATTTCGTAGTCGATTCGCCCGGTGGCGCCGTCGAGACGGCGGGAACTCTTGGTGGCATCCAGCACCAGTTTGTAGCCCGCCCGGTGCGGCAGAAGCGCATCGGCCGCAGCCGGCGCGAGGCTGGACACGAGAAGGACCAAGGCAAGGCTCGAAGGCCCCAGCAGACGCGGCATCGCAGATCTCCTTGCAGACCGCCCTGCGCGCTTGCGCGGCGGCCCCGGTTCAGCGAAGAGGAAGTCGCAAAATGCGCACAAGGTGTGGCAGGAGAAGATAATGTCGCAAACCATCGAGCAGAAACTGGCGGAACTCGGCATCACCCTGCCGACCCCGGTGGCGCCATTGGCCAATTATGTGCCTGCCGTGCGCACCGGCAACCTCTTGTTCATCTCCGGCCAGGTGTCCATCGACGGTGCCGGCAAGCTCAGCACCGGCAAGCTCGGCGCCGGCATCGACATTGAAGCCGGTCGCGCCGCCGCGCGCCTGTGCGCCATCAATCTGCTGGCCCAGACCAAGGCCGCCCTCGGCGATCTGGAGAAGATCGTGCGGGTGGTGAAGCTGGTGGGCTTCGTGAACTCCGCCCCCGATTTCGTCGATCAGCCCAAGGTGATGAACGGCTGCTCCGATCTGTTCGTGGAAGTGCTGGGCGACAAGGGCCGGCATGCGCGCTCGGCAGTCGGCATTGCCGCGCTGCCCTTTGATGCCGCCGTGGAAGTGGAAGCCATCTTCGAAGTGGCCTGAGCCCCGTGGCCGGCCCGTTCTCCATGACCGCGCGCCCGGTCGCCCATCGTGGTCTCCACGATGCGGCGGCCGGGATCATCGAGAACACCGCCTCCGCCGTGGATGCGGCGGTGGCGGGCGGCTACGCCATTGAGGTGGACGTCCAGCTGTCGCGCGACGGCGAAGCCATGGTGTTCCATGACTTTGCCCTGGAGCGCCTGACAACCGGCTGCGGCAAGGTGGCGGACCTCTCCGTGGCCGAATTGCAGGCCCTCGCCTTCAAGGGCACCGCCGACGCCATGATGACGCTGCCGGAGCTGCTGGCGCGGGTGGACGGGCGGACCTTGCTGCTGGTCGAGATCAAGAGCGCCTTCACCGGCGATGTGCGCCTCGCCCGCCGCACCGCGGAGCTGGCAGCGGCCTATGCCGGCCCCATCGCTTTGATGTCCTTCGACCCTGAAATGGTCGCGGCGGTGGCCGAAGCGGCGCCCAAGGTGCGCCGGGGCATCGTGGCGCAGCGGCGGTATGGCGACAGCGAGTGGACCGGCCTCAGCGCGCTGCAGCGCTGGACCATGGGCCATCTGTTGCACTGGCCGCGCTCGCATTTCCAATTCATCGCCTATCGCGTCGCCGATCTGGGCGCCCCCGTGCTACGGCTTGCGCGCGCCTGCGGCATGCCGGTGCTCACATGGACGGTGCGCAGCCCGCAGGATCGGGCGCGGTGCGCATCGGGTGCCGACCAGATGATCTTCGAGACCTTCCGGCCCTGACTGCGGCCATTCAGGACAGACCGCCGGACATCCCGGCATTGGAGATTGCGATGTTCGGATCGGGCATGACACGGGGACGCACCGGCGCCTTTCGGCGGATCGACACGGCCAGGGGCGCGCTTGTTCTCGCCGCCACGCTGGGGGCCCTGACGCTCGGCACCGTTCCCGGCAAGGCCAACGACACCACGGCAGCACTGGCCGCCGGCGGGCTGGTGTTCGTGCCCACCGACGACATCGCAATGAAGTCCGAGGACCTGTTCATCTCCGAGCAGGAAGTGCGGGTGCGCTATGTGTTCAAGAGCACCGCTGCCAAGGACGTCCATACGCTGGTGGCCTTCCCCATGCCGGACATCATGGTGAGCATGGAGAGCACCGAGTCCATCCCGGTGGAGGACAGCGAGAACTTCCTCGACTTCAAAACCCTGGTGGAGGGCAAGCCGGTCATCACCAAGGTGGAGCAGAAGGTGTTCGCCCTGGGTATCGACCGCACCCAGATGCTCATCGATCTCAAGGTGCCGCTGGCGCCGCAGATGTCGGCCACAGGCAAGGCGCTCGACGCATTGCCGAAGGACAAGTGGCAAGAGTTGCTGGATATCGGCCTGGTCCAGGTGGATGAATTTGACGCCGGCAAGGGCACCGAACGCCATCTCGCGCCGCGCTGGACCCTGAAGACCACCTATTATTGGATGCAGACCTTCCCCGCCGGGAAGGAATTGGTGGTGGAACACCAGTACAAGCCCAGCGTCGGCATGTCGGTGGGCACGCTGGTGGGCATGAAGGTGGACAAGGACAATCCATGGATCGCCGCCGAGCAGCGCTCCATGGCCGACACCTTCTGCATCGACAGCACGCTCCTGGCCGCGGTGGACCGCGCATCCAAGGGCAGCAAGCCCGAAATGCAACCGGTCTTCTCCGACGCCCGCATCCACTACATCCTGAAGACCGCAGGCAACTGGGCCGGCTCCATCGGCGACTTCACCCTCACCGTGGACAAGGGCGCGCCGGAGAATCTGGTGAGCTTCTGCGGCACCGGCGTGAAGAAAATCAGCCCCACGCGCTTTCAGATGAAGGCCAAGGACTTCTTCCCGCTGAAGGACCTCGGCATCCTGATCCTGAAGCCCTACCCGAAAAAGTGATGCAAGGGCACGCCGCCCCATGCCAGACTGAGGGGGCCGCCGCGCCGGTCCTGCGCCGTGGTCCCTCCTGTCACCGCATCCGGCCGGTATGACCGAAACGCAAATCCGTATCCTTCCCAGCCTGTCTGAGATTTCCCCCGCCCAGTGGGATGCCTGCGCCGCCGGGGACCAGCCCAGGCCCGAGCCGTTCGTCTCCCACGCCTTCCTCAGCGCGCTGGAGGAGGCGGGCTGCGTGCGGGCGCGCACCGGCTGGCAGCCGCAGCATCTGGTGCTGGATGGTCCCGACGGCACGGCGGCGGGCGTGGTGCCGGCCTATCTGAAATCCCATTCCCGCGGCGAATATGTCTTCGACCAGGGGTGGGCCGAGGCTTATGAGCGCGCGGGCGGGGCCTATTATCCCAAGCTCCAAGTGAGCGTGCCGTTCACCCCAGTCTCGGGCCGCCGCCTGCTGGTCCGCCCGGACGCCGGGGTGCCGAACGCTACCGAGGTGCTGGGCACCGGGCTGGTTCAACTGGCCAAGCTCCGGCGCGCCTCGTCGGTACATGTGACCTTTGCCACCGAAACCGAATGGCAGGGACTGGCCGACCTCGGCTTCCTCAAGCGCACCGACCAGCAGTTTCACTGGATCAATGAGGGCTACGCCAGCTTTGATGAGTTCCTGGAGGCGCTAGCCTCCCGCAAGCGCAAAGCCATCCGCAAGGAACGGCGCGAGGCCCTGGCGTCGGGCATCGAGATCGAATGGCTCACCGGCGCCCAGATCACCGAAGCCGCCTGGGATGCGTTTTTCGTCTTCTACATGGATACCGGTGCCCGCAAATGGGGCCAGCCCTATCTGAACCGGAAGTTCTTCTCTTTGCTCGGCGAACGCATGGCCCATCAGGTGTTCCTGGTGATGGCCAAGCGGGAGGGACGCTACATTGCCGGCGCCTTGAATCTCATCGGCGCCGACACCCTCTATGGCCGCTATTGGGGCTGCACCGAGCAGCACCCGTTCCTGCATTTCGAGATCTGCTACCATCAGGCGGTGGATTTCGCGATCGCCCACGGCCTGAAGGTGGTGGAAGCCGGCGCCCAGGGCGAACACAAGCTCGCCCGCGGCTACCTGCCCCGCACCACCTATTCCGCCCATTGGATCGCCGACGCGGGCCTGCGCAGCGCGGTGAAGCACTATCTCGACCGCGAGCGCGAGCATGTGGCGCAGGCCAATGAAGACCTCACCGCCCTCGGCCCCTTCCGCCGCGGCGGCGCCGAGGCCGAGGTGGAATAGCGCCGGCCCGCCGGTCCCACCAGCCGACCCCATCGGCGATTTTGTGCGCTTGTCCACGGAATCGATCACCCACGTGTCAAAACGGTAGCGCTTTTCAGCTACCGGCACCGCATACGTGGATCGACGCATTGCGGCTTGCGCCGCAGGATCGTAAAAAGGCGCCGGGGAACGGGAACATAAGATGACCTATTGTTGCGGCGTGCTGGTGCGGGACGGGCTGGTGATGATCGCGGACACGCGCACCAACGCCGGGCTCGACAACATCTCCACCTTCCGCAAGCTCCACATCTTCGAGGAGCCGGGCCATTATGTGATGGCCATCGCCTCTGCGGGCAATCTGTCGGTGTCGCAGTCGGTCATCAGCCTGCTGCACGAGGGCGTGGAGGACCATGAGGCCGGCGAGCGGCAGATGCTGCGCGATGCCCGCACCATGTTCCAGGCGGCCCAATTGGTGGGCCGCGCCATCCGTCAGGTCCATACCGTGGATGCGGGCGCGCTGGAGCAGAGCAATGTCAGCTTCGACGTCTCGTTCCTGCTGGGCGGCCAGATCGCCGGCGGGCCGCTGCGGCTGTTCATGGTCTATTCCGCCGGCAACTTCATCGAGTGCACCACCGACACGCCGTTCCTGCAGATCGGCGAGCATAAATACGGCAAGCCGGTGCTCGACCGGGCCGTCACCTACGACATGGAAATCTCCGACGCGCTGAAGAGCAGCCTGATTTCCATGGACAGCACCATGCGCTCCAATCTCGGCGTCGGCCTGCCCATTGATGTGATGGTGCTGTGCCCCGATGCCCTCGAAGCGGAGTTGAACTACCGCATCGAGCCGGGCGAGCCCTATTTCCACGATCTGCGCGAGCGCTGGTCGGCGGCGCTGCGGGCGGCGCACGCGGCCATTCCCCGCCCGCCCTATCTGAAGATCCTGCGGCGCTCGCGCCTGGAAGAGTGACCGCCGGTCGATCGTTCTCTCGGAAATGCAAAACGCGCCGGCCTTGGAGGCCGGCGCGTTTTTTTTATTGCATTCAGTCGGTCCGCCGCGGCGGCGCCGATCACTCGGCGGCGGTGAGGCGGGCCTTGACGATCTTGTCCGGATTGGCCACCGGCTCGCCGCGCTTGATCTGGTCCACATTCTCCATGCCGGAGACCACTTCGCCCCACACGGTGTACTGGCCGTCGAGGAAGCGGGCATCGCCGAAGCAGATGAAGAACTGGCTGTCGCCGCTGTCCGGGCTCTGGGCGCGGGCCATGGAGCAGGTGCCGCGCACGTGCGGCTGCTTGTTGAATTCAGCCTTCAGCTTCTTGCCGGAACCGCCGGTGCCGTTGCCGAACTGGCCGTCGCCGGTCTGGGCCATGAAGCCTTCGATGACGCGGTGGAACGGCACGTCGTTGTAGAAGCCTTCCGCCACCAGTTCCTTGATACGCGCCACATGGCCGGGGGCCAAGTCGGGGCGGAAAGCGATGGTCACGTCGCCCTTGGTGGTTTCGAGCACGAGAAGTTCGTCAGCCATGGGGCCTCTCCTTTGGTGATATGTTTGTCGGCTTACGTGGATTCAACGCCGCGCGGGCCTATTTGGCGTCGGACGCCACCAGCATCTTCACGATGCGGTCGGGATTGGGCACGGAGCCGTTCTGCTCCTTCGAGCCCTTCTTGATCTTGTCCACGAACTCCATGCCCGAGACCACTTGGCCCACAACCGTATACTGGCCGTTGAGGAAGGAGGCTTCGCCCAGGCAGATGAAGAACTGCGAATTGGCGCTGTCCGGCGAGGACGAGCGGGCCATGCCCACCGTCCCGCGCACGAACGGGGTCTTGGAGAATTCCGCCGGCAGGTTGGGATACTTGGAACCGCCGGTGCCGTTGCCGAACTGGCCATCGCCGGTCTGGGCCATGAAGCCGTCGATGACGCGGTGGAACGGCACGTTGTTATAGAAGCCCTCGCGCGCCAGGGTCTTCAGCCGCTCCACATGCTTGGGCGCCAGATCGGGGCGCAGGGCGATGACCACCCGGCCATAGCTGGTGTCGAGATAGAGCGTGTTCTGCGGATCGGGCTTGGCGGCGGTCTGCGCAACGGCCGGCAGGCTCATCATCGCAGCGAGGGCGAGACCGGCAAACAGACGGCGGCCGATGAGACGAGACATGAAGTGCTCCTTGCAAGCACGCCCGCAAACCCTTGGGGTCCGCAGAAGCGTGGGGCTATGGGAAGGCGGGACGAACCGTCGGACAACAAGCTCAGGAATATTTGGCCTTCAGCCGTGCCAGCACGAGAGGCGGCACGAAGGAGGAGACATCGCCCCCCATGGCAGCGATTTGCCGGACCAGCGTGGCGGTGATGGGGCGCACCCGTGGCGAAGCCGGCAGAAACACCGTCTGGATTTCCGGCGCCATGGCGCCGTTCATCCCGGCCATCTGCATTTCATAATCGAGGTCGGTGCCGTCGCGCAGGCCGCGGATCAGCAGCGTCGCGCCACAGCGGCGGGCGGCATTGACCACCAGATCGCTGAAGGTGAGCACCTCCAGCGCTGCGCCTTCCTCGGCGGCGATGGGGCCGCAGATCTCCGCCAGCATGGCAAGGCGCTCCTCGGCGGAGAATTGCGGCGTCTTGCCGGGATGAATGCCCACGGCCAGCACCAGATGGTCCGCGAGCCGCGAGGCTGAGCGCACCACATCCAGATGCCCATTGGTGGGCGGATCGAACGACCCACCATAGATGGCGACGCGACGGGTATGGGTGGGAGGCGTGCTCATGCGGGAACGGTTAGCCGCTGGCGCCGCCGCGCGCAATGGGCAGCGGGCGAGTGCGCGTGAGGTTCAGCGCCGGCCGGCCGCCAGCAGCACCAGGGCGCCGCCGGCCAGAATGCCTGCCGACACCCGGTCCGCCACCCGCGAGAACCGGCCCGAGATCGCCATGCGGGCGCGATCGGCGACTACGGCCCACACCATGTCCCCCACCAGCGCGATGACCGCAAAGATCGCCGCCAGCAGAGCAATCTGCGGTCCCGGGTCGGCGGTATTGGTGATGAATTGCGGCAGGAAGGCCGCATGGAACAGCAAGGTCTTGGGATTGGCGAACGCCACCGCCAGGCCCCGCCCAAACGCCGCATGGCCGGACGGCGCGGGACCGGCCTCCCCCTGCCCCGCATGGCGCCACTGCAGGACCGCCAGCCACAAGAGATAGGCCGCACCCGCGTAGCGCACCAGATCGAAATGCCGGGAAAACAGCTCCACCACCCAGGACAGGCCGGCCGCCACCACCGCCAATTGCAGCACGATGCCAACATTGACGCCGATCGCGCTGAGCAGGCCGGCGCGCCGGCCATGCTTCAGGCTGGTGCCCACGATCAGAGCCACATTCGGTCCCGGCGTCGCCCCGAGGGCGAGGCACGCCAGGACAAAGATCAACAGGCTCTGACCGGAGATCATGGGCGGTCACTCCTCGGGGGCGATATCCGGGGCCAGATCGAGGCCGTCGTCGCCCTCGGTCCCTTCAGCGGCCTCGTCTTCGCTGATGTGCTCCACCGAGACCACCCGCTCGTCAGCGGCAGTGTCGAACACGATCACGCCCTGGCTGGCGCGGCCGACGATGCGGATGCCATGGATCGGGCAGCGGATCAGCTGGCCGCCGTCGGTCACCAGCATGATCTGGTCGCTGTCCTTGGCCGGGAACGAGGCGATGAGCTTGCCGTTGCGCTCGTTCACCGCCATGGCGACGATGCCTTTGCCGCCGCGGCCGGTGACCCGGTATTCATAGGATGAGGTGCGCTTGCCGTAGCCGTTCTCCGACACCGTCAGGATGAACTGCTCATTGGTCTGCATTTCCAGGCGACGGACCTTGTCCACCTGAACATCGCCGCCCACGGCCTCCTCGGCATCGGCCTCTACCACCGCCGGCTCCTCGGCCGGATTGGCGCTAAGCGCGCGGCGCTCGGCACCGGAGATGCGCAGATAGGCCGCCCGTTCTTCCGCCGAGGCGTTGGAATGGGTGATGATGGCCATGGAGATGATCTTGTCGCCCTCCTCCAGCCGGATGCCGCGCACGCCGACGGAATCGCGGCCCTTGAAGACGCGGACCTCGGTCGCCGGGAAGCGGATGCAGGCGCCGTTGGCGGTGGTCAGCAGCACGTCGTCCTGCTCGGTGCACAGCTGGACCGAGGCGATGGCCTCGCCCTCTTCCAGCTTCATGGCGATCTTGCCGTTGCGATTGACCTGGCTGAAGTCCGCCAGCTCATTGCGCCGCACATTGCCGCCGGTGGTGGCGAACATCATCTGCCAGCGCTTGTGATCCTCGGGATCCTCCGGCAGGGGCACGATGGAGGTGATCCGCTCGTCCTGCGCCAAGGGCAGGATGTTGATCAGGGCCTTGCCGCGCGCCTGGGGCGCTGCGGCTGGCAGGCGCCACACCTTCAGCTTGTAGACCTGGCCCTTGGAGGAGAAGAACAGCACCGGGGCATGGGTGGAGGCCACGAACAGGCGGGTGACGAAATCCTCGTCCCGCGTCTGCATGGCTGAACGGCCCTTGCCGCCGCGGCGCTGCGCCCGATAGGTGGAGAGCGGCACCCGCTTGACGTAGCCGGCGTGGGAAACAGTGACCACCATGTCCTCGCGGGCGATGAAGTCTTCATCGTCCATGTCACCGAAGCCTTCGGTGATCTCGGTGCGGCGCGGGGTCCCGAACTCGGCCTTGATGGCGAGGAGTTCCTCGCGAATGATCGCCCGCATCCGCGGCCGGCTGGCGAGAATTTCCAGATATTCGGCGATCTCGATCGCCAGCTTGTCCAGCTCGTCGGAAATCTCATCCCGGCCGAGGGCGGTGAGGCGCTGCAGGCGCAGGTCGAGGATGGCGCGGGCCTGTTCCATCGACAGGCGATAGGTGCCGGCCGCCGACACGGTGTGGCGCGGATCGGCGATCAGGACGATCAGCGACTCGACATCCTTAGCCGGCCAATCACGGTCCATCAGCCGTTCGCGGGCGGTGGCCGGATCCGGCGCCGTCCGAATTAAGCGAATGACTTCATCGATGTTCGCCACTGCGATGGCGAGGCCGACCAAGACGTGGGCCCGGTCGCGGGCCTTGCGCAGCAGGAACTTTGTTCGCCGGCTTATGACTTCCTCGCGGAAGGCAATGAACGCGGTGAGCATGTCATGCAAATTCATGACCGAGGGCCGGCCGCCGGACAGCGCCACCATGTTGGCGCCGAACGAGGATTGCAGCGGGGTCATGCGATAGAGATTGTTCAGCACCACGTCCGCCTGGGCGTCGCGCTTGATCTCAATCACCACCCGCATGCCGTCGCGGTCACTCTCGTCGCGGATTTCCGCGATGCCTTCGAGCCGCTTATCGCGCACCAGCTCCGCGATCTTCTCGATCATCGTCGCCTTGTTCACCTGATACGGGATCTCGGTGATGATGAGCGCCTCGCGCTCCTTGCGCACGGTCTCGATGGACACCCGCGCGCGCATCAACACCGAGCCGCGCCCGGTCATATAGGCCTGGCGGATGCCCTGGCGGCCGAGGATCAGTGCCCCGGTGGGGAAATCGGGGCCGGGGATGTAGTCCAGCAGCGTTTCCGGATCCAGCGCCGGGTCATCCAGCAGCGCCACGGTGCCGTCGATGATCTCGCCCAGATTGTGCGGCGGGATGTTGGTGGCCATGCCCACCGCGATGCCGCCGGCGCCGTTCACCAGCAGATTGGGGAACCGCGCCGGAAGGACGGTGGGCTCGCTCTCGCTGTTGTCGTAATTGTCCTGATAGTCGACCGTGTCCTGGCCGAGTTCATCCAGCAGGTTCTGGGTGACCTTTTCGAGGCGCACCTCGGTATAGCGCATGGCCGCCGGCGGATCGCCGTCCACCGAGCCGAAATTGCCCTGCCCGTCGATCAGCGGCAGCCGCATGGAGAACAACTGCACCATGCGCACCAAAGCGTCATAGACCGACTGATCGCCATGGGGATGGTATTTACCGATGACGTCGCCGACCACGCGCGCCGACTTGCGGTACTGCTTGTTCCACTCGTAGCCGTTCTCATGCATGGAGAACAGGATGCGACGATGCACCGGCTTCAGGCCGTCGCGCACGTCCGGGAGGGCGCGTGCAACGATGACGCTCATCGCATAATCGAGATACGAGCGGGATAGCTCGTCGGTGATGGATACGGGCCGGATGTCGGAAGGCGCAGCGCTTCCCATCTTCGGCGTCTCGTGATCAGCCAAACGATAACTCTTTCATGGTCGGCAAAGGTAGCGTTCTTTTAGCCGATTCACCGCGCAGACGCCAGTGCAGCGCCTCCGGGCGGCGCGCAGAAACATTCATGAAATCAAAGACTTGAAAACAAGACTTCGCGCATCGCGGATTTCAACGTCGCTGCATCGCAAAAACCCTCTGCCCGGCGCGTCGACAAACCCTACCCAAACACCACTTGATGCAGCAAGCGACCGGGCAGCAAGGCAAAGACACCGGCGCCGATCAAGGCAAAAACGAAGAGCAGCGCCATGATCCGCGCATGGATTAGGCCGTCCCCCCGCCGCGCGGCCAGCCATCCGCGCCAGAGGCCGACCAGGGTGATGACCGACAGAAGGTGAATGGGGCTCCAGGCGCCCCACATGCGCAGTTCGTGGATCAGGAATGAACTCGCCGCCCCCAGCACCATCACGGCCACCCATACCCTGCCCAGGCGGCGGTGGACGGGTGTTCCCT
The DNA here is from genome assembly GCF_943371865.1 of Azorhizobium sp. AG788. Lineage (GTDB taxonomy): Bacteria > Pseudomonadota > Alphaproteobacteria > Rhizobiales > Xanthobacteraceae > Azorhizobium. The sequence continues at coordinate 9,650 of NZ_CALRWL010000008.1, read as the reverse complement.
TGGGAGAGAGCATCTGCACCGCGCCCAGGGCAAACGCCCCCAGAGCCGCGACCACATGCACCTGGATCGCCGCTGAGGCCGCAAGAAATGGCGCAAGGGTCATAAGCGTCTCCCGACATGAACCGGGAGACGCTAGCGCAGATCCGCGCCAATGTGAATATCATTCACATTGGCGCGACCTCATTGCGCGAGGAAGCGCGTAATGGCGCCCGAGGCCTCGGAGATGTTGACCACGCCATTCAGGTGCCCCCGCCCGCCGCCGATGGTCACCTGCTCCACCTTGGCACCACCGGCGCGAATGCCGTCGGCCGTGCGCTGAATGGCCGGAGGTGGGAACACCAGATCCTCCCCGGTGGAGATCAGCAGAACGGGCGCCTTGATCCGCGCCAGTCCGCCGTCACCGCCGGCCACGAAGGTCTGATTGGCCTTGACCAGATAGAGCAGGTGGTTGGCATCGGCCACCTGCGCCCGCGCGGCGCCGACATTGTCCAGCGCCGCCTCGATGGCGTAGCGATTGCCCATGGCCTTGGCCGGATCCTGGCCCGGCTCCGCCCATTTCCGGCCGAACGCATCGTCGGCCCAGGTCCAGTAGCCGGCCTGCATGGTCACGATCTTCAGCGATAGCGCCAAGCCCTTGTCGGGCGGGGTTCGGCCATAATAGTCGCCATTGTTCCAGTTCGGGTCGAGCCGGATCGGCGCCGCCCAGAGATCAAGCCATTCCACCAGCCAGCCGTCCGCGTCCCCGGCGCCGATCACCGGCACCACGCGGGAGACCATTTCCGGATAGGCGGCCGCCCACTCATAGGCCTGGAGCGCGCCCATGGAGGCGCCCATCACCGCATGCAGCTTCTTGATCCCGAGGCTGTCCAGCAGGGCTTTCTGCACATTGACGAAATCGCGGATGCCGACCACCGGGAAGCTCATGCCATAGGGCTTGTCGGTGCCGGGCTGGAGCGAGGCCGGGCCGGTGGTGATGACGTTCGGGTCCTTGGCGTTCAGATTGACCAGCGTATCCGATGAAATTATATAGTATTTATCCGTATCGAGCGGCTTTCCGGGGCCGATGATCGCGTCCCAATATCCGGGGACCTTATCATCAGCCTTGTATTTACCAGCCGCATGGCTGGTGCCGGAAAAGAAGTGCGTCACCAGGATGGCGTTGCTCTTGTCGGCATTCAGGGTCCCATAGGATTCCCAGCCGACCTTTACATCCTTTAATGGTACGCCGCCCGCCGTCGTATATGCGGGCAAGGTGAAACTCTTCTTCTCGACGATGGCGTCCAGCGCCAGCGCAGGCCCGCCGGCCCAAAGCCCCGCCATCGCGAGTAGTGCGACCGCCATCGCCGCCCGTGGCGCGGTCCAGCGCGCCCGGCTGGCGGATATCGAGCCCATGGCCCCTGCCCGTCCCAGAGCGGAATTGAAAATCCAACCTGCCATTTGCGCCTCCTCGGGCACCGTCCTGGCCTTTGGCCAGGCGGTCGCCTCATTGCGTGAACGGATGTCCTCACCGCCATTCCAATGACGGTTTCGCCGGCCCGATGGTCGAACTGGCCTCAATGGCCGAGTTCCGCGCATCCCATGCTTGGCGGCACCGGATGCGTTTGAAACCCTGCCGCGTCGTGCGGGCAAAGGTGACGGCGAAGCGGTCAATGGCGAGACCAGGGTCTCCCCACGAACGGTACTCTGCGATGCGCCGGTGCCCCCGGCAATGGGCTTCTGCGCACGACTCGAGCCCCCAGCCGCTGTTCGGCTCACCGCGACGTTGCGCCCTCGCCCACCGACCCGCTGGACCGGTCTCGCCTGCCGTGCTAATCGCCCGCCTCCAGTTTGAGGATGTCATGATCCAGGTTGCCCAGCGACGACGAGAGCACGAGCCGCGCTTCACCGCGCGTGCCCCTCTGCGTCTGTCCGCCTGAGACCGTCAAGCCGGCCTGGGCGGGCCTGTCTCTGCTTTGCCCTTGGCTGTTAGATCATGACCGAACTTCCGATCACCATTGCCCACGAGTCCCCCGCCAACACCGCCGCCATCGAGCGGATGCATCAACGCACCTTCGGCCCTGGTCGGTTCGCACGCACCGCCTTTCGGCTGCGCGAGCACACGCCCCCGGACCTCAGCCTGTCGTTCACGGCCCATGTGAGCACGATGATGGTCGGATCGGTGCGGCTCACCCCAATCGGGATCGGCGATACGCCGGCGTTGCTGCTGGGTCCGCTCACCGTGGAACCGCCGTTCCGCTCGGTGGGCATCGGCGCGCGGCTGATGCGGGTGTGCATGGAGGCCGCCTGCGCTCAGGGCCACAATCTGGTCCTGCTGGTGGGCGATGCGCCGTATTATGCGAGGTTCGGCTTTGTGGTCGTGCCTCACGGCCAGATCACCATGCCCGGCCCGGTGGATCCGGCACGGCTGCTGGTGGCGGAACTGAACCCGGGCGCCTTTGCCGGCGTCACCGGACTGGTGCGCGGCGCCGCCGCGGCGGCCTGATCGCCCCAAAGCCGACCGGATACAAAAATGCCCCGGCGAACCGGGGCATTTTCATCTTGGACGGGACGTGCGCTGACTGGATCGGCCAGCCCTCACTCCGCAGCAACCACCTCGGGGCGACCACGGGCCTGACGCTCACGCTTGAGCAGTTCGGCGACCAGGAAGGCCAGTTCGATGGACTGCTCGGCATTCAGCCGCGGGTCGCAATAGGTGTGGTAGCGATCACGCAGATCTTCGTCGGAAATGGCCCGCGCGCCGCCCGTGCATTCGGTGACGTTCTTGCCGGTCATCTCCAGATGCACGCCGCCGGCATAGGTGCCCTCGGCCGCATGGATGTCGAAGAAGCTGCGGATCTCCGACAGGATGCGATCGAACGGCCGGGTCTTGAAGCCCGAGCCGGCCTTGATGGTATTGCCGTGCATGGGATCGCACGACCACACCACCGTGCGGCCTTCCCGCTCCACCGCCCGTACCAGCGCCGGCAGGCTGTCGCCCACCTTGTCCGATCCGAAGCGGCAGATCAGCGAGATCCGGCCCGGCTCATTGTCCGGCTGGAGAATGTCCAGCAGGCGGATGAGGCCGTCCGGCGTCAGGGACGGACCGCACTTGATGCCGATCGGATTGCGGATGCCGCGGAAATATTCCACGTGGGCATGATCGGCCTGACGGGTACGATCACCGATCCACAACAGGTGGCCGGAGGTGGCGTACCAGTCACCCGAGGTGGAATCCACCCGGGTCAGCGCCTGTTCATAGCCCAGCAGCAAGGCTTCATGGCTGGTGAAGAAGTCCGTTGAGCGCAGCTCGGGATGGACCTGCGGATCGATCCCGCAGGCACGCATGAAATCGAGCGCCTCGGTGATGCGGTTCGCCAGTTCCTGATAGCGATGCGACTGCGGCGAATCTTTCACGAAGCCCAGCATCCACTGATGGGCATTGGACAGATTGGCATAGCCGCCGGACGCGAATGCCCGCAGCAGGTTCAGCGTCGCCGCCGACTGGCGGTACGCTTCGATCTGCCGCGCCGCATCGGGCACGCGGGAGGCCGGGGTGAAGGCGATGTCGTTGACGATATCGCCGCGGTAGCTGGGCAGCTCGACGCCGTCCACGATCTCCGTATTGGAGGAGCGCGGCTTGGCGAACTGTCCGGCAATGCGGCCGAGCTTCACCACCGGCGCACCGCCGGAGAAGGCCATCACCACCGCCATCTGCAGGAAAACGCGGAAGAAATCGCGGATGTTGTCCGCCGAATGCTCGTCGAAGCTCTCGGCGCAATCACCGCCCTGCAGCAGGAAGGCTTCGCCGGCCGCAACCTTGGCCAGATGCGCCTTCAGGCGGCGGGCCTCACCTGCAAAAACCAGCGGCGGATAGGAGGCGAGCTTGCGCTCCACCTCCACCAAAGCGGCCGCGTCCGGATACTCCGGAACCTGGACCACCGGATAAAATCGCCAGGAATCCGGACGCCAGCCTTCGGCGCGGCGAGAAGAGGTCTCGGCGCTCGGGATGCGGTCGGAAACAGGGCGGGTGGTCATAGAAATCTCCATCCAGCTATCGCGCGGCACACATGCGCCGTGCGCTCCGGTCCTTGGCGCTCATGGGTCACAGGACTACGGAAGCAGGGCTTATACACGAGAGCACCAGGGCACGAAACCGGAACATGGGGGGCCATGGCTCCGTTGGAAAGTGCGGGAGGCCGACGGTTTTCCGGTGGGGCAGGCATGCGCCCAGCGCGTGCAGCACCGGCGATCCCCGCCAAGATCAGGCGGGCGGGTGTCTCCCGGATGGCCTAAAAGGGCGTCCGGTGGACACGTCACGCACCGCCTTCCAGGCCATACAGAGACCGCATATGACAACACACGACAGGGGTGCGGCGAAGCCGTCGGCCCCCGCACCGTCCTTTTTTGAGTTCGTCGCGCTCATCGCCTTGATGATGGGCACGACCGCATTTTCCATCGACAATCTGCTGCCGGCCTTCGATCAAATCCGCGCGGACCTATCGGTCCCGCGGGCTTCCGACCTGCAACTGATCGTCACCGCGTTCATGATCGGCTTTGCCATCATGCAATTGGTGTTCGGCACCATTTCCGACGTGATCGGACGCAAGCCGGCCTTGATGATCGGCCTGTCCATCTACGCCTTGGGTTGCGCCCTTGCCGCCATGACCGACAGCTTTGCGGTGCTGTTGATCGCTCGGGGCATCCAGGGCATGGGGGCAGCGGCGGGGCGCGTGCTCTCGGTGGCGATCGTGCGGGATCGCTTCAAGGGCCAGGAGATGGCCCGCGTCATGTCGCTGTCGATGATGGTGTTCCTGATCGTGCCGGTGGTGGCGCCCAGCATCGGCAGTGCCATCCTGCTGGTGGGCAGTTGGCACTTCATCTTCCTGGCCATGTTCGCGCTGGCCGTGGTCCTCGCGGTGTGGTTCGCCATTCGCATGCCGGAAACCCTGCATCCTGAGTATCGGGTCTCGTTTTCCGTCACCGGCATCGTGCGCGGCATGCGCCTGACGCTGACCAACCGGAAAGCCTTTGGCTACGCCACCGGCATGGGCCTGATGATGGGATCGCTGATGGCCTATGTGGGATCGGCGCAGCAGATCTTCGATTCGGAGATCTACCATCTGGGGGTCTGGTTCCCCCTCGCCTTCTCATCGGTGGCGGCGGTGATGTCGGTGGCCTCGTTCCTCAATTCCAAGCTGGTGCGGACGGTGGGCATGCGCCACCTCTCCCATGGGGGGGTGATCGGCTTCACCCTGGTGGGCGCGGTTCAGGTGGGGCTGGCCCTGGCCTACCATGGCCAGCCGCCGCTCATCCTGTTCTGCGGGCTGCTGGCGCTGAATCAGGCCCTGTTCGCGCTCACCGTGCCCAACTTCAATTCCATGGCCATGGAGCCATTGGGGGCCATTGCGGGCACCGCCTCGTCCTTCATCGGCTTCTACACCACCCTGCTGGGCGCGGTGCTCGGCATGCTGTTCGGGCAGGCGGTGGCCGGATCGGTGCTGCCGCTGGTGCTGGGCTATCTGGTGCTGGGTCTGCTCGCCCTGGGCGCAACGCTTTGGGCTGAAAACGGCAGGCTGTTCGGCACGAGGGTCCAAGGTCAGAACTGATCCACACGGGCCGCCCGGCGCAGAGGCCGGGTGGCCCGGCATCAGAACCCGGTTTCCTTGACGCAATCGGCAATGACCTTGGCGAGTTTCACCCGCGTGGCATCCGGCTCCGTCGTCTCCCGCAGCGTACAGGCGTCCAGCGTGTCAAACTTGGCGCCGGAAACCTTCTTCTCCGTGAAGGCCTCCAGGGTCGCCTGCCGGTCCGGCGGGGTCAGGACCTGATATTTGAGCACCGCGCCTGGCCGATCCTGGGCGGGCAGAATCGGCGCCGCGGCCACCCCTTCCGCCTGGACCGTAAAGGTCAGAAAAAGTGCCCCAACGGCAACAAATGACGTGCGCACAGCGTCCCTCGATCCAAGCTTGAGCATGACGCTCTTTTGCATCTTGGAGCCAGTGCCGTCCAGACCTGTGCCCCGCGCGCTCAAGAGGATTTCGTGCGCATCGTCACCAGTTCTTCCGCCGCTGTGGGATGCACCGCCACGGTCCGGTCGAAGTCCGCCTTGGTGGCCCCCATGCCAATGGCCACCGCCGCCATCTGGATGATCTCGGATGCCGCCTCGCCCACCACATGGCAGCCCAGAACCTTGTCGGTGTCCGCATCCACGACGAGCTTCACCAGCATGCGGGTGGCACGCCCGGACAGGGTCGCCCGCATGGGGCGGAACTGCGCCTTGTAGATGTCGAGCGTGAATCCCGCCTCCCGCGCCGCAGCTTCCGAGAGGCCCACGGTGCCGATCTCGGGCTCGGTAAATACGGCGGTGGCAACCAGATGGTGGTCCACCTGCCAGGGCTTGCCACCGAACACAGTGTCGGCGAAGGCATGGCCCTCGCGGATCGCCATTGGGGTCAGATTGACCCGGTTGGTGACGTCGCCGACGGCGTGGATCGAGGGCACATTGGTGCGGCCGTGCACATCCACCGGGATGGCACCGACGCCGTCGACGATCACGCCTGCCGTTTCAAGGCCCAGGTTCCTGGTGTTGGGGATCCGCCCGATGGCGAGCATCACCTCATCCACCTCCACATGACTGCCGTCGGAGAGTTCCACCCGCTTGCCGTCCGCCGTCGCGGTGATGGAGGTCAGCGACCGCCCGGTGAGGATATTGATGCCCGAATGGCGCATCTCGTCCGCCACATGATGGCGCACGTCGTCGTCGAACGATCGCAGGATCTGCTCGGCGCGCAGCACCAAGGCGACTTCGCAGCCCAGCGCCCGGAACAGGCAGGCGAACTCCACCGCGATATAGCCGCCGCCCTGCACCAGCACCCGCCGTGGCAGCGTCGGAAGATGGAAGGCCTCGTTGGAGGTGATGGCCAGTTCCGCCCCCGGAATCGCCGGCCCGAGCGCCGGGTGCCCGCCGGTCGCAATCAGGATGTGGCGGGCTTCGATGGTCTCGCCGGTGCCGACGATGCGCACCGTATGGGCGCCCGTCACCACGGCGCGGTCGCGGATGATCTCCACGCCGGGCGCTTCCAGATTGCGCTGGTAGATGCTCTCCAGCCGGGCGATTTCGCGATCCTTGTTGGCCACCAGGGTCGGCCAATCGAAACGCGCGCCCTCCACCGTCCAGCCATAGCCGGCCATGTCTTCCAGGTCGTGGGCGTAGCGGCCGGCATAGACGAACAGCTTCTTGGGCACGCAGCCGCGAATCACGCAGGTGCCACCGAGCCGGAATTCTTCCGCCAGCATCACCTTGGCACCGTGCTGGGCAGCGATACGGCTGGCGCGTACTCCACCGGAGCCGCCTCCGATGACGAACAGATCCACGCTCCGCGACATGAACGACTCCCTTTCGGCGGCCACAGGCTGAAGCCCCCGCCGGCCGCGAACTTCAAGGCCCTGCGGCTGGCGGCGTCAAGCGTCCCCGCTTGCCGGCCACCGCCCAATGGTGCTTCAACCGATCGCCGGAGAGTGTGGTCTCTCCTTTCCCGACGTGTCAGGCCCGGTTGCGCTTCATGCCCGAACAGATCCCGCCGCGCTGGCTGCGCATCACCCGGAACGCCGCCGGCCAACCCAGCGCTACACTGCCGACCAGCGTCCGGCTCAAGGTGCGCGGCAAGGGCCTGGTGTTCGTTCTGGTGCTGCGCGGGGTCGATGCGCCCATCGATATGGTGTTCCGGGATGGGGCGGGGCGTGACCTGTCCCGCGCCCGCATGCAGGATGGGGAGGACGCCGTCTTTATCCCTCGGGGAGCGGCGGCGGTGACGGTGTTCACCACCGCGCCTGCGGTGCGCCTCGGCTATTTCCCGCGCAGCAAGCTGGGCCTCAAGCTCCACGCCTTCCTGAGCGGTCGGTTCGGGTCGTCGGGGATTGCGAAACGGTGGCGTACGGCCGGAGCTGCGGCCCGCAATCTGCGCGGCCTGCACGGCGCCCTGCTCCAAAGCTCCCCCGCCCATCGCCAGGAGCAGGCCGACCACTACCGGCGCTATCGGGCACGTTATGGGGAAGACGCCGGCGCCCCCGTCGCTCCCGGCGCGGATCTGTCGATCTCTTTCGTCACCGTCCTGCCCGCCTCCGGCATGGATCTGGCCGCGTGCCGGGATGCGCTTCTGGCGCAGAGCGACCCGGGGTGGGAGTGGCTGGTGGTGCAACCGGACACGGTGGCGTCAGATGCCGTCGGCGCAGATCAGCGCGTGCGACGGCTGCACCCGCCGAGCAGCGATCCCGCCGATTCCTTCAACAGCGCCCTCGAAGCGGCCACGGGCACGCTTCTGGTGCCCCTCGACCCCTGCGCCCGTCCCACCCGGCACGCGGTGGCGATGTTGCGTGCGGCCTTCGCCGCCCATCCCGACGGCCAGATGCTCTATACCGATGAGGAACGCCTCGATGCGGCGGGCCATCCCATGGAAGGCATCTTCAAGCCCGCCTTCAATCCCCATCTGCTGCGGAGCGTCGACTATATCGGCCAGTCGTGCGTGTTTCGCGCAACGCTGCTGCGAGCGATCGCCGGGGCACGGCCCGGATTCGGCGGCGCCGTCCTATATGATCTGCGGCTCCGGGCGGTTGAAACGCTTCCCGCCTCCGCCATCTACCACCTCCCTCGGGTGGCGTTTTCGCGGACACCGGATCATCACGGCGACACATTCGGTCCTCGCGACATCGATGCCGCGGCACGCGCGGTCCGCGACGCCACCGGCGTGACGCAGGTGCTTCACACCGAGGGGCGGTTGCGACCGGTCTATACGCCTGCGGACCCGCGCCCGCTGGTCTCCTTCGTCATTCCCACCCGTGACCGCGCAGACCTGCTGGGTCTCGCCTTGCGCTCCCTCATCGCCCTGACCCGGTATCGGGAATTTGAGATCATCATTGTCGACAATGGGTCGACGGAACCGGAGACATTTGCCTTGTTCGACGAGGTAAAGGCGCTCTGGCCGGCGACGCAGGTGGTGCGCGATGATGGCGGCTTCAACTATCCCCGCATCTGCAATCGCGGCGTCGACGTGGCATCCGGCGCCCTCATCTGCCTGCTGAATAACGATATCGAAGTGGTGGAGCCCGGCTGGCTGGACGAGATGGTGGCTCTGGCCTGCTTGCCCGGTACGGGCATCGTCGGGGCCAAGCTGCTGTTTCCCGATCGCACGCTCCAGCATGCGGGCGTCATCGCCGGACTGTTCGCCTATGCCGGACACTGGTTCGCCCACGCCGCCGCCACTGCGGGCGGCTATGAGGACCGTCTGCACAGCCGGCAGAATCTCTCCGCCGTCACCGGCGCCTGCCTGCTGATCAGCCGCACCTGCTGGGACCGGATCGGCCCCCTGGACGCGGAGCGCTTTGCCGAGGACTGCAACGACATCGACCTGTGCCTGCGGGCCATGGCCGCCGGCTATGAGGTGGTGTGGAGCCCCTTCGCCTGCCTGGTGCATCACGAATCCGCTTCGCGCGGGCGGCGGCGCGCCAAGGCCCATCGCGAGCGCCTGAAAGCACAGCGCGCCCGGTTCGAGGCGCGGTGGCACGCCAGCACGCTGGTGGACCCGCACTACAATCCCAACCTGCGCCGCAAGAGCCTCTATGCGACGCTGGCATCGGCGCCCGAAGGGAGCCGCGCGCCACGGACCGCGTCCGTG
>NZ_CALRWL010000007.1:0-147627 GCF_943371865.1 Azorhizobium sp. AG788 | reverse complement strand
GCTGGCCCATGATTCTCTGGCCCCGCGACCGTCCGCGCCGGCCGGCGCCGGGAAGCGGCAAAGCGACTGGATTGTGCGCCACCGCGTCGCCGTCACCGGGGTGCGGGATCCCCGCGCGATCCCCTCATCCCGGCGGTTGTTTTTCCCTTTCGGAAGGCGCTGAGCCGGCCCCGTGCCGCTCCGGTGCGTCAATCCAGCACGCTGACAAGATTCTGACCGTGTTGCCGCACGAAAGCGCGTGTGTTAGGGAACCGCGACGCTCGAGAGGCGGCATTCAGTGCCATCTTGGAGCCAAAAAGAATCTTCCCTACAGATCAAGGGCTTATGTGCGCACCATCCGGAATGCGCGCGGGTCCGGCAGATCGAAGAGAGGTATGGCTGGTGGAGACGATCGTGTCAGGCATGGCGGGGCGCTATGCAACCGCTCTGTTCGAGCTGGCCCAAGAGGCCGGTTCCACCGACGCCGTGGCGGCGGATCTCGACCGGCTGAAGGCCATGATCGCTGAAAGCGCGGATCTGGCCCGTCTGGTGAAGAGCCCGGTGTTCTCGGCTGACGAGCAGCTGAAAGCCATGACCGCCGTTCTGTCGGCGGCGGGCATGACCGGCATCTCGGCGAATTTCGTGAAGCTGGTGGCGCAGAATCGCCGCCTGTTCGCGCTCCCGTCCATTTGCGCCGCCTTCACCGCTCTGGTGTCGGCGAGCCGCGGGCAGAGCACGGCGCAGGTGACGGTGGCCGAGCCGCTGAGCGATACCTATTATGCGGCGCTCAAAGAAGCGCTGGCGCAAAAGACCGGCAAGGACGTGAGCCTCGACGTGAGCGTCGATCCGTCCATCCTCGGTGGTCTCATTGTGAAAGTCGGCTCGCGCATGGTCGACGCTTCGCTCAAGACCAAACTCAATTCTATCCGGCATGCGATGAAAGAGGTCCGCTGATGGACATTCGAGCCGCTGAAATCTCCGCGATCCTCAAGGAGCAGATCCAGAATTTTGGCCAGGAGGCAGAAGTCTCCGAAGTCGGCCAGGTTCTGTCGGTCGGCGACGGCATCGCGCGCGCCTACGGCCTCGACAACGTCCAGGCGGGCGAAATGGTCGAGTTCGAGAACGGCACGCGCGGCATGGCGCTGAACCTCGAGCTCGACAATGTCGGCATCGTGATCTTCGGTTCCGACCGTGAGATCAAGGAAGGCCAGACCGTCAAGCGCACCGGCGCCATCGTGGACGTGCCCGTGGGCAAGGGTCTGCTGGGCCGCGTCGTGGACGCCCTGGGCAATCCCATCGACGGCAAGGGCCCGATCGTGGCCACCGAGCGTCGCCGCGTCGACGTGAAGGCGCCGGGCATCATTCCCCGCAAGTCCGTGCATGAGCCCATGCAGACCGGCCTCAAGGCGATCGACGCCTTGATCCCCGTCGGCCGCGGCCAGCGCGAGCTGATCATCGGCGATCGTCAGACCGGCAAGACCGCCGTGGCGCTCGACGCGATCCTCAATCAGAAGTCCATCAACTCCGGCACGGACGAGAAGGCCAAGCTCTATTGCGTCTATGTCGCGATCGGGCAGAAGCGCTCCACCGTGGCGCAGTTCGTGAAGGTGCTGGAAGAGCAGGGCGCGCTGGAATATTCCATCGTGGTCGCCGCCACCGCCTCGGACGCTGCCCCCATGCAGTTCCTGGCGCCGTTCTCCGGCACCGCCATGGGCGAATATTTCCGCGACAACGGCATGCATGCCCTGATCATCCATGATGATCTGTCCAAGCAGGCCGTGGCCTATCGCCAGATGTCGCTGCTGCTGCGCCGCCCGCCGGGCCGCGAAGCCTATCCCGGCGACGTGTTCTACCTGCACTCCCGCCTGCTGGAGCGCGCCGCCAAGCTGAACGACGCCAATGGCGCCGGCTCCCTGACCGCGCTGCCGGTCATCGAGACCCAGGCCAACGACGTGTCGGCCTACATCCCCACCAACGTGATCTCCATCACCGACGGCCAGATCTTCCTGGAATCGGACCTGTTCTACCAGGGCATTCGCCCGGCGGTGAACGTGGGTCTGTCGGTGTCGCGCGTCGGCTCCTCCGCCCAGATCAAGGCGATGAAGCAGGTGGCGGGCAAGATCAAGGGCGAGCTGGCCCAGTATCGCGAGCTGGCGGCCTTCGCCCAGTTCGGTTCCGATCTGGACGCCTCCACCCAGAAGCTGCTGAACCGTGGCGCGCGCCTCACCGAGCTGCTCAAGCAGGGCCAGTTCTCTCCGCTGAAGGTGGAAGAGCAGGTCGTGGTGATCTACGCCGGCACCAACGGCTATCTGGATGCCATCCCGGTGAACAAGGTTCGCGAGTTCGAGGCCGGCTTGCTGCTGGCGCTGCGCTCGCAGCACCAGGAGATCCTCGACACCATCCGCACCTCCAAGGAGCTGTCCAAGGACACCACCGCGCAGCTGGTGAAGGCGCTTGACGCTTTCGCCAAGAGCTTCGCCTGAACGGTGCCCTCGGGCCTCTTGATGTAAAGGGACGGGTGCGATGGCGAGCCTGAAAGACCTGAGAAACCGCATCGCCTCCGTGAAGGCGACGCAGAAGATCACCAAGGCGATGCAGATGGTCGCCGCGGCGAAGCTGCGTCGCGCCCAGATGGCGGCGGAAGCGGCCCGTCCCTATGCCGAGCGCATGGAGACGGTGCTCGGCAACATCGCATCCGGGATGACGGTCAGCGCGGATACCCCGCTGCTGCTGTCCGGTACGGGGAAGACCGAGAAGCACATGCTTCTGGTCTGCACCTCCGAGCGCGGCCTGTGCGGGGCGTTCAACACCTCCATCGTCCGCTTCGCCCGTGAGCGCGCCAATCTGCTGATCGGCCAGGGCAAGGACGTGAAGTTCTTCTGCGTCGGCCGCAAGGGCTATGACCAGCTCCGCCGCCTGTTCCCCGGCCAGATCGTGGAACTGGTGGACCTGCGCGCGGTGCGCACGCTGGGCTTCACCAATGCCCACGACATTGCGGAAAAGATCATCGGCCGCTTCAATGCGGGCGAGTTCGATGTCTGCACCCTGTTCTTCTCGCAGTTCAAGAGCGTGATTTCGCAGGTGCCGACGGCGCAGCAGCTGATCCCCGCGACGTTCCAGGCCAAGGGCGAGGGCGCTTCCTCCGTCTATGATTACGAGCCGGAGGAAAGCGAGATCCTCGCCGACCTGCTGCCGCGCAATCTGGCGGTGCAGGTGTTCCGCGCGCTGCTGGAGAACCAGGCGTCCTTCTACGGCTCGCAGATGAGCGCCATGGACAACGCCACGCGCAACGCCGGCGACATGATCAAGAAGCAGACGCTGATCTACAACCGGACGCGTCAGGCCCAGATCACCAAAGAACTCATCGAAATCATCTCCGGCGCCGAAGCGCTCTGAACGGCAGCGCGGTCAAGGACAAAGGACGACGAAAAATGGCCAATCCTACCGGACGCATCACCCAGGTCATCGGTGCCGTTGTCGACGTGCAGTTCGACGGCCACCTGCCTGCCATCCTGAACGCCGTCGAGACGAGCAATCAGGGCAATCGCCTGGTGCTCGAAGTGGCGCAGCATCTCGGTGAGAACACCGTGCGCACCATCGCCATGGACTCCACCGAGGGTCTGGTGCGCGGCCAGCCGGTCACCGACACCGGATCGCCCATCATGGTCCCGGTGGGTGAAGCCACCCTCGGCCGCATCATGAACGTCATCGGCGAGCCGGTGGACGAGCTGGGCCCGGTGGTGGGCGAGATGAAGCGCGCCATCCATCAGGAAGCCCCCTCCTACGCCGACCAGTCCACGGAAGCGGAAATCCTGGTCACCGGCATCAAGGTGGTGGACCTGCTGGCGCCTTACTCCAAGGGCGGCAAGATCGGCCTGTTCGGCGGCGCCGGCGTGGGCAAGACCGTGCTCATCATGGAGCTGATCAACAACATCGCGAAGGCGCACGGCGGCTACTCCGTGTTCGCCGGCGTCGGCGAGCGCACCCGCGAGGGCAACGATCTCTATTACGAGATGATCGAGTCCAAGGTGAACGTCGATCCGCACGAGAACAACGGCTCGGCCGCCGGTTCCAAGTGCGCCCTGGTCTATGGCCAGATGAACGAGCCCCCGGGCGCCCGCGCCCGTGTCGCACTCACCGGCCTGACCGTCGCCGAGCATTTCCGCGACCAGGGCCAGGACGTGCTGTTCTTCGTGGACAACATCTTCCGCTTCACCCAGGCCGGCTCGGAAGTGTCGGCTCTGCTGGGCCGCATCCCGTCGGCGGTGGGCTATCAGCCCACCCTCGCCACGGACATGGGCGCCCTGCAGGAGCGCATCACCACCACCAACAAGGGTTCGATCACCTCGGTGCAGGCCATCTACGTGCCCGCCGACGATCTGACCGATCCGGCGCCTGCGGCCTCGTTCGCCCATCTGGACGCCACCACCGTGCTGTCCCGCTCCATCGCGGAAAAGGGCATCTACCCGGCGGTGGATCCGCTGGACTCCACCTCGCGCATTCTCTCCCCGCTGGTCATCGGCGAAGAGCATTATGGCGTGGCCCGTCAGGTCCAGCAGACCCTGCAGCGCTACAAGTCGCTCCAGGACATCATCGCCATCCTGGGCATGGACGAACTGTCCGAAGAGGACAAGCTGACCGTGGCCCGCGCCCGCAAGATCGAGCGCTTCCTGTCGCAGCCCTTCCACGTGGCGGAAGTGTTCACCGGCTCGCCCGGCAAGCTGGTCGACCTGGCCGACACCATCAAGGGCTTCAAGGGCCTGGTGGACGGCAAGTACGACCACCTGCCAGAGCAGGCCTTCTACATGGTGGGCACCATCGAAGAAGCCATCGAGAAGGGCAAGAAGCTCGCCGCCGAAGCGGCCTGAGCTTTCCATCATCGCCGTCGAAGCCCCCGCGGGCTTCGGCCACGGCTTGAGCCGCCGACCTCGGTCCGGCGGCTCGGCCATGAGGAACATGGGGTCGCAGGACCCATCGGGCGAGGCCGAAGGCGTCATGGCTGCCGGTCGTCGGACGGCATCGCTCAGGTCGGAGACAACAGATGGCCACCTTTCCTTTCGAACTCGTCTCCCCGGAGCGTCTGGTGTTTTCCGGGTCGGTCACTGAAGTGATTGTGCCGGGCTCCGAGGGCGAGTTCGGCGTGATGGCGGGCCATGCCCCCTTCATCTCCACCATCGCCGCCGGCATCCTGACCATCAAGGGCGACGGCGCCGACAAGCGCCTGTTCGTGCGCGGCGGCTTTGCCGAAGCCAACCCCAAGGGCCTCACCGTCCTGGCGGAGCAGGCCACCCCGGTGGAATCCTTCGACCGCGCCGCTTTGGCGCAGCTGATCAAGGATGCCCGCGAAGACGTGGCCGACGCCCGCAGCGACGAGGGCCGCCAGAAGGCCGAGCGCAATCTGGCCGACCTGCAGCAGGTGGCCGATCTGCTCGATCTCAACGCCGCCAAGGCCGCGCACTGATCCGCGCCCCGGCGGGTTCGAGCCGAACCCGCCTATTCCCCACGCGACGCATCCACGGCCGTCGCGTCTGGGCCTGAGGGCTGACGCATCCGGGGCCAATCCGCCCGGGGAAACGCCGCAAAGAACTGGCGTCGTCGCCTGTGGCCCGCGTTTTCCCGCTCGATGCCGCTGCCATCCCATTCCGCATCACCGTGTCTGGCCGCCTCCCGAACGGAGGGTCCGTGCCGCCGGTTGAGGCACCCGCGCCCCTGAGCCCGCGTCTTCGTGCCCGGCGCCGCCCTGCCATCCATCAACTTTTCGGTCTATTCTCGGCTTCTTCGTTCGAGGAAGTCCGATGAATGCGCCCGGCACGCCCACCTTCGACCAATTGCGCGTGTTCCTGGCGGTGGCGGATGCCGGAAGTTTTGCCGGCGCCGCCCGGCGCCTGGGTCGCGCCACGTCGGTGATCAGCTACGCCATCGCCAATCTCGAAGCGCAACTGGGCGTGTCCCTGTTCGACCGTGCCAGCAGCAAGACCCCGCGCCTGACCGATGCGGGCACGGCCGTTCTCGCGGAGGCGCGGATTGTGGCCGGCGGCCTGGACGGGCTGCGGGCCAAGGTGCAGGGCCTGCGGGAGGGGCTGGAGGCGGAGGTGCATCTGACGCTGGATGTGATGCTGCCCGCCGACCGGGTGGTGGATGCGCTCAAGGCGTTCCAGGCGGCGTTTCCCACCGTCACGCTGCGGCTTTATGTGGAGGCGCTGGGCGCCGTGGCGGACATGGTGCTGACCCGCAAAGCCAGCATCGGCATCAGCGGCCCGATGGACTTTGATACCGATGGTCTTGAGCGCATCGAGGTCGGTTTCGTGGAGTTGATCCCGGTGGCGGCGCCCGATCATCCTTTGGCCCGCGCCGGCCGCAATCCGCCCGGCGCCGGACGGGACCATGTGCAACTGGTGCTCACCGATCGCTCGACCCTGACCCATGGCTCGGAATATGCGGTGCTCGGCACCCGCACCTGGCGGCTGGCGGATCTGGGCTCCAAGCACATGCTGCTGCGCGAGGGCATCGGCTGGGGCAATCTGCCGGAACCCATGGTGCGGGAAGACCTCGCCTCTGGGCGGCTGGTGGTGCTGGATCTGCCGGACTGCCGCGGCGGCCCCTACCGGCTCCAGGCCATCCACCGGACCGACACCCCGCCCGGCCCGGCGGGGTCCTGGCTGATTTCCCGCTTCCTCCATCAGGCAGAGACGGTGCAAGGCGCCCACACGCGGCCCGCTTCGGCGTCACGGCCGGACCGCCGGGAGCCACCATCGGCACAGACGTCCGAAGGCTGACGGCCGACGGGCACCGCCTGTCCCGTGGGGGCATGGGGGATCAAGCGGAGAATCAACTGCATCCGATCTGAACTATGCGCTGGATCTCTGCAATCGCCGGCCTAAGGGTGAAGATCGACGCCACCCGCCCCAGATCGTTGCGGCCGGCTTCCCCCCACGCATAGGGGTGGGCGCGGTGCGGCCCCCCGCTCTTTTGAGGTTCCCCATGAAAGCCATCGGTTTCCGCACCCCCTTGCCGCTGACGGACGCAGACGCTCTGCTGGATCTCGACCTGCCCCTGCCGACCCCCGGCCCGCGCGATCTACGGGTTGCGGTGCGGGCGGTCTCGGTGAACCCGGTGGATGTGAAGGTCCGCGCCAATGCCATGCCTCCCGAGGGGGAGGCGCGCGTGCTGGGCTTCGATGCCGCGGGCATCGTCGATGCGGTGGGCGCGGAGGTGACGCTGTTCCAACCGGGGGACGCGGTGTTCTATGCCGGTGCCATCGATCGCCCTGGCACCAACAGCGCCTTCCATCTGGTGGATGAGCGCATTGTGGGGCGCAAGCCGGCGACGCTGTCCTTCACCGAAGCGGCGGCGCTGCCGCTCACCGCCATCACCGCGTGGGAATTGCTGTTCGACCGGTTGCAGGTGCCCTATGGCGTGAAGCGGCAAGGCGGCACCCTGTTGATCATCAACGGGGCGGGTGGGGTCGGCTCCATCCTCACCCAGATCGCGCGGCGCTTGACCGGGCTGACCGTGATCGCCACCGCCTCGCGCCCGGAAACCGTCGCCTGGTGCCTCAAGATGGGTGCGCACCATGTGATCGACCACCGCAAGCCGCTGAACGAAGAGCTGGTCGCCATCGGCATGCCTCAGGTGGACTATGTCGCCAGCCTCACCGCCACGGCGGCGCATCTGCCGGCCATCCTGGCGGCGATCGCCCCCCAGGGGCATCTGGCCCTGATCGATGATCCCGCCAGCCTCGACATCGTGCCGTTCAAGCGCAAGAGCGTGTCGGTGCATTGGGAACTGATGTTCACGCGCTCGCTGTTCGGCACCGCGGACATGATCGAGCAGCATCGGCTGCTGAATGAGGTGGCGGATCTGGTGGATGCCGGCGTCCTCGTCACCACCCTCACGCAGGATGCGGGGCCGATCACCGCGGAAAACCTGCGCCGGGTGCACGGGCTGGTGGAAAGCGGACGTTCGATCGGCAAGGCCGTGCTGACCGGCTTCCCGGACTGATCCCGCGCTCAGTCACCCGCAAGACCATCTCAAGCCTGGCTCAGGCGGCGCGGGTCAGCGGCCCGCGCCCGGCGAGGTTTTCGGTGAGGAAGGTGACCAGCGGGCGGACCAGGTCGGCCGCCCGGCTGTCCTCGCCCATGACCACGATCTCGGTCATGGGCAGCGCCGGCCAGTGGTCCGGCGTCTCCAGTTCCCGCAGCCCCGGCTGCACGAACGAGCGCCCGAGCACGGAGAGGCCCAAGCCGCCGGCCACCGCCGCCTGGATGCCCATGAGGCTGCTGGCCGTGCACACGCCCACCCAGTCCTGGCGCGCCGCATCCAGGGCCTCCAGCATCACCGCCCGATAGGTGCAGGGGGCCGGCAGCATCACCAGCCGCGCCGCAGTGGAGAAATCGATCACCGCATCCGCCGCCGCCATCCACACCAAGGGCTCGCGCCAGATCACCCGTCCGCGCTGCGCGGTGCCGTCTTTCTTGGCGATGATGGCATCCAGTTGGCCGGCATCGAAGGCGCTGAGCAGATCGCAGCTCAGCGCGGTGGTCAGATTGAGATGGACGCCGGGATAGACCCGGGCAAAGCGGGCCAGCAGTTTGGGCAACTGGCCGGGAATGAAATCCTCGGTGATGCCCAGGCGCAATGCGCCGCGGGCGGCGGGCTCGCGCAGGTCGCGCACCAGCCGGTCGTTGAACTCCAGCATCTGGCGCGCCGCCACCAACAGCCGCTCGCCCTCCGGCGTCAGCTGCAGCGACCGGCTGGTGCGGGTGAAGACCCGCCGGCCCAGGATCTCCTCCAGCCGCAGGATCTTCTGGCTGACCGCCGATTGCGACCGCCCCACCACCTCCGCGCCCGCGGTGAAGCTGGCCGCTTCCGCCACCGCGACGAAGGCGCGCAGCAGATCCAGTTCAAGGTCGGGATGGCGCATGCTATCCATCGAAAATAGAATTAGATGATGAGTATTCTATGAGAAATCCATCTGCGCTTCAAGCGCGGCGGGCAGCGGGGCCGGCATCATGACGGCGCCTTCGGAATGCACCGATACGCCTGCGGCGGCCGTCGCGCGTTCGCGCGACACCACCGCGCGCCGGACCTTGCGGCTGGGCATCGCCAGCGCGCTGCTCACCGTGCTGATCTGGACCACCTGGGTGATCAGCACCCGCTTTGCCATGCACGGTAACCAGCCCCTTCCGGCCTCCCTGCTGGCCTTCATCCGCTTCGGCACCGCCGCTTTGGTGCTGGCGCCGGCCTGGTGGCGGTTCCGGGCCGTTCCCCGCACCGCGCCGCCCTTGGCCCTGCTGGGACTGATGTCTGCTGGCCTGCCCTATCAGTTCCTGGTGCTGTGGGGCCTGCATTATGCGCCGGCCTCCGAGGCCGGCCCGCTGCTGGCCGGCAGCCTGCCGCTGTTCATCGCCGTCATCTCGGCGCTGGTGCTGGGCGAGCGCATCGGCCCGTGGCGGATCGTCGGCGTGCTGCTGATTTCCGGCGGCGTGGTTGCGATCACCGGCAATGGGCTGATGGACCTGGCCGGGGGCGCCTGGCGCGGTCATCTGGCGATCCTGGGGGCATCCCTGGCGTGGTCGATCTATACGGTGTCGTTCCGCGCCAGCGGCCTGAGCGGGATCCAGGCCGCGGCCTTCGTGGGGCTGTGGTCGGTGGTGCTGCTGCTGCCGTTCGCCGGGCATGAGATCTGGCAGGCGCTCCAGGTGACGCCGCTGCCCGCCTTGGGCCGGCAGGTCCTGGTCCAGGGCGTCCTCGCCGGCGTGGTGGCGCTGATCACCTACACCACGGCGGTGCGGTGCCTGGGGCCGGCGCGGGCCACCGCCATCACCTCCCTGACGCCTCCGGCCGCCGTGCTCGGTTCGATGCTGCTGCTGGATGAAGCGCCGGGCCTGATGGAATTGCTCGGGTGCGGCCTGATCGTCATCGGCGTGCTGGCGGTGAGCGGGCTCTCCGCGCGGCGCAAGCCGCAGCCCTGAGGCGGCCTCAGGCGCCGCGCAGTGGGGCCGGTCGCACCAGCCCGTAGTGGTGCGCCAGTCGGTCGAACGCCGCCGCCGTGGTCGGATCGATCGGGATGCCGTCGCGCACCCGCCTTGCCGCTTCCGCCCATTCCCGATCCCCCGGCGCCATCACCGCGCCGCCGGCCACGGGACGCGATGCCCGCAGGGTGTCCAGATAGCGCCCCATGGCGGCGGCGAATGCGGCCTCCGGCAGGAAAGCCGAGGGGCGCAGCGCCAGGACGAAGGCGCCCACATTGCGCGGGGTGGCGAGATCGTCCCCGCCCATGGGCGGAATGTCGAAGCTCAGCCGGGCGCCGGAGAGCATGGCGCTGAACAGCTCCACCAGCCCGCCTAGCGCCGCCCCCTTGAAGCCGAACGCGCCGCCCACTGGCGCCAGCATCTCCGCCAGATCGGCATTGGCGGTATCGTGGCCGTCCGCATCGGAGGCGACGCCCTGCGGCAGTGGGCGCCCGAGGCTGCGATAGAGCAGGACGCGATTGTACGGCACCGCGCTGGTGGCCATGTCCAGCAGCCAGGGCGATCCGCCGGCCACCGGCGCGGCGGCGGCGATGGGATTGGTGCCATGGATGCGTTCGGCGCCGTCATGCAGGCGCACGAAGCTGTCGGAATTGCAGAAGGCCAGCCCCACAAAGCCCCGCTCCGCCGCCGCCAGCGCAAACGCACCCGCCGGGCCAAAGTGGGAGGAATTGCGGATCGCCACCGCGCCGATGCCGCTGCGTTCGGCATAGTCCATGGCCAGATCCATGGCGGTATAGGCCGCCAGCGCGCCATGGCCATTGTCCGCGTCCAGGGTGGCCACCGCGCCCGCTGTGCTGAGCGGGCGCATGACCGGGCAGCCGTTGACCCGGCCGCCGGCGATGACGGCGGCATAATGGTCCAGCAGCCGCACCCCGTGGCTATCCACCCCGAGGCGGGAGCCGTGCATCATGGCGCGGGTGGCGGCCTCCGCACTGGGCGCATCGGCCCCGGCGGCGCGCAGCACGGCCACGCAGAAGGCGGTGAGCTCGTCCGCGGCCAGGCGCTGCAGCGGCGCGAGGGATGGGCCGGGCGGCACCGCCACGGGCGGCGCCTTGTCCAAGGGGATCTGATGGCCAGGGCCATCCTCGGGCTGCGGGGTCATCCGGCCTTGCCTTGCTGCGGCAGCCGGGGATCGGCGCCGAAGGTCATTGGATGTCGTTGCGGCAGCGGCGTCCAGCGGGCCGAGCGCGCTTGTCCACCGCTGGTGATCGGTGCGGGCCCGACGGCGTCCGGGGAATGCGCCCATCGTCGCCGACGACGCGGCTCGACGGGCCTTCGGATCGGTCGGCGCTCAGCGCAGGCGGGCGACGGCGGCGGCAATCACCGCCAGCTTGTCCTGCGCCGGGCCGGTGCAGCAGATGGGATTGTCGGCAAAGGTGGCAAAGCCGCAATCGGGATGCAGCAGCACCCGTTCGCGCCCGAACAGGTCGATGGCGTGCTGGATGCGGCCGGCCACCGCATCTTCCGCCTCCAGCGCCGGGTCTTTCTGATTGACCACGCCGACGCCGATGCGCGCGTCCTGGGGCAGGGCGCGCAGGATCTCCATTTCCCCGGCCCGCGGCGTGCACATCTCCAAGAGATAGGCGCCCACCTTCACCTCGGCCAAGGTGGCCACCAGCGGCGCATAGGAGCCGGACAGGGCGACGCTCTCATCCGGTGTCCAGTTGCCGCGGCAGACATGCAGCGCGGTGCGGGCGCGCGGCGCCCCCTCCAGCACCGCGTTCAGCAGGTCACGGGCGAAGGCCAGTTCCTGCTCCGGCGGCAGGGATTCCGAGAGCGCCCCGCACATGAAGGAGCGCTTGTTCTTGGCGCCCGCGAACACCACTTCCGACAGCACCGGCTCGTCGAACTGCACCAATGCGGCGCCGGCATCCATCAGGTCGGCCAGTTCTTCCCGCAGCACCCGCACGATGTCGGTCGCCAATTCTTCGCGGCTGTCATAGGCCCGGTCGGAGATGCACTCCATCCACATGGTGCGGGTCAGCAGATAGGGGCCGGGCAGGGCCACCTTGACCGGCTTGGCGGTGACCGAGCGGGCGAAATCCACCTCATGCGCCACCAAGGGGCGCGAACGCGTCAGCCGCCCGAACACCGCCGGGTGGCGCACGTCGCCGGCCGGAATGTCCAGGGCGCGCAGTTCGGCGGCGAATTCGTCGGGATCGTCCACCAGCGGCAGCAGGTCCGCCAATGGGATCAACTGGCAATTGTCCAGGCGGCTGGCGACGAAGCTGGCATAGCTGTCGCGCCGCTGCTCGCCGTCGGTGACCACATCCACCCCCGCCCGCTCCTGCGCGGCGATGGCGAGGCGCACCGCATCGTTCGCGGTCTCCTGGAATTGCTCCTCGGAGAGCCGGCCTTCCACATAGGCATGCATGGCCTCGATCATCCAGCGCGGGCGCGGCCAGCTGCCGATGCCCATGACCGCCAGGGGCGGGATCGGCGGCGGCGCCACCGGGATGCGCTTGGGCAGCGGCGCGTGCGCGGCCGGGATCGGGATGGAGCGCGGGGCGGCGGGCACCGGGGCCGCGCGTTCCGCCAGCATCCCCTTGCAGACCAGGAAGCTGCGCTGCTTGCCGGCCTTGGTCCAGGAGAGCAGTTCATTGCCGGTGAGGCGGCACCAGGCGGGGAGGTCTTCGTCCACGGAGATCTCGGTGGAGCGGATTTCCAGCAGGCCGCCCCGCGGCAATGGATCGATATGCTTGCGGATCAACAGCAGCAGGCCATTGCCGCAATCCAGATCGCCGCCGTCAAAGCCGATATCGGCGGGGTAGGCGTGGCTGTCCACTGGAGCGGTCATGGCGGTCTCGTCACTCTGCGGGCCAGGGGAGGCGGAAACCGTCTCCCCGATGGGTGCGGGACTTCAGGAGCCGGGATATCGGCGCTGCTGTACCGGTGCTCAATAGGAAATGCTGGGGGCGCCGTCGCTCATGAATTCCACCAGCTTGGCGCCGCCGACGATCCGCGCCCCGGCCACCAGATTGTCTTCATCCAGGCCGCGCTTCTTGAAGCAGGGCGAGCACACATAGATTTCGCCGCCGGCCTCGGCGAAGCTGGCCATCAGATCCTTCAGGGCGGCAAAGCCTTCCTCATGGATGTCGTCCGCATAGCCCTTCTGCGACAGCCGCGTGCCCTCGATGGACAGGAACACCACGGTCGCCTTGTCGGACGCTACCGCCGCATTGGCGATGACGAAGGCCACCGTGGCCTTGTCGGTATCATTCTTGGCGCAGCTCAGGGACACGACGAATTTTCCGGCCATGGGTTTCTCCTTGGAGGTTTTTGTTGGGGGTTTTTTGGGGGTGCCCATTCGGGCGTCAGGTCCAATCCAGCCGCGAGCGGATCCAGAAGCGATGCGCGGCGGGGTCGTGGGCAATGAGTTGATTGCGGGTCATCCCGCACCAAGCGGGGATGTCCTCCGGGGCGCCGGCATCGTGGGCGTCCAGACGCAGCACCGCGCCGGGGATCTTCTTGAGCCGGGCGCGCAAGACAATCACCAGTTCGCCGCAGCCCATGTGGCCCGCGTCCCAGCGATCGGCGACGGGTTCAGGATCAAGCATCACGCCCCTGCGCCGGGAGACCGGCGAAATGGTTGCGCCCGTGCCACGCGCCGGCGGGAGCCGGGACGTACCACGTCCGTGCTGAAAGGGAGAGCGATTGGCGACCATGGGCGCCCACAGACTTGCACTGCAGAGGGCCAGCCCTCACGGGGCATGGCGAACGACCGTCATCACTCGCCGCAAAGGCTATGCGGGCGACCTGGAGGCGTCAAGTTGGGGGCGTCAAGCTTGGGGAGGCATCAAGTTGCGGGCGCGTCAGGCGCGGGTGGACCCGGCGCGGGGGGCTGAAGGCTCAGCCCTTGGAGATCAGATCGCGCAATGCCGCATTGATGCGATCCTGCCAGCCGGGGCCGTCGGCCTGAAAATGCTCCAGCACATCGCGGTCGAGGCGCAGGGACACCATCTCCTTGGCATTGGGCACGGCCGGGGCCTTGGGGGGCGCTTCCACCGGCTTGGTGGTGGCCGATTTGAAGGCGGCTTCCGCGCTGTCGCGCACCGAGTGGCCGGTCCGGCGGAAAGGAGGTTGGGCCATGGGAAACGGTCCTGATCAGAGCTGACGGTGCGGTTCGGCGCACGGCCGGGCCGAAGCAGTGTGCTTCCAGCCCATAGCGCCGAACCGTCCCCACGGAAAGGCCTCCGGCCAGCGGCCGGAGGGATTTCCTCCCGGCAGGTTCCACACAATGGGGGAGATTTCATGGCTGCGGCGCTGGACGCGGACGCGCCGGCGCGCCAGAGGTGGACGGGGCGTGATCGGCCCGACCGTCCGAGAGCGCGGGCGCGCACAACGCAGAGGAACAGTCCATGGCTGAAGCCGAGAAGTCCGGGTCGTTTGTGGTCATTGCCGAGTTCGACGTGAAGCCGGGCCAGATGGAGGCCTTCCTCGCTTTGGCGCGGGACGACGCCGACCATTCCCTGGCCGATGAGCCGGGCTGCCGGCAGTTCGACGTGGCCATCTCCGAAACCGACCCAAACTCCGTGGTCTTCTACGAGGTCTATGACGACCGCGCCGCGTTCGACGCGCATAAGGAAACCCCGCATCTGGCCCGCTTCCGGGCCGCGTTCCCGCCGCTGGTGAAGGCGCAGCTGCCCGTGCGGTTTTTGCAGCGCCACCATCCCTGATCATCGCCGCATGACGGGCCGCTGGGCGGCCCGTCTGCGCGCGGATTCGGCCTAAGGCGGGCTGCGGCCCGCGCCGCGCCAGGCATCGTGCAGGCGCTCGATGCCCATCTTCGGCACGATCAGGCCCACGGTCATGGCCAGCAGAATGACGAAAGCCGTCGTGCCTTCGGACACGGCGTTCACCAGCGCGTCGGCCTTCGCGGCGGTGCGGGCATCGGCCACCGCCAGCAGCGAGGACACCGCCTGGAACATGAACACGCCGGGGATCAGCGACACCACCGGCGCGAATGCAAAGGCGCCATAGGGCATGCGCAGGCGGTCGGCCAGCGGGGTCACGATCACCCCCACCACCAGACAGGCGATGAAGGCCGCGGTCTGGGGGCTAGCGCCCGATTGCAGCATCTGCCAATGGGCGGCATGGGCACACATGCCGATGCCGATGGGCCACGCTAACACCCGCCACGGCATGTTGAAGAACGAGCCATAGGCCGCCACCGCCACCCCCGCCGCGATCACGTCATAGCCGATCGGCACATCGGGCGACTTTCCCGTCGGGATGCCGCCGCCGCCCACCCACAGGCCCATGAGCAGCCCGGTGGTGATCATCAGCACCACCAGCGTGGCAAAGGCGATGCGGGCTGCGCCGAGGGGAATGCGCGCCCGGGCCAGATCGATGGTGCCATTAAGGAAATGGGGGCCGGGGACCAGCACCATGCAGGGGCAGACCACCACCAGGCGCTGATCCACCTGGAGCCCCAGGGCGGCGGCGAGGGTGCCGACGATGCCGGCGATCAGCGCCGCCGCCAGGGGTTGCACCAGGGGATTGGTGCTGAGGCCCGCAAGGCCGCGCCGGGCGAGAGCGCCGATCCCCGCACTGAGGGCAATGAGGGCCAGGGTCAAAGGATGGGCCGCGCCGAAGATGACCCCAAGCGCCGCTGCCCCCGCGGCCGCCATGAGCGCGAAGCGGGCCAGGGAGACCGGTCCGCGCGCGGCGATGGTCGCAAGCTGGGCGGTCGCCGCCTCCAGGGTGAGGCGCCGGTCGCAAATGGCATCCACCAGGGCTTCGGTCCGCGCGACCTTTCCCATGTCCACGCCGAGGGGCGTGGCGACCACACTGCTCACCGGCCCGTGGTCAATGCTGACGGTCAGGTCGCCCCATCGCTCCCGGCAACTGGTGCGCAGCCCAAAGGCATCGCCCAGCCGCGCCACCGAAACGCGGATGGCCTGGGTGGTCTGCCCGTTCACGAACAACAGCGCGGCGATCTTGGTGATCAGATCCACCGGCGCCGACGCCGGCGCGGGTGGAACCAGAGGTGCTGACACGTGCCCCATGGAGGTTCAGATATTGTCGATCTTCAGCACCGGGGCGGTCTCGGCACGGATGCGGGCGCAGGCATCCGCATCGGTGATCAGATTGATCCCATAGGTGGGGATGATCTCCTTGAGCTTGGGCAGCCAGGCGGCGTCGGTCAGCTCCTGGGGGAAGCACCGCTGCAGCACTTCGAGCGCGATGAAGGTCGCGGTGGAGGCGCCGGGTGAAGCGCCCAGCAAAGCGACGATGGAGCGATCCGCCGCGGCGACGATCTCCGTGCCGAACTCCAGATCGCCGCCGCGCGTGGCGTCCGGCTTGATGATCTGCACCCGCTGGCCGGCCACCGCATGCTGCCAGTCGTGCCGGACCGCGGTGGGGAAGAAGTTCTGCAGCACGCCGAACTGGTGCTCGGAACTCTGCAACACCTGGCCGATGAGATATTCGCACAGGGCCACATTGTCCTTCGCCACCGCCAGCAGGGGGATGATGTTCCCCGGCTCAATGGAGCGGAACAAATCGGTGAGCGAGCCGTGCTTGAGGAATTTGGTGGAGAAGCCCGCATAGGGGCCGAACAGCAGGGATTTCTTGCCGCCGATGATGCGGGTGTCCAGATGCGGCACCGACATGGGCGGCGAGCCGGACGCGGCCTTGCCATAGACCTTGGCATGGTGGCGCTCCACCACCTCGGGCACCTCGCAGCGCAGCCAGATGCCGCTGACCGGGAAGCCGCCATAGCCATGGCCTTCGGGAATGCCGGATTTCTGCAGCAGTTCGATGGCGCCGCCGCCGGCGCCGATGAACACGAACTTGGCGCTGACCGCATGGGTGGACCTCGCGGCCACGTCCTCCACCTCCAGCCGCCAGCGGCCATCGGCCTCCTGGGCCAAAGCGGTGACGCGGTGCTTGTAGTGCACCGAAACGTCCGGCTGAGCGGCGAGATGGCCCACCAGCAGATGGGTCAAGGAGCCATAGTCCACATCGGTGCCGGTGATGATGCGGGTGGCCGCCACCGGCTGGTCCGCCGCCCGGCCATCCATGATGATCGGTGCCCATGTGGCGATCTGGGCATGGTCCTCGGTATATTCCATGCCGTGGTAGCAATGGTGCGCCGACATGGCCTTGAAGCGGGCGCGCAGGAAATCCACATTCTCCTGTCCCCACACGAAGCTCATGTGCGGGCAGGGATTGATGAAGGCGCGCGGATCGGGGATGGCGCCCTTGCGCACCAGATAGGACCAGAGCTGGCGCGACAAGTCGAATTCGGTATTCACCTCCAAGGCCTTGGAGATGTCGACACTGCCGTCGGCGCGCTGCGGGGTATAGTTCAATTCGCAATTGGCCGCATGGCCGGTGCCGGCATTGTTCCAGGCGCCGGAGCTTTCCTGGGCACAATCTTCCAGGACCTCCAGCATGGTGATGCTGAGCGAGGGCTCAAGTTCCTTGAGCATGGTGCCGAGGGTCGCGCTCATGATGCCGGCGCCGATCAGCACCACATCGGGGGCGGCGGTGGGGGCGACAGTGGGGGCGGCGTGAGAGGCTTGGGCCATCTTAGGTCTCCGTGCCGGCCGATCAGGCCGCGGGCTGGGCCGGGATGAAGGGGATTTCGACGCCGGGGGTAAGGATCACATAGGCGCGGCGCCAGGGCTGGTCGTCCACCAGGCGCCAGTTGTGGCCGCTGCCGGCGGTGTCCTCCGCCAGCAGGATGTCACCGGGGTGGATGGTGAAATGCGCGCCGCTGCGGGTCTCGAACGCCAGCGTCCCGCTCAGGGTGATGACGAACTGGCGCGCCGGCGCCGTATGCCATGCGAAGGTGCCGCCGGCCTTGGTCTCGCGAAACGAGATGCTGGCCACGTCCGCCGTGGCGCTCAAGATGTCGCCGCGCGCGCCGCCGGACAGGTCGATCTGGCCTTCCTCGAAGCTGGAGTTGCCGTCTTCGGCGGTCCAAATGCGGACACAGCGGATCATGGCGGATGTCTTCCTGTTCAGCGGATGAATAAGGCGAGCGGCGGCGGCCTCGGCGTCAGGCCCCGCCGAGGCCCTTGCCGACCATATTGAGGGGAATGATGGTCTTGTCGAACAGCTCTTCGCTGACCTTGCCGGAGGCGAGCGCCGCCTGCTTCAGCGTGGTGCCGTCGGCAATGGCCTTCTCGGCGATATGGGCGGCGTTCTGATAGCCGATCACCGGGGACAGAGCGGTGACGAGCATCACCGAGCCGTCCACATATTGCTGGATGCGCTCGCGGTTCAGCTCGGTGCCTTCGACGGAATATTCGCGGAACTTCTCGCAGCCATCGGCCAGGATCCGTGCCGAGTGCAGGAAATTGTTGATGATGATCGGGCGCATGGCATTCAGCTCGAAATTGCCCTGCGAGCCGGCAAACGCCACCGCGCTGTCATTGCCGAGCACCTGGATGGCGATCATCACCATGGCCTCGCACTGGGTGGGATTGACCTTCCCCGGCATGATGGACGAGCCCGGCTCGTTGTCCGGCAGCTTCAGCTCGCCGAAGCCGCACCGCGGACCGGACGCCAGCCAGCGCATGTCGTTGGCGATCTTCATCAGTGCCACCGCCAGTCCGCGCAGCGCGGCGTGGGCGCGCACGATGGCATCCAGCGAGCCTTGGGCCATGAACTTGTTGGCGGCGGTGACGAAGGGTTTTCCCGTGAGGGTGGCGATCTGCGCCGCCACGTCCTTGGAGAAGCCGGCCGGCGCATTCAGGCCGGTGCCGACAGCGGTGCCGCCCACGGCCAGTTCGTAGAGGCCATGCCGGCTGGCTTCGAGATCGGCGATGCAGGCGCGCAATTGACCGGCCCAGCCATGCCATTCCTGTCCGACCGTCAGGGGAACGGCATCCTCCAGATGGGTGCGGCCGATCTTGACCACCTCCATCCAGGCCTCCGCCTTGCGCTCGATGGTGTCCGCCAGCTGGCTCACCTGCGGGATCAGCAGCGCATCGATGGTGGTCACCGCGGCGATGTGCATGGCGGTGGGAAAGGTGTCGTTGGAGGACTGGCCCATGTTGACGTCGTCATTGGGCCCCACCGGCTGCTGGCTGCCCAGGGTGCCGCCGAGCAGCTGGATGGCCCGGTTCGAGATCACCTCATTGACGTTCATGTTGGACTGGGTGCCGGAACCCGTCTGCCACACATAGAGCGGATAGTGGTCGTCCAGCGTGCCGGCGATGGTTTCGTCGGCGGCGCGGACGATGGCGTCCTTCTTCCAGTCCGGCAGGCGCCCGGCGGCGTGATTGACCAAAGCGCAGGCTTTCTTGACGAAGCCGTAGGCGTGATAGACCGCCTTGGGCATGCGATCGTCGCCGATGGAGAAATGCTGCAGCGAGCGCTGGGTCTGCGCGCCCCAGTAGCGATCCGCGGGGACCATGACCTGGCCCATGCTGTCGAATTCCTGCCGCTCGCCGCTGGCGTCGATGCCGATCGGCAGGTCACGGAGAGTGGGATTTGCGCTTTCATCCATGAGAAAACTCTCCGCTAAATCAGAAGCTGCAACTTGGTACCACCAGGAAAGTGTGAACTCCATCCATGGTAGCAAAGGTAGCGTGCGTTTTTTTTGGATGCTTTTGCCGATGTTTGTTGTTTCGTCAGCTATTATTCTCTTGGGTCCTGGTCACCCTGCCCATGTGCGCTGCAATGTTGGTTCGGCTGCGGCGCACAAAACGCCGTAGCGCATCCTTCACTGCGCCCGTAGATCTGCCACCAGCCTTCCCCACTAGTGAAACAAGCTTGCGCGACGACGACGTCGTCGGTCACGGTTCGATGGCGCGGCGGGCTGATTCCGTCGCCAGAGCCTCCAAGCGTGAAAGATCCTGCAAGCCTTGCCCCCGTTGAAGCCCCGCAAACCCCTGACGGACACGGCCAAGCAGAAGGCCTGGCTGAGCCGGGCGGCCGTGCACTATCTCAGCCAGCGCTCCTCCAGCGCCGAGAATTTGCGGCAGGTGCTGATGCGCAAGGCGCCCACGCGCATGCCGGATATGGAGGCGGCGGAAATCGCCCGGCTCGTGGATGCGGTGGTCGCCCAATGCCAGGAATATGGCTACGTCAATGATGCGGCCTATGCGGAAGGCAAGGTGGCCTCAGGGGCGCGGCGCGGCCTGTCGCGGCGGCGGCTGGGCCAGTCTTTGGCTGCGAAGGGCATCGAGGACGACCTGGTCCAGGCCGCCATCGAAGAGGTGGACGACGCCAGGGCCGCGGTCATCTACGCCAAGCGCCGCCGGCTTGGCCCCTGGCGCACGAAAGAGGTCGAGAATGCCCGCATGAAGGATGTTGCCGCCATGGCGCGGGGCGGATTTTCATCCGACATCGCGTTCCGGACCTGCAAGATGTCGCTCGAGGAGGCGGAGACCATTCTCTATGGCGAGACGCCGTGACTCACCCTCCAGCGTCACCGATGCTCGATCCACGCCCCCAGTGCCGGCGTGAGGCCCAGCGCCGGCTTGGGACCGGGCCGGGCGAAGCGCCCCGCGCGGGCGGGACGCGGCTTGAGCCGGGCCAGGAGTTCGGCCTGAGCCACCGCCGCCGACAGGGGATCCACCAGCGGCACCGACACCCGGTCGGCGATGCGTCCCGCGAGCCCCGTAAGCGGGGCGCCACCGAGGATCACCACATCCGCCTGGTCCTCCTCCACCACCCGTGCGATCAGCGCCACCAGTTCGTCCTCCAGCTCATGCTGGACGGTCGCGACCGACTTAAAGCTGGCGTCCGGCACGCGGATGCTGGCGCAGCGCGCCTGGAGCCCGCTCAGGGCCACCGCGTCTTCATACCAGGCGGTCAGGGTGCGGGAGAAGGTGACGATGGAGAAGCGCTGCCCGAGCATGCAGGCGGTCAGGATCGCTGCTTCCGCCATGCCGGTGATGGGCAGATCGAACAGTTCGCGGGCCGCAATCAGGCCCGGATCGCCGAAGGCGGCGATGATCACCGCATCCGCATCGGCCTGATGCTCGGCGATGATCTCCAGCGTCAGGGCGCCGGCGACCAGCGCCTCGGCGCGGCTGGCGATATAGGGCATTCCGCGCGCGGCCGTGACGGCCACCAGATCCACGTCCGGGGCCAGCACGGCTCCGGCGGTGGCGACCATGCGCTCGGTCATGTCCACGGAGGTGTTGGGATTGATGAGCAGAAGGCGCATCTGATCAGCCCGCGCGGGCCCGGGTCCACAGCGCGGCAATGGCCGCTTCCGCATCGCGCCGGATGGCGGCCTCGTCCACTTTGGTGGGCGCGCCGCCCTCCACCACCACATCGCCGTCGACGATCACCAGCTCCACGTCGCGCCCATGGGCCACATGCACCAGATTGCCCAGCGGGTTGGTGGCCGGGGTCAGATGCGGACGGCGGAAATCGAAGGCCACCAGATCCGCGCGCTTGCCGATCTCCAGGCTGCCGATCTGATCCTCCAGTCCCATGGCCCGCGCCCCGCCGAGGGTGGCCATCTCGAAGACGGTGGAGGGCTGCCAGTCCTCGGTGACCGCACCCACCTGAATCCGGCCGACGGCGAGCGCCCAGCGCATGGTCTCCACCATGTCGGCGTGCATGTTGTCCGTGCCCAGCGTCAGCTTGGCGCCGGCGGCCCGCAGCTTGTGGGTGGGGGCGATGGTGGCGCCGGTGGCATTGCCCTTGGCGATGTGGGCCACATGGATGCCGGCGCGACCGATGCGGGCGATGTCGCCCTCGCTCACATGGATGCAGTGGGCAGCGAGCAAGCGCTCATTAAGCAGGCCGACCTCCTCCAGCAATTCCGGCGGGCTCTTGCCGTCCCGCTCGCGAATGCGCGCCACTTCCACCTTGCTCTGGGAGAGATGGGTGGTCACCCGCAGGCCGGTGTCCCGAGCCGCCTGCGCGATGCGGCGCAGGAATGGCGTGGAACAGGTGTCGGGCGCATGGGCGGCCAGCTGCACGCCGATGCGTCCATTGCTCTTGCCCTCGTAGCGGGCGGCCAGATCCAGGGCCGATTGCAGGGTGACATCGCCGATGGCGTCCACATGCTCCCACCGGCCCACGGAGACGCCGGAGAAGTCCACGTCATGGATACGGCCGCAGGACCAGACGCGAAGCCCGATCTCCGCCATGGCGGGGGTCACCACTTCGGGATGGACGAAGGTGTCGTTGATGAGCGTCGAGCCGAACAGCAGCGCTTCCAGCGCCCCGAGGCGGGCGATGGCATAGGCTTCGTCCGGCGTCACCATATGGCCCTGGGGGATGCCCGGCGTATAGGCGGGGGCAAAGCCGAGATCTTCCGCCACCCCGCGCACCATGCTGAGGTTGGCGTGGGTGTGGATGTTGGTGAAGCCCGGCGTGATCACCCGACCCGGCAGGTGCAAGGTCCGGCGCGCCCTCGGCGGCGCCGCGCCCGCTTCCGCCGGCGCAATCAGGGCCAGCCGGCCAGCGGAAATGCCGATCACCGCATCGGCGATGGTGCGGTTGTCGGGGGCGCCGGTGAGGACGGTGGCGCCGGTGATGACGAGATCGTACAAAGGCTCAGGCATCATCCCTCACCGATTGAGAACGTGGGTCAGAAAGCGGCGGGTCTTCTCTTCGCGCGGCGCGGAGAAGACCTCTTCGGGCGGGCCTTCTTCCACAATATGGCCATCGGCCATGAAGATCAGATGATCCGCCACCCGCCGCGCGAAGCTCATTTCGTGCGTCACCACCACCATGGTCATGCCCTCGCGGGCCAGCACGCCCATGACATCGAGCACCTCATGCACCAGTTCCGGGTCCAGGGCCGAGGTCGGCTCGTCGAACAGGATCAGGCGCGGCTCCATGGCCAAGGCGCGGGCGATGGCGACGCGCTGCTGCTGGCCGCCGGACAATTGCGAGGGCCGCTTGTGCATATGGTCGGCCAGGCTCACCCGCGCCAGTTGGTCGGCGGCGCGCGTGCGGGCGGCGTCGGGGGAAATGCCCAGCACCTTGCGTGGGCCGATGGCGACGTTTTCCAACGCGGTCAAATGGGGAAACAGGTTGAAGCGCTGGAACACGAAGCCGAACTTGCTGCGCTGCTGGGCCAGGCGCGCTTCGCTCAGCGGCTCCCACTTGGCCGCTTCGCCCACATATTCGCCGCCTATGGGCTCGCCCGCCAGTTCGATGGTGCCCGCGGACGGGGTCTCCAGATAGTTCAGGCAGCGCAGAACCGTGGTCTTGCCCGATCCTGAGGGGCCGATCAGCACCAGGGTCTGGCCGGCCATCAGGTCGAACGAGATGCCCTTGAGGATTTCCTTGGGGCCGAAGCTCTTGCGCAGATCGCGCACGCTGAGCAGCGGCTTTTCCCGGTCCGGGATGGTGTCGAGGCGTGTCATGAAATCACCAGGCCGGCAGGCGACGCTCGATCACCCGCGAGACCCAAGCGAGGACGGAGATGATCGCGTAATAATAGATCGCCAGCAGGGCGAAGATTTCCAGCGGTGCGAAGTGCGAGGCGATGATGGCCTGGCCGGAGCGGGTCAGTTCATAGACCGAGATCACCGAGAGCAGCGAGGTGTTCTTCAGCAGCGTGATGGTGTCGTTGGTGAGCGCCGGGACCATGGGGCGGATGGACTGCGGCAGCAGGATATAGAGCAGGATCTTGCCCTGGGTCATGCCGATGGATTTCGCCGCTTCCGTCTGCCCCTTCTCCACCGAGCCCACCGTGCCGCGCACGATCTCGGCCACATAGCCCGCGCAGTTGAACGACAGCGCGATCACCCCGGCCCAGAACTCGCCCAGCCGCAGCCCCATCAAGGGCAGGCCGAAGAAGACGATGAAGATCTGGATCAGCAGCGGCGTGCCGCGGATGAAGCTCACATAAGCGGCCACCAGAGCGCGCGCCCACGCCCAGCCGCCCAGCGAGATGAGGCCAAGGGCAATGCCGCAGGAGATGCCGAGCAGCCCTGCGAGCGCGGCGATCTTCAGCGTCATCACCGTGCCTTCCGCCAGCAGCGGAACGGCCATCTGCACGACGCCCCAATCAATACCCATGGCCATGCCGAAACAAAGAGGAGAGGGGGCGGCGGCTGATCAGCGCCGCCACGGTCGCGGGGTCAGGAGAAGGTCGGGATCTTGTCCGCCAGCTGCATGCGCACGCCGAACCACTTTTCCTGCAGTTTGTAGATCTCGCCATTGGCCTTGAGCGCGTTGATGCGCTCGTCCAGATAGGCGATCAGGTCCACATCTTCCTTGCGGGTGCCGATGCCGGCCCAATTGCGCGGGCCGATGTCGCGCACGATGGCATATTTGCCCGGCGCGTCCTTCACCACCTGGGTCAGGGTGGCCAGCGAGTTGATGACGCCGTCCACCGAGCCCTGCGCCAGGGCCATATAAGCGGCCGGATGGTCGTCATAGGTCTTGATCTCGGAAAAGCCCTTGCCGGTATCGGCCTTCAGCTTGTCCTGCAACGCGGTCTTCATGGTATCGCCGGCGGAGCCGAGCTTCACGCCCAGGATCTTTCCGGCCATGCCGTCCAAAGACTTGATGGTTCCGGCATCGGACGCCCGCACCAGCATCTCCTGGGTGGCCTCCGCATAGGGAATGGAATAGCCGACCTTGGCGATCCGCTCCTTGGTGTAGGTGAGCGAGGTCATGATCAGATCGAAATTGCCCGCATAGAGCGCCGGAATGACGCCGGCCCAGGCGGTGTCGATGAGCTCCACCTTCACGCCCAGCGGCGCGAACAGCTCTTTGGCCAGATCCACGTCGTAGCCGACGATGGCGCTGCCTTCGCGGAACGTGAAGGGGCGATAGGCGGCCTCGACGCCCACGCGCACCACGCCGGCCTTCTTGATGGCCTCGATGGTCAGCGGGGCGGCCTCCGCCGGATGGGTGAGCCCGACCAGCAGGCCCGGTGCCGCCGCAACCACCGCCAGGGTGGCAACGGACAGCTTCAGGAAGGCGCGACGCGAGGCGGCGGGACCGGGGGCCGTGAGGGACATGGTGATCTCTCCTGAGGGCTGGCCGCGAATGCGCGGGCCAAATTGCATTCAATTCGAATTTAATAAGCTTATACATATGGTTGTGCGATATTGGCTAGATCGCGCGATGCCGAACAATTAGGCTGGCGCTGCTTGATTGCGCGGCAGCGGGCGCTGGGGGCACGCCGGGCGATGGCCGATCTGCCATGGTCTGTGGTCGCGAGGATTGCGTTCGCAGCGGAAGCGCCCGGGCGCGATGCGCGCGCGTCGGCGACGGCCCCGTCCCGCCGGCACCGGGATGGCCTCTAATTTGTGCAGGCGGTTGGCGATGAACCCGGTGGGCCCGATGGCGCCTCAGTCCGGATCGGGGATCGCAGATGGCGCGGTCGTGGTGGCCAGGACCGCGCACACGGTCTCGCCGGTGCGGATCAAATGCCGACGCCACACCCGGCGCGCCGCGTCGCCATCCCGGCTGCGCAAGGCGTCCAGCAAGGCGTCGTGTTCGCCCACCGCCTCATCCCAGCGCAGCGGATCGATGATGGCCATGTAGCGGCCCCGGCGGGCCCGCAGCATCAGGCCGGCATGGGTGGCGATCAGGATCGGATTGGCCGAGCAGCGCACGATCATGTCGTGGATCGCGCTGTTCAACGCGAAGTATGGGTCTTTCTCGCGGCGTTCGTAATGGGCGCGCATGCGGGCGTGCAGATCCTCGATCCGTGCCAGATCCTCCGGTGTCATCCGGGATGCTGCCACCTCTGCGGCAAGACTCTCCAGCCCGGCGATCACCTCGAACAGGCTCGAGGCCTCCGCCGGCGTGAAGGACATGATCCGCGCGCCCCGGTTCTGCGAAAGCTCCACCAGGCCTTCCGCCTCAAGCAGCTTCAAGGCTTCCCGCAACGGGGTCCGCGACACCTGCATCTGCTCGCACAAGGCGCGCTCGACGATGCGCGCGCCGGGGGACAGTTCCGCCCGGATGATCATGTCCCGCAGCAGGTCCGCCACCTGTCGTGCAAAAGGAATGCGCCGGGACAGCGCTGTGCGCGCACGGGCGGGCCGGGGGCCGGCGGGGCCTTTGCCCGCCGGCGATGCCGTGTCTGATTGGCCTGCCGGATGCTCCATTCCCATCGTCATATGCCGGCGGGCGGATTTTTGCCATGGCCTGCTTGCGGGATTTCGGCCGGCCGGTGATCGTCCGTTGCGCTGTCAGCCGTTCAAGCTCGCCAGCAGGGTCGAGATCTTGAGGGTGGCGAAGGTGGAGAAGGTGTCCGAGACCGCATAGGGCAGCACGATCATGTTGCCATGGCGCATGGCGCCGCAGGTGTAGACCACGTTCGGCACATAGCCTTCGCGCTCGGAGGATTCCGGATGGACCAGCGGCTCGCGGGAGCGCGCCAGCACCTTGGAGGGGTCTTTCTTGTCCAGCAGCGCCGCGCCGATGGAATAGCGGCGCACCGGCCCCACCCCATGGGTCAGCAGTAGCCAGCCTTCGTCCAGCTCGATCGGCGAGCCGCAATTGCCGATCTGGACGAACTCCCAGGGGAATTGCGGCCGCAGGATCGCCTGCCCTCCATCCCAATGGGAGAGGTCGTCAGACAAGATGAGATAGAGGTTCTCATTGTCTTGCCGCGCAATCATGGCATAGCGCCCATCGATCTTGCGCGGGAACAGCGCCATGCCTTTGTTGCGGGCCGCGGAGCCGCGCAGAGGCGACATGCGGAAGGTCGTGAAGTCGCTGGTCTCGATCAGTTCCGAGCGGATCGCCTGTCCGCTATAGGCGGTATACGTGGCGTAGTAGGTGGTCGTTCCGCCATCGGTGAAGGCCACAAAACGTGCGTCCTCGATGCCGTTCGATTGCGCGGGCGTAATCGGAAAGATCACCCGCTCGCTCAGGTCCTCTTCCGGCTTGAACGTGACCTGGATATCTTCACCCTCAGGTCCTCCCCGCGCGAGGATGCGCGGGGTCGCGGCGAGCCGCGCCGGCGGGTCCACGGTGACACTGCCGTCGGCGCCGATGCAGCCGGATCGGAAGGTCAGGGAGGAGATATGACCCTCGCCCACCGCGCGCAGGCTCAGGATGAAGCGGCAGCTGCCCGGCGCGGTGTTCGATTGGTCGGGATGGAGCACGATGCTGGGGTTGAACAGCGCGGCCGCCTCGAACGAATATTCGTGCAGGAAGTAGGCCCCCACCAATTGCCGCTGAACCGGACTGAACGCGGTATGAAGGGCAAACGCGTCTTCCATGTCATCCGCGCGGGCCTCGAACGTCGCCAGCAGGTTGCGGTGACGGCCCTGAAAATTCTCCAGCACATCAGCGAGCTGACTGGCCGCCGCGGCGTCGTCAAGGGCCAGGACGCGATCGACGATATGGTTGGCGCGGGTCTTGTCGGTGGGGTTGAGGTCGCGGGGCTCGGTGGCGGGCTTGAATGGGCGAACCACCACGCGGGCGGGGTCCGGGCGCAAATGGAGCGCCAGGCGATTCAGGAAGGTGGCACAAGTCACTGCGGCCTCGGATCTGGCTGGAAATGGGCAGGGGAAGCGGCGACGGGTCAGGCCCGCAGCGTCTGCAACGGGGCCAGGGTGGTGCGTTCCGCATTGGCCCGGGCCAACTGGCGGATCTCCACCAGACTGAGCAGATAGGACAAGACGGACTCGCCGCCGCGGTTTTCGTTGGGACGGTCCGGGTGCAGGCCATCGCGGCAACTGCCGGTTTCCAGATCCACCAGGGGGACGCCGAGGTCGTTGCTGCCGAGGAACCAGGCGAAGGCCTGCGCGGCATCCGCCTTCCATTGCACATCGCCATCGGCCCGCCAGGCGGCGAGGCAGGCGGAAATGGTGGCGGTCGCTTCCAGCGGTTGCTGGTCGAAGGCGTGGGGCGCCGCCCGTACATGGCCGAAGGTGTCGGAGCCCACCGGGCGGAAGCCGCCGCCGACCGAGGTCTGCATGGTGTTCAGCCAGCGCAGGGTGCGCAGGCCGGCCTCGATGTAAGCCGGCGTGCCGGTGGCCATGCCGGCGGTGATGAGGGCCTGGGGCAGCCGGGCATTGTCATAGGACAGTCCCTCCTCGAACCAGATCCAATCCGCGGTTTCCACCGCCGCCAGGCAGGCCATCAGGCGATCCGCCAGCAGGAAGCGCATATGATTGGCGGTCGCATCGTCGCGGCCGTCGGAGCAGTAGGCATCAAGTCCCAGCAGGGCAAAGCCCCAGGCGCGCGGCGAGCGGAAGGTCTCCGTCACCGGCAAGGCTTGTGCGAACAGGGCCGCGGCCCAGCGACGCCGCGAGGCGTTGCCATCGCCTTGGGCACAGGCGCCCAGGGCCCAGAGGGTGCGCCCATGGCTGTCTTCCGAGCCGCATGCTTCCAGCCAGCGCCGGTCGAAGCTCATGAAGTTGCGGAAGCGCTGGTTATCCGGATTCCAGGCATGCTGGACGAAGGCGGCAAAGCGCGCCGTCATGGGCTCCGGCAGGCGCTGCTCCCCCGGCGCCGTGAGGGCGCAGGCCAGCAGCAGGGCGCGGGCATTGTCGTCCACGCAATAGCCGTGGGAACGGTCCGGCACCGAATGCACCGCGTGCTGGAACAGGCCGGTGTCGTCGCACATGGCCATCAGGTGTTCGGTCTGCATTTCCGGCACGGCGGGGGCACCACGGGACGAGATGCTTTGATTGTGGCGGGCGATCATCCGCAGGCGATGGCCGCGGCGGGCACCTTCGAAGGTCGCCAGATAGCGCTCGGCGGTGCGCGGCCAGGTCATGGACCGGCTGGTGGCATAGGCCCTGCGGCGCATGCTCTGGCGCCGGGGCGTATCGGTCAGCAGGGCGGCGATGGCCTCGCCGATGCCGGTGGAATCCCCGAACGGCACCAGCACGCCCCGTCCATCGGCCAGCAGTTCGCTGGCGTGCCAATAGGGGGTGGAGACCACCGGCTTGCCGAGGCCGAAGCTGTAGGCCAGCGTGCCGGAGGTCATCTGCCGTTCGTTGAGATAGGGCGTGACATAGACATCGCACATGGCGATGAACCCCAGCAGGGTCGGCTGGTCCACGAACTGGTCGAGGAACACCACATTGTCCTGCACGCCCCGTTCGCGGGCGCGCGCCATCAGGCTTTCGCGATAGGCCTCGCCCTCCTGGCGCACGAGATTGGGATGGGTGGCGCCCAGCACCACATAGGCCGCATCCGGGCACCGCTCCAGGATCAGCGGCATGGCGTCGATCATCACTTCGATGCCCTTGCCGGGCGACAGCAGGCCGAACGTGAGGATCACCGGCCGGCCGGTGAAACCGAAGATGGCCTTGGCCTGGTCCGGCTCCGCGAAGGGCACGTCGGGGATGCCGTGGGGGATCACTTCGATCTTGTCCGCGGGCACGTGATAGACGCTTTGCAGCAACTGCTGGGCCTTGTCCGCCATCACGATGATGCGGGCCGACACGTCCGTGATCTTCGCCGTGACCGCCCGTTGCACCGGCGTGGGCTCGGCCAGCACCGTATGCAGGGTGGTGACGATGGGCATGGCGAGGCGCGAGAGCAGCGCCATCACATGGTCGCCCGCCGCGCCGCCGAAAATCCCGTATTCGTGCTGGAGGCACACCACGTCCACCTGGGCGGCGTTCAGCACGTCGGCGGCGTGGACATAGTCGGCCAGCACCTCGTCGCGGATCTGGATGCGCACCGCCGGAGGGTAGTCATAGGCGTGGCCCTGATCGTTCATGGCGACGATCAGCGTCTTCACGTCCGGGCGCGCGGCGGCCACCGCCTGTTGCAGGTCGGTGGTGAATGTGGCGATGCCGCAGCGTCGCGGCAGCGAGTTGCCGATGAAGGCGACACGGCTCAGCGGGGTCATGGGCACAACTCCGGGTTGCCGGCGGCGGAGGCCGGTGGGGCGGGATGGGGCGGTGGGGTGAAGGGGGAAGGGGCCAGGCCCGTGGCGGGCGTGTCCATGGCATCCAGCAGTCCGGCGACGGGGGCCGCTGCCGCATAGGCGAGCAATCCCCTCATGCCATCCGGCCCGGCGGCGAGGCCGGCGGTGGCGCTGTCCAGGAACACGGCCTCGCCGACAGGAACCGTGGCCGATCCGACCTCAACCTGGCCTTGGATCACCAGCAGCCAGGTTTCCTGGGCGGCGTTCAACGCCCAGTGGGTGCCGGCTGGCAGGTCGATCCGCTCCAGAACGAAATAGGGGCTGGCGACAAGAAGCGTCCGGCCCTTGGTGAGCGGCGAGGGTGCCAGAGCGGCGGCCGCCGGGCCGGGGCGGGCAACCGCGAGGGCCTCTTCCACGTGCAGCGTCCGCCCGCGCCCGAAATCAAACAGGCGGTAGGTGGTATCGCTCTGCTGCTGGATCTCCGCCACAACCAGGCCGGCGCCCAGGGCGTGGATCGTTCCCGCCGGCACCAGGATCACATCACCCGCGACCGCGGGCTGCCAGTGCACCAGGTCCGCGATGGAGCCGTCCTCGATGGCGGCGCGCAATTGCAGGTCGCTCACCGATGCCTTCAGGCCCAGGGCCACCATGGCCCCCGGTTCGGTCGCGAGGACATACCATGCCTCGGTCTTGCCGTTGGCCTCGCCCTTGGATTGGGCGAAGGCATTGTCCGGGTGCACCTGAATGGACAGTGGCTCGCTGGTGAACAGGATCTTGAGCAGCAAAGCCGGCCGGGCGAGGTCAACGCCCGCGCGTTCGAACCAGATCTCGCCGACGGACTCGCCGCCGACGCCACTCTCGCGCCATGGCCGCAGATCGACGCGGCCCCAGGGTTTTGGAACCAACTGCGTCCGGGCATATTCGAGGGGCATTGCGGCCTCCTGGCTTGTGCCGCTCAAATCCCGTCGACGTGAGGTCAGCATATGTCACGCAAGGCTGATTCGGCATCACCTGCCGTCACGACCGTTCGTCTTGCAGCAGCCCCAAGCTTTCATGGCGCAACCGCTCCGGCTGCGTGCCGCCATGTGGAGGCGGGCAACAAAATTCTTGTGCGAGATATATGCATATAATCTTATAAGTCCTGCGGACCTAGATGTTTTTTATTTTATAAAAAGGGAACTTTGTTTGAGTGAGCCTATGCAGGTGTGGC
This sequence comes from Azorhizobium sp. AG788, assembly GCF_943371865.1. Lineage (GTDB taxonomy): Bacteria > Pseudomonadota > Alphaproteobacteria > Rhizobiales > Xanthobacteraceae > Azorhizobium. Next base: position 116,672 of record NZ_CALRWL010000007.1, on the reverse strand, counting down.
GGGTAGGCGGCACGGACCTGCGACGGGACAACCGTCCGAAGCCAAATTGGCTCGACCCGCATTTGACCGTGGGGCATGATCCGCGCGGCATTGGTGGGTGCCGGGCAGCCTGGGGGCAAGCTTGAATGGAACGTGAGGGATCGACCGCAGGCGGCTTTGCATTCGGCGATGTCGTCCTGGACGACACCTGCCTGTTCGCCCATCGCAGCGGGGAGCAGATCCGTTTCACCCGCAGCGAGCGCGCGCTTCTGCTTGTGTTGTCCCGAAACCCGCACCGCCTGATGCCGCGCAGTCAGCTGCTCGACGCGATCGCGCCGACCCAGGCCGACGCCTCTGACCGCAACGTCGACTTTCTCGTCAACCGCCTGCGTGCAAAGCTGGGCGATAGCGCAAAGTCGCCCAGATTTATCGCCACGCAGTATGGCGAAGGCTATGTGTGGATTGCCACGAAACTGCCGGCTGTCGCCTCCCGGCCCGATCCGGCACCGGTCAACGTCCTTCTGGCGATCGCCCCTCTGGTCCCGCGTCATGATAAGCGCCTGGCAGAACGGGCGGGCGCCATTACCGGACAGATGCGCGACCTGATCGCGGGCAGGGTCAGCGAAGGTCAGAGCGTCATCGTCCTGGGGCGCGAAGAGAGCACGGCGCCCCAGGGCGCGCGCTATGTCCTAAAGGTGAGCTTCCAGGACAGCGGCGCCCGTCTGGATTGCACGGCGATCCTGCGGGAAGTGCCGTCGGGGCGTATCATCAGGGCCTTTCGGCTGGAGTTCGGCGGCGCCAGCCTCGCCGCGCTCACGCCGGAGGTGGAACGCGCAGCGGACGGCATCATCGCGGCGCTGCAGCGATCCCTGGCCGAGGCCTCGGAAGGGCTCGGCACGCCAACCGATCAGCCCCTGGAGATCCGCCTGCGCACCGCCACGACCCTGTTGTCGGCCTCCAACCCGGCATGGCTGGAGAAGGGCCTGCAATTGCGCGACGCGCGGGCGCAGAATCCGGGCAGCGCGGACATCGCCCTGCAGTGGTGCCTGCATCTGTTCGCGCGCCTTGTTCTTGCCAATCCCTTCACCGGCATTAGTCGCGGCGAGCGCGACGAGATCGAGAGCGAGATCGAGGCGACCGTGCTGGATTGCCTGCCGCTCATCGAGACCAACCCGCTGTTGATGCTGGCCGCCGCCAAGCTGCTCTATTTCGTCGATCGTGGCCATCTGGAGCTGGCCGAGGATCTGGCGGACCGGGCCTTCGCCCGCACGGCGGACTTTGCCGCCGCCCTGCCGGTGCTCGGACAGTTGCGGCAGGCGCGCAGCGATTTTACCGCCGCGCTGGCATTCTTCGACCGCGGCATCGAGATGGCGGGTTCCGATTCCGAGTTCCAGATGCACATGCGTGTCCTGAAATGCATCGCCGTGCTCGCTGCGGGTGACCGCGAGGCACTCAAGGCCGCGGCGGCGTTTTCCTACGAGAGCCCGTTTTGCCCGCCCGCTCTCAGCGTGATGATTGCCGTGCTGGTCACCGCTCCTGGCCATCCGCTGCCGCAGGCGGTCACCGACGTCCTGCGGGCGGCCGGTCCCGAAGGGGCACGCAACGCGCTCACCTTCACCTACATGACCTCGGTGCGCCACCTCACCTCGCTGCAGGCCCGCGCCAACATCATGCAGGGGCTCGTCGCCCATGTGACCGAGCTGCACGGCACGGGTGTGATCCCGCCTTTCATCCTTATGGGTGCAGGCCTCATCGCGGCAACCTGAGCGCGCGGCGCCGGCTCTTTTCCGCCCGCTTCCCGCCGGATCGGCGCAATTCTGCCGTCTTCAAATACTGCGCAAACAATTGTTTGCTAGCGGTGTTTTGGCTCTCCGGAAGGTCTCGTCACCGCTCGGTCGGCCCGGCCTGTGGCCGCATCGGTCTGTCCGCCCGTCTTTGAACGGGTGAGGGACTTTGATGCTCGCGACCCGTCATGGTTGCGGCCATCGCTTCTGCATCCTCGAGCTTCCGTGGTCCTTGGCTCCACCACGCTGATCTTCCGTGTGCGCGTCCTCCCTCCGGGCAGGCCGGCGGCGCCGGCAGCGCGATGGTCGCTGACCACGGATGACCTGCAGGCCCCCGCGACGCTGGAGCGAAACACGCTCCGCGATCTTGGGCGCCGATGAAGACCCACGGGAATAAGGGGAAGACATGCGTGGTTTGATGTCCGCAAGAGCTGCGGCGCTGGTGATCGGCGCCTGTGCGGCCCTGGCAAGCGGGCCCGCCCGGGCCGAGGACGCCTTTCTGAAGGACATGGTCGAGCTCCAGGGGGAAATCGCCTTCCTGCAGATGAACACCCCCGCAATGGTGGTGGGCGTGGTCCGGAACGGGGACAGCATCATCCGCGGATACGGCCGCCGTGCGGAAGGGCAGGGCGCCCCGGACGGCAACACGATCATCCGCGTGGGATCCTTGTCGAAGGTGGTGGCTGGGGAAGTCTTTGCCAGCATGGTCGCCGACGGTACGGTCGGCCTCACGGATCGCCTGCAGGACCGGCTGGGCTGGCCGGTCACGGTGCCCACGGCCGGCGGCCGCGAGATCACGCTGCTCAATCTGGTGACCCATGGCTCAGGACTGCCGCGGGAGGTGAGCATTCCCCGCGATCCCGCGTACCCCGAGCAGGTCACGCGCGAGATGTATATGGAGGCCCTGAAGGGGCAGAAGCTGCTCTTCCCGCCGGGCACCGGGCTTCACTATTCGAACTATGCGTTCGACCTGCTGGGCGAGGCGCTGTCGAAGGCGGCCGGCAAGCCCTATGCGCAACTGCTCAAGGAACGCGTGTTCGATCCCGCCGGGCTCAAGGATACGCATGTGCGGCTGGGGGATGCCGAAAAGGCCCGCGTCTATCAGGGCTATGCCCCGGATGGGAGTCCCATGGCCCTTACCGATGTCTCCGACATGCAGGCCGCCGCCAGCGGCCTCTACACCACGCCCAACGACATGGTGCGCTGGATGAAGTGGCATCTTGACCGGTTCGCGCGACCCGGCGCCGAGATGCGCGCCCTCGACCACGCCGCCTATGTCTCGCGCGATGCCTTGGACCCGGTGTCCGGCCTCGATCACTCCGGCCATATGGATGCGATGGGCCTCGGCTGGGTGGTGATGAACCCCGAGGGCAGCCGCCCGCTCATCCTGCAGAAGTCGGGCGGGCGGCAAGGCATCCTGTCCTACATCGCCTTTTCGCCCGCCCGAGGCGTCGGCGTGTTCATCTCGATCAACAAGTACGACATGGCCGCAGGCGACCTCATGCCCCACTTCGCGAACGAGCTGATCCGTCAGCTGGCGCCCCGATGATCGGCCGGGGGAAAGCGATGCCTTTGGGCGCACGCGACGGCATCGGGCACGCCACCCCATGGTCGCGATGGATCGTCCGGGCGGCTGCGTCTGCCCTGGGCCTGCCGCTGCTGGTGGTGGCGATGATGATTGCGCTTGCGGCGGGTGCGAGAGCGCAGGTGGTGGAGCAGGTCACGTCCGAACAGTCCGCTGTGATCCAGCGCTTCTCGGAGCCGCGCGCGCCCGGAACGGTCAACATTGCCGTCCCGGACCTGCAGCGCCGGATTCCGCCGGAAAATGCCAAAGGGATGCGGTTCACGCTGCGCTCCCTGCGGGTGGATGGGGCGGTTGCCGTGCCGCTGGCGCAGCTTGAGCCGATTTGGAAGGACGCAATCGGCACGACGATCAGCCTCTCGGATCTCTACGAGATCGCTGCCAAGGTGGAGCGCGCCTATACCGCGGCGGGCTATTTCTCCATGGCCGTGGTGCCGGTCCACGACTACCGGTCGGGCCACGCGATCATCACCCTTTACGAGTCCTATGTCAGCAAGGTGGTGATCAAGTCGGACCGATCCGGCCTGGAGGCGCGCCTTGCGCCTTACATCAACCGCATCACCGCCATGCGGCCCATCCGCATCAAGGAAGCCGAGCGCATCCTGCTGCTGATGAGCGATCTGGCCGGGCTGAAGATCGACGGCGTGTTCAAAAAGCCGGACACCCCGTCCGGCGGGGGCGATCTCACCCTCGACATCAGCTTTTCCCGGCTGTCCGGCGCGGTCATTCTCGACAATATGGGCACTGCCCAGATGGGACCGGTGCAGCTTGCGGCCACCGCCACGCTGAACGACGTCTTCGGGCTGTTCGAGTCCACCGAATTTGCCGGGATGACCATTCCCAACACCCCCCGGGAGGTGCTGTTCGGCCAGGTGACCCAGGACATCCCCATCGGGTTCGATGGGCTGCACGCGGGGTACCGGCTCGGCTACATCTCCTCCCATCCCGGCGCGGATCTCGCCCCGCTGAATGTGGAAGTGAGGGCGACGTTCGGCAATCTGTTTGTCAGCTATCCCTTCCTGCGCACCATCGAGCACAGCCTCTTCGGGCGCGTGGAGCTCAACTTCAAGAACAATGAAGTCAACATCGGGCCGGAGCTCAACGCCCTGGATGACAATCGCTGGCTGGCGGCCTCGCTGCGCTATCTCACCGAGTTTGAGGGCGGTTCCGCAACCGTGCTCGCCTCCGTGGCGCAAGGTCTCGATGATCTGGGTGCGCGCGCCAATGGCTGGGTGTTTCCCTCGCGATCCGGCGTGCCGGACGACTATCGCTTCGCTCGTCTCGACCTGGACGTCCGCAAGGAGGTGTTGCCGGACCTGAACGCACGCCTGCGCATGGCGGCGCAATATGCGTTCGATCCTTTGCCTTCGGTGGTGCGGCTGAACGTCGGCGGCGACCCGTTCGGGCGCGCCTTCGACAACTCGACGGCGGCGGGAGACAGCGGCATCGCCGCGACGTTCGAGCTCAGCCGGCCCCTCCCCTGGTCCGCGCCCGGCATCTCGGGCCTCCAAGCCTTCGCCTTCGTCGATTATGCGGCACTGTGGAGCCAGGAGGTCGGCGTGGACTATGCGGACGCCAGGCTCGGCTCCGCCGGCGCCGGCCTGCGCGCGCGGCTGGGCGAGGCGCTCAATGCGCAGCTGCTCATCGCCATTCCCTGGGAAGACTCCGCGGGACTTTCCACCACGGGCACGCGGGTGTTCGTTCAGATGGCACGGGTCTTCTGACGCACATGCATTCCGGGATGCCGGCGCGACCATGCGCCGGCCCCACCACCGACCTGACCCCTGACGTGGCCGCCCCGTTTGCAGGCGATCACATTGCTGGAGACCGATGTCATGGCCATGCTCACTTCGTTTGTTGGCCGCGGGGCACTGAAACTCGCCGCCGCCATTTTGCTCAGCTCCGCGGTGTTGCCGCTGCAGGCGCAGACCGTTCCCGTGACGCTTGGGACATTCCCGCCGGAAGACGTCATCCCGCTCGCCCAGGGCGGGACGGAGCGGGCGCTGGCGGACCTGCCGGCGGCGATCGAGAGCGTGCTGAAGCGCAGCGGCCTCCCGGGGGCGGCCGTCGCCGTGGTGCACGGCGGCAAGACGGTGTTCGCGCAGGGCTTCGGCGTTCGTGAGCTGGGCAAGCCGGGCTTGATCGACACGGCCACCGTGTTCCAGCTGGCCTCGGTATCCAAGCCGATCGCCGCCACCGTCGTCGCCGCGCAGGTGACGGCCGGTGTGGTGAAGTGGGACGACAAGGTGGCGCAGCTCATGCCGGGCTTTGCGCTGAAGGATCCCTATGTCAGCGCCAATGCGACGGTGGGCGACTTCTTCTCGCATCGCACCGGCCTGCCGCACGCAGGCGGCGACATGCTCGAGGACATCGGCTTCGATCGCGCCGCGATCCTGGCGCGGCTGCGCCTGCTGCCGCTGACGCCGTTCCGTATCTCCTATGCCTATTCCAACTTCGGCCTCACCACCGGCGCCGAGGCGGTGGCGCGGGCCTCAGGCCAATCGTGGGAGGACCTCTCCCAGAAGATGCTCTACGGGCCGCTGGGCATGACATCCACCAGCTCGCGGTATCAGGACCTGCTCAAGCGTGAGAACCGGGCGGTGCTGCACTCGCTGGAGGCCGGGCGCTTCACGCCGCGTTTCCAGCGCGACCCGGACCAGCAGTCCCCGGCCGGTGGTGTGTCGTCCAGCGTGACCGACATGGCCGAATGGATGAAGCTGGTGCTCGCCAACGGCCGCTACAACGGGAAGGAACTGATTGCCCCCGCCGCACTGCTGCCGGCCCTGCGGGCGCAGTCCTTCAGTTCGCCTGCCCCCACCGTCAACGCGCGATCCGGTTTCTACGGCTTCGGCTTCAACGTCGGGGTGGATGCGGACGGTCGGCCCGACCTGTCCCATTCCGGCGCCTTCGGCACCGGTGCGGGCACGCAGGTGCGCTTCCTGCCGTCCGCTGACATCGCCATCGTGGTGCTGACCAACGGCGCCCCCGTGGGGGCCGCGGAGGCGATCAGCAGCCAGTTCATGGACACGGTGCTCTATGGCGCGCCCACCCGTGACTGGTATGCGATGTTCAATCCGCTGCTGATGGCCTTCAATGACCCGTCGGGCGACCTAGCGGGCAAGACTGCGCCGGCGAAGCCCGCTGCCGCCCGGCCGGTGGCCGATTATGTCGGCACCTATAAGAATGCCTATTATGGCCCGGCGCGGATCACGCAGGCCCAGAGCGGCCTGGTGCTGGCGCTCGGCCCCGGCAAACTGTCCATGCCGCTGACCCACTGGGATGGCGACACGTTTGCAGTCGCCCCGCGTGGCGAGAACATGCCCTATGGCTCGCTGTCATCCGTGCGCTTCGTGGTGAAGGCCGGCAAGGCGACCGAACTCAAGATCGAATATCTTGACGCCGAGGGCCTCGCCACATGGACGCGGTGATCGGGGGGCTAGTCGCGCCCCCCGGCCCCCACGGCGCGCAGCGGTGTGCCGGCGAGCACGTCCGCCTCGATGGTCTCCAGCGAGCGGCTGCGCGTCTCCGGCACGAAGGCGAAGCAGATGGCCAGCGCCAGCAGGCACACCAGCATGAACAGGGCGATCACACCGGCGAGGCCCATCCACTCCACCAGGGAGAGGAAGACGAACGCCACCAGCATGTTGAACAGCCAGCTGGCGGCGGATGCGGCGGCGATGCCGGTCTCGCGGATGGCGGTGGGGAACAGTTCGGACATCAGCACATAAGGCAAGGGGCCGAGGCTGATGGCGAAGGCGGCGATGTAGAGGCCAAGGCCCGCGAGGCTCAGCCAGGGCCAGTCCAGCACCGCCGCGCCCACCACCGTGCCGAGGCCGATCGCCATGGCGGTGCAGCCGAGGATGAGCAGCGGCCGGCGGCCGGCGCTGTCCACGTAGCGCAGCGCCACCAGGGTGGCGATCACGTTCAAGAGGCCGATGCCGAACGTCGCCGCGAAGGCGGAGGTGCCGGCGGCAAAGCCGAGCTGCTGGAAGATGTGGGGCGCGTAATAGAGGATCGCATCAATGCCGCTGAGGTTCTGCAGCACGAACAGCGCGCTGCACAGCATCAGCACCGCCCCGGTGCTGCCCCGCGTCAGCAGCGGCCACAGCGATCCGCCGGATCGGGCCGCGCCGGCGGGCGCGCCCATCTCGGCGCCGATGCCGAGCCAGTGCGCGGCCTCTCCGGCGGCGGCGTGCCGGCCTTGCGCGGCAAGCCAGCGTGGGCTCTCCGGCAGGCCGAGCACGGCCAGCAGGCCGGCCGCTGCGGGGACGAGGCCCAGGCCCAGGATCAGCGCCCAGTGGATGGCCGGCGCGAACAGCAGCGGCGTGGCATAAGCGCCGAGGATGCCCAGGGTGACGGCCAGCTGGAACAGCCCCACCACGGCCCCGCGCCGGTGGGCGGGCGTGATCTCGGCCGCATACATGGGCGCGATCATGGCGGAGATGCCCACCGCGACGCCGATCAGCAGGCGGCCGAGCAGGAGGCCGGTCATCCCCGGTTGGGCCAGCGTGAGCCCGCAGCCGACGGCGGCCAGCAGGAAGGTGGCCACCATCGCCCACCGGCGGCCGATGCCGGACGACAGCGGCCCCGCCGCCACCGCGCCGAGGAAGGCCGCGCCCGGCAGGCTGGCGACGAACAGTTGCTGCCCGGTCAGCGACAGGGCGAACGCTGGGGTGATCACCTCCAGCACGCCGGCGATGGCGCCGGTGCTGTAGCCGAACAATATGCCGGAGCTCAGCACCATGAGAGACGGCATGGCGGCGCGCAGAAGGGTCTTCGGGACCATAGGGGGAAACTCCGTGCGCCAGCGCCGGGAAATCGCGTCGCGCATTTATTGAGCGATAGCTTATCAAATTGAAATGAGCTATGTAATCCGTAAAATTAGATCTGCATCCGGCAAAATATAATCTCACGGGTAAAGACAATGTCTTCTATTGAATCCGATAGCGAAAGTGTTCGCCATGAGCGGACAAACCGTCTGGCGATCGATGGTGGTGAGCCCGTGCGCACCGCGCCGCTGCCCTGGGAGTTGCCCGGCGCGCACTGGATCGGCGAGGAAGAACGGGTGCTGGTGGAGCGGGTGGTGCTCGCGCGCAGCCCGTTCCGCTTCTATGGCCTCGACCCTCAGCACATGGTGGACACGCTGGAGCGCGAATGGTGCGAAGCCTACGGGCACAAGCACGCGCTCGCGGTGTCCTCCGGCACCGCGGCGCTCGCCGTGGCGGTGGCGGCGCTGGAGATCGGACCCGGCGACGAGGTGCTGATCCCTGGCTATCTGTGGGTGAGCTGCGTGTCGGCGGTGGTGCGCAACGGCGCCATTCCGCGCTTGGTGGACATGGATGCCACCTACTGCATGGATCCCGCCGACGTGGCCCGCAAGATCGGTCCGCACACCCGCGCGGTGCTGTGCGTGCACATGAGCGGCGCGCCGGGGCATATCGAGCAGATCGCCGCCATCTGCAAGGCGCGCGGCGTGAAGCTGATCGAGGATTGTGCCCAGGCCGCGGGAGCGAGCATCAACGGAACCGCCGTCGGCCGGTTTGGCGACATCGGCATCTTCTCCTTCCAGCTGAACAAGAACATGACCTCCGGCGACGGCGGCATGATCGTGTGCGAGGACGACGCGCTGTTTCGGCGCATCGTGGCGCTCCACGATCTGGGCTATCCGCGCACGGCGGCGGGCCGGCTGGACGTGTCCGATCCCGAATGCCAGCTCTGGGGCATGGGCGCGCGCATGTCGGAACTGGCCGGCGCCATGGCGCTGGCCCAGTCCCGCAAGCTGCCGGCCATCACCGGGGCTATGCGCAACGCGAAATGGGCCATTCGTGCCGCCGTCGAGGGCATTGAGGGCCTCACCTTCCGCGAGGTGCCGGACCCGGCCGGGGATACCGGGCCGACGCTGCTGATGCTGCTGCCAGATGCGGAGAAGGCGAAATCCTTCATCGCCGCGCTGCGGGCGGAGGGCATCGCCGGCCCGCCCGGTTCGCTGTCCTGCATCACCATGCGGGAGTGGGGGCTGCATTGGTATTTCAACATTCCGAGCCTCGTGAACAGGCGCTCGAATGCCCGCGACGGCTTCCCCTGGACCCATCCCTCCAACGCGTTTGCCGCCGATTATGACTATGGCCACGGGGCACTGCCCGTCTGCGACGACGTGCATGCCCGCGGCACGCTGCTGACCATCAGCTCAAATCTGAGCGAAGAGGACATCCGCGACATCGTTCTCGCCATCCGCAAGGTGGCGGCGAACCTGTGGCGCTGAAGCGGACAGGACGACGGACATGATGATCTATGTGATTGCGATCGTGGCCGGCATCGCCGGCTTTCTCTTCGGTTTTGATGAGGGGGTCATCGCCGGGGCGCTGCACCTGCTCCATGCCCAGTTCGGCATCGACCCGTTCATGGAAGGCGTGATGACGTCGGCGGTGCCGTTCGGTGCCTTGTTCGGCGCGTTGCTTGCCGGGCGGCTGGTCGATGCGCTCGGCCGGCGGTGGGTGCTGCTGTGCGCGGCGCTGCTGTTCGCCGTCGGCGCGTTGGTCGCCGCTTCGGCGAGCGGCATTCCCATGCTCAGCGTCGCCCGCCTCGTGCTTGGCTTTGCCATCGGCATGGCCTCGCTGGTGGCCCCGCTCTACATCTCCGAGAGCGCGCCGCCCGAGAAGCGGGGCATGCTGGTCTCCATCTATCAGTTGGCGATCACGCTCGGCATCCTCGGGGCCTATCTCATCGCCCTCCTCTTCTCCGACTCCTGGCGCGCCATGTTCCTGTTCGGCGCGGTGCCCGGCGTCGCACTGTTCCTGGGCATGTATGTGCTGCGCGATACGCCGCGCTGGCTGGTCAAGCAGAGCCGGGGAGCGGACGCGCGCCTCGCCATCGCTAGCATCCGCAGCCTGCCGCCGGGCGATGCGCGCGTGGATGCGGAGCTTCAGGAGATCGCCCGCACCGCCGACAGCGAGCGGGGCAGGGGCACATGGGCCGAACTGTTCGGCCCGGTGGCGCGCCCGGCGCTGGTGGTGGGGATCGGCCTGTTCCTGCTCCAGCAATTGAGCGGCATCAACGCGGTGATCTATTATGCGCCGGTGGTGTTTCGCGAGGCCGGGTTTGACCTGTCTTCGGTGCAATTGATGGCCACCATCGGCATCGGGATCGTCAATGTTCTCATGACCGTGGTGGGCATGGGGCTGATCGACCGCATCGGTCGTCGCCCGCTGCTGATCATCGGCTTCTGCGGCGCGGCGCTGAGCCTCGGCATGATCGCCATCGCCGCCGCCACCGACGCGGAATCGCTGGATATCCTGGCTTTCATCGGTCTCGTGCTCTACATCGCCTCATTCGCGGTGAGCCTCGGCCCGCTGCCGTGGGTGATGATGTCGGAAATCTTCCCGCTCAATGTGCGCGGTCTCGGCATGGGCGCGGCCTCGCTGGCCAACTGGGGCTTCAACTTCCTCGTCGTCTTCTCCTTCCCGATGATGGTCGCCCATCTCGGCCTGGGCGGGGTGTTCGCCATCTATGCGCTGGTGTGCGCAGCGGGCGTCGTCTTCGCCGTGCGGCTGGTGCCGGAGACCAACGGCGTGGCGCTGGAGGACATCGAGCGCCACCTGCGCTCGGGGCAGCCGCTGCGCACGCTCAAGCGCGCCTCGGCCGGGCCGGATGCCGGCGTCCTGCTGAGCGGGGGGCGGGTGTGAGCGAGCCCTCCATCGATCTGGCGATGCCGGTCGCCGGCACCAATATGGACCTCGGCCGCCTTGTGGCCGCCCTGGTGGCGCGCAGCCCCTATCGGGACGTTCTGACTCCAATGCTGTCCGACATCACCCGCATCGCGCTGGCCAATGCACAGCTCAGCGCCGCCTTGGCGGACATCGCCCAGCGGTCCGAGGTCGCCATAACCGGCGTCCTGCACCGGAGCGATTTGGGCGCGCGCTCGGCCCCGCTCTCGGCCTTTCTCGAGCAGGTCTATTTCTCGTCGCCGGCCTTCCTGAAGTCGGTGGGGGAATGGCCCGTGGGAGGCGCACGTGGCTGAGGCCGAACACTGCGACGTCTGCATCGTCGGCACAGGGGCGGGCGGGGGAATCCTTGCCCATCGGCTGGCCATGGCCGGCCTGAACGTGGTCTCGCTGGAGCAGGGCGGGCTGCTGGCGCCGGATCATTTCCGCACCGAAGCGCCACCCGGCACGGCGCGGGACTTCGGCATCGGTCCCCGCACGGTGTGGCCGAGCGATCCGCACGACAGCCTCTTCATCCATCCCCTGTTCGCCGATCGCACCGAGGGCTCTACCGACCGGCCCAAGGGCGGATTCCAGCACTTTCAGGTGCTGAATGTGGATGGCCTCCAGACGCTCTGGAACGGGGTGAGCGTCCGCTTCTCACGCGCGGACTTCGCCGATTGGCCGATCGGATACGACGCGCTGGCCGACCACTACGCGGCTGTCGAGCAGCGGATCACCGTCTGCGGCACCCAGGAGAACATCCCCGAACTGCCCGACGGCCAGTTCGTGACCCCCAAGCCCCTGCGGCCGCCGGATGAACTGGTGGTGCGGGCGGTCAAGTCGCTGGGCGAGGCCTATTCGCACGCCATTCCCAACCGCAAGGCCATCAACACCCGCATCGGCACCGAAGGGGCGTGCGTCTCCACCGGCGTCTGCACGTCCGGCTGTCCGGTGGGTGCGGTCTATAAATTCTCGGCCCGTCTGCTGCCCGAACTGCGCCTCCGGCCCAATTATGAGCTGCGCACGCACGCAAAGGTGGTGCGGCTTGTGCGGGAGGACGGATCGCGGTCCATCTCCGCGGTGGAGTATGTGGACACGCGGACCAGCGAGCGCCGCAGCCTGAAGGCGAAGCTGGTGGTGCTGGCCACCGGTGCGGTCGAGACGCCCCGCATCCTGTTCAATTCCGCCGACGCGGCAAGCCCCACCGGCCTGTCCAACGACAACGGCCGCGTGGGGCTGGCACTGCAGGACAATCCCAAGGCGGTCCTGTCCACATCGCTCTGGAAGCTGTGGGGCCGGCGGCGCAGCTATGACATCGGCTATGGCGACCTGCTGATCCTGATGTCGCGCGGCAAGCTGCCGGACGGGTCGTCCTTCCCCTTCATCGGCCACGGCATCCACGGCATTCCCGATGTGCCGCATTATCTGACCGGCATGAGGGGCTTTCCGCCGGCCCTGAAGGTGCGGATGGCGCGGATGATGTTCTACAGCTACGTGACGCTCGGACTGTTCTGCGCCGGCGAGGTCGTGCCGGGCAACCGGGTCCGTCCCGGCCGGACGGAGGACCGCTATGGCGTGCGGCATGTGGATGTGGATTTCGCGGTCACCGACACCGGGCGCCAGCGCATGGACGCCATGCTCGCCTGGGGCCGCAAGGTGCTGCGGCGGGCATCCTCCACCCTCGTGCATGCCAGCGTGGACAATAGCGGCACCGGCATCCACTACGCCGGCACCACGCCCATGTCGGCGGATCCGGCCGGCGGCACGGTGGACATCAACCTGCGCAGCCATGAGATCGAAAATCTCTACATCTGCGATGGCGGTGTCATCCCCTTCCTGCCGGACAAGCACCTCACCTTGACCATCATGGCCCTTTCGGACCGCCTTGGTGATCATCTGATCGCCAAAGCCCAGCAGAGCGGCACGCGGGCGTGAGGAAGGCGGGGCCACCCGAGTAGTCCTTCTCGGGCGCACGAATGGTGCGCGGGCGTGGAGGCCGACGTCTCCATACCGTCGGCCTGTGAACCTGGGAGTCCGTCCCGCACTTCACGGGCACGCGCGAGGCTCGGAGGCGGGCGATAGATGCGGCGGCGTCAGGATCGGAGGGCGCTGGACGGGTGACGGGTGTCACCGCAGTCGGCAAGGTATTACCAGGTAAGTCCCTCAGATATCGGATTGCTTCGAAAGAGGCGGAATAGATCCTGGCGCGAAAGGGGGGCTTCAGGGTTGCAGTCGTGTGCCCGATCCTCATTGGAGATGGATCGACATGCAAACTGCCATCCCCTTGGGTATGGGCAGGTTGGCGGCATGGCCGAGCCGGTGGGCGAGCAGTTTCGGCAGCAGGTGGGTGTGTGGACCTTCCGGGCTGGTGCCGTCGGGCGGCGGAATCGGTTGAAACACCTCGATGCGGCCGAGCGCCGAGAGGAAGACGCGGTGCGGCCCTTTGGCGGCGATCTGGCCGAGCAGGTCCGGCCTCGTAAACAGCGCCGTGCCCTCGGCTGCGTGCAGGGCGGCGATCAAGTCGGCGTCCGTGGCCCGGATGAGGGCGTCCAGCGTCGGCGTGGCGAGACCGAGATCGAACAGTTCGCCGTCGCGATCCTGCGGGCGGATCGCCTGCGTATCCGGGCCGAGGGCGGTCAGCGCCGCGCGGGTGGCGCGTTGCGCTTGATCCTGCGGCAGGCAGAGCGCGAGTCCCGGTCGACGCCGCTCCGCGTGTCGGGATGGCGTCTCGTAGGTGATCACTTGCAGTGCGGGGTGGGCGTCCAGCCGCAGGGCGCCGCGCGCGGTCGAGAGTTCGAGCCGGCACGGCTGCCGATCGATGCGGGTGGCTTCGTCTGCGTCGCGCATGAACTCGGCCACGGCGCCGAACACGCCAAGGCTCCAGCCGCAGGTGGCGTCACGGGCGTGGCGTTCGGCCAGATCGATGGCGTCGCTATTCATGGGCGGGGGTCCTTATGCGGGTCCAGGGCAGGATGAAGGTCTCGCCGGCTCGCGTGCCGGCTTCCACGGTGACGCCATAGGCGGCGGCGAGAATATCGGCGGTGAGGACCGCGCCGGGTGTCCCGAAGGCGATGAGGCGCCCCGCGGAGAGCATCGCGATGCGATGGCAGAAGCGGCTGGCCAGCGTGAGGTCATGCAGCACCACCACCACGGTCTGGCCGTCACGGGCCTTGGCCCGCAACACCTCCATGGTGTGGAGTTGATGGGCGGGGTCCAGCGCCGCCACGGGCTCGTCGGCGAGCAAAGCGCGCCCTTCCACTGCCAGTGCCCGCGCCAGCAGCACGCGCATGCGCTCGCCGCCGGAGAGTGATCCGGCCGGGCGTGCGCGCAGGTGGGTGGTATCCGCCGCCGCCATGGCACGGGCGATGGCGGCTGCCTCTGTCGGGGCATCGCCGTGCGGCAAGCGGCCCAAGGCCACCACCGCTTCGACGGTCATGGGCCAGGAGACGGCACCGCCTTGAGCGAGATAGGCCAGTTGCCGACCCATCTCCGCCCGGCCAATGGAGGAAGCCGCCCGCCCGTCGAAGGTGACGTTGCCGCCTGCGGGGGGCTCCAGACCGGCGAGCAGGCGCAGCAGCGTGGTCTTGCCGGCGCCATTGGCGCCAAGCAGGCCGAGCACTTCGCCGGGGCGGGCCTCCAGCGAGACGCCGTCCAGCACTGTGCGGGTGCCGCGCACGGCACGCAGATCTTGCCCGGTGATGATCATTCCGCCTCCCGCCGCAGGCGCCACAACAAGGCGAGGAAGAAGGGCGCGCCGATGAGCGCGGTGACGACGCCGAGCTTCAATTCCGGCCGGATCGGCAGTAGCCGCAGCGCGATATCCGCTGCCAGTGTCAGCGCCGCGCCGCCAAGGCCGCTGGCCAGCAGCAGGCGGCCGGGCCGGTGCCCCACCAGTGGCCGCAGCAGATGCGGCACCACCAACCCCACGAAGCCGATGGCTCCCGCCACCGCCACCGAGGCACCCACCGCCGCGGCGGTGCCGCCGATTACCAGCAGGCGCAGGCGGCGCAGGGGAATGCCGAGGCTCGCCGCCGTGTCCTCGCCGAGCGTCAAGGCATCGAGGCCGCGCGCGGTGGCCAGGACCAGGCCCCAGCCGACCACCATGAACGGCAGAGCGAGTGCCACATGATCGAGACTGCGGTCGGCCAGCGAGCCCATGAGCCAGAACACGATCTCCAGCGCGGCGTAAGGGCTGGGGGAAAGGTTGAGGGCCAGCGCCGTCAGGGCGCCGCACAAGCTGTTGAGCGCAACGCCGGCCAGGATCAGCAGCGTGGTGCCGCCGCCGCGGCGGGCGAGCGCCAGCAGGAGGGCGGTAGCGACTGCCGCCCCGGTGAGGCCGCCCAGTGGAAGCGCGAGCGCGAACGCATTGGCGAAGCCGGAATAGAAGGCGATTACGGCGCCCAGCGCCGCCGCGCCGGAGACGCCGACAATGCCCGGGTCCGCCAGAGGATTGCGCATGAGCCCCTGCATGGCGGCGCCGGTCAGTCCGAGGCTGAACCCCACCGCCGCGCCGAGCAGCGCGCGGGGCAGGCGCAATTGCAGCAGCACCAGTGCCGGCAGGCTTTGCCGGCCCGCCAGCACGTCGCCGAGGGCCGCTTTGAGATCCAGCGGCGCATAGCCGATGGCCAGCGACCCCAGGAGCAGAACCGCCACCAGAAGGCCGAGGCCGGGGATGAGCCAGCGATGCGACCTGCTCATGGGAGATCCGCCCGTGCGCCGTCGGCGAGCAGGCGCGCCGCATCGACCAGTTCCGGGCCGGCGCAGGCCCACAAGCGGCCCGGAACCGAGACGCGGCGGGCCGTGCTGGCGACGAGCGCGGGGTGGCGCAGCACCTCTTGCGCCAAAGAGGGCGGCGCGCCGGGCGCGGCGTCGGTGATCAGCACATCCGGCTGCGCCGTGACGATCTCTTCCACGCTCCATTGCCCCATGCGGTCGGTAGGGTGGCGGCGGGCGAGGTTGTGCAGCCCCGCCCGCTCAATGAGGGCATCGGCCATGGAGCCCGACCCGGCGGTGAAGCCGTTGGGCCGCACCACCACGGCGCCCGGCGGCTGTGCCGGCGGCGACGGCAAGGCTGCAAGGCCGGTTTCCAACTGCCGGGCCAAGTCTGCGCCCCGCTGCGGCTCGCCGATCCGGTCGGCCACGGCGCGGATCTGCGCGGCCGCGGCTTCGGGCGTCGTCGGAACGGACAGCTCCAGCACCGGAATGCCGAGGCGCTGGAGCAGACGCACCGTGGTGCGGGTGGTGAAGGTGCCGGCGATGACGAGGTCCGGCGCCAGCGGCACGATCTCCTCCGCCAGGCCGTAGTTCACGGGAATGCCCGCCGCCGCCTGCGCCACCGTGGAGCCGATGGGATCGCGGGCCAGATAGGTGAGGGAGGCGATGTGGGCCCGATCCGCCAGCGCCACCAGCAGTTCATCGGCGCACAAATTGAGCGACACGATGCGGCGCGGCTTCGCCGCCGTCCCGTCCGCGCGGCCGGGCAATGGCGCAAGCGCGGCCGCGACACAGGCGAACCAAAGGAGACGAGAAAAACGCCGCATCGTGCCCGCCCCCTTCAGTAAGTGAACTTCACGCCGCCATAGGCGCCGAATCCGGTACCGAGGAAGCCATTGGGATTTTCGTACTGCGTGTTCAGCAGGTTATCGACGCGGCCGAACACGGTGGCATTGCCATTGAGGGCGTAGTTGGCGGCCAGATTCACCACCGTATAGCCCGGCTGGTCCACGGTATCGGATGTGAAGCGCACGATGTCCCACCAGGACGACACGTAGACGAGGCTTGCCGACAGGGTGAGCGGATCGATGGGCTTCCAGTCGGCGGTCATGCTGAATTTGTTGTTGGGGCGCCGCAGCAACGTGCAGGTGGTCGTGCTGCGCGGCGCGCACGACGCCCCGAACGGCGCATCCTCTGGCAGATAGCCGATGGCCTGGGTGTAGGTGTAGTCAAACCGCAGGTTCAGGCGATCGGTGACCGCCATGGCGAGGAAGGTTTCCACCCCCTGCGTGGTGGCGCTGGCGACGTTGATGTTTACATAGGTTGCGGGGTCATAACTGATCAGATTGGTGATGTCGTTGTGGAAGTAGGTGGCGCCGAAGCTGGCCTTGCCGCCGAAGACCTGCTGCTCGAAGCCGACATCATAGCCGGTGCTTTCCTCGGGCTTCAGGTCCGCATTGCCATAATAGGGCGCGTAGAGCTGATACAGGCTCGGCGCCTTGAAGCCGGTGCCATAGGTGGCCTTCAGCTTGGTGCCGGTCTCCGGGAACAGCAGCGCCGGGGCGACGCGCCAGGTCGCGTGGCTGCCGAAGGTGTCGTCATCGTCATTGCGCCCGTTGAGGGCCAGGAAAAAGCGCTCGCCGAATGCCGCCTGCCATTCGCCATAGACCGCGGTGTTGCCGGTGCTGGCGGTGAGGTCCGTGTAGGTGGTGGAGGAGGTCATGCTCTCGTTGCGCCGTTCGAGGCCGAGCAACAGAGTCTGTCCTGGCGCGAACGTGAGGTTGGAGCGGGCGTAATAGGTCTGCCGATCACCGTCATAGGTGCCATTGGCGGAGGTATTCGGCCCGACCGTCGGGCGTGAGATATCCAGTTCGCTGATGCCGAAGGTGCTGACGAGGTTTCCGTCCAGCGCCGTCCAGACCCCTTCGCCCTTGGTCAGGAACTGGCGGGCAAACGAGGTGCTGCGCTCAGCCGCCGGGACACCGGCAAAGGTCGGCGCCGGATAGATGTCCGGCGTGAAGCCGAGCTGGGACGAGGTATAGCGCGCCATGAAATTGAGGGCGAAGGCTTCGGATAATTGGGCATCGAGCCGGGTGGAATAGGTCCAGTTGTCATAGGTGTTGGGGTTCAGCGGCCAGCCCGGCGGGGCGATATTGGCGGGCGTCACCGGCGTGTCGCTGGAGGCGAAATGGGCGACATTGAAGGCATAGGACAGTTTATCGGTCGCGCCGCTCACGCCCATGGCCTGGTTGAAGGTCCCGAACGCGCCACCTTCTACGAAACCGGTGAAGCGGGTGGGTCCTTCGCCCTTCTTCGTCGTCACCGAGATGACACCGCCGATGGCGTCGGAGCCATAGAGACCGCTCTGCGGGCCGCGCAGCACCTCGATGCGGGCCACATCCGCAGTGAGCAGCTGACCAAAATCAAAGGCGCCGTTGGGGGTGGAAGGATCGCTCGCTTCGACCCCGTCGATAAGCACCTTCACTTGGTTGGAATTGGTGCCACGGATGAAGACGGAGGTCTGTCCTCCGGGACCACCCGTTTGCACCACATTGAGGCCAGGAACGGTCTTTAGCGCATCGGGCACGGTGCGGATCTGCGCCCGGTCCAGATCCTGTGCGGTGATGACGGTGACCGAACTGGCCACCTGATCGGCTGGGGTAGGCGTGCCAGTGGCGCTGACCACCACATCCGGCAAAGCAATGGTGGAGGCCGCATCCTCAGCGCGCGCAGCGGCCGCCGGCAGGAGCAGGGGAAGGGCCAGGCATGAGGCGAGCACGAGCGATGGCGCGCGTGCGGCGCGTTGGGGAAACGGAAGCATCGGACCCTCGGCGGGACGTCTGTGGCACGTCACCGCGAACGAAGATCCTGCAGCCGAACCAAATCGGATGCATTCACCACGGCCAGTGCACCCCGCCTGACGTGCTCGCGTGTGACCACGACTGACGGCAGGTCTCCTGGCTCACGGGTCAACGCTTGTGCGCCGCCTTCCCAAGCCGTTACAGGCCCAGTGGCATTCGACGCAAAGCTCGCCGCTTACAGTTGCGGGGGCAGCCGCGGCATTGGGCGGAAAATTCCACCCGCACCGCGTTCCCTTTTGATCCCCGAGGGGAACCGTCGCGGCAACGCTAGAGGAAAGGAAGCCTGCTCGTCAACCAAGGCGATTTCCGATCCAAGGTCGGCCGCTGGGAGATCCACCAATTCACGTGTCCGGCCATTTCTGGCGCGCGGAGCGCCGGCAGCTTCGCTCCATACACATGCGTGCGCTTCGGGCGGCCGCAGCCGATGTGCGGGGCTGGCCACCGGCGCCCGCTTCCATGCCAGCCCGGGACCCGCGGGCGAAAGGCGCAAGCCGGACCCAGATTAATATGACTCCAATTCAGCAACTAGTTGCTATCGAGGCGGCGGTCGCAGGTGTCCAATCGGGCTCATGACGGCTCATGCACAGGCACCCACCTCCCTTTTCGATCTTGACGCGGTGCCGGACGAGGTCCGGCTCACCGCCGCCCGCGATGGCCTGGTGCTGACCTGGGGGGCGGAAGATCCGATCCCGTTCGCGGCCGAGGCGTTGCGGGCAAGCTGCCGCTGCGCCTGGTGCACCCGCCAGCGGGCCGACAACCGGTTTCCGGACGCATTCCCCGGCATCGCCATCACCCATCTGGCGCTGGTGGCCGACTATGCGCTGAACCTGCATTTTTCCGATGGCCACGCGCGCGGAATCTATCCCTTCAGCACCTTCCGTGCCCGCGCCGCCGCCCCTTCCGCGGAGCAAAATCCATGAGCGAGATCAAGACCGAGATCGTCGAGACCGACATCCTCGTCATCGGCGGCGGTACGGGCGGGCCCATGGCCGCCATCAAGGCCAAGGAGAAGAATCCCGGCCTCAAGGTGCTGCTCATCGAGAAGGCCAACGTGAAACGCTCCGGCGCCGTCTCCATGGGCATGGACGGGCTGAACAATGCGGTCATCCCCGGCTACGCCACGCCCGAGCAATATGTTAAGGAAATCACCGTCGCCAACGACGGCATCGTTCATCAGAAGGCGGTGATGGCCTATGCCACCGGCTCCTACCCGATGATCCAGTATCTGGACAAGATCGGGGTGAAGTTCGAGAAGGACGGTTCCGGCGAATACAATGTGCGCAAGGTCCACCACATGGGCACCTATGTGCTGCCCATGCCGGAAGGGCACCATGTGAAGAAGGCGCTCTATCGCCAGTTGCGCCGGCTCCAGGTGGTGGTCACCAACCGCTACATGGCCACCCGCCTGCTCACCGGCCCGGATGGCCAGGCGGCGGGCGCCATCACCGTCAACACCCGCACCGGCGAGTTCCTGGTGGTGCGGGCCAAGACCGTCATTCTCGCCTGCGGCGCTGCCGGGCGGCTCGGCTTGCCGGCCTCGGGCTATCTGTTCGGCACTTATGAAAACCCGGCCAATTGCGGCGACGGTTATGCCATGGCCTATCACGCGGGGGCGGGCCTGGCGAACCTCGAATGCTATCAGATTAATCCGCTGATCAAGGACTATAACGGCCCGGCCTGCGCCTATGTCACCGGCCCGTTCGGCGGCTACACCGCCAACAACAAGGGCGAGCGCTTCATCGAGTGCGATTACTGGTCCGGGCAGATGATGAAGGAGTTCTATTCCGAATTGCAGAGCGGCAACGGACCGGTGTTCCTCAACATGACCCATCTGGCCGAGGAGACCATCGGCGAGATCGAGACCATCCTGCATTCCAACGAGCGGCCCTCGCGCGGGCGCTTCCATGAGCGGCGCGGCACCGATTATCGCGAGAGCATGGTGGAGATGCACATCTCGGAGATCGGCTTCTGCTCCGGCCATTCCGCCTCCGGCGTGTGGGTGGACGAGAACGCCCGCACCACCATTGCCGGCCTCTATGCCGCCGGCGACATGGCCAGCGTGCCGCACAATTACATGCTCGGAGCTTTCGTGAACGGCGGCATCGCCGGCCAGGATGCCGCCGATTACTGCGCCTCCACCGACCTGCCGGCCTATGACGCCGGCCAGGTGCTGGCCGAGCAGGAGCGGGTGCTGGCGCCCACCCGGCGCGAGGACGGCTTCTCGCCCTTTGAGGTGGAATACAAGACCCGCCGGCTGGTGAACGATTATCTCCAGCCGCCGAAGGTCACCGCCAAATATCGCATCGCCCAGCAGCGCTTCGGCGAGATCCGCGAGGACCTGAAGCATCTGGCGGTGCGCGACCCGCACGAACTGATGCGGTCCTTGGAACTCAGCTCCATTCTCGACTGCGCCGACATGGCCGCGGCCGCCTCGCTCTATCGCACCGAGAGCCGCTGGGGCCTCTATCACTGGCGGGTGGACCACCCCGCCACCGACAATGAGAACTGGTTCTGCCACACCTTGCTCTACAAGGACGGTCAGGGCCGCATGGCCCACAAGAAGCGGGAGGTGGACCCCTATGTGGTCGAGATCCCGGACGAGGAAATGGGGGCCTACCATCAGCTCCGCACCCCCGCCATCGCGGCGGAATGATCCGCACCGACCCGCCCTTCTGCAAGATTTCGGAGCCCCCATGCCCCTCGCCAATCACGCCACCAGTGTCCCGGTCACCGTGGACGATGAAAAGTGCATCGCCGAAAAAGGCTGCCGCGTGTGCATCGACGTGTGCCCGCTGGATGTGCTGGCCATCAATCCCGCCTCGGGCAAGGCCCACATGAAGTATGACGAATGCTGGTACTGCATGCCGTGCGAGGTGGATTGCCCCACCGGCGCGGTGACCGTCGAGATTCCCTATCTGCTGCGCTGAGGGCCACGACATGGCGATGTTCGAGACCTTCGACGACGAACTGCAGGCTCTGGCGGTCCGCGCCCGCGACGGCGATGCGGGCATCCGCAAGGTGGCGATGATGGAACTGGCCGAAGCGGTGGAGGAGGGCGCCGCCGACCTCCTGCTGGCGGGCCTTTCCGACAGCGACGCCGGCGTACGCGCCGCCGCTGCCAAGGCGCTGGACGAGCACCAGGGCAGCGCCGTGGCGCTGGGCCTGATCGCGGCCCTGGACGATGCGGACGAGGCGGTGCGCCTCGCCGCCGCCGAGAGCCTCGCCGACAAGAAAGAGCCCGCCGCCACCGACCGCTTGATCGAGCGGGCGGGCGAGGGCAATGCCTTCGTTCAGGCGGCGGCCTTGCGGGCGCTGCGGGAGATGCAGGAGCCCGCGGCCATGCCGGTGGCGCTGGCCGCGCTCCAGCATCCGGACGCCACCGTGCGCCGAGAGGCTCTGGCGGTGCTGGGCTATCTGAAGGCGGAGGCCGCGCTGCCGGCGCTGCTGGTGGCCGCCAAGGACAGCGACGCCTCGGTGCGACGTTCGGTGATGGCCTCGCTGGTTTTCGTCAAATCCGGCACGCCGGGCGTTCCGGCCCTGCTTGCCGGGCTGCGCGATCCCCATTGGCTGGTGCGTGAGGAAGCCGCCTTCTCCATCGGCAAGGCCAAGCTCGCGGAGGCAACCTTGCCCCTGATCGCGGCCCTGGATGACGAAGCCTGGCAGGTGCAGGCCAAGGCCGTGAACGCGCTGGGGAAGATGCAGGCGACTGCCGCGGTGGCGGCCATTGGTGGCGCGCTGGGGCATGAACTGAGCAACGTGCGCAAGGAAGCCGCGGCGGCCTTGGGCGAGATTGCCGATCCTGCCGCCTTGGGCGCTCTGGAAGCGGCCTGCAATGATCCCGACCCCGATGTGCGCAAGCTGGTGCGGTGGGCCTTGGGCCGGTGCCAGGCCGTGGCGTGACGGTCTCGGCAGACTGCGGGCTATAAATTAATTAAATCAGTAGACATAATGTTGTTATGCTTGGTACGCTTCTTGCGGCGGTTCCAAACTGGAAAACGGGTTTCCAGGCCTACGGACCACGGAGGATCGCGTTGCTCGCACACGATGCGCCACCCCCTTCCCGCGGCACAGGATCGGTGCTCTTGTCCAACACCGCCACCGCCCAGGCGCTGCTGCTCAGCGAGAATGCGCTGCTGAGCGGCGGCCCACCGCAATTGCTGCAGCGCCTGTCGCTGAAGGAGCGCGAAGACGTGCTGCGGGAGGGCCAGCGCCGCGTGGTCTATCGCGGCAAGATGGTCTTCTCCCAGGGCACCCCGCACGACGGCATCTATCTCATCGAGAGCGGCCGCATCCGGGTGTTCTATATCGCCCCCTCGGGGCGCGAGATCACCCTGGCCTATTGGCAATCGGGACATTTCGTCGGCGGACCGGAATTGTTCGGCCAGAGCCCGCATGTCTGGTCCGGTGTTGCGGCCGCCAATTCCGTGGTCATCCACCTTCCCGGCAAGACCTTGCGCCGCCTCATGGGCCATATTCCGGCGCTGGCGCTGGGTTTGATCGAGGGCCTGACCTTCAAGGGCAAATGCTATTCGGCGCTGGCGCAGATGCTCGGCACCCGTTCGGTGACCGAGCGGCTGGCCCACCTCCTGCTGCATCTGTGCGACGCCTATGGCGTGAAGGAGGCCAATGGCATCGCCATCGGCACCGCCCTCACCCATGCGGACCTGGCCCATATGGTGGGCGCCACCCGGCAATGGGTCACCATCAGCCTCAAGCGCCTGCAGGAGCAAGGCGTGCTGACCGCCGAGAAGTCCAAGCTGGTGGTGCACGAGGTGGAAGCCCTGCACGCCTTGCGCGGCGGTGCTTGAGGCCAAGGCAGGCCATGAGGGATCTGCCGAAAAATTCACCAGGGCCTCATTGGAGGCAACTAATCGACTGTCCGGCCCGGTCTTCCTTTGAACAGCTCGAAGCTGGCGACGGAAGATGAGCTTAAGGCCGCAAAGAGCCGTGCTTCCCTTTCAGAGGTGACCCACATGCGGATGGACTGCTTCGCCTCCCGACCCCGCCTACGGGGTTCCCGCCTTCCCAGTCGTTTGGCTGCCGCCGGCCTTGGCGCGCTGGTCGCCGCCGGCCCCGCCCACGCCCAGCAGACGGTCAATGTCGGCATCGGCACCCAGGACACCACCACCAACACGGTCACCACCGGCGTGGTGATCCGTGAGTTGAAGCTGCTGGAAAAGTACCTGCCGAAGGACGGCAAATACGCCAACATCACCTTCAAGCTCGACTGGCAGAACTTCACCTCCGGCCCGCCGGTGACCAACGGCATGATGGCCGACAAGCTCCAGTTCGGCGGCATGGGTGACTTTCCGCTGGTGGTGAACGGCTACACCTTCCAGTCCAATCCGGACAGCAAGAGCCAGCTCATCGCCGTCGCCGCCTACAACATCTACGGCTCCGGCAACGGCGTGGTGGTGCACAAGGACTCGCCCTATTTCCAGCTCTCGGATCTCAAGGGCAAGGTGCTGAGCGTGCCGTTCGGCTCCGCCGCCCATGGCATGGTGCTCAAAGCCATGCAGGACAACAAATGGTCCGATGATTACTTCCGCCTGGTGAGCCAGAGCCCGGAAGTGGGCGCCACCAACCTCCAGGAAAAGAAGATCGACGCCCACGCCGACTTCGTGCCCTTCGCCGAGCTGCTGCCGTTCCGCGGCTTTGCCCGCAAGATCTTCGACGGCGTCGAGACCTCCGCCCCCACCTGGCACGGGGTGGTGGTGCGCACCGATTTTGCCAGCAAATATCCCGAAGTGGTGGTGGCCTACATCAAGGCCATCGTCGAGGCCGACGCCTGGGTGCGCAAGGATCCCAAGAGCGCGGCCGAGCAGATCGCCAAATGGACCGGCATCGACAAGGAAGTGGTCTACATCTTCCTCGGCCCCGGCGGCATCATGACCATGGACCCCACCATCAAGCCGCAACTGGTGGAAGATGCCGCACAGGATGCGGGCGTGCTGCAGAAGCTCGGCCGGATGAAGGAGTTCGACGTCAAGGCCTGGGTCAACGACAGCTATGTGCGCAAGGCCTATGGCGAACTGGGGCTCGATTACGACAAGCAATTGGCCAGCCTCGCCAATTACGAAGTCACCGGCGAGGACGGCTTCTGCAAGGTCGCCATCACCGAGCCGCGCAAGGCCGGCGAGATCTGGGTGGAGGGCGAGGGCATCAAGGCCTTTTCCAGCCCGCTCTGCACCCTGGGCGCGCTCGCGCAGATGAAGACCCAGGGCAAGAAGGTGGCGGTGACCTATCTGTTCGACACCCCGCGCGGCATCAAATTGTTTGCCAGCGAGGCCTTCTATGCCGCCGTGCCCAAGGACGGAAAAACCCAGATCCTGCCCTTCCTGCTGAAGAAGGACGCCGAGGCGGAAGCGGCCAAGTCCGGCGGCACCGTGATGAGCTTCGACGACGCGCTGAAAAGCGTCGCCGCGGGCCGAGGGTGATCGCCATGAAGCGCAGCGCCACCGCATTTACACCCGAGGCATTCACGCCCGAGGCCTTCCCTCCCAAGATCTTTGCCGCCGGCGGTTTTACGCCGGCGGAGCCGGCCCCCCATGCGCCACTCGCCACTGGAGTCGGAGCCGGGGACAGCGGCATGATGACATCGCTCACCCTTGCCCCTGTGCCCAGCGCTTCCGGCGCCATCCGCCTGCGCCCGCCGCGCGCGCCGCAGCTCGAGGCCTCGGCGCCCGCCGGCGGCGGACGCGCCATGCGCTGGTTCCGCCTGCACAAGGGCGAATTGCGCGCGGCGCTGCTGGCGCTGCTCTCCATCGCCGCCTTCATCGCGGCTTGGCACCTGCTGACCACGCACCGCATGACGCTGTACGTGCGCTTCTCCAACGTGCCCTCCCCGGAGCAGGTGCTGGAGAGCGCCTCGCGGGCATTTCGCAGCGGGCGATTCATTGATCATCTGCTCATCTCCTGCCGCCGTATCCTGTTCGGCTTCACGCTCGCGGCGGTGGTGGCGGTGCCGCTGGGGCTGCTCATGGGGCGCTACAAGCTGCTGAAGGAGGCGGTATTCCCGGTCTCCGAGGTGCTGCGGCCGATCCCGGCCATCGCCTGGGTGCCCATGGCCATCATGCTGTGGCCGAGCAATGAGGAAAGCATCGTCTTCATCACCTTCCTCGGCGCCTTCTTCCCGATCCTCATCAATACCCTGCATGGCATGTCCACCATGGACGAGGTGCTGGTGCGCGCCGCCCGGTGCCTCGGCGCCCGCGAGGCGGCCACCTTCCGCGAGGTCTATTTCCCCGCCGCCTTGCCGCACATCTTCACTGGCCTCACCGTGGGCATGGGGGTGGCCTGGGTGTCGCTGATCGCCGCCGAGATGATCTCCGGCCAGTTCGGCATCGGCTATTTCACCTGGGAGGCCTATTCCCTCGTGCAGTATCCGGACATCGCCCTGGGCATGATCTGCATCGGTGTGCTGGGCCTGATCTCCTCGGTGGCGATCCGCTTTCTCGGCCGCAAGGTGGCGCCCTGGTCCCATGCCCGTTGACCGCCGGAACCTCTGCCTCCCGCTTTCCGCCTGCCCATGGAGACTGCCGTGACCGCCACATCCAGCCAGCCGGACACCCGCCTGAGGCCGGAGCGGGGCCTGATCGAGGTCCGCGATTTCTGCCTGTCCTATGAAACCATGGACGGGGCCATGTCGGCGGTGGAGGAGGCGGACCTGCGGGTGGAGCCCGGCGAGTTCGTCTCCATCATCGGGCCGTCCGGCTGCGGCAAGTCCACCTTGCTGAATGCGGTGGCCGGCTTCCTCACCCCCACCGCCGGGAGCGTGCGGGTGGACAGTGAGCCGGTGCGTGGCCCCGGTGCTGATCGGGGCATGGTGTTCCAGCAATATTCCTTGTTTCCCTGGAAGACCGTGCGGGAGAATGTGGAGTTCGGTCTCAAGATGAAGGGCGTTTCCGCCCATGAGCGCAAGCAGTCCGCCCGCACCCTGCTGGGGCTGGCCGGGCTGTCGCAATTCGAGGACCATTATCCCGATCGCCTCTCCGGCGGCATGAAGCAGCGCGTGGGCATCGTGCGCGCGCTCGCCACCGGGCCGAAGGTGCTGTTGCTGGATGAGCCGTTCGGCGCGCTGGATGCCCAGACCCGGCAGATCATGCAGCAGATCCTCACCAATCTGTGGCAGCGGCTGGGGATCTCGGTGCTGTTCGTCACCCATGACATCGACGAGGCGATCTTCCTCTCTGACCGCATCTATGTGATGACCGCCCGCCCCGGCACCATCAAGGCGGAAGTCACCGTGCCCCTCGCCCGCCCGCGTGATGCCCAGGTGATGCTGTCGGCCGAATTCCTGGCCCTGCGCGGCGAGCTGGCGGCGCTGATCCGCGAGGAGAGCCTGAAAGCCATGGGCGGTGAGCTGAACGAGGATGCCCTCAAGGGCCTCGCCATCAATCTCCACGGCCAAACCCTGGCGGACGTGATCTGAGTGCGTCCACGAGGCGATCGCGCAGTCCTGAAAATCGACGTAACTAATTGACCGCTTAGTGAAGCGATGCGCGATCCCCCGCCGCCATTCCGTTAGTCTTGGACAATAAACGGAGTGGATCGCCGCTATGACTTACGTTGTCACCGACAATTGCATCCGCTGCAAATTCATGGATTGCGTCGCTGCCTGCCCGGTGGACTGCTTCTATGAAGGCGAGAACATGCTCGTCATTCATCCCGACGAATGCATCGACTGCGGCGTGTGCGAGCCGGAATGTCCGGCCGATGCCATCCGCACCGCCGATCATGCCGAGGGCGCGCCCTGGGTGGCGCTGAACGCCCGCTATGCGCAGGTCTGGCCCAATATCGCCGAGAAGAAGGAACCGCCGGACGATGCCCAGGCCTGGATGGGCGTGCCGGACAAGTTCACCACCGTATTCAGCGCCGCCCCGGCGGCGGAGTGAGGCCCCATGAGCACCATCGCCGCCGAAACCGTGCTGGAGGTCCGCCACTGGACCGAGCGCCTGTTCTCTTTCACCGCCACCCGCGATCCCTCGTTCCGCTTTCGCAGCGGCCAGTTCACCATGATCGGGCTACAGGTGGGCGAAAAGCCGCTGCTGCGGGCCTATTCCATGGCCTGCGCGCCCCATGAGGACCAGTTGGAGTTCTTCTCCATCAAGGTCCCCGACGGCCCGCTCACCTCCCGCCTGCAGGCGCTCAAGCCGGGCGATCCGATCCTGGTGGGCCGGCGCCCCACCGGTACGCTGCTGCTGGACAATCTCATCCCCGGCCGGCACCTCTACATGCTGGCCACCGGCACCGGCCTCGCCCCCTTCGTCAGCCTGATCAAGGATCCGGAGACCTATGAGCGGTTCGAGGCCGTGGTGCTGGTGCATGGCTGCCGCACGGTGGCGGAACTGGCCTATGGCGAGGCGGTGGTGGCGGCGGTGCGCGGCCACGATGTCCTGGGCGAGATGTGCGCCGGCAAACTGCTGCATTATCCCACCGTCACCCGCGAGCCGTTCCGCAACCAGGGCCGCGTGAGCGACCTTCTCGCCAGCGGCACCATCGCCGCCGATCTCGGCCTGCCGGCGCTGAATAAGGAGACCGACCGTGCCATGCTGTGCGGCAGTGCGCAGATGATCGCCGACCTCGGCGTGATCCTGGAGGCGCGCGGCTTCGTGGAGGGCGCTGGCGCTCGCCCGGCCACCTATGTGGTGGAAAAGGCGTTTGCGGAGCGCTGACGCCATCCGGACGCGCCGATTTTGCTTTCCGCCCGGCGCTCCCGCATGTGCGGATCCACGACGTCGGGCGAGGGGGCGACATCGCCGCCATGATCAACATGGCCAAGACGGTGCTGGCGCTCGATGACGACCCGCGCGCCACCGGTGGCGAGCGGGTGCTGGACGCGGACTTCATCGCCGAGCACACCGACGGATTTCCAGCCTTCGAAGCCATGGTGCGGGCGACCGCCTGGGACGAGATCCAGCGGGCCTCCGTCTTGCACCAAGCTTCGCTCGAAGCCGCCGCCCTGACCTTCGCCCGCGCCCGGTCGGTCATCCGGAGGCCTACGTCATCTTCTTGCCGGCGGCCGGCGTGCTGTCGACGGTCCCGCGCTGTGTCGCACGCGGATCGTCGGCTATGGCGCCATCGTCGCGGCAATTCTCGGCATGGTGTTCCTGAGCTTTGGGCTGTGGGTGCACCATATGTTCGCCGTCGGCATTCCCCACCTCGCACTGGCGTTCTTCTCCGCGGCATCGATGCTGGTCGCGGTGCCCACGGCGGTGCAGATCTTCGCCTCGATCGGCACGATGTGGCGCGGGCGGCCGGATGGGCAGCACCGTTTCCGCATGCTGCGGGCCCCGTCTCCAAGCGAGCGGTCGGCGTCTGTCAGCGCACGCGCGGTCTACGGCGCTGCGAGACAGGGCGACACGAACAATTCGCCGCGCCAGGCGCCTCGTGCGGTGCGGGTGGACACGACCACCCACATCACGCTGAGCAGCGCCACGAAGATGCTGCCCAGGATGCCGAACAACCCGATGGGAAGAAGGCTTCCCAGCCGCAACGTCGCCACCGCATAGACCCCCAGGGGAAAGGTATATCCCCACCAGCCAAGATTGAACGGCAGCCCTTGGCGCACATAGCGGATGGTGATGAGCAGGGCCATCGCGAACCACCATAGGCCATAGCCCCACAGCAACAGGCCGCCCATCAGGCCGATGCCGCGGGCAGCGCCGGCATAGGCGTCCAGGCCATTGGCGGCGAAAGCGGCGGGCGTCGCTTCTCCCAGCACCAAGAGCCCCAGAGCGCCGGTCCCGATCGGGCCGAGCGCGAGCCAGCTCGTGGCCGCCATGCTCACATGGGGGAGTTTGTGGATCGCCATGCGCAGCACCAGGATCACCAGCACGCTCATGGCCAGCGGCACCGACAACGCCCACAGCAGATAGCTGCCGATGAGCACATTCAGCTGGGTGTGCACGTCGCCCAGATGCGGCGCGAGCAATCCGCCGCTGACCGCTGCCACTTCCGCGGCCACCACCGGCAGCAGCCAGACCGCGGTCATCTGATCGATGGCATGGCTCTGGCGGGTGAACATCATGAAGGGAATGGCGATACCGCAGACGGCGGCGAGCCCGGCATCGATCAGCCAGAGGACCTCGGCAATGCGGACCGCCGTCTCACCCCAGCGGGCGAGGCCAAAAATCAGGAAGCCGTTGATGATGGTCGCAAGTCCCATGGGAATGCAGCCAAAAAACATGGACACGACGGAGTGCCCGAAGATGCGTCGCGCGCCATCAAAGAAGAAGATCCATCGCGCCGTATACAGCAGCGAGAACACGCCGAAGAGCCCGATATTGAACAGCCAGAGCCCCTCGCCGACGGTCCGCAGCTGCGGCCACGCCGGGAATTGCGCCAGTGCAATGGCGAGGATGCCGGTGCCCATCGTCGCGGCGAACCAATTGGGCGTGAACTGACGCACGGCTTCGCTGGGTTGACTGAGGCGCGAGAACGGCTTGAGGCCAAAGGCAACGGCACTCGCATGGGTCTCAAGGGCCATGAGACATATCCAGAGGGCATAGGTTCGATGGGACAGGGCAGGCGCTGCAGTCGCCCCTGGATACCGCAGATCCATTTTCCCTCATGCCGGCTTGGCTACCATGGCGCAAGGAAAAATCATGGAGTGGCCGCCGGTTTTCGGCTTGCCGGCTTCCTTTGGGGCGGCCTGATTGGCGCATCTGCCTTTGCGAGCAGGTCTGGTGCGACTTGACCAGTCATCCGGGCCGGATCGAGCCGGGCGAGGCGTCCATGCCGCACCGATCCTCGAGGGAGCGCGCGATGCGATGATCGCCCGCGTCGAAGGCGTGCCGGACGCGACAGCCCACCTCACCTTCATTGACGCAGATGCGCTGAAGGCTCCGGTTCAACCGCCCCGCCTGTTCGTGGGATCTCCCAGCGGCGGGGTGCGTCTGAACCGCCCCTCGAGTCCTGGTCGCCTTCTTCCCTAAGTTTTGAGGCAAGGAGAACGTCCCGGATCATTCGAATTCTAGGGAGGGATAAATTGGGGGCGGCCTGCCGCAGGCAGATCGTAATCCATTAAAGACAAGGACGAATTTTACGTTGAGTGGCGGAGAGGGAGGGATTCGAACCCCCGATAGGCTTGCACCTATGCCGCATTTCGAGTGCGGTGCATTCGACCACTCTGCCACCTCTCCAGCCGAGGCACGAGGGTATGATCCCTCGCCGTGGTGAATGCGCTTCTAGCTGAGAGCTTGGCGCGAGACAAGAGAGGCGGCGGCGGGAGCGCAAGGCTGGCGCAATCACCCACAGGGACTTGCGGCGTCCACCGGCCGGTGAGCCCCTTGATCCGGCCTGCCATGCAATGGCTGGACGCTCGCAGGACGCCTTCGGCTCATCCGGCGCGGGCCGGGGAGCGCTTCAGGGCTGCACGGGGACAGGGCGGGCCTGGCCGTTCGAGTCGATGGCCACGAAGGTGAAGATCGCCTCGGTCACCTTGCGGGTGTCCTCACTCTCGCGGGCCCGGCGCCAGGCTTCCACTTCGATCCGCATGGAGGTGCGCCCGACAGTCAGCAAGGTGGCGAACAGGCTGACCTCATCGCCCACGGAGACCGGGCTGAGAAAGGTAATGGCTTCCACCGCCACGGTCGCGGCACGGCCGCGGGCCCGGCGTGCGGCCACGTTCCCCGCCGCCAGATCCATCTGCGACATCAGCCAGCCGCCGAAGATGTCGCCGCTGGGATTGGTGTCCGCCGGCATGGCGATGGTGCGGATGACCGGAGCATCATTGGGCATCTGCGAGGAGGGGGGATGCATGGGGCGGCCTTTTGCTGGCGGGGCGCCGCTGCCCCAGTATGCGCAGGCGCGGCCTGTGCTTCGATGCCAAAGGATAAGGCGTGAGGCAAGCCGGTCGTGCCGGTCCGCGCCGGATACCTCCCCACAAGGCGCTGCAGGGCCGTCGATCGGGGCGGCGCGGATGGGCTTGCGCATTGACAGCGCAGGGGGGGACCGCGTAAAGGGACCGTTCTCCTGGGCACCTGTGTGCCTGTGAGATCCCAATCCGACCGGAAGAAGCCGGCCCTTCGAGGCTTGGCTGAACACGAAAGCGAGACAAGATGTTCGCGGTCATCAAAACAGGCGGCAAGCAGTATCGCGTTGTCGCCGATGACGTCATCACGGTGGAAAAGCTGACGGCGCAAGCCGGCGAGAGCGTGACCTTCCCCGTGCTCCTCATCTCCGGCGAGGCCACCCATGTGGGTGCGCCGTTCCTGGAAGGCGTGTCCGTCACTGGCGAAGTGGTGGAGCAGACCCGCGGCGAGAAGGTGATTGCCTTCAAGAAGCGTCGTCGGCAGAATTCGCGTCGCAAGCGCGGCCATCGTCAGGATCTGACCGTGGTGCGCATCACTGAGATTTCCGGGCTCAATGGCGAAATCGCCAAGGCTTCGGTTCGTGTCCGTCGGGCGCCGGCTGAAGCCGTCGCCGCAGACGCCTGATTTAAGGACGGAGAGCGCAAATGGCTCATAAAAAAGCAGGCGGCTCGTCTCGCAACGGGCGCGATTCTGACGGTCGTCGCCTTGGCGTGAAGAAGTTCGGTGGCCAGGCGGTCATTTCGGGCAACATCATCGTGCGCCAGCGCGGCACCAAGTGGCATCCGGGCACCAATGTGGGCATGGGCAAAGACCATACCCTGTTCGCCCTCGTGGAAGGCCGCGTCGAGTTCCGCACCAAATTGAACGACCGAACTTACGTATCGGTTGTCCCCGCCGCCCTCCAAGCGGCTGAATAAGCGGCGAGAATCCAAGGTGAAGGATCCCGCCGCGCTCGTCGCGCCGGTGGGAGCCTGACCAGGACGCCTGGGCTCCAGAAAACCGGGGGGACGAGCCATCGTCTCCCCGGTTTTCGTTCGTTCGTCTGCCTGACCGCCGACAAGGAGCCCGCCATGACCATCGTTGAACAGCCTTTGGGCGCGCCGCTCGCGGAGAGCTGTATCCCCGTCCTCGAAACCGAACGGCTCGTCCTCCGCGCGCCGCGCATCGAGGACATCGCGGCCATTGCGGCCTTGGCCAACAACCGCACGATCGCCGAAATGACGGCGAACCTGCCCCATCCCTATCGCCTGTCGGACGCCCGCGCCTTCGTGGAGACCCAGGCCCAGGTGAGCGATGCGGCCACCTATGCCCTGTTCGTAAAAAGCGAGGCCGGTCAGACGTTTGCCGGCATGTGCGGCTTCGGCCGGCGCCCGCCCGAGACCGTGCATGAGATCGGCTACTGGATCGGCGAGCCGTTCTGGGGCCGCGGCATCGCCACCGAGGCCATGCGCGCCGTGATCGACTATGTGTTTTCCGAGACCGACATCGACCTGCTGTCCGGCGCGGCGCGGGTGGTCAATCCGGCCTCGCGGCGGGTGCTGGAGAAATGCGCCTTCCAATGGTCCGGCGTCGGGCTGTGCCGGGTGCGGGCGCTCTCCGCCTCGGTGCCGGTGGATCGGTTCCAGCTGGAACGCCGCACCTGGGCCTCCCTGCGCGCCTGGGGCTCCACCGCCATGCCGGTGCGCTCCCGCGCCCATTGACGCGAAGGGGGCGGTCCGCCACGGGCCGCCCGGTCGCGCATGTCGCATCGCTGCGCTAGGCTGGCCATCAGTGGAGTACGACACCGATGACCCTTCACTTCACCAGCGATTCCCACTTTTGCGACATTCGCATTTTGAACCTGCAAAAGCGCCCATTTGCGTCACTTGCGGCCCATGATGACCAATTGGAGCAACGGTGGAACGAAACCGTTAAACCGGGCGACGATGTCTGGCATCTCGGGGATTTCGCGCGCGGCGAGCCGGAAAAAATTGCCGCGCTGCTCTCCCGCCTCCATGGCCACAAGCACCTCCTGATCGGCAATAACGATCCCGCCCACACGGCCCAGCTGCCCGGCTGGGTGGATGTGCAGCATTATACCGAGCTGGAGGTGGCGGGGCACAAGTTGGTGCTCTGCCATTATCCGTTCCGCTCCTGGAATGGCGACCGGCGCGGCAGCATCAATCTGCATGGCCACTCCCATGGCCGCCTGTCGCCCATGGCGCGGCAGATCGATGTGGGCGTGGATGTGTGGGACTTCCGGCCGGTGACGTTGGACCAATTGCTGGCCCATCCCCGCGGCATTCCGCGGCCATCGCCGGCGGCGGGCGGCCCTCCGCCGGAGCCCGCATGAGGGGATGGCGCGCATCCGGGGGCAGCGCTGACGCGCCAGTCGTGGCATAAGGCACAGCATCCCCTGCCGCGAAAGGTGAGCCATGAGCCGTCTTGACGATCTGCCCTACCGCCCCTGTGTCGGCCTTGCGGTGTTCCATGGCGAGGGCAAGGTGTTCCTGGGCCAGCGCCTGGGCGGGGCGGAGCATGTGGATGCGACCCATTCCTGGCAGATGCCGCAGGGCGGCATCGACAAGGGCGAGGCGCCCTATGCCGCCGCGCTGCGGGAGCTCTATGAGGAGACCTCCATGCGCTCGGTCACCTTGCTGGGCGAGATCGACGACTGGCTGACCTATGACCTGCCCGGGCGGGTGGCCGGCGAGGCCTGGCGGGGGCGTTATCGCGGCCAGACGCAGAAATGGTATGCGCTGCGCTTCACCGGCCAGGAGCGGGAGATCGAGATTCTCAAGCCCGGCGGCGGCGCCCACAAGGCCGAGTTCAGCGCCTGGCGCTGGGATACGCTGGATCGGGCGGTGGAACTGGTGATCCCGTTCAAGCGCCAGGTCTATGAGCGGGTGGCCAAGGAGTTTCGCCGGTTCGCCCAAGGGTGAGGCCGGTGGCGCGCCGGTGAAGGCCCAAGGCTAAAGTCGTTCGAAAATCTTGGACGTAACGCATCATTTTATTCGACTATTTCCTGATGCCGCCCCGTGCGAGGGTGCCGCCGGGTTTGAGACGGCGCCCTCTCGCGCCGCGCGATCTTCTGGAGGCCACCATGGCTAAGGTTCTGGTTCTTTACTATTCCACCTACGGCCACATCGAGACCATGGCGCAGGCGGTTGCCGAGGGCGCCCGCAGCGCCGGCGCCACCGTGGACATCAAGCGCGTGCCCGAGACCGTGCCGGAAGAGATCGCCAAGGGCGCCCATTTCAAGCTCGATCAGGCCGCTCCGGTGGCCACCGTGGCCGAGCTTGAGCACTATGATGCCATCATCGTCGGCACCGGCACCCGCTTCGGGCGCATGTCGTCGCAGATGGCGGCGTTCCTGGATCAGGCCGGCGGCCTGTGGGCCCGCGGCGCGCTGAATGGCAAGGTCGGCGCGGCGTTCGCCTCCACCGCCACCCAGCATGGCGGCCAGGAGACCACGCTGTTCTCCATCATCACCAATCTGCTGCACTTCGGCATGGTGATCGTGGGCCTGCCCTACAGCTACCAGGGCCAGATGAACATGAGCGAGATCGTGGGCGGCGCGCCTTATGGCGCCACCACCCTGGCCGGCGGCGACGGCTCGCGCCAGCCGTCCGAGATCGATCTGGCCGGCGCCCGCCACCAGGGTGAGTTGGTGGCCAAGACCGCCGCCAAGCTGTTCGGCTGATCGCCGCGGCGGCTCAGACCGCCGGAGACAGTCGCGCCGGCCGCCCACCCAGGCGGCCGGCTTTTTATTGGGTCCATGGGCTGAACTCCCGGACGAGCAACGGTCCCGACGCCGACGCCGGTGCCGGCACCGCGACGCGCGCCTTCCGGACCGTGGCTCAGCCGGCTTTGCCCGCCTTTTCGCCGTCCGCGGCGGCCTTGGCCACTTCCGCTTCATACAGTTTGCGGATCTCCACCACGTCCACCGTCGCCTGCGGCGGCTGCATGTCCATGTCGTCCATGGTGTTGGCGATGATCTGGGAGATCGCCAGATCGCGGAACCATTTGTGGTTCGAGGGGATCACATACCAGGGCGCATGGGGCGTGGAGCAATGGGAGATCATGTCGTCATAGGCGGCCATGTAATCGTCCCAATAGGCCCGCTCGGTATAATCGCTGGCGCTGATCTTCCACTGGCGGTCGGGATCATCCAGCCGCGCGGCGAAGCGCTTCAGCTGCTCTTCCTTCGAGATGTACAAGAAAAATTTGAGGATGGTCGTGCCTGCCAGCTGCAGGCCGCGCTCGAAATCATTGATGACATCATAGCGCTGCCGCCACACCGCCTCCGGCACCAATTTGTGCACCCGGGCCACCAGCACATCTTCATAGTGGGAGCGATTGAACACCGCCACGGTGCCCAGCGCCGGGGTATGGGGGTGCACCCGCCACAGGAAGTCGTGGGCCTTCTCCTCTTCCGAAGGCACCTTGAACGCGGCCACATGGCAGCCCTGGGGGCCGATGCCCTTCAGCACATGCCAGCACACCCCGTCCTTGCCCGCGGCATCAATGCCTTGCAGCACGATCAGCAGCGAGCGCTTCTTTTCCGCATACAGCTTCTCCTGGAACGTGCCCATGCGCTTGAGTTGGGCATCGATCTCCGGCTGCGCATCGGCACGCCCTGAGAAGGAGTTGTGGGCAGCGGGGTCCCGCTTGTCGAGGCGGAAGGCGGTGCCGGCGGGGGCAAGGCATAAGGTGCGATAATCCATGGCCTATTGTGCATGTTTCGCAGCGCATTTCGAGCCATCCGGCGAGCGTCGCGGGATCGACTCAACTGGCGCGTGCGGCGATGTGCGGAAAAATGCGGCACCGGCGGGTGTGAGCCGCCTGTCGCCAGCCACAGGCAAGCCTCGCGACCGAGTTTCCCCTGGTGGTGGGGACCATGAAGCTCGGGATGCAATCATGTCCAGTATTTCAGCCACGCAGAGTTCTACAACCTCGGCGTTATTTACGTCGAACAGCAACTCCAAGGTGTCAAAACTGGAAGCCGACAAGGCGAAGGCGGAAGCCGCCCTGGCCGAAGCCCAGAAGAACAATGACGCCCAGGAAGTCGCGGTCCAGGAGGCCTTGATCGAAAAGCTCACCCAGCAGATCGCGCAGGCGCAGCAGCAGTCCCAGCAGTCGCAGGGCACCGGCGGCGTCAGCTCGAGCAGCAAGACCAGCGAGACCTTCGCCACCTCCGAGACCTCGGACACGGCGGCCACCACCGGCACCACCGCCACATCGGGCACCGGCAGCACCACAAAGAGCGACGGGACCAATCCCTATGCGCCGGTGGTGAAGCTGGACCTTTCGGCCATTGCCGAGGCGGTGCAGGCCAAGGAAGCCAAGAAGGAAGCCGAGACCGAAGCCGCCGAGAAGGCCGCAGCCGAAAAGGCTGCGGCCGAAAAGACCGACCCCGCCACCTCCCAGGCGGCCACGACCTCGGAAGTCGTCTAGAGCGCTCCCGTGCGGAGCGGGGACCGGTTGGCATGACGAAAGCACGATCAAGCCGTTAGAGAGAGACATTCACCGGTTCGAAGAACAGGGTGATGCTCTCGACACCGGCGCCGACGTTCGGGTCCCGAATGATCGGCCTTCGCGCCGGATGCGCTGAGACGGGCCGTACCGCGCGCCCGTCTGAGCCCCGCTTCCGTCTCTCGGCAAAGAGGAAAGGGGTATTCCTCTTTGCGGTGAAACGCGCGTCGCCCCGGATCGGTGGCCCGTACCATCGAGTCCGGGGATCCGCCCTGCGCCGGGGCAAACCTGACCCCCACATCCAGAGGCAGCGGCGCCCGGCGGCACGTTTGCCGCTGGCGGGTCCGTGGCCTTTGGCGCCGGACCGCGTGCTCGAACCATGGCCAGGCTCCAGCTGTCACGGGCCTGTCACATCTCGCCCGCAAAGATCCCGCCCGCAGATCAGCGGCCACGGGACGCTCCCTATCAAACTGTGAGAGGCTGAGTCACCGATCATGGTGATCCATGACCGGATCAGGCTCTAGGGGCGTCGCATCTCAGCGGGTTTCCATGGAATATTTCCGGCGTTTCAAGTTCTTGTTCTCTGCCCCCGCGTTCGATGCGGACGATCTGGAGGGCATTCGCTTCAACCAGATCGTGGACGAGATCGAGCGCTCCGGCTTCGAGGTGGTGAAGGCGCGCAAGGTCGAGGACGCCGAGATCGCCGTGCAGACCGACGCCGCCATCGGCTGCATGATGGTGGACTGGGGCAAGAAGGGCCTGGAAGGCAAGACCGCCTCGCTCATCAATCTGATGCGCCGCCGCGGCCTGGATTTCCCCATCATCCTGCTGATCCGCCGTAAAAGGTTTGAAGACCTGCCGGTGGAGGTGCTGGACTTCATCGACGGCTATGTCTTCCTCTCCGAGGAGACCCCCGCCTTCATCGCCAAGAACCTCATCAGCCGCCTCAAGCAATATGCCGAGACGCTGAAGACGCCGTTCTTCGGCGCCCTGGTGGATTATGCGGAGGAGGGCAACCAGCTCTGGACCTGCCCCGGCCATAATGGCGGCGTGTTCTATTCCCGCAGCCCCATCGGCCGGGTATTCATGGAGCATCTGGGCGAGGCGGTGTTCCGCGACGATCTGGACAATTCCGTGCTCGATCTCGGCGATCTGCTGACCCATGAGGGCCCTGCGCTCCAGGCGCAGAAGGAAGCCGCCCAGATCTTCGGGGCGGAGAAGACCTATTTCGTGCTCAACGGCACCTCCACCTCCAACAAGGTGGCGCTGGCGGCGCTGGTGACCGACGGCGACCTGGTGCTGTTCGACCGCAACAACCACAAGGCCGCCCACCATGGCGCGCTGATGATCTCCGGCGGCGTCCCGGTCTATCTGCCCACCGAGCGCAACGCCCATGGGCTGATCGGCCCCATGCGCTGGGAGGCGTTCGACGAGACCGCGCTGCGCGAGCGCATCCGCACCCATCCTTTGGTGAAGGATCCGGACGCGTGGCAGAAGCCGCGCCCGTTCCGGGTGGCGGTGGTGGAGCAGTGCACCTATGACGGCACCATCCATAGCGCCGAGATGATCGTCGCCCGCATCGGCCACCTGTGCGACTACATCTTGTTCGACGAGGCCTGGGCCGGCTTCATGAAGTTCCATCCGCTCTATGCGGGGCGCTTCGCCATGGGGCTGAAGGATCTGGGGCCGGACGCGCCGGGCATCATCGCCACCCAGTCCACCCACAAGCAATTGGCCAGCTTCTCCCAGGCCTCGCAGATCCACATGAAGGATCGCCACATCCGCGGCCAGAAGCGCCGGGTGGAGCATCGCCGCTTCAACGAAAGCTTCATGCAGCACGCCTCCACCTCGCCGTTCTATCCCTTGTTCGCCTCGCTCGACGTGGGCGCGCAGATGATGAAGGGCCGTTCCGGCGAAGTGTTGTGGGACGATACCATTCGCCTGGGCATCGAACTGCGCAAGAAGATCCGCGCGGTGCGGCGCGAGTTCGAAGAAAAGGAAGTGCGGCCCGAGCGGCGCTGGTTCTTCGAGCCGTTCGTGCCCGACCGGGTGAAGATCCCCGACGTGCTGCGCGACGGCGGCGTCCATGACGTGGCGTGGGAAGCGGTGGGCACTGACCAGCTCGCCTCCGACCCCGCCTTCTGGCAACTGACCCCGGATGCGACCTGGCACGGCTTCTCGCGCATGGCGCCGGGTTTTGCCATGACCGACCCCAACAAGCTCACCTTGCTCACCCCCGGCTTCGACCGGGCCACGGGCGCCTATACGGAGCACGGCATTCCCGCGCCGGTGGTGGCGCAATATCTGCGCGAGAACCGCATCGTCGCGGAGAAGAACGACCTCAACTCACTGCTGTTCCTGCTCACCCCCGGCGTGGAGGCCTCCAAGGCCGGCACGCTGATCAGCGGGCTGGTGGCGTTCAAGAAGCTGCATGATGACAATGCGCTGCTGGAAGAGGCGATCCCGGAATTCTTCCGCCGCCGGCCGCAGCGCTATGCGGGCGTGCGGCTGCGGGATCTGTGCGGCGAGATGCACCGCTTCTTCCGCGACGCCAATGTGAGCGGGCTCCAGGCCATGCAGTTCTCGCCCGAGCATCTGCCGGAACCGGCCATGTCGCCCCATGATGCCGCCCGCGCCTTGGTGCGCAACGATGTGGACTTCCTGCCCATCGACGCCATCTCCGGGCGCATCGCCACCACGCCGTTCGTGGTCTATCCGCCCGGCATCGCCACCATCGTGCCCGGCGAGCGGCTGAGCGCGCGGGCGCAGCCGATGATCGACTATCTGAAGATGTTCGAAGCCTGCTTCAACACCTTCCCGGGCTTCGACGTGGAGATCCAGGGCGTATATCGTGAGGTGGATTCGTCGGGCCGGGTCCGACTTCACACCTATGTGGTCGCCGAATGAGCGCCACCCACGGAGCCGTAGAGCCGATGACGGACGACGATTTGCCGGTGCTGATCCGGCCGTCGCGGGATGGCGATGTGGAGGCGATGCTGGCGATCTATCGTCGCCACATCCGCCGGGGAGTGGAGGAGGGGGTCGAGGACACCGACACCCCGCAGCCGGACGACCTGCGCGACCGGCGCAAGAACCTGCGCAACCGGCGCTTTCCCCATCTGGTGGCGACCCGGGGCGGCGTGGTGGTGGGCTATGCTTATGTGGTGCTGTTCCGCAAGCGGCCGGCCTATCGCTATACGGTGAAGCATTCCATCTA
Source organism: Azorhizobium sp. AG788 (assembly GCF_943371865.1). Lineage (GTDB taxonomy): Bacteria > Pseudomonadota > Alphaproteobacteria > Rhizobiales > Xanthobacteraceae > Azorhizobium. The sequence goes on along the minus strand of NZ_CALRWL010000007.1, from coordinate 76,564 downwards.
TGTGCATCACGACCATCTGGGCCGCAGCATCGGGCGGCTGTTGATGCAGGGGCTGATCGATGCCTGCGCGGCGGCAGGCTTCCGGCAGATGATCGGTTATATCGACGCCGACAATGCCGCCTCGCTGGCGCTGCATGACAAGTTCGGCTTTTCCCGCGTGGGGCTGCTGCCGGCGGTGGCCTATCGCTATGGCCGCTGGTCGGACAGCGTCATGGTCCAGCGCTCGCTGGGGCCGGGCCGCACCGAGCCGCCGCCGATCCTCACCACGGGTCGCTGATCTGGGCAAGCTGTTCTGGGCAAGCTGTTCTGGGGACGTGTTCCGGGACGCTGAGCCCGGTGCGCGGCCGCTGCGGCCTGCGCGTGCGGCAGGGGCCTGAGGCCCGCCCGCACGGTGCATCTCTCGTCACGCTTTGCGTCTTTCTTCCGTCTGTCCGCTCTTTCAGCGGTGCGCCACGGCGCGAGCGTCCCCCCGGCACGGTGCCGTGCGCTCAGCGCTGTGCCGCATCAGCGCTTGTCGGAACGCTTGGCGTCCTGGATCGCCGCGTCGTGATACCAGCCGCTGCCGAAGTCCACGGCGGGCGCCTGCGCCATATCGGCCATCAGCCTTGCGGCATCGTCATGGCTCGCAGTGGTCGCACGCCCGCGCAGCGGGAAGGCGTAGATCTTGGCGGTCCCCCGAGGGGAAGTCATAGTCATTGCTCAACTTTCCTTTCAAGCAGTGCGCAGCGATGCGCCACGCATGCAGCCTTCATAGCATGATTTGCCCGCCATTTACACAGTTTGCTCAAATTTAGATCAGCGTTTGACTGCATTATAGGCATGCGTGTTTTTGCTTCTTTGGATAGCGTTGTTTGCGAAGCACACGCGGGGTGCGGCAAAGTTCGCTGCGTTGCACCACGGCCCGGTCCGGTTAATGCGGACGGGTGCCGGCCCGCAGGCGCCCCTGCCGGGCGCGCGGCATTGGTGCGCCGCGCATGGGTTCCGGTTGAGGAACGCCGGGGTGGGCAGGAGGTTCCGGATGGGTCCGCCGGGTGCGGCGGCGCCGGATGATGCTGTGGGTCGCATCGTGTCGTGGGTTGTGTGGGGTGGATGTTGCCTGGTTTTGGTTGCGTCCGCTGTCGGTTGGCATGGTCCGTGCTTTCAGTCGGCTAGGCTTCTGGCGGCCGGGGGGCGCAACAGGAATTTCCGAACGCATCGCGTCATGAGCTTATGGGGAGCCTGCAATGGCAAAGTATAAACTCGAGTACATCTGGTTGGACGGGTATACCCCCGTGCCAAATCTGCGTGGAAAGACGCAGATTAAAGAGTATGACGAATTCCCGACCCTTGAGCAGCTTCCGCTGTGGGGTTTTGACGGCAGCTCCACCATGCAGGCGGAAGGCCGCAGCTCCGATTGCGTGCTGAAGCCCGTTCGCGTGTTCCCGGATGCGACCCGCACCAATGGCGTGCTGGTGATGTGCGAAGTGATGATGCCCGATGGCGTCACCCCGCATGCCAGCAACAAGCGCGCCACCATCCTGGATGACGAAGGCGCCTGGTTCGGCTTCGAGCAGGAATACTTCTTCTACAAGGACGGCCGTCCGCTCGGATTCCCCGAGGCCGGCTATCCCGCGCCCCAGGGCCCCTATTACACCGGCGTCGGCTACAGCAAGGTGGGCAGCATCGCCCGCCAGATCGTCGAGGAGCATCTCGATCTGTGCCTCGCCGCCGGCATCAACCACGAAGGCATCAATGCCGAAGTGGCCAAGGGCCAGTGGGAATTCCAGATCTTCGGCAAGGGCTCCAAGCGCGCCGCCGACGAAATGTGGATGGCCCGCTACCTGATGGAGCGGCTGACCGAGAAGTACGGCATCGACATCGAGTATCACTGCAAGCCGCTCGGCGACACCGACTGGAACGGCTCCGGGATGCACGCCAACTTCTCCACCACCTATCTGCGCGAGACCGGCGGCAAGGACTATTTCGAAAAGCTGATGGCAGCGTTCGAAACCGCCCGCGCCGACCACATCGCCGTCTATGGCCCGGACAACCATCTGCGCCTGACCGGCAAGCACGAGACCGCCTCGATCCACACCTTCAGCTATGGTGTGGCCGATCGTGGCGCCTCGATCCGCGTGCCGCATAGCTTCGTGAAGAACGACTACAAGGGCTATCTGGAAGACCGCCGCCCCAATTCCCAGGGCGACCCATACCAGATCGCCTCCCAGATCCTGAAGACCATTGCCTCGGTGCCCACCGAAGGCAGCGTGTCGGCTGCGGCCTGAGACGCGAACCGGTTCCCATCCGGGTCCGATCATCGAATGGCGCAGGCTCCCAAGCCTGCGCCATTCGCGTTTTCGCACATGCGTTGAGCGGCAACGCTCCGCCGGGCGACAGCCCGTTGCAGTCGGCTTTGCCGCCGGACCGCCGGACCACCGGACCGCCGCACCGGCTCCGAGGCTGCGGAGGCATCGCCCGCAGGCGCGACGCGCCCGCCCTGGCCGGGCGCTCAGTGTGCGCCGTCAGTCCTCACGCGCGTGCCCCGGCTTGCCCTTTCGCGGGGTAGCGGCCAGGGCCTTCAATTCCTTTTCGGTCATGGACTGCGCCATCTCCTTGGAGGCGCCCTTCAGGTCGCTCTCCTTCTGCTCGCCGCGCTTGGCCGACAAAGCGGCACCCGCGGCCATCTGCTGGGCCTTGGATTTTGCAGGCATAGGGGCTTCTCCCGCGTGATTGCCAATGAGGCAACGCGGAACCCGCCGGGTCGGTTCATTGTCGCTGCACCATCGACGCCGCTGGTCCGCCCGCCGGCGCGCCGGAACCATGTCCTTTGGTCGCAGCGCTCATGCGTGCGCCGCATTGCGTGCATCGGACAGGTCTGATAGCTACTTTATAGCAATTCTAAAAAGGTACTGTCATGATCCCCGGCTTCGCCGCGCGGCGGCAATTCTCTGACCTGACGGAGCAGGAAGTGCTCGCCTTGGCCATCTCGTCCGAGGAGGACGATGGCCGGATCTATGCGGATTACGCCGAGGCGGTGCGGGCAGAGTTTCCGGCCACGGCGCGGGTGTTCGAGGGCATGTCGGCGGAAGAGAACGCCCATCGCCGCCAGTTGATCGCCGAGCATGAGCGCCGGTTCGGCAATCATATTCCCCTGATCCGCCGCGAATACATCTCCGGCTACTATGCCCGCCGCCCGGTGTGGCTGGTGAAGAATTTGGGCATCGAGCGCATCCGCTCCGAAATCGCGCGCATGGAGCATGACAGCGCCAATTTCTATCTCGCCGCCGCCAAGCGCAGCAGCGATCCGGGCACCCGCAAATTGCTGGGCGATCTGGCGGAACAGGAGCGCCGCCACGAAGAAGTGGCCGAGGAACTGGAGGCGGTGAACCTGCCCCCCGACGCCAAGGCCGAAGAGGAGGGCAAGGCGCGGCGCCAGTTCATCCTCACCTGGGTGCAGCCGGGCCTCGCGGGGCTGATGGACGGCTCGGTGTCCACCCTGGCGCCGATCTTCGCCACCGCATTCGCGACCCAGAATTCCTACACCACCTTGCTGGTGGGGCTGGCCGCCGCCGTGGGCGCGGGCATCTCCATGGGCTTCACCGAGGCCGCCCATGACGACGGCGTCATCTCCGGACGCGGGTCACCGATCAAGCGCGGCTTTGCCTCGGGCGCGATGACGATGGTGGGCGGGCTAGGCCATGCATTGCCCTATCTGATCCCGCATTTCTGGACTGCCACCGCCATCGCCGGCGTGGTGGTGTTCGTGGAATTGTGGGCCATCGCCTGGATCCAGAACCGCTACATGGAAACGCCATTTCTGCGGGCTGTCACCCAGGTGGTGGTGGGCGGCGCCCTGGTGCTGGCCGCCGGCATCCTCATCGGCAGCGGCTGAGCGAGACGGCGCGCACAACCGGGCGTCCGTCGGCAACTGACGGCAGCCTCAGTCCAGCGGCGAGGCCTTGCCGCCGCGCTTGTTGTTGTACATGCGCAGATCGGCGCGCTTCACGGTGGTTTCCAGGCGCTCGCCCAGCTTGCTGGTGGCCATGCCCACCGAGATCTTCAGCAGGCTCTGGGAATAGAACTGGTTGTTCATTTCCACCAGCTTGAACAATTGCTCAACAACCAATTTGCCGGCTTCCGAATCCATCCCCGGCAGCAGCACGGCGAATTCGTCGCCGCCGATGCGCGCGGCATGGTTCGGCTTTTCCACCAGCGAGGTCAGCACCTCGCCCAGCCGCCGCAGCAGATCATCGCCGGCCGCATGGCCCAATTGGTCGTTGACCACCTTGAGGTCATCCAGGTCGACGATCAGGATGGTGACGGGCAGCGGGCCCTTGCGCTCCAGCCGGTTCATCTCGTCCACATAGAAGGAGCGATTGTACAGGCGGGTGAGCACGTCGTGCTTGCCGAGATATTCCAGATAGGCTTCCGCCTTCTTGCGGGCGGAGATGTCGATCAGCGCCACCTGCACCTGCGACCAAGTCCGCTCATGTCCCGGCAGCACCGAGAATTGCAGCATGAGATGCAGGGTGGTGCCGTCCAGGGCGAAGTTCACCACTTCCCGCTGCTGAAACAGCTTGCCGTCCCACAGGTCGATCAACTGCTCGCGGAAGTGCGGCAGCACCTCGTCGCGGAAGACGTCGCCGAGACGGCGCATCAGGGTCTGCTTGTCCGGGGCGGCGAACAGATGCAGCGTCTGGCGATTGACGTCGAGAACCCGGATCTCGCTCATGCATTGGGAGACGAATTCGGGATGCACGTCGGTGAACACCCGGAAATCCAGGATGCCCTGGTGCCGCACCGTATCGAGCAGGCGCTTCACCCCGGAGAAGTCCTCCACCCAGAGCGACACCGGAGAGTGCTCGAACAGACCCCGCGCATAGGCCTCGCTGAGCGCCAGCTGCCGGCGCATCTGCTGGCTTTCGGTGACATCTTCCAGCGAGACCAGGACGCGGCCCCAGCTCTCCTCATAGCCGGGCATGATGGCGCCGTGGAGCTGAACGTCCAGGCGCCGCCCGTTCAGGGTGTAGTTGCAGGTGTGGCTGGAGAAGGACTTGGCCCCGGACCACAGATGCACCAGTTCTTCCGCATGCACCGCCAGCATGTCGTCGCGGAACACCTTGTCCAGATTGGATGACAGTTCGGCAAAATCGCGGGCCTCGAACATCTCCAGCGTGCGGCGGTTGACCTTCACCAGGTCGATATGGGCGGAGCACACCTTCACCCGTCCCATGTCTTCCGCAAGGTAACCGCGCAGATCCCGCACCCCCGCCTGCCGCCAGGTCTCGAACAGGGCGCGCAGGCGGCTGTAGTCCTCGAGCCAGAGAGAGACCGGGGACAGATCGAAGATGGCTGCGTCATCAAGCATCGGAAGATCCGCAATGGAGGGCCGCTCGCCACGAGCGCAGAGGAGGTAGTGTCGTGCGCGTGCCGTCAACGCAGAGTGTTCGGCAGGGGGAGCGCGGAACCTGGGGAGCGATCCAGCACGTCCCGATGGCGCCAGACGGCGCCGGAACGATGACAATGAAAAGGCGGTTCGACGTTTCCTTTTGCGAAACTGGCAGGAAAAATCAACCGATCATTCGTGTGTCCCTTGCGCTGCATCACGGCGCGGCCAGCGCCGCAGATGCAAACTGAAACATATGAGCCCACCGGAGGCGTGTTGCAGGGCGTGTTCCTGCCCGCGGTGCCGTAGGGGAGGGGCAGGCATGGACGTCATGAGTCTCATCCGCCATGGGGCGCCTTTGGTGCCGCAAACCTGGCCCACGCCGGAGCCCGGCCCGGGGGAGGTGTTGATCCAGGTGGCCGCCTGCGGTGTCTGCCGCACCGATCTGCATGTGGTGGACGGGGAATTGCCGGACATGCCCCTGCCCATCGTGCCGGGCCACGAGGTGGTCGGCCGGGTGATCGCGCGCGGGGCCGGGGGCAGCCATCTGACGCTGGGAGAACGGGTGGGCGTGGGCTGGCTGGGACGCTCGTGCCAGGCCTGCCCCTATTGCCGCGCGGGCGCCGAGAACCTGTGCGATGCGCCGCAGTTCACCGGCTACACCCGGCCGGGCGGCTTTGCCACCCACATGCTGGCCGATGCCCGCTTTGCCTATGCGCTCGGCGAGGCGGGGGAGGATGCCCATGTGGCGCCGTTGCTGTGCGCCGGCCTGATCGGCTGGCGCGCGCTGGTGATGGCGGGGGAGGGCGCCCGCATCGGCCTCTATGGCTTCGGCGCGGCGGCGCACATCATCGCCCAGGTGGCGCGGTACCAGGGGCGGGAGGTCTATGCCTTCACCACGCCGGGCGACGTGACGGCGCAGGACTTCGCCCGCCACATGGGGGCAGTGTGGGCCGGCGGTTCCGATGAAACCACGCCCGAGCCGCTGGACGCGGCGATCCTCTTCGCGCCGGTGGGCGCCCTGGTGCCGGCGGCGCTGCGCGCGGTGCGCAAGGGCGGCCGGGTGGTGTGCGCCGGCATCCATATGAGCGATATTCCAAGCTTTCCCTATGCTTGGCTGTGGGAGGAGCGCAAGATCCTCTCGGTGGCCAACCTCACCCGCGCCGACGCGGCGGACTTCCTCGCTCTGGTGCCGAAGGTGGGCATCAAGACCGAAGTCACCCCCTATCCCCTGCGCGCGGCCAATGCGGCCCTGGACGATCTGCGCGCCGGGCGCCTCTCGGGCGCCGCGGTGCTGATCCCCTGAGGGGGCACCGCCGCGCCCGGCGTCAGCGTTGCAGCACATAAGTGCCGGGGGCAGGCTCCAGCGGGGCGTATCCCGCCGCCGGGGCACCCATCTGCGGCGGCGCCACGCGCTGCGGGGAGGAACGCGCCGCCAGCCAGGCGCTCCATTCCGGCCACCACGACCCCGCCTCGGCCTGCGCGCCCGCGACCCATTCGTCGGGGCTGATATAGGCATCGGAGGCGGCTTTCCGGCGGATGCGGAAATGGCGATGGGCATGGCCCGGCTCGCTGACGATGCCGGCATTGTGGCCGCCGGAGGTGAGCACGAAGGTCACCTCCGTATCGGCCAGGAAGTGCAGCTTGTAGACCGAGCGCCACGGCGCCACATGGTCGCGCTCGGTGCCCACGGCGAACATGGGCACCCGGATGTTGGGCAGAGCGGCGGGATGGCCGTCGACGATATATTGGCCGCTGGCGAAGGCGTTATCCAGGAACAGCTGGCGCAGATATTCGCTGTGCATGCGGTAGGGCATGCGGGTGGAATCGGCGTTCCAGGCCATCAGGTCGATCATCGGCGCGCGCCCGCCCATGAGATAGTCCTGCACCAGGCGCGACCACACCAGATCGTTGGAATGCAGCATCTGGAACGCCCCCGCCATCTGGTCGGCGGAGAGATAGCCCTGGTCCCACATCATGCTTTCCAGGAAATGCAGCTGGCTCTCGTCGATGAACAGCTGCAGTTCGCCCGGCTCGGTGAAGTCGGTCTGGGCGGCGAACAGGCTGACGCTGGCGAGGCGGTCATCGCGCACCCGCGCCATGGCGGCGGCGGCGATCGCCAACAGCGTGCCGCCCAGGCAATAGCCGGTGGCATGGACCTTGGCGCCCGGCACGATGGCGTTGATGGCGTCCAGCGCCGCCAGCACCCCGAGCTTGCGATAATCGTCCAGGCCCACATTGCGGTCTTCGGCGGTGACGTTGCGCCAGGAGATGCAGAACACCGTGTGCCCGCGCGCCACCAGATCCCGCACCAGCGAGTTATGGGGCGACAGGTCGAGGATGTAATATTTCATGATCCAGGCGGGGATCAGCAGCACCGGCTCGGCGAACACATCCGGCGTGGTGGGGCTGTATTGGATCAGTTCGATCAGATGGTTGCGATAGACCACCTGGCCGGGCGTCACCGCCACCTCCACTCCGGGGCGGAACGCCTCCGTGCCGATGGCGGGCTCGTTGGAGCCCATGGCCGCCATGTCTTCCAGCGCATTCTGGAAGCCGCGCATGAAATTGGCGCCCTTCTCCTCATGGGCGCGGGCCAGCACGTCGGGATTGGTCATGGGGAAGTTGGAGGGCGAGGACATGTCCAGCATCTGCCGGGCCACGAAGGCGGTCACGTCCTGAGCATGGCGCGAGGTGCCGGGCACCTCGTGGGTGGCGTTGTGCCACCATTGTTGCGCCATCAGGAAGCTCTGGGCATAGAGGCTGAACGGCCATTTCTGCCAGGCCGGGGTGGAAAAGCGCTCGTCGCCGGGCAGCGGCTCGATCACCGGCGGGGTCTTGGGATCGACGCTGGCGCGGGCCATGTAGCCGGCCAGACGGTTGGCCTTGCGCCAGGCCTTCAGCCCCAGTTCCGCCCGCTTGCCCGGCGCCGAGGCGAGATGGATGCCCCAGTCCGCACAGGCCAAAGCCATGGCCGCCGGCGACAGGCCGCCGGTCATGCGCGCCATCAGCGCCTCGGTCATGCGGTCATAGGCGCGGAACCCTTCCAGGCCCAGCGGCAGATCCTCCGGCGGCGGGGCGGGCAGGCGGGCCTGCGGGCGGGCGGGCTTGGGTTCGGTTTCGGGCGCGGGTGCGGCGACGAACGGGGCATTCATCTTGGGCGCTCCAGGGGCGGCGGGAGGTTCATGTGCTGGCAATGGACCGTCCCGCGGCAGGCTGCCTTGAGGCGCATCAACTGCGACGAACAAACGCTTTTACAGCCACTTATCGCGCCATTTCGCTGAGCCGGCTGAGCATCCCGCCGCTCCCGTCCTGCCGCTACATGCCGCCCTGTTCCTGGGCGATGGCAGTGGCGATCTCCACCAATTGCCGCGCGGCGCCATTGTCGGCGGAGGCGCTCCACACCGCAAAGAACGGCAGGTCGGGCAGGGCGACGCGGGTCTCCACCAAGGCCAGCCGGCCGGTGGCCAATTCGGAGGTGACGATGGCGGGAGGGATGACCGCAATGCCCAGCCCTTCGGTGGCCATGTGCACCACGGTGGAGAGGGAGGCGCTGGCGTGCAGCCGCACCGCCGGCAAATCATGGCGGGAGAACAGTGCCCGCACCGCCACATAGGGATGGGTGTTGCGGGAGAAGGTGATGATGGGAAAGGTCGCCAATTCCTCCAGCGGCACCGGCTGGCGCTTCCAGCGGATGGCGGGGCTGGCCACGAAGGCCACCGGATAGGAGCACAGCTCCCGGTTTTCCATGGTGGGCAAGGTGCTGGGGCCGAGCACGAAGGCCAGATCCAGCTCCTGCGAGGCCAGCCGGTCGCGCAGGTTCGGCGTGATGTCCACCTCGATCTCCAGCCCCAGATGGGGATGGACCGTGTTCACATGCTTCAGGAAGCGCGTCAGCCAAGTGTGGACGATGGTCTCGGCCACGCCGATGCGCATGACGCCGCGCAGGCTGCTGACATCGCTGAAGGCCTCCAGCATCTCGGCGCGCAGGGCCAGCAGCTTTTCCGCATAGGCCAGCAAGGTGCGCCCGCGCGGGGTGGGGGTGACGATCCGCCGTTCCCGCTCCAGCAGCCGGGTGCCCAATTCCGCCTCCAATTGGGCGATGCGCTGGGAGATGGCCGGCTGGGTGGTGTGAAGCTTGTTGGCGGCGGCGCGGAAGCTGCCCAGCTCCGCCACCCACAGGAACGTCTCCAAAGCCTTGAGATCAATCATCTTTTGCCTTTCGATAAATCCAGCTTATCAAAAGTCATGCGAAATTAAAATTCGACACGCAGATCAGGTGGTGATGACATAGGCATGCTTAACCTGTGAGCAGATCCATGACAGCCCATGCTTTCGCCATGTCTTCCGGTGGGACCCCTCTGGCCACGGGGCTTGATGTGCGCCTCGCCAGCCGCAGCGGCACGCTCACCGATTCCACCGCCGGCTTTGCGCCGGGCTATGTGCAGGCGAATCTGGCCATTCTGCCGGAGCGTTTGGCCGGGGATTTCCTGCGCTTCTGCCAGCGCAACCCCAAGCCGTGCCCGCTGATCGGCGTGTCGGAGGTGGGCGACCCCACGCTGGCGGCCATCGGCGCCGATCTCGACATCCGCACCGACGTGCCCGGCTACCGGGTGTTCCGCGATGGCGTTGTGATCGCCGAGACCACCGACATCCGCGACTATTGGCGCGACGATCTGGTGACCTTCGCCATCGGCTGCTCGCTCTCGTTCGAGGAAGCGCTGCTGGATGCGGACGTGCCGCTGCGGCACGTGGAAGCCGGGGTGAAGGTGCCCATGTTCCGCACCAACATCGCCTGCATCCCCGCCGGCCCGTTCGCCGGCCCCATGGTGGTGTCCATGCGCCCCATGACCCCCGCCCAGGCGATCCGCGCGGTGCAGATCACCTCGCGCTATCCCGCCGTCCACGGCGCGCCGGTGCATATCGGCCTGCCCGAGGCCATCGGCATCACCGACCTGTCGAAGCCCGACTATGGCGATGCGGTGGAAATCCGCCCCGGCGAACTGCCGGTGTTCTGGGCCTGCGGCGTCACTCCGCAATCGGTGATCGCTGCGGCCAAGATTGACTTTGCAATGGCCCACGCACCGGGGATGATGCTGGCCACCGACCTGAAGAATCACGCTCTCGCCACCGGCTGAAGCCGCGGAGCGCTTTCCGGTTCCGGGCGGTGCTGGTTTCCATCTCAGCTTTTCCAACACACTGATCTTCCAACATATCTCGCCCCGCGCTGAATGACGCCGCAGAGCGCCACCGGGGCCAACCACCAGAGGGACCACATCATGTCGTTCACGCTCAATCGCCGCGATCTTCTCGTCGGCACCGCCGCTTCGCTGGCGCTCGCCGCCGCCATGACCCCCGCCCGCGCCCAGACCAAGGAAGTGGTCATCGGCGCGCTCTATCCGCTGTCGGGCGCCAGCGCGCAGATCGGCGTCGATGCGCAGAAGGCGTTCGAGACCGCGGTCGCCATCATCAACGAACAGTCCGATCTCGACCTGCCGCTGGCGGCGACCGCCGGCCTGCCGAATCTCGGCGGCGCCAAGATCCGCATCGTGTATGCCGATCACCAGGGCGACCCGCAGAAGGGGCGCGCCGAAGCTGAGCGCCTGATCACCCAGGAGAAGGTGGCGGCCCTGGTGGGCTCCTACCAGAGCGCGGTGGCCGCCACCGTGAGCCAGTCGGCGGAGCGCTATGGCGTGCCGTTCCTCTCGGCCGACAATTCCTCGCCGACCCTGACCCGCCGTGGCCTGAAGTACTTCTTCCGCGCCGCCGCACATGACGAGATGTTCTCGGCGGCGATGTTCGATTTCCTCGATGCCCAGCGCAAGAAGGGCGAGAAGATCGAGACCATCGCGCTGTTCCACGAAGACACCATCTTCGGCACCGACAGCGCCAATGCCCAGCTGAAGCTGGCCGCTGAGCGCGGCTACAAGGTGGCCGCCGACATCAAGTATCGCGCCAACTCGCCCTCGCTCACCGCCGAAGTGCAGCAGCTGAAAGCCGCCGACGCCGACGTGCTGATGCCCTCCAGCTACACCACCGACGGCATCCTGCTGCTGAAGACCATGAACGAGCTGGGCTACAAGCCCAAGGCGATCCTGGCCCAGGCCGCCGGCTTCTCCGAGCAGGCGCTCTATGACGCGGTCGGCCCCCTGGCCGAGGGCGTCATCACCCGCGGCTCGTTCTCGCTGGATCTGGCCGCCAAGCGCCCCTCGGTGGGCAAGGTCAACGACGCCTTCAAGAAGCTGTCCGGCAAGGATCTCAACGACAATACCTCGCGCGAATTCATGGCGCTGCTGATCCTGGCCGATGCCATCAACCGCGCCAAGTCCACCGAGGGCGAAGCCATCCGCGCCGCGCTGGTGGCCACCGATATCCCGGGCGAGAAGACCATCATGCCGTGGTCCAAGGTGCAGTTCGACGCGACGGGGCAGAACCCCTATGCGGACCCGGTGCTGCTGCAGCGCATCGGCGGCAAGTTCGTCACCGTGGCGCCCGCCCAGGCGGCGGTGGCGCAGGCCATCTGGCCGATGAAGAAGAACTGAGCGTCGGCAGAACAGGAGCCGGCCCATGACTGCCGCAACCATCATCCAGAGCTTGGCCAGCGGCCTGCTCATGGGCCTGCTCTACGGCTTGATCGCCGTGGGCCTCGCCCTCATCTTCGGGCTCATGGACGTGACGAACTTCGCCCATGGCGAGTTCCTCATGTTCGCCATGTACGTGACGTTCTTCTGCTTCGCCTTCTTCGCCATCGACCCGATCCTGGCGGCGCCCATCGTGGCGGCGGTGCTGTTCGTGTTCGGGGCGGTGGTCTATCTCGGCATTGTCAGGTTCGCCATGCGGGCCAAGACCAATGTGGGCATGGTGCAGATCTTCGCCACCTTCGGCCTCGCCATCGTCATGCGCGGCCTGGCCCAGTTGTTCTTCACGCCCGACTACCGTTCGATCCCCACCACCTGGCTCGGTGGCAAGACGGTGGCCATCGCCGGCATCTATCTGCCGGCGCCGCAACTGGCGGGCGGGGCGGTGTCGATCCTGGCCTTCGCCGTACTGTACCTGCTGATCAAGAAGACCGACTTCGGCAAGGCTTTGGAAGCCACCCGTGAGGATGCCGGCGCCGTGGCGCTGGTGGGCATCGACAAGAACAAGGTGTTCGCTCTGGGCTGGGGCCTCGGCTCCGCCCTGGTGGGGCTGGCCGGCGCCATCATGGCCAGCTTCTTCTACATCTATCCCGATGTGGGCGCCTCGTTTGCGCTGATCGCCTACGTCACCGTGGCGCTGGGCGGCTTCGGCTCGGTGTTCGGCGCGTTCGCCGGGGGCATCGTGGTGGGGCTGGTGGAAGCCTGCACCGCCATGGTGCTGCCGCCGTCGATGAAATCCGTGGGCATCTACGCGGTTTATCTGCTGGTGGTGTTCTTCCGCCCCCGTGGCCTGTTCGGGTCGATCTGATGCCAACCCCTTCCTTCACCGCGCGTCGTACGCGGCAACTGGGCCTTGCCCTCATCATTCTGGTGATCGTCGCTTTGCTGCCGTTCGGCATCAAGGACGTCTACACCCAGAACATCCTCATCCTCACGCTGATGTATGCGGCGCTCTCGCAGAGCTGGAACATCCTCGGGGGCTATTGTGGCCAGCTGTCGCTGGGCCATGCGCTCTATTTCGGCATCGGGGCCTATACCTCGACGCTGCTCTACACCAAGTTCGGCATCCTGCCCTGGTTCGGCATGGCGCTGGGTGGGGTGATCGCCGCCGGCATCGCTCTCGCCATCGGCCATTCCTGCTTCCGCCTCGCCGGCCATTATTATGTGATCGCCACCATCGTGATCGCGGAAATCGGCCTGCTGCTGTTCCACAATTGGGACTGGGCGGGCGCGGCCACCGGCATCGAACTGCCCATCGGCAAGGACAGTTGGGCCACCTTCCAGTTCGCCCGCAACAAGCTGCCCTATTTCTACTTCGCGCTCGGCCTTGCGGCCGTCACCTGGCTGGTCACCTGGAAGATCGAGAATTCCAAGTGGGGCTATTGGTGGCGCGCGGTGAAGGACAATCCCGAGGCGGCGGAAAGCCTCGGGGTGATGGTGTTCAGCTCCAAGATGGCGGCGGCGGCCCTCTCGGCCTTCTTCACCGCCGTGGGTGGCAGCTTCTACGCCCAGTTCGTCGCTTATATCGATCCGGAATCGGTGATGACGTTCCAGTTCTCCCTGCTCATGGCCCTGCCGGCCGTGCTGGGCGGCATCGGCACCCTGTGGGGACCGGCGCTGGGGGCGGCCATCCTCATTCCCATGACCGAACTGACCCGCACCTTCATGGGCGGCTCGGGCAAGGGCATCGACCTCATCGTCTACGGCGTTCTCATCATGCTGATCGCGCTCGCCCGTCCCGATGGTCTCGTGGGCCTGTTCCACCGTCGCAAGAGGAGCGCCGCATGAGCCCCGCGCCTCTCCTCGATGTCCGCAACGTCTGGCAGCGCTTCGGCGGCCTGGTGGCAAACAGCGATGTCAGCCTTCAAGTGCAGGCCGGCGAAATCGTCGGTCTCATCGGCCCGAACGGGGCGGGCAAGTCCACCTTGTTCAACGTCATCGCCGGGGTGCGGCCGCCCACCGAAGGCTCGGTGTGGTTCAATGGCGAGGACGTGACCGGGCTGTCTGCCCCGGTGCGCTGCGCCCGCGGCATCGGCCGCACCTTCCAGGTGGTCAAGAGCTTCGACAGCATGAGCGTGGCCGACAATGTCATCGTCGGCGCCCTGGTGCGCACCTCCTCCACCCGCGAGGCCCGCCGCAAGGCGGAAGAGGTGCTGGACTTCGCCGGCCTCGGCCATCGCGCCGACGTCCCGGCCAGCGAACTCACCCCGCCGGAAAAGCGCCGGCTGGAGGTGGCTCGCGCGCTGGCCACCGACCCCAAGCTGCTGCTGCTGGACGAAGTGATGACCGGCCTCACGCCGTCGGAAGCCCGCACCGGCGTGGACCTGGTCCGCGCCGTGCGCGCCAAGGGGGTGGCGGTGCTGATGGTGGAGCATGTGATGGAGATCGTCATGCCGCTGGTGGACCGGGCCGTGGTGCTGAACCTCGGCGCCGTGCTGGCGCAGGGCATTCCTGCGGACGTGGTGCGCGACGAGCGCGTCATCGGCGCCTATCTGGGGGAGCGCCACCGTGCTTGAGGTTCAGGACATCACCGTCACCTATGCGGGCCTCATTGCGGTCGCCGGCATCTCCATCGACGTGAAGGCGGGCGAGATCGTCTGCGTCGCCGGCGCCAACGGGGCCGGCAAGTCCTCGCTGCTGAAAGCCATCGCCGGCATGGAGCGGGCGAAATCCGGCACCGTGCGCTTCGAGGGCGAGGATCTGGTGGGCGTCGCGCCGCACCTGATCACCGCGCGCGGCATCGCTTATGTGCCGGAGAACCGCCGGCTGTTTCCGCGCCTCTCGGTGCGGGACAATCTGCGGCTCGGCAGCTATCTGCACCGCTCCAAGGAGGATCGCGAGCAGCCCATGGAGCGTGTGTTCCAATTGTTCCCGCGCCTGGCGGAACGGCTGGAGCAACGGGCCAACACCCTGTCGGGCGGCGAGCAGCAGATGCTGGCCATCGGCCGGGCGCTGATGACCCGTCCGCGCCTGTTGATGCTGGACGAGCCCTCCCAGGGCATCATGCCCAAGCTGGTGGACGAGATTTTCGACGCCGTCACCGCCATCCGCGATGCCGGGACCACCATCCTGATCGTCGAGCAGCGGCTCACCGAGTGCCTGGAAATCTCCGACCGGGCCTATGTGCTCCAGACCGGGCGCGTGACCATGAGCGGGCCGGCGGATGAGATCCGCGCCAATCCGGACGTGCGCCGCGCCTATCTCGGGCTCTAGAAGATGATACGCCCCGGCGGTCCGCCGCCGGGGTATGTTGTTCCGCAGGACCAGCCCGGCATGCGCCGGCCCGTGATGCGAGAGTGTCCATGCCCACCATCGATCTGAATTCCGACCTCGCCGAAGGCTTCGGCATCTGGCATCTGACCGATGACGAGGCGCTCATGGGCGTCGTCACCTCGGCCAATATCGCCTGCGGCCTGCATGCGGGCGATCCCGAGATCATGGCCACTGCCTTCCGCATCGCCAAGGCCAAGGGCGTGGCGGTGGGCGCCCATCCGGGCTTCCCGGACCTGTGGGGCTTTGGCCGTCGGCGCATGCCGTTCACCCCCGGCGAGATCGAGCGGCTGGTGGCCTATCAGGTGGGCGCGGCGCAGGCGCTCGCCACCTATAGCGGCCACCGCATCACTTATGTGAAGACCCATGGGGCGCTGGGCAATATGGCCGAGCAGGAGAGCGACATTGCGCAGGCCGTGGCCCGCGCGGTCAAGGCGGTGGACCCCACCCTCGCCATCCTCGCCGGCCCGCTGGGCGAGCAGGCCCCCGCCACCCGCGATGCCGGCCTGCGGGCGGTGGCGGAGATCTTCGCCGATCGCGGCTATAGCGAGCAGGGCCGCCTGATCGCCCGCGGCCAGCCCGGCGCCATGATCCATGATCCCGATGTGGCGGCGGACCGCATGATCGCCATGGTTCAGGCCGGCGCCATCATCACCGCGAGCGGCACCCATCTGCCCACCGACATCGCCTCGATCTGCGTCCATGGCGACGGACCGCACGCGGTGGAGACCGCCCGCCACGTCCGCACGCGGCTGGAGCAGGCCGGGATCACCGTCGCATCCTTCGCCCCATGAGCGGGGCGGCGGAGAGGCCGACACCCCGCTTCCTCAATTCGGGGGAGACGGCGCTGGTGGTGGAATTCGGCGCCAATGTCGATCCGGAAACCAACGGCCGGGTGCTGGCGCTGGATGCGGCGCTCACCCTGCGGCAGGTGCCGGGCGTGCGCGAGAGCGTGCCCACCTATCGCTCGCTGATGATCCATTACGACCCGCTGATCATCAGCCGCGCCGAGCTGGTGGCGGCGGTGGAGGCCATCGAAGGCGATGCCGCGCTCACCGCGGCACCCGCCAGCCGCTGGACCCTGCCGTGCTGCTATGATCCCGAATATGGCGAGGACGTCGGCGAGATCGCGCGCATGACCGGCCTTTCCGAGCAGAAGGTGGTGAGCCTGCACGCCGGGGCGACGTTCCGGGTCTATATGTACGGCTTCGCGCCCGGCTTCTGCTATCTGGGCGGCCTGCCGCCGGAACTGGCGGTGTCGCGCCGCACCCGGCCGCGCCCGCCGCATCCGCCCAACACCACGCTGATCGGCGGGGGCTTGGCCATCGTCACCACCTTCTCCATGCCCACCGGCTGGTGGCTCATGGGCCGCACGCCGGAGCGCATGTTCTCCCCCCATCGCGACCCCGCCTTCCTGGTGGCCGTGGGCGACGAACTGCGGTTCGAGCCCGTGGACCGCGCCACTTTCCTGGCCTTGGACGCCCGCGCTGCCACCGGCGAAGTGGTGGCGCGCCGGGAGAGTGTGTCGTGAACGACGCTCTCTCTTCCGCTCCCGCCCAAGGCGCGCTGCGCATTCTCTCCGCCGGCCCCGGCGTCACCCTCCAGGATGCGGGGCGGCATGGCCTGTTGCGCTTCGGCGTCACCGGCGCCGGCCCCATGGATCCGCTCGCCTTCGCCTTGGCCAATCGCGTGGCCGAAGTCCCTGAAGGATCGGCGGCGCTGGAAATCTCCATGGGCGGGGTGGAACTGGAAGCGGTGGATGCGCCGGTCACCGTGGCGCTAGCCGGGGGCGCGTTCCGCATTGCCCTTGATGGCCAGCCGGTGCCCGCCGCCGCCCGCCTGACCCTTCAGCCCGGTGCCAAGCTTCAGGTGCGCCCCGGCAGCGTGGGCGCCTGGTGCTATCTGGCCCCGAGCGGGCGCATCGACATCGCCCCGACCCTGGGCTCGCTTTCCACCCATACCCGTTCCGGCATCGGCGGCCCGGCGGGGCGGGCGCTGGCGGCGGACGATGTGCTGCCGTTGGCCGGGCCAAAGGTTCTGCCTGGCGGCACCATGGAAATCCTGGCGCCGTTCCTGGCCCGCGGCGGGGATACCATCCGCGTGGTGCTGGGGCCGCAGGACGATTATTTCTCGCTCGCCGAGATCGCCGCGTTTCTCGCCGGCCCCTGGACCATCTCCGTGCGCAGCGATCGCATGGCCTCGTTTCTGGACGGCACGCCGCTGACCCATGCGGGCGGCTTCAACATCGTCTCCGACGGCATCGCCCATGGCGCGATCCAGGTGCCGGGAGAGGGCTATCCGGTGGTGCTGATGGCCGACCGCCAGCCCACCGGCGGCTATCCCAAGATCGCCACCATCATCGGCGCCGATCTGGGGCGCATGGCGCAACTGCGACCGGGCACGGTGATCCATTTTGCGGCGGTGAGCGTGGAGGAAGCGGTGGCGGCGCGCCGGGCGGAAGCCGCGGACCTCGCCACTGGCTGGTCCCTGGCGCCGCTGGTGCGCACGGACCTCTCGTCGGACTTCCTGTTGGGCTGCCGCCTGATAGACGGCTGGGTCAACGCCTTGGCCCCCTGACGTCAGGCCCGTTGCGGGAGCGGCAGAGGACGTCACCGGTGGTTCGAACCGGCGACATCCTCTGCGTGTCTTATCGTGTTCTGTTCCCGCGATCCGGTATCCCCGTCGCTCGCAAACGCTCGGGCACGACGGGGCGCACCGGCACGTCCGATGGCGGCGCTATCCGGTCACGCCGCCAGGAACATGGTTCAGGCGCCGGGAGAACGGTCGTCCTCGGTGGCGCGGGCCAGATCCACCAGGCGGGCGACCATCGCCGATGCCGGGTCCGCCAATTGGCTCACAATGGAGAAATGATTGGCGCCGTCGATCACCGCGCTGTCGGCGGTAATGCCCTGTGCCGCCCAGGCGGCCGCGAAATCACGGCTCTGACGCAGGAATTCGGAACTTTCCTCGCCGCCGACGAAGGCCGAGAACTGCCGCCCCTCCGGCACCGGCCAGAAGGTCGGCGACAGGCGATGGGCTTCCGCCTCCCCCAGCCGCAGCGCGTCATTGAGGCGGGTGGGCAGCAGCGGCTCCAGTTCATACACGCCGGACAGGCCGACGCCGGCGGTCACGATGTCATCGGCGCCGCGATCGTCCAGATCGTGCCAATGGGTGGCGGTGAGTGCCGCCGCCAGATGACCCCCGGCGGAATGGCCGCTGGCCACCATCCGCCGCTTGATGCGGTGATGCAGGCACACCGCCGCCGCGCGCGCCTGCGCGATGATGGTGCTCAGGGGCACGTCGGGGGCCAGGTCATAGCCGGCCAGGGCGACGGCGACCCCATGGGCCAGGCACCCCTGCGCCACGAACGTCACTTCACGGGGATGCTGACGCTGCCAGTAGCCGCCATGGAAGAACAACACCACCGGGGCTTTCCGCGTGGTGTCGGGCCACATCACATCGAGGATCTGCCGCGACGAGGGACCATAGGGAATGCCGAGATCCGCCGCCGGCACATCCCCGCGCAGGCGCGCCGAGCGCGCGATCCAGTCGGCCACGATGTCCGGAAAGTCCGGAACGCGGGCGCGATTGTCGTATTCTGCTTCGTAATCCACGAAGTCTCCTTCCAGTGTGTGTCGGAGCGGCGATCCGCAGGATCACGCCAGAAAACCGGCGCCGGAAGGCCGTGGTGCCCGCGTCGAGGGGCTGCGGCCTGTCATGCCGTGATGCCCGGACAAGTCCGCCGGCCCGCCCCCTGTTCCCGCGGGCAGGGTCTCAGTCATGCTCACCATGGGCGTTGCGGATGCGTCGCACCACCCACCACACGGCGAGAACCGCCACCGGTACAGCCACTGCGGTCACCGAGCCGGGGTCGATGTGGAACCCCATGCGCACATCCGTACCACTGGCGTGCACGCCTTCCGCCAGCAGGTGCACGAGGCTGACGACATAATAAGAGATGGCCGCCACCGAGAGCCCCTCCACCGTGCGCTGCATGCGCAATTGCAGGCGGGTGCGCTCGTTCATGGAGGTGAGCAGATCGCGGTTCTGCTGTTCCAGCTCCACGTCCACGCGGGTGCGCAAGAGATCGGCGCTGCGGGCCAGCTTGGCGGAGATGTTTTCCTGGCGCTCCTCGACCGACTGGCAGGTGCGCATGGCGGGGGCCATGCGCCGCTCCAGGAATTGCTGCCAGGTGGGGAAGCCCGGCACTACGGTCTCGCGAATGGTGGCGAGCCGCAGGCGCACGATCTCCTGATAGGCCCGGCTGGCGCCGAAGCGGAACAGCGAGGCGGTGGCGCCCGCCTCCAGTTCGGCCGCCAGCGCCACCAGTTCGTCCAGCAGCTTGTTGTTGGCGGCAAGCCCCACGGAGCCGGTCATCTCGCCGGTGGTCTGGGCAAGGCGCGCCTCGATCTTGGCGATGGAGGGGGCCAGCGCCTGCGCCTGCGGCAGGCCCAGCAGCGCCAGGGTGCGATAGGTCTCGATTTCCAGCACCCGCTGCACCAGCGCGCCGGCCGCTTCCGTGCCCAGGCCCCGGTCGCGCAGCAGGATGCGCACGAAGCCGGCGGGGTCGGGCTTGAAGTCGGTGGCGATCTCGGCGGCGCCGTCGTTCACGTCGGAGCGGGCGAGGCTGGCGCGATCGAACACGCCGTCCAGCTGCACGTCCTCCATGGAGTCCGTGACCATGTGCAGGTCCACCGCCACCAGCAGCGGCCCGGGTTGGCGCACCTGCGCCAAGGGACTGGCGAGAGCGGCGGCGGGCGGCTGGAACGGCAGCAGGCCGGCGGTGGCCTCGGTGGCGGGCAGATCCCAGGTATAAGTGGAGAATTCCGCGTGGGTCTCCCAGCGCAAGGTGGCGCCGCCGAACGACACGCGGTGGTGCTTGGCGCCCGGCAAGGGGCCGGGGGCGCCGCGGCTGGTGCACAGTTCGGTCACCGCCGCCCGCTCCGCCTGGGCATCGCCCGGGGCGGTGAGGAAGGCCACATGCAGGAAGCGCCGCGGCGTCTCCACCGGGAAGAACGGCCGCGCGTGCAATTCGCCGAGGATGGCGGCCCGCAGCGGATGCGCCGCCAGCATGCGGCCCTCGCCAATGCCCAGATCGGCCCCGCCGGGGGGCGCGCCGGATGTGTCCGCGGTGGTCAGGCTGACGCCCGTTTGTGTTTCGACCATCGAACCGTCTCCCTGAAACGGTGCTGACATGAAGCGACAGGCAAAACAAGCGGCGGCGCGCCTTCGCGCGGCCATGGGCCGCCGCGCAGTCCGTCATAGGGCCGCTTCCGGGCCGGTGCTACCGTAGGTCGCAGGACCGCGCCGGCCACCTGCGGGACGTCCGGAGCCGGCGCAAGGGGCCGCGGGCCATGCGCCAATGGCCAAGGTCACGCCTTGCGGGTGTCTTGGAAACTGATATCGTCTTTATAGTTTCCGCTGACCACCAGCCGGTGGGGCGGCATCGGGCATGGGGGCATGAATGACCAATCCCATCGACACACCGGTTCTCATTGCCGGCGCAGGCCCCACCGGGCTGACGCTGGCGATCATGTTGCGGCTCTACGGCATTCCTGTCCGCATCATCGATCGCAGCCTGCAGCCCTCCACGGTGTCCAAGGCGCTCGGGGTGTGGAGCGCCAGCCTGGAGGCGCTGGATGCCATGGGCATCATCACCCCGTTCGAAACCGACGGCGTGCGGCTGAAATCCCTGATCGTCGGCGACGGCACCCGCCAGCTTGCCACCCTCGCGGTCGGGGACGGCATCGACAGCCCCTATCCGTTTCCCTTGCTGCTGGCGCAATCGCGCACCGAGGACATCCTCAACGCCCGCCTGGCGGAGCTGGGCGCCACCGTGGAGCGCGGCGTGGAGCTTCTCAGCTTCAGCCAGGATGCCGGCGGGGTCACCGCCCAGCTCACCCATGCGGACGGCCGCGAGGAGGCCGCCGCCGCGCCCTATCTGGTGGGCTGCGACGGCGCCCGCAGCGCGGTGCGCCATGGCCTCGACATCGACTTCGAGGGCTATACCGAGCCGCAGGTCTATCTGCTGGGCGACGTGAAGATCGACGGTGGCGCCCTCGACCGGCGCAGCCTCTATGTGTGGTGGGGCGAAAACGGCACCGTGGCCCTGTTCCCGTTCGAGCCGGACATCTGGCGCGTGGTGGTGGCCCGGCCCGACGACACCGACTATAGCGAACCGACCCTCGCCGAATTGCAGGGCCATATGGACCGCAACGGCCCGCCCGGCACCCGGCTGCGCGACCCCACCTGGCTCTCGGCCTTCCGCATCAATGAGCGGCTGGCCAAGTCCTATGGCACCGGCCGGGTATTCATCGCCGGCGATGCCGCCCACATCCACAGCCCGGCCGGCGGCCAGGGCATGAATACCGGCATCCAGGACGCCTTCAATCTGGGATGGAAGCTGGCGCATGTGCTCCAGGGCCGGGGCGACGCGGACCTGCTGCTCGCCAGCTACGAGCCGGAGCGGCGCCCCATCGCCCACGACGTGGTGAAGAACGCCGCCCAGAAGCTGCACGTGGGCTATGCCACCAGCCGCATCACCCGCCTCATCCGCGATGTGGCGGTGACCGTGCTGGGCAATCTGCCGGCGGCGCAGAAGAAATTGCAGGTGGAACTGTCCGAGACCACCATTACCTATCATGACGGCCCGCTGGTGGCGCTGGGCGCCCCGCCGCGCCACCCCAGCCGCACGGAGGTGGGCACCCGGGCGCGGGAGGCGCATTTCTCCGATCCGCAGACCGGTGCCCGCACCGCGCTCTGGCCGCTGCTGGGCGGCACCCATCACACCCTACTGCTGTTCCCCGATGCCGGGCAGGCCATCGACACCCATCTGCTGGAGGGGCTGGAGGATGCGGTCACCGTGGTGGCCATCCCCCCCGCCAGCGACCCCCAGGGCGAGGTGCGCAAGGCCTATGAGATCTCTAAGCCCGGCTGGGTTCTGGTGCGGCCGGACCAGGTGATCGCCGCCCGCGGCCTCGCCAGCAACCTCGCCCCGCTCGCCACATACCTGGATCGTGTGGTACGGCCCAGGGCGAGCTAGAGGACGCGCCGGCCCGCCTGCAGGTCAGGTGGGTGACGCGGACTGAATCTTGGACCTTGAGACGGCTGGCCGATCGGGCTTCTCAACCGGATCGGGCGGCGGCATTGCCCCTGTTGGCGCAGAACGGCGAACCTGATCGTGACGGACCCGCACGGGCTGCCCCCCATCGACCTGGACGACGGCCCCGGCGGCCGCATCCTCGGCGCTGCGCGCGTGATCCTGCTCCGGGACCATTACAGCGGCCTGACCATGGACGCCCTCGCCTTCGCGCTCGGCATGAGCAAGAAGACCATCTACGTCCACTTCCCCTCCAAGGAAGCCATCGTCTCCGCCATCATGGCCGCCACCGGCGCCACCATCCGCCGCCGGATGACGGAGATCCTGGCCGCCCCCATCCCCTACCCGGAAAAGCTCGAGGCGGTGTTCAGCCTCATCGGCAGCTATTTCGGCACCCTGTCGCCCGCCTTGGTGCGCGATCTGGAGCGGCACGCGCCGCAGGTCTTCCGCGAGATCGATGCCATCAAGGAGCAGAACATCCCCTTGGTGTTCAGCCGCGTTCTGGCCATGGGGGTGGCGGAGGGCATGGTCCGGGCCGATATGGACGTGACCTTCCTGACCGAATACTGGCTGCAGGTGGTCAAGGGCATTCACGACCCGGCCCTGCTGGCCCGCACCGGCACCAGCGCGCGCGAGGCGTTCGAGAAAGCACTGACCTTGTTCTTCTGCGGCATCCTCACCCCCGAAGGGCGCGCCAAGAGCCGCTGGGCCCTGCCGGCGCCGGATGGCACCACCTAGAGCGTTTTCAAGCGAAGTGGATCCCGGCTCGCGTGAAGAATTTCACCGATTCGAAGAAACGGGGAAATGCTCTCGCGCGTCCGGCCAGAGGCCGGGATCAGGGAGCAGCGATGCCGTCCAGATGCGCGGTTTCGTTGAGCCGCAGCAGCTTGGCCTGGTCGCCGCCCGCCTCAACCACGGTGAGATTGCACGGCTCCTGCCCCAGGCGCCAATAGTGCGACAGCGGCAGGTCCAGCAAATGGGCCAGCAGCACCCGGTTGGAGCTGTCGTGGCCCACCAGCACCACGGTCTCATCCCGGTGCCGGGCCAGCAGGTCGCGCACCAGATCCGCCGCGCGCACCATCACATCCTGGAGCGATTCCCCACCGGGAAAGCGCACCCGCTGCGGTGCCGCGTGCCATTGGGCGAACAGCTCCGGCGCCTGCGCCTGCGCCTCCCCGTGGGTCTTCCATTGCCAGGCGCCATAGTCGATATCCGCCAGGGCCGCATGGGCCACCGCCGCGCATGACGTGGCCAGAGCGATCCGCGCACCGGTGGCGACACAGCGCCCCAGCGGGCTGGTGTAGATGGCCGCCGGCTGCCAGCACGCCGCGATCCGTTCCGCCAGCGCCGCCGCCTGGGCCTCGCCGGTGGGCGACAGATCCACTTCCACGCGACCACGGAAGCGGGCGGGCGAAATGCCCGGCACGTGGCCGTGGCGGGTCATGATGAGTGTCGTCACGCAAGCTCCTAGGTTCGAGGCGCGCAGTTCCGGCGTTGAAACCTCTCTTGATCGCCTTCATGCGCATGCCGCTTGGCATGAAGGCGCGATCCAACAGATGGATAGAGGCATTCACCGAATCGGAAAAACCCGACAGACTCTAGCAAGACATCGCGACGACGAGACAACCCCCACGCGCGTTCCCCACGCGCGTCCGTCACCTTGAACTCCATCCGCATCGGCGCCGGAGACGGCATGATAGGTGTGGCCACCGGCGGTGAGCGCCCGGGCGATTCTGGCGCCACGGGACGCTGTCGGATACCGTCATCGCGCGATCTGGACCATCGCCGGTCGGCACGCCGGCGCTCATGCAGCGGGAGCCGGCCTGTGAAGCCCACGCGAGATGATCCACACGTGCCGCCCCCCTGGGGCGGCGGGGCTTGGGCCATGAGACGTTGGGTCATGGGACGGTCCCGACATCTGGCCGCCGCAGTCGGGCTTGCGGCGGCGCTGCTGGGCGGCGCGCTCGGGGCCGCCCAGGGGCAACAGCCCTCCGCGGCGCCCGGCCCGCCCGCACCCCCGGTGGCGGATCCGCAGACCGCGACCATTCCCCTGCTGCCCCGTCCCGACCGCAGCGGCTTCACCAATTTCGTGCAGGTCACAGCGGGGGGCGGGCAGGGCGGCACGGTGCTGCTGGACACCGGCTCCACCGGCCTGCGCATCCGCCAGGAGGCGCTGGGGCCGGACGTGCGGCTCACCGACATTCCGCTGGAATATTCCTACACCAGCGGCAACGTGCTGCGCGGCGTGCTCGGCTATGCGGTGGTGGCTTTTCCCGGCGCGGTGCCGGCGGTGGCGACAGCCAGGCCCATCGCCATTCAGGTGGTGCAGTCCATCACCTGCAAGCCCGAGGTGCCGAGGTGCCCCAAATGGAAGCCCACCGAGGTGGGGGTGATGGGCGTGGCCTATAGCGCCTTCCCGGCCTTCAATCCCTTGGCGCAACTGCCGGGCAATCTCGGCAATGGCTTCATCGTGGTGGCCAACGACCAGACCGATCCCCAGCTCCAGCCGCGGATCGAGGTGGGGCTGACGCCGCAGAACAGCGCGGGTTTCGCCACCGCGCCCTTCCAGCCGGAGGACGGCCGCCAGCCCGAGGGGCTGAAGGCCTGGAATACCAAGAGCATCCCCACCTGTTTCGCGGTGGACGGCGGCGCACCCGGCTGCTTTGCGACCGTGTTCGATACCGGGGCGGCCGTCGGCAGCTTCCAGCCGCCGGGGCTCGACCCCTCCCGCCTGCATAAGCCCATCCGCAAGGGTCGGGTCATCACCACCCGCGTGGATGGCGTGATGCAGCTCACCGTCACCAGCGGGCGCACGGCATGGCTGAATCGCTACCGCTATGCGCCGCCCCACGGCGGCGTGCGCGGCTTCAATTCCGGTGGTCTCGTGTTCCGCTATTACAAGGTTCTGTATGACGGCGTGGCTGGGCGCATCGGCTTTTCCCCGAGCGGGCCGGTGAGCGCACCGGCGCCGTGAATGCGCCGGATGGGCGCGGGATGGGACGGTTTCCAAAGCGCCGCATTCGTGCTCTGAAAGGCGCAGATGCCTGTCTGACGGCACGGGGCCGCGCGCCTCTCGCCGCCTTGGAGATTCCATGCAGCCGATCCAGATCGCCGTGGTTCCGGTGACCCCGTTCCAGCAGAATTGTTCGATCCTGTGGTGCACCGCCACCATGAAGGGCGCGGTGATCGATCCCGGCGGCGACCTGGATCGCATCCGCGCCGCAGTGGCGGAAACCGGGATCACGGTGGAGAAGATCCTGCTCACCCACGGCCATATGGACCATGCGGCCGGCGCCGCCGAACTGGCCGAGGCGCTCAATGTGCCCATCGAAGGCCCCAATGAAGCGGACCAGTTCCTGCTGGACGGTCTGGTGGCGGCGGCGGCCAAGTTCGACATGGCGGGCGCCCGCCCGGTCACGCCGGATCGCTATCTCAAGGAGGGCGATACGGTGTCCGTGGGGCAGGTGGTGCTGGATGTGCTGGATGTGCCAGGCCATACGCCCGGCCATGTGGTGTTCCACCACAAGGACAGCCACGTGGCCATCGTCGGCGACACCTTGTTCCGTGGCTCGGTGGGGCGCACGGATTTTCCTTATGGCGACCACGCTTTGCTGATTTCCGGCATCGTCGGCAAGCTGCTGCCTTTGGGCGACCAGACGGTCTGCCTGCCGGGCCATGGCGCCGTCACCAGCATCGGCGATGAGCGGGCCAACAACGCCTTCCTCGCCGACGCGGTGTGAGCAGCGGCGCACGGTAAGCACCGGCCATGCCGGGTGCCGCCCTCCGGGCGGCGCTCAGGCGGCGCGGGAATCCGGGCGGAGGGCGAGGGAGACGCGGTTGCGGCCGGAATTCTTGGCCTCGTAGAGCCCCAGGTCCGCCCGCTCGATGATCTCGTCCACGTCGCGGTCGCGGTCCTGGGCCAGGGCGGCGCCGATGGACACGGTGACGGTGATGTTCTGGCCCTCGAACACCACCTGCGTGGTGCCGATGGTGCCGCGGATGCGTTCGGCCAGGGCCATCATGGCCGCTTCATCGGTATCCTGAAGCAGAGCGACAAATTCTTCGCCGCCGAACCGCGCCACCCGGTCGTGGGCGCGCAGGGCGCCGCCGAAGATCGCCGCCACCTGGCGGATCACCGCATCGCCGGCCGCATGGCCATAGGTGTCGTTCACCTGCTTGAAGTGGTCGATGTCGGCCATCAGGATGCCGAGGCCGCCGAGGCTGCGCGCGCTCTCCAGCGCCACGTCCGCCACCGCCAGGAACGAGCGGCGGTTCATCAGGCCGGTGAGCGGGTCGGTGTCGGCCAGTTCGCGCAAAGCCGCGATGTCCTCGTCATGCTTCTGGGAAAACTGCACGAACCGCTGCTCCTGCGACCCCAGGCGGCGCAGCAAGGCGCGCAACGCGCCGGTCAGGTGCATCACCTCCAGGCTTCCGCGCAGCCGGGGCAGCATGGTGACGTGCGGGTTGCGCCCGATCTCGTCCGCCGCGTGGGTGAGGGTCTGCAAGGGGCGGGAGATGCGGGCCGCCAGCCATGCGGCCAAAGCCACGCAGACCACCAGCACCACCGCGCCGAGACCAATGATGGTGGCGGCCAGCGTGTACGCCGAGGCGAAGGCCACCGCGGAATCCTGGCGGGCGACGACGATCCAGCCGAGGCCCGGATAGTCCTGCTCGCCATCGGCGATGGCGAAGCCGGTCAGCATCCGCTTGCCACCCGGGTCATCCACGAAGGCACCGGACACCGCCCGGCCCATGGCGGCGACGCGCGCGGGGGCAAACGGCGTGGTGTCGATGCCCGCGCCCAGCAGGACCTTGCCGTTGCGGGTGAGCACCGAGACTTCGGTGCCGGGCTTGCCGGTGAGGGTTGTCTTGCGCAGGCCCTCCGCCCAACGGAACGCCAGATGGGCGCCGAGAACGCCCAGCATGCGGCCGTTCGAATCCCGCACCGGAAACGAGATGTCCACGAACCGCTCCGGCTCGTTGGACGGACTGGCCTGCAACAGCTTGGCCAGCAGAATCGCCTCGTGCACGTCGCCCACCGCCGGGCCGTCCCGGCCATCCTTGAACCAGGGCCGGGCTGCCACGGAGGCGCCCTCCAGCATGCCCTGGCTGGCGGCGACCACGATCCCATCGGGGCGGGCAAAGCCGATCCAGGCGAAATGCTTCATGGACACTTGGAGCTGGTCGAGCACCGACCGCAGCAAGGCGGGATCGCCTTCCCAGATTCCTTCCAGCGGCCGCATGCTGGAGAGGATCTTGATCTCGCGGTAGCGCTCGAACATGTCCATGTCCAGGCGGTCAGCCAGTGTCTGGGCGGTCATGGCCATGTCCTGCTGGATGCGGGACGTGACCTCCCGCTCGCTCAGGCGGGCCGAGGCCAAGGCCACAGCGCCGAGGCCGACGATGCACACAAGGCCCATGAGCAGGCTCAATTGCTGCGCCATGGTGGTGCGGTCCTGGAGCTTATGCAGGCGATGGCGCAGGGCTTCTCGCACGTTCCCTCCCTCACAAATCAGGGGCGCGGTCGAACCGACAATCGCCAAGAGCCAATCCCTTGTCCGGTCTCTTCGGCGCTGCGTCAAGCGATGCCGACGCCGGAAACCGCGTCATCCGCCATGGGCTGAAATGCCGAAGCCGGCGCATTTTAGGGACTATATCGTAAGTCTACCTTATAGTATGTATGCCAAGCCATGTCAGAGACCCCCCTCGGATTTCTCCTCGTCGAAGTGGCCCGGCTGTACCGGGCTCGCACCGAGCGCGCGTTCGAGCAGGCGGGGCTCGGCCTCACCTCCGGCGAGGCCCGCACTCTGGTCTATGCCAACCAGCGCCCCGGCCTGCGGCAAGGCGCGCTGGCGGAAGCCATGAATGTGGAGCCCATGACCCTGGTGGCCTCGCTCGACCGCCTGGAAACGCTGGGCCTCGTCCGGCGCGAGCCCGACCCGAGCGATCGCCGCGCCAAGCTGGTGACGCTCACCCCCGCGGCCAAGCCGCTGATGGTGCGCATCACCGCCACCGCCGCGGCCGCCCGCGCCGAGGTGCTTGCGGGCCTCTCCGAGGACGAAATCGCAATGTTCCGGGCCAGCCTGGAGCACATGCGCGACAATCTCGTGCGGGCCGCCCGTGCGCTGGAGGATGCATGAAGCCGGTGATGAGCGAGACCCGCACCGCGGTGATCGGGGCGATGGTGGTGGTGCTCGGCCCCCTCTCCATGTCGCTTTACACCCCCGCCCTGCCGGCGCTGGTCCAGGCGTTCGACACCACGCCGGGCATGCTGAAACTGAGCCTCTCGGTCTATTTCTTCGGCTTTGCCTTCTCGCAACTGGCCTGCGGCCCGCTGTCGGACGCCTTCGGCCGCCGCCCCACGGCGCTGGGCTTCTTCCTGATCTATCTGGTGGGCAGCGTGGTGGCGGCCTTTGCCCCGGACATCACCTGGATGATCGTGGGCCGCGGCCTGCAAGGCATCGGGGTGGCAGCGGGGCCGGCGATTTCCCGCGCCATCGTGCGCGACCAGTTCACCGGCCAGCCCTCCGCCCGCATCATGAATCTGATTGCCACCATGCTGGCCATCGGGCCGGCCATCGCCCCCACGCTGGGCGGCATCATCCTGTCCACCTTGGGCTGGCAGCCGATCTTCCTGGTGATGGTGATCTATGGGCTGGTGCTGGTGGCCCTCCTGGCGCTGTTCGTGCCGGAGACCAACCACACCCCCGACCGCGCCCAGGCGCACCCCTGGCGGGCGATGCGCAACTACGCGACGCTGTTGCGCGATGCCCGCTTCATGCGCCCGAGCCTGGTGATCGGCTTCACGCTGGGGGGCATCTACACTTTGGCAGCCATCCTGCCGTTCGTGCTCATCGAGCGGGTGGGCCTGTCGCCGGTGGGCTTCGGCATCGCCATGATCTGCCAGACCGGATCGTTCATGGCCGGCTCCATGGTGACGGGCCGGCTGCTGCGGCGGGTCAAGGCGGATGCGCTGATCCCCTTCGGCCTCGCCATCGTCATGGTGGCGGCTGCGGCCATGATGGTGGCCACGCGGATCTATCCCGCCTCGGCGGTGGCCACCATGCTGCCGGTGGCGGTTTGGGCCTTCGGCATCGCGATGCTGCTGCCCGGCGGCACCACCAGTGCCCTGTCCGGCTTTCCGCAGATGGCCGGGGCCGCGTCCGCGCTGATGGGGTTCCTGCAGATCGGCGGCGGCCTGCTGGGCACCACGGTGGCGAGCGCCTTCGCCGTGCCGGGCGAAGCCTTCACCTTGGTGGTGCCGGGCCTGGCTGTGATGGGCTTGCTGTCCTTCCTGCTGCTGCGGCCGGGCAAGGCGGCGCGCGCGGCGCGCATTTCCGAGTCGGACCTGGAAATCTCCACCGACCCGGTGGGGCTGATCGGGGCGGCAGGCGACGAAATCGAGGCTCAGGTGTTCCGCAAGCGGGCCTGAGCGCTCATTTCACCGTGACGTTCATCATCTTGGTCAGGCAGCTGCCGGGTTTTCCATCGGCCAGCTTGAGATACCATTTCTGATGCAGGTCGTGGATTTCGGTGCCATTGACCCGCATGCTGAAGGTGGCGGTGCACAGGGAGCCGGTGCGGGTGTCGAGCTGAATCAGGACGTGGTTCTCCCCGGTCTTCAGCAGCGGCAGGATCGGCACCCAGCGTGGGGCGCGGTTTGTTTCCGCAATCTCGATCAATTGGCCGTTCACGGTCACGCGCGCAATGCCGCGGACCTCTCCGGCCTGGATCTCCGCGGTTTTCATATTGCTGAGCACCATCAGATCCGGCGGGCAGAGAAAGCCGGTGCGCTCGCAGACCTCTCCCGTGATCATATCGCGCGCCAGGTAGATGGCACCGCCGAGGCCGATCATCGTGAGTGGTGCCATGATGCCGGCCACAACCAGCGGCTTCAGTCCCCGCTGCTTGGAATTGGACGTCTTGCCCGCAAGCTTGGCGCGCGGCCGTGGCGTTTTGATCGCCGGCTTTTTGTCCCCGGACCGCTTGAACCCGGGCAGCTTGAGCGCAGGGAGTTTGAACGATGGGCGTTTGAACGCAGGGAGTTTGAACGCGGGCAGCCGGCGCCGCTTCGCAATCGGCGCCACCTCCGGCTGGACGGCGGCGCCAGAGGCCTCGGGCGCCAGCACGACCGGAGCGTCGTCGTCATCACCGTCATAGTTGGCGGTGGCGCTGGCATCGAAGCTGTCGCCGTCCCCCTCCGTGGCATCGGGCGCCGCGACCGCGTCGGGCGCCTTGGCGCCAGCGGGCTCAGCGGCGGCAGGCGGGCTCTTGTCTTGAGCGGGCTCCTTCGCAGCGGGTCGCGGCGCGGCCGCGGACGTTTTGGCCTTGGCTTCGGCGGCAGCGCGGAGCTTGCGGTTGTTGGCGGCAAAATCGAACGGGTCGTCTTCCGCCTCGGCGGGCGGAGCGGGCTCGGGTGCTTTCGCGACCGGCTCGGACGCGGCTTCGGCGGCCTTCGCCTTGGCCTTGGCTTCGGCTGCGGCGCGCAGTTTGCGATTGTTGGCGGCAAAATCGAACGCGTCGTCTTCCGCCTCGGCCGGTTCTGCCGGCTCGGGCTCTTTGGCGACGGGCTCGGGCGCAGCTTCGGCGGCTTTCGCCTTGGCTTTGGCTTCGGCGGCAGCGCGCAGTTTGCGGTTGTTGGCGGCGAAGTCGAACGGGTCGTCTTCCGCTTCGGCGGGCTCAGCCGGCTCGGGTTCTTTCGCGACCGGCGCAGGTGCAGCCTCTGCGGCTTTCGCCTTGGCCTTGGCTTCGGCTGCGGCGCGCAGTTTGCGATTGTTGGCGGCGAAGTCGAACGGGTCGTCTTCCGCCTCGGCCGGTTCTGCGGGCTCGGGTTCTTTGGCGACCGGCGCAGGTGCAGCCTCTGCGGCCTTCGCTTTGGCCTTGGCTTCTGCGGCAGCGCGGAGCTTGCGCTTGTTTGCGGCGAAGTCGAACGGGTCGTCTTCGGCCTCGGCGGGTTCCGCGGGCTCGGGCTCTTTGGCGACTGGCGCAGGTGCAGCCTCGGCGGCTTTCGCCTTGGCCTTGGCTTCGGCGGCGGCGCGCAGTTTGCGATTGTTGGCGGCGAAGTCGAACGGGTCGTCTTCGGCCTCAGCCGCCTCGGCGGGCTCGGCACTGGGCGCAAGCGAGGGCGCGCCGGCACTCGCGGGCGCGATCTCGTCCTCGTCACGCTGGTCTTGCGCAGCCTCCGTGGCCGCATCCAAGGCCTGACCCATGGATCCGTCCTTCCCCTATGGGATCGCTCCCCTGGAAGGACGGATCTACAACCTCAAGCTTTATCCAGCCTTGCGGGCGCGAGCGCCATAGGTGCGCAGCCGCAGGGCGTTGAGCTTGATGAAGCCGGCGGCGTCGCGGTGGTCATAGGCCACGGCGCCTTCCTCGAACGTCACCAGATCCTGGTTATAGAGCGAGTAGGGGCTGGTGCGGCCGATGACGCTGACATTGCCCTTGTAGAGCTTCAGGGTCACTTCGCCGGTGACATAATGCTGGGAATGATCGATGGCCGCCTGGAGCATCTCCCGCTCGGGGGCGAACCAGAAGCCGTTGTAGATCATCTCCGCATAGCGCGGCATCAACTCGTCCTTGAGGTGAGCCGCGCCGCGATCCAGCGTGATGCTCTCGATGCCGCGATGGGCCACCAGCAGGATGCTGCCGCCGGGGGTCTCGTAGATGCCGCGGGACTTCATGCCCACGAAGCGGTTTTCCACCAGATCCAGCCGGCCGATGCCATTGGCCTTGCCCAGTTCGTTCAGCTTGGCGAGCAGGGTGGCCGGGGACAGCGCAACGCCGTCGATGGCGATGGGGTCGCCCTTTTCGAACGCGATGGTGATGGTGGTTGCCACGTCGGGCGCGGCTTCCGGCGAAATGGTGCGCTGGTAGACATATTCCGGGGCTTCATCCGCCGGGTCTTCCAGCACCTTGCCCTCGGAGGAGGAGTGCAGCAGGTTCGCATCCACCGAGAACGGGGCTTCGCCGCGCTTGTCCTTGGCAATGGGGATCTGGTGGGTCTCGGCGAACTCCAAGAGGCGGGTGCGGGAGGTCAGATCCCACTCGCGCCAGGGGGCGATCACCTTGATTTCCGGCTCCAGCGCATAATAGGCCAGCTCGAAGCGCACCTGATCGTTGCCCTTGCCGGTGGCGCCGTGGGACACCGCGTCGGCGCCGACCTTGCGGGCGATCTCGATCTGCTTCTTGGCGATCAGCGGCCGGGCGATGGAGGTGCCCAGCAGATACTGGCCCTCATAGACCGCATTGGCGCGGAACATGGGGAACACATAGTCGCGCACGAATTCCTCGCGCACGTCCTCGATGAAGATGTTTTCCGGCTTGATGCCGAGCAGTTCGGCCTTCTTGCGCGCCGGCTCCAGTTCCTCGCCCTGGCCGAGGTCAGCGGTGAAGGTCACCACCTCGCAATTATAGGTGGTCTGGAGCCACTTCAGGATCACAGAGGTGTCGAGCCCGCCGGAATAAGCAAGCACCACCTTCTTCACGTCGCGCGACATACTCGTCTCTCGAAGGCTAGAGCGGCTCCGTCAGGAACACGCTCCGGGTTGGGGTCGGAAGACCGGCCGCCGGTCTCAAGAGGGTACGGCCCGGCTCCCGGTCGAAAATCCGCGCGGACTATAGGCCGGCGCGATGGCGTGGCAAGAGGCGGGCGACAAGCCGCGCCATCCCACGGCCGGCAAAGCGCAACGATCCTGCCGCCGCGCGCCAGATCAGGCCCACCACTGTGTGTAGCGCCAGGCCGGCTTCCGCCACCCAGGCTTCCGCCTGCGCATTGGTTGGGGCGCCCCGCCGGTCATAGAGCCACCAGCGCACCAGGATCACCACCAGGATCACCAGGACCCCGGAAAACACCACATCGGTGAAGAAATGGCCGCCGAAGGCAATGCGCAACCCGCCCGCGGCCGCACCGAAGACCACCGCCGCGCCCAGCGCCACCACCCCCAGCGGGCCGGGTACCAGGCTGGCGGGCGCGGTGAGCCAGAAGCCCAGCGCCCCTTCGCCGGAAACGAACGAGCAGTTGCCGGGGCAGGTGCCTTGGGTGGAATACCAGGGATTGAATGCCTTCTGGCCGCCGAACTCCTCCACATGCACCGGGCGGGGGCGACCCCATTTTTCTTTCAGCAGGCCGTTCACCAGCAGGCCGGGGCCGATGGCCATGGTCAGCGCCAGCAGCAAGGCTGGGCGGGCGGGCATGAACATGGCGCGGCGGGGAAAGATCAATTTGAGCACCAGTGCCACGAAGGCGGGCGCGGCCACCAGCCAGGGCAGGATATTGCCGGCGGAGCGCAGCTGCCGTCCCCAGGACGAACTCGCCAGCGCAAAGCTGCGGCTGCCCGCATCCCAGAACCAGGCGGTGATGGCGAGATCCCATGCGGGAAACACCGCAAACAGGATTGCCACCGCGGCGCCCATCACCAGGGCGAAGAACACCAGCCACCGCACCGCGCACATTCTCCTCGCCCTGCGGTCGCACCGCAGGCCTGCGTAAGCTTCGACGTAACCGTGCGCTTTTTGATCTCGACCCTTGCGGGCGGCATCGTTCAGCGGGACAGTCCCGCTCGATTTACGCGCAGGAGACGGCGATGAGAAGGCCAGCCCTCGATTTCTATTACGAGTTCGCCTCGCCTTATTCCTATCTGGCCGCGACCCGCATCGGCCCCATGGCGGAGGCTGCCGGCGTCGAGGTGAACTGGCGCCCGTTCCTCCTGGGGCCGATCTTCGCCGAACAGGGCTATACCTCGTCGCCGTTCAACGACTTCCCGCTGAAGGGCGCGCATATGTGGCGCGATCTGCAGCGACTGGCGGTGCATTATCGCCTGCCGGACATCACCCAGCCCGATCCGTTTCCGGCCAACGGCCTGCTCGCGGCGCGGGTGGCGCTGAAGCTCAATGATGCCTCGCGCCCGGCCTTCACCATCGCTTTGTTCAAGGCAGCGTTCGCGCAGGGCCGCGATATCGGCGACCGCGAAGTGGTGCGCCAGGTGCTCGCCGGCCTCGGCCACTTCTGCGACAATGTGATCCCGGAAGCGGAGACGGCGGAGAACAAGGCCGCGCTGAAGGCCCAGACCGAGCGGGCGCGCGCTGCAGGCGTGTTCGGCGCCCCCAGCTTCGTCACCGGAGATGGGGAATTGTTCTGGGGCAACGATCGCCTCAAGCAGGCCATCGCGCACGCGGTGCTCAGCGCAGCGATGGCGACCGGCTGACGCCCGCCGGGGAGGACGCCCGCCGGGAGGCGGGGGCGCCTCAGGCGGCGTGCAGGGCGAAGGTGTCCGGTTCGCGGAAGCCGGCAGTGTAGCCGGCCACGGCCCAATAGGCGGTGCCGCCCACCAGCCCGGCGGTCAGCATGTGGTCGGGGCTGACGAACGCCAGGCCCTCGGCGAGGCCGAGGCCGTAGAGATGCGATGCCACGAAGGCGGACGCGGCGCCATTGGCCGCCTGGAACATCCAGGAGCGGATCTCGAACACTTCCGAGGCGATGATGCCCACCAGGGCCACCTTCCAGATGGTGAGAATCTGCGCCAGGGCGGCGGCCACCAGGATCATGAACGGCGGGTTGCGGGCGGCCAGCGCCAAGCCGGCGTCGGCGATCCAGAGGCTGGAGACCGTGGGCCGCGGGGCGACGGCCAGGCCATAGGCCGCGACCACGCTGCCGGAGAGCACCGCGAGAGCGAGGCCCATGGATATGAGCGCCAAGCGCATGAACAGGCGGCTGTGGTCGGGCAACTCTTCCTCCGCACGGATGTCTATGCCGTCAGCATAGATGGCACCCGTAGCTGTCCCCAACCTGCCTTCTCGGGACGCTCGCCCCTACGTCGCAGGTGGCAGGTCGTTGGGAAGGGGCGTGCGGTGCAAGGGGGCGGACGGGCGCATCGGCTTCCAGAAGCCGGCGCTCCAGCCGGCGATCAGCCAGTAGATGAGCCCGCCGGCCAAGCCCGCCGCCAGCAGATAGAGCGGCTCCGCCAGCGGCGCCGTCTCGCCGCTCACGCTGGGAAACAGCCGCGCGCCGATGAAGGCGGAGACCGCGCCATTGCCGGCGTGGAACATCCACGAGCGCACCGCGAAGGTCTCGGAGAACAGCACGCCGACCAAGGCCACCAGCCACATGACGCACACCAGGAACGTGATGAGGAAGGTGCCGGTGAACAGCGCCTGCACCACGGCGATGAACGCCTCCGGCTCCAGCGCCTGATCGGCGATGGCGCCGATGCGCCACTGGCCGAACAGGATGACGGCGGTGCCGGTGAGGATGGCGGCGAGCACGCCCACCGGAATCAGCAGGAAACGCAGAAGGAGACGGAAGACGCTATCCATGGCGGTCATGCGGGTCCGTGGCAGACCGCTTCGATATTATGGCCGTCCGGGTCGAGGACGAAGGCGCCGTAATAGGTGGGGTGGTAATGGGCGCGCAGGCCGGGGGCGCCGTTGTCCGTGGCGCCGGCCGCGAGGGCTGCCGCATAAAAGGCATCCACCGTCGCCCGGTCGGGGGCGGCGAAGGCCACATGCCCATGGCCTGCCGGCTTGCCATCCGCGCCGATCCAGAAATAGGGCTTTCCCGCATCGCCAAATCCGGCGCCGACATAGCCGCCGGTTTCGGCTGCGCTCACCTCCATGGCCACCTTGATCCCCAATGGCGCCAGGGCGGCGAGATAGAAGGCCTTGGAGCGGGCAAAATCGCTGACGGTCAGACCGATGTGGTCGAGCATGGCGCAGGTCTCCTGCGAACGGGGGGAATGCGGCAACACGGGACCAGCTCCGACACCGTCATCCCCGGGAGGGCGCCGGCTCAGCGGCTCACTCGGCTGCCGCTGCCATGGCCCGGAGCGCCAGACGCTCGCGCGCCGAGAGCTTCTCGGTCTCGCTTTTGAGCTGGCCGCAGGCGGCCAGAATGTCGCGGCCGCGCGGCGTACGCACCGGGCTGGCATAGCCGGCGCGGAACACGATGTCCGAGAACTTCTCGATGGTCTCCCAGTCGGAGCACTCATACTGGGTGCCGGGCCAGGGGTTGAACGGGATCAGATTGATCTTGGCCGGAATGCCCTCCAGCAGCCGCACCAAAGCGCGGGCATCGGCGGCGCTGTCGTTCACGCCCTTGAGCATCACATATTCGAAGGTGATGCGCTTGGCATTGGAGGCCGGCGGATAGGTGCGGCACGCCTCCAGCAACTGGGCGATGGGATACTTCTTGTTGATGGGCACCAGCACGTCGCGCAGTTCGTCGCGCACCGCGTGCAGCGAGATCGCCAGCATGGGGCCGACCTCGCGCCCGAGCCGCTCGATCTCCGGCACGATGCCCGAGGTGGAGACGGTGATGCGCCGCTTGCCGAGGCCGAGGCCGTCGCCATCGGCGAGGATCTCCACCGCTTCCGCCACCGAATCATAGGCATAGAGCGGCTCGCCCATGCCCATGAACACGATGTTGGTCACCAGGCGCTCGCCCTCGGTGGGCAGGCCGGGGCCGATGGCGCGGTCGCGGCCGGGATAATCGCCCAGCTGGTCACGGGCCACCAGCACCTGCGCCACGATCTCCGCGGCGGTGAGGTTGCGCACCAGCCGCTGGGTGCCGGTGTGGCAGAAGGAGCAATTGAGCGTGCAGCCCACCTGGCTGGAGACGCACAGCGTGCCGCGATCCCGCTCGGGAATATAGACCGCTTCCACCTCGTGCGGCCGCTCGCCGGGCGTTTGGGAGGGCAGGCGCAGCAGCCACTTGCGGGTGCCGTCCTTCGACACCTGCTCCACCACGATCTCGGGGCGGGCGAGCGAATAATGCTCCGCCAGCAGCGCCCGCAGGTGCTTGGAGACGTTGGTCATCTCGGCGAAATCGGTGGCGCCGCGCAGGTAGATCCAGTGCCAGAGCTGGTTCACCCGCATCTTCAGCTCGCGCTCGGCAATGCCGATCGCAGACAAAGCAGCGCCCAGCTTCGCGCGGTCGAGACCGGCGAGGGACGGCAGGGGGATAGCCAATGGCACGGGCGCCGCCGCGGGGACGGTCGCAGGTTCAGGAGCGGGCATCATGGGCGCATACATACTTTGTTCCGCGCCGTCCCGCTACCGGGACGACGCAGGGCTCGCCACGCCGGTATGCGGCGCGCGCCGAAGGTGGCGCTATGCGTTGCCCTACTTGCACTCCTGCGCCACCCGGTCGAGCGCCTGGACGATGCCGGTGAGGGAGTATTTGTCGGTGGTGGCATTGCCGCGCACGGAGGTGGAGACCACGGTCACGTCCTTGCCCTTGCGCAGGGCGTCCACCAGCCGGCCTTCGTCGGCCACGTTCCGCACCCAGGCGCCTTCGGCCTTGGTGTAGAGATCAAAAGTGGTATTGCCGACCTTCAGCTTGGCCTCGGAGCCTTCCTTCAGCGCGAAGCCCATGGTCAGGCTGACCTCGTTCTTCACATTCTCGCCAGGGCGGGTGCTGATGAAGAAATAGGCCGGATCCCGCTTCAGTCCGCCGGGCTGGCGGTCCTTGGGCTGGGAAATGGCATAGCAGACCTTGGGGTTGCTGGTGCTGGTGTAGACGCTCCAGTCGCCAAACTGGGCCACCGGCTTGGAGGCCCCCGGGCCTTGCCCCTGGGCCGCGGCGGGCACGGCGGCGCATACCATCAGCGCAACCGCCATGAGGGCCAGGCGTGCCCGGTTGAAGCTAGCAGGATGGTGGGCCATGGGCGCTCCTGAACGAGATATGCGGTCCGCGGGGAGACCGCCAACGGTGTCGTACGGACTCGACGTCTCCGTAATTGGGGACGCCGACCAAAAAATGGCACACACAAGGTTTCCGTTTTCATTAATGTGGGTCAGTTCGCAGCGTTTGAGGGCCATTTTCCCCGGTGTTCCTCACGCCACGGCAATTGCGCACCGTTCCGGAGCGGCGTGTGGCAGCCCGCTGCCGGGTCCATTTCGAATCAGTCGGGCGCCTGTGTTCGCCGGCCCCGCCCTCCGGAGATCCCCGCTGATGAAGGCCGTGCTGTGCGTGCGCCATGGACCTGCCGAAGGCCTGGAGATCGCTGATCTGCCGACCCCGCAGCCGGGACGCGGCGAGGTGCGGGTGGATGTGGCGGCCGTGGGGCTGAACTTCTTCGATACGCTGATCATCCGCGACCTCTACCAGCAGAAGCCCGAACTGCCGTTCTCGCCGGGCGGCGAGTTCGCGGGCATCGTGTCGGCCCTGGGGGAGGGCGTGACCGGCCTGTCCGTGGGCACGCGGGTCTGCGGCTATCTGGGCTATGGCGCCGCCCGTGAGCAGGTGCTGGCGCGGGCAGATCGCCTCGCCGTGGTGCCGGACGATTTGGATCTGGTGCGGGCCGCCGGCCTCATCGTCACCTATGGCACCAGCCTTTATGCGCTGCGTGAGCGCGGGGAGCTGAAGCCCGGCCAGACCCTGGCGGTGCTGGGTGCCGCCGGCGGGGTGGGGCTGGCCGCGGTGGAACTGGGCAAGATCCTCGGCGCGCGGGTGATCGCCTGCGCCTCCTCGGCGGAGAAGGTCGCCTTCGCCCTCGCCCATGGCGCCGATATCGGCCTCGACTACACCAAGGAAGACCTCAAGCTCCGCCTCAAGGACCTGGGCGGCAGCGAGGGGCTGGATGTGGTGTTCGATCCGGTGGGCGGGGAACAGTCGGAACAGGCGGTGCGGGCGCTCGGCTGGTGCGGGCGCCTGCTGGTGGTGGGGTTTGCCGCCGGCGACATTCCCAAATTGCCGCTCAACCTGTTGCTGTTGAAGAATTGTGATGCCCGCGGCGTCGCCTTCGGTACCCAGGCCCGCCGCGATGGTGCCTGGCTCACCGCAGCGGTGTGCGACCTCATGGCCTACGCTCGCGCCGGGCGCATTTCCGCCCATGTGGACGCCACCTTCCCGCTGGCGCAGTGCGCGGCGGCGCTGGATGAAATCGCCGGCCGCCGGGTCAAGGGCAAGGTGGTGCTGACCACCGGCCTGTGAGCGTCCGGCGTCGGCCGCAACCAGGTCTCAGGCCTCCTCGCGGGCGGCCTTGAGGGTCGCTTGCGCCGCCTCATAATGGTGCGGCTTGATATGGCCCGCCAGCATCTTCATGGCGCCCACCAGCACCAGCGCATCGTCGCCGAGGCCGATCATCGGCAGGATGTCCGGGATGCCGTCGATGGGCAGCACGAAATAGGCCAGCGCCGCCAGAAAGCCCGCCCGCACCCGCAGCGGGGTCTCCCGGTCGAAGGCGGTGTAATAAGCCGCCAAGGCATCGCTGGCGAAGGGCACGCGCGCCGCGCCGCCCTTCAGCTTGCGCCAGAAGCCGCCGCGCACGCGCGCTTCGTCCTCCTGCGCCTTGGCCCGCTCCTCGGGGGGCAGGGCGCTCCAGTCGGTGGAAGTGCTGGGCATCTCGCTCGTGTTCATGTTCCCGAGATGGGGGTGTCCTGCGCCGGGCGCAAGATCGCCCGAGCCACCAACCAGCCCGAGCCACCAAACGGCTGGCAAATCAGAGCGGTAGCTTGGCGTTCCCGCCGCTAGGCCGTGGTGATGCGGGCCGCTAATAGTCCCACTGGGCGCCGATGCCCACTTCGCCGGAGCCATCCGCACCGGCGCCGCCCTGGATGCGGATATTCTTGG
Organism: Azorhizobium sp. AG788; assembly: GCF_943371865.1. Lineage (GTDB taxonomy): Bacteria > Pseudomonadota > Alphaproteobacteria > Rhizobiales > Xanthobacteraceae > Azorhizobium. Next base: position 36,626 of record NZ_CALRWL010000007.1, on the reverse strand, counting down.
TGACATCCACATCGATGGTGGCGCGGCTGGAGCCGGCGGTGGTGCCCTGGCGCACCCCCAGATAGACATTGTCGTTGATCCGCTTGCCGAACCCGACCTCGCCGCCATTGCCCTCGGTATTGGTGCCGACATCGAGGCTATCCACGCCCAACTGCCGCCGCATCTGGTCGAGAGCCCCGGCGCCGCGACCGGAGAATTGCGCCACCGTCTGCGCCACCTGCAGCGCCTGCCCGGTGGAGAGCTGTCCCGTGGCCTTGCCGAACAACAGCCGGGCGATCACCTCGTCCTGGGGCAAGGTGGGGGTGGAGGTGAACAGGATTTCCGGCGCGGAGGCCGGTCCCGTCACCTGAATGCGGGCGGTGACATCATTGGCGGAACTCTCGGCGACGAAGTCGAGGTCGGGATCGGTGGAGCCGCTGAAGGTGACGACGCCGCGGCTGAAATCCAGCCGCTTGCCCAGAACGTCGAACCGTCCCCGGCGCAGTTGGAACCCGCCCACGGTGACCGGCGCGGCGCTGGTGCCGCGTACGGTCAGATCGCCGCCCAGTTCCGCATCCATGCCCATGCCGCGCACGAATACCCGGTTGGCGGCGGAGATGGTCAGATCAAGGCTCGCCACCAGCGGACCCTGGGCACGGGCCTGCTGGGCGCCCCGGGCCGCCTTGGCGGCGGTGGGGCCGGCTTTGGCCGCGCGCGGCAGGGTCGGCGCGGTGCCGGGGGGCACATTGACGTGCCGCACGTTGAGCTGCGCGCCGGACGAGGTCAGGCGGTCGGGAATGTTGATGTCGAGGTTGCGCACGTCGATGCGCCCGCTCACCGTGGGCCGGCTCGCCAGGGTGCCGCCCAGGGTAAGCCGCCCATCCGCCACCAGCCGCATCAGGTCGCTGGAGACGAGGGCGGCATTCTGCAGCGTGATCTCGCCCTGGCCGGGGAAGCCGGCAGCGGGGTCCAGGGTCACGCTGCCCCGGCCGGTGACGCTGCCGCCATTGGGCGTCCGCGCGGTCAGGGAGGAGAGCGTCACCGAGCGGTCGGTGCCGGTGAGGGTCGCCTCGATGCGATCCAGGGTCACGCCGTTCAGGGCGTCGTCATAGCGCCCGCCGGTGATGCGCACGGTGCCGCCGGCGCTGGGATTGGTGGTGGTGCCCTTCACCGTGGCGTCGATGATGGCATTGCCGGCGGCGCGGGCGCCGGAGACCGCCAGTACCGCATTGGCGATGCCGAGGCTCACTTGCCCCTTCACCGCCAGATCCAGCGGACCGTCTCCCAGCGGCGCCGAGCCGGTCATGGTGACGCCGGACAAGGATGGCCCGGTGAGGGTGGAGCGAATGGTGACGCGCCCGTCGGCGAAGGCACCTTCGGCTCTGAGATCCAGCGGTCCGACGCCGGAGCGCTGCAAATCCGGCTGGCTCGCCCGCGCCACCGTGAGGTTGTAGCGCCCGGTGGGGGCAGTCGAGGGACCGGAGAGCTGGGCCGAGCCGCTCACGGTTCCGGTCAGGCCCTGGGTGGGGGCCGTAAGGCCCGCCAAGGACAGCGGCAGGTTGCGGAGGTCGAGGCTCAGCTCCACCTGCTCGCCGGCGCGGCCCTGGAGCACGGCGGTGCCGCCACCACTGGAAAGGGCGAGGCGATCCACGCTCATGACGCCGTCGGCATAGGTGAAGGTGGCCGGCGCCGCGAGGGTCAGGGTGCTGGGCGCCTTGGCGAGGCGCAAGGTCTCCAGCCGCAGCCCATAGGCGCGCGGTTGCGCGGTGAAGCGCCCGGTTGCGGCCAGCGTGGTGCCTTCCACCTCCGCATCCAGCTTGAGGTCCGTGGCGCCCGTTCCGGCGGCGGTGGCGGTCAGCGTGGCCCGCTCTGCCCGGATGCCCTTGGTCTCCAGTCCGGCCAGCACCGCCCGCCCGGTCAGCGTCACCGATTGCGCGGGGTCGGTGGTGACGAGGTCGATATCGCCTCGCTCCAGCCGGGTGCCCGGCGCGGTGAGGCGCACCGCATTGGCCTTGAGCGCAATGCGCTGGCGGCCGGCATCCGTATCCAGGGTCAGGGTCGCATTGAGCGCACCGGACATCTCCGCCAGCGCCAAAGCGGACAGATCGGCGAGATCGGGCGCCGCCAGTTGCATCTGGCCGCTCATCAGCCCGGAGGCGGCCAGCGTGACATTGCCCTGGGCGCGGGCGGCGCCGAGGGTCAGGTCGAGATTGGTCAGGCTGCGGCTGCCGTCGGCTGCGCTGGCCAGGGCGGCATGACCCTTCAAGGCCTTGCCGCCGACGCTGCCGGCGGCGGCCATCTGGGCGCCGGGCAGCTTGGTGAGGTCGGTTCCGGTCAGATCCACCACCAGGTCGCGGACCGGGCGCCCCATGGCGGTACCGGTGGCGAGGGAAAGGCGGGCCTTGGCGGACAGCGCCTCCAGCGTGCCGGCAAAGGCGGCGGTGCCGTCGAGACGACCGGAGAGGCGAGGGTCGAGCCGGGCCAGATCCGCCAGCACGAGGCGGGCGGTGAGATCCGCTACCGCCCGGTCGATGCGCCCGTTCACGCCGAGGTCCACGCCGCCGGCGGTGACCTGGAGCGCGCGGACTGCCACCGCCCCGTCCTGGCCATAGGTGAGGCCGCCGGAGATCTGCGCCGTGCGGCCCACCAGCCCGTCCAGAACCGGATCGGAGGTGAGCACATCCTTCGCGTCGCCGGTGAAATCGGCGGCAAAGCCGCCGCTGGCCGGCGTGCTCAATTGCGCCTTCAAGGTGGCGGTGCCGCCAAGGGGGCGCCCCGCCAAAGGCGTCAGCGCCGCCAGATCCAGCCGGGAGACCGCGAGCGTCCCGGTTACCGCGCCGGGGGTGGCCTGGCCGGCAAAGGACAGGTCCAGGGGCGTGAGGGCGATGGTGGCGGCCGTCAGGCTCGGCGTGCCGGCCTTGGGCAGGAGGCCGGACAGGGCGAGCGTGCCGCTGGCTCCCAACGCCTGGGCGACCTTGGGGTCTGCCGCGCTAAGGCCGTCGAGGCGTCCGTCCAGCTGCCATTGCAGGCCGGCCGTTGATGCGGGAGTGGCTGTGGCCTGAAGGCGGGCCGTTTTTGCGCCATAGCCGGCGCCGGAGAGGGACTCGGCGGTGAGGGTGGCGGCGATGCGCGGTTGCGCCAGCGCACCCTCCAGCGTGCCAACCGCCCGTGCGGTGGAGAAGGAGAGGCCCGGCGCGAGCTTGGACAGGGCGGCGGAGCCCGCCAGCGTGGCGTCGAAGGCGAGCGATCCGGTGGCGGCCGGGGCGTCGATGGTGCCGCGGACCAGGGCCGTCCCGGCCGCAGCGCGCACGGTGAGCCTCGTGAGCGTGACCAGATAGGCGGGCGTGAGGGTGGCATCGCCCTCAAGACTGGTCTTCCCGGTCAGCAGCGGCGCATAGGCTGCGGGCATCGCCTGCGACAGGTCGCCATCACCGGAGAAGGTGACGCGATAATTGGTCCCTTCCGCCCGGATCCAGGCACTGGCGTCCACCGAAAGCGCCGTCCCGGCGCGCAGGGAGAGGTTGCCGTCCCACCGGGTGAGGGGGCCGGTTCCGCGCAATTGCCCGTCCAGGGCCGGCAGCCCTTCCAGCCCGAGGAGGCGCGCCACGAGCCCGCCAGCGGGCTCGTGAGCCTGCAGGTTCATCTCCAGGCTTTGGTCCCCGGGGGCGTAATGCGCCTTGCCGCTGACCGAGCCGGGCATGTCCGTGCGGTCGAGGGCGAAGCTCAGAGAAATGCCGCGCACCGGCTCCAGGAGCGTCACCGCGCCGGTCAAAGACAGGCTGGCCGCATGTCCCGCCACCGGCTCCGCCAGTTCGATCTGGCGCACGCTCAGCCGGTCCAGCACCAATTGGACCATTGGCAAACCGCCGCCGCTGTTTGCATCCGCAGGCGCCGTCGGCAGTTGCGGGCGCCGCAACAGCTCGACCTTGGCCGCTTCCAGCCGCTCCACATGGACAAGGCCGGACAGCAGGGCCAATGGCGACCATTTCAGTTCCACCCCGTGGACCCGCGCGAACACGCCCTGTGGATCCGACAGCTCGATGCCCCCCACCGTCAGGTCCGAGGGGATGAAGCCGCCCAGATCGGTCATGGTGACGCCAAGGCCGCCGCCGGACACCAAGGAACTGGCGAACCGGGCCAACAGTGCCTTGCCGGGGCCGGTCTGGACCGCGCCGAAGATCAGGCCCGCGCCCACCGCGATGAGGACGATCGCGGTGCCGAGGGTGCGGGCGATGAGGCTGGCGGCGCGCATCAGAAGGCCTGTCCGAGGCTGAGATAGACGCCATATTTGGAATCGCCGCTCACCGGATTGAGCGGCACGGCAAAGTCCAGCCGCACCGGCCCCACGGCGGTGTAATAGCGCAGTCCGATACCGGCGGAATAATACATGGCGCTGAAGTCCGGCATCTCGGACGCGAACGCCGCGCCCATGTCGAAGAACGGCACGATGCCGATGGTGTCGGTGAGCTTGAACCGCAGTTCCGTGGAGGCGGTGAAGAAGCTCAGGCCGCCGATGACGATGCCCTGGGCATTGCGCGGGCTGGCGGTCTGGTAGTCGAAGCCGCGCAGCGAGCCGCCACCGCCCACATAGAAGCGCCGTTGCGCCGGCACATCGAGCAATTGCGGGCCGATCAGCGAACCGGCGGCCACCTTGCCGGCGAGGATCCAGCGCTTGTCCTCGTCGAAGGCGTGATAGGCCGACAGCGAGCCCTTCACCATCACCGTGCCGGCGCCGCTGTCGCCGAAGGCGGCGAAGGGCTCCACCGTGGCGCTGAACTTGTAGCCGCGGGTGGCGTCCAGGGCATTGTCGGTGGTATCGCCGGTGACGCTCACCGGCACGCCGGCGATGAACGGGTCGGTGGTGCCATAGGTGTCCTGGACTGTGGACTGCTCCAGATCCACGCCCACCTGGCCATTCCAGTCGTCATTGAAGCGATGCCGGACCCCGCCGAGGAAGGTGACGCCCTCGCGCACATAGGCGTTGGTGACCTCGCGCAGGGCGGCGGCTTCGGCCACCAGGTCCTCATTGGCGGTGAAGATGCCGGGCTTGGAGAAGCTGGCCGAGACCTTGTAGCCGAACGGATCGGCGGTGGGCACCGCGTCCGAGCCCTCGCTGTACCAAGTGACCTGGGCATCGAGACGCAGGGTTTCGCCGCCGCCGAACAGATTGCGGTGGCCCCAGAAGGCATTGGCGGACGAGCCGTCGGTGTTGGAATATTTGGCGCCGAAGCCCACATAGCGCGGCTCGCGCTCGCCGACTTCCACTTCGATGGGCAATTGGCCTTGGGCATTCAGCCGCTCGGCTTCGCGGAAGCGCACGGAGCCGATGATTTCGTAACCCGCCAGCCGCTTGCGCAGATCCGCCAGCCGCTGGGGGGAATAGGGCTCGCCGGGGCGGATGTCGATCCGGTCGGTGACGAACTTGGAATCAAGCCCCTTGGTGCCGGACACGGTGAAGGGGCCGAAGGTGGCCACCGGGCCGGGGTTCACGCGGAAGGTCACGTCCAGCGTATGGGCGGCGTGGTCGGCGACCACCTCCTTGCCGTCCACCTTGGCGAACGGGTGGGCCTGGTCGCGCAAGGCGCTGACGATCACCCGTTCCGCCCCGGTGACCGCGGTGGCCTTGGCCGGCTGGCCGGGAATGACGCGCATCTGGCTGTAGCTGGGCGCGCCGGCGAGCGGGCGCCCGGCGGGGTCCAGCACCCGGATGGTGCCGAAATTGAACAGTGGCCCGGTGTCCACCTTCACCACCACCGGCACCGGGCCGGAGCGCCGGGCGCGCTCCACGGTATCGAACACGGTGGGGGCATCGGCCGCCACACCGGCCACCGTGATGCTGATCCGGCCGCCGTAATAGCCATCCGAATAGAGCGCCGCGACGATGCGCTCGCGATCGGCCAGCGCCCGCCGGACCAGGCCCGCGGCACCCGACGGCGCAGTGGTCTTCAACCGATCCAGGTTGGAGGCGTCGGTCACGGCAGCGCGGGCGGCGCTGTCGCCGGTGACATCAATGGTGACCGCATAGGGCACGGCATCGGCCGGCGCGCCATCCGTCTTGGCCTTGTCCGGGTTGAACCAGGCCATGGCCTTGTCGAAGAATTGGGCGTTGAATATGCCGCTGTCCTGGGCCCGTGCGGCGGGCGGGGCGATCAGGGTCGCGGTCATCACGCCGAGCGTGAGGGTGCGGACCGTCCGAGCCCCGGGCCTTCCCAGCCGGCGCGTCGCACGCTGCTCCCCTTGCGACCGCTGCCGCGCCGAATACAACCGCAAACGCACCCCACCACTCGCCAAAGGCCGCAATATGCGGCGGAAACCAGGAGAGAATGTGACCTCCCCTAGGGTCTAGCCGGTCTCCTTGACGCGGCACAACCCTCCCCTGCCGGTTTAGGGCAGGGCGCGTGTCCATAAGCCTGAGGCGGGGGAAATAGATCCGCCAAAAGGACGATCATGCTGAACGAAGTGTGATCGCGATCGCCGTGCCCCATCGCAAGCCCTTGATGCGGATCAAGGCGCCCGCGGGCGCGGGGCAGAGCATCGGGGCTTGAATGTGGAGACTGCCATGAAAGCCGCTGACGTCATGACCCGCGATCCCTTGACGGCCAAGCCGGGAGAACGGGTGCGGGAGGCGGCGGAGCGCATGGTCGCCGCCCATATCAGCGCCCTGCCGGTGGTCGACGACACCGGGGCGGTGATCGGCCTGATCTCCGAAGCGGATCTGTTGCACCGGGCGGAACTGGGCACCGGCCGCACCCGCTCGCGCCTGATGGCGCTGGTGCGGGGGGATGGGGCGCTGGCGGAGGACTATGTGGAAGCCCATGCGGTGCTGGTGGGGGACATCATGGCGCCGGAGGTTCTGACCATTGCCCCGGACACCGACCTCGCCGAGGTGGTGCGGCTGATGGAGCATCACCGCATCCGCCGCCTGCCCGTGCTGGACGGCGGGCGCCTGGTGGGGATCGTCAGCCGGGCCGATCTGATGAAGGCGATGGCCAAGGCCGGCCAGTGGATGAGCGCCCTCGATACTGCCGCCACCGAAGCCCTGCCAACGGGCACCCCCGCCGGGGACGTGGCCCTGCGGCAGTGGGTGTTGGCGCGGATTGCCGAGCAGCCGTGGGCGCCGCAATTGGGGATCAGCGTGATCGTCGCGCACGGGGTGGTTCACCTGTGCGGCGTGATCCTGGTGGCTGAGCAGCGGAATGCATTGCGGGTCCTGGCGGAGCAGGCGCCGGGCGCGGTGGGGGTGAAGGACCATCTGGTCTTCATCGAGCCCCTCTCCGGGGCGTTCGTGGAGCCGCCGGACGGGCCGCCGCCGGCGGGCCATGGGGACGGGATCTAGCCGAGGCTGCCCACCGTGATGGGGCCGGGGCGATGGGGGCGAGCCGCCTCCGCAGGCGCAGAAGCGCAAGGGGCCGGCCCGCGGCCGCTCTGGCGGCCTGCCAGCAGGATCGGCCGGTTCAGAAAGTCACCGGCGCTCCTGGTGGATCGTGAAACCTGACGAACAATGTCGAGACCAAAGTCCTGCCGCGCAAGCGCCTGAAATCTCAGGACATCTCCCGCGGCTGGGCGCACAAAATAATGGGTGGCTTGCACTGAAAAAACCAGCGCGCCATCCCCCCAGCTCCGCAATTTACGGGCTGAACCTAACGGGCGCCAAAGGGTGTCGTCCATACCTCCGGTGAGGTACAAATCCGTTATATTCACATCTGAATACAGGCTTGAATACTGATTGCACCGGAGGCCTAATGGCTGGCAAGCGCATCGGCCCTGCCTATGGTTGTGGTGATGCGGACCACCCGTCAGGAGACCCCCATGCGTGCCGTGTTTGTGGATGCCAACCCCACCCTTGCCGCCGTTGCCGAGCGCCTCCGTCGGGCCGATGACCTGCCGCTGGCGGTGAACCGGCAGCCGGACGTCACCCCGGCCGAACTGCCCGCCGTGCTCGAGGATGCGCAGATCGCGATCATCGACCATACCGGCCTGCCCACGGAAATCGCCAAGCAGTGCAAGGGCTTGAAGCATGTGGTGTTCCTCGGCACCGGCGCCCGCAGCTATATGAATCCGGAAGAACTGGCCGAGCTGGGCATCGAGGTCCATATCATCAAGGGGTATGGAGACACCGCTGTGGCCGAGTGTGCCTTTGCCTTGATGTGGGCCGGGGCGAAGGGATTTGCTTATATGGACCGGGGGGTTAGGGCCGGGAAGTGGCTGCGCACCGATGGGGTGGAACTGACCGGGAAAACCCTTGGCCTGATTGGCTTTGGCGGCATTGCCGCCGAGATGGCGCGCCTGGCGGTGGGCGCCGGCATGAAGGTGATCGCCTGGAACCGCACCCCCAAGACCGCCCCCGGCGTGACCTTCGTGCCGCTGGACGACCTGCTGGCGCAGAGCCATGCGATTTCGCTGCATCTGCTGCTCAATGACGACACCCGCGGCTTCCTCTCCCGCGACAAGATCCTGGCGATGCGCCAAGGGGTTATCCTGGTGAACACCGCCCGCGGCGCGCTGATCGACGAGGACGCTCTGGTGGAGGCGCTCGCCTCCGGCCATGTGGGCCATGCGGGGCTGGATGTGTTCGTCACCGAGCCTCTGCCCGCCGGCCATCCCTTCACCACCCTGGATAACGTCACTTTGTCCGCCCATTCCGCCTTCCGCACCCCGGAGGCCAGCGACAATCTGATCGAGGCGGCGTTGCAACATTGCCGGCGGATCGTCGCGTCGTAACGCCGAAGTTCCCCACCGATTCCCCACCACGTCCCCACGTATTTCCCGTCACTTCCCCGGAGTTCCCCATGTCCGACATCGTCCGCTTCGACCAGACCGCCCGCCGCAGCCGCGCCCTCACCCATAATGGCCTCGTCTACCTCACCGGACAGGTGGCGGACGACAAGGGCGCCGACATCGCCACCCAGGCCACCCAGGTGCTGGCCAAGATCGACGACATCCTGGCCCAGGCCGGCACCGATCGCTCCCGCCTGCTCACCGCCCAGGTTTGGCTGGCGGACATGGCGGATTTTGCCGCCTTCAATGCGGTGTGGGATGCCTGGGTGATCCCCGGCCAGACCCCCACCCGCTGCTGCGGCCAGGTGGCGCTGGCCGATCCCGCCTACAAGGTGGAGATCGTCACCACGGCGGCGCTCTGAGCCCCGCGCGCCGGACGGTTGCCCCCATGGACACCAGCGCCGACAGCATGGCCGAGCGGGTCTATGAACAGGTCAAGGCCATGGCGGTGCGCTATGCCTTCAAGCCCGGCGCGCGGCTCAATGAGGGCGAGGTGGCCCAGCATCTCGGCGTCAGCCGCACCCCCTTGCGCGAGGCCCTCAACCGCCTGACCAGCGAGGGCTTTCTGCGGCTGGAGCCCGGCAAGGGCTATTTCTGCCGCGACCTCAACGCCCAGGATGTGCTGGACCTTTACGAACTGCGCAGTGCGGTGGAGGTGGCCGGGGTCTGGCTGGCGGCCCGCCGGGCGCCGGCGGGCGAGATCGACGCCTTGCTGGCGTTTCTCGATGCCACCGGCCCCGATCCCGGCACCCGCACCCCGGTGGAACTGGTGGAACTGGACGAGATGTTCCACGAGCGCCTGCTGGCCATGTCCGGCAATGCCGAGATGCTGCGGGTGCTGCGCAATGTGAACGCCCGCATCCGCTTCGTGCGCTGGATCGACATGGGCCGCGAGGACCGCGTCGCCTCCCAGGGCGAGCACCGCCTGATGCTGCTGGCGCTCAAGGCCGGCGACGCGGCCGGCTGCGCGGCCCTTCTGGAGCGGCACATCGCCGGCCGCATGGACCAGATCACCGCGGCCATCAAGGAAGGCTATGCGCGGATTTATATGGGCGGGTGAGGGGGCGGGGTGACGGGTGGCTGGGGCAATGGACCTGCGGTCCCAGAGCCGCCGCGAGCGCCGTGCGGGCACTTAAGCGAACGCCTCTCCCCTCGTCATGGCCGGGCTTGTCCCGGCCATCCACGCCGGGCCGTTGGCGCGGGCTTTTCGGGCGTGGTCCAAGCGGCGCCGCGTGGATCCCCGGATCAAGTCCGGGGATGAGGGGATGGGCGAGCTCCCGACATTGAGGCATCGCTCCAAAGCGGCCCTTCAGTCATCTGATGGATGATGGCCGCTAGGCATTCGGCGATTAAGGTCGGAGATTGCGGCGTCATGAGGGGGGCGCCGTTGCCAAGGTCGCCGCAAGATGCATTTCGATCCATTCGTTCGTGATGCCATATCGCTCGCGCTGCGGCCGCATGTGCTCCTCTAAATCGGCGTCGATCGTTGAGAACATCTCGATCGCGTCTTCGCACTCGGCGGTCATCCTGATCCGACCTGCCCGACCAAGGAAGTCCTCGGCGTGCTCGCGGAAGAACCCATGGGCGAGACGATCACGCTCGGACTTGGCACCGCGCAACCGCTCCATCAGTTCCTCCGGCAGGTTGAACTGCCCGAGCGCGCGGAGCATGTTGCCGAATGTCTTGGCGAATTCGACATCGTAGGCGCGGTCAAACGCGTCCTCCCATGCCGAGCGGTCCGGATGCCCGCGCAATGTCGGCAGCATGCGGGCGATAATCACCGCGTTGACCATCCCGTGTTCGAGCACCTGCGCGCAGTACATGGCAAGGCCATAGCGTGAGTAGACCTCCCGCATCTGGACATCGTCCTCATTCTCGGCAGGCCAGATCGCCCCCGGCGGGTAACCGTGCATGTCCTCCCATCCGTCTCTTGGTCGGCAGTATGTTGTTCGCGCGTCTGGCTCGTGACGGGCCTATAGTGGACATGCAATTCGTCCCTCTGCAAGATGGTGGCGCCGGCTGGTCATTCCGTCGATACACCATGCGAGAAGTAATTCCGAAATGATCAAGGTCGACATCAGTTGTTTTTCACGGGCGGCGCTCGAGATCGGCCACAGCGGTGAGAACGACACGCTGCCGTACGATTTAGATGCCGCTTTCGTGAAAGGGATGGCCAGCGAACTCGCGACGCTCTGTCTCGACCTGTTTCAGAGCATCGAAACAGGCAAAGTCGGGAAGGCCGTCAGTTTCATGAACGGGCTGGCAATCGCGGCGGAACGCCTGCTGGTTCCGTCAGGGCCGCACGGTTTTCGGATCACTACGAAGATCCATCCGTTCTGGAACCTCTATCTCAACGGCCTGGGCCTAGCGATTGCAGAGGCGAATGAAAGCCAACGGAGCGATCGGGCGCACTCCTACCGGCTTGCGTCTGAAGGTCCGGGCTTTTTCGATCGCGGGAGGTCATGGCGCACCTACAAGCTTGCAACCCTGGATGAGCTTGACCTGAATCAGGAAGGCTCCGTCGTTATCCAGACCGACATCTCAAGCTTCTACGAGCACATATACCACCATCGATTGGAGAGCGTCCTGAACGATCTGGCGCCGGACTCGACCGTCGCTGTGCAGATCGATCGCATCCTCAGCCAGCTTGCGGCCGGTCGCTCCTTCGGTCTGCCGGTCGGCGGGCAGTGCGCACGGATACTGGCCGAAGTGATGATGACGCCAATCGATCGCTCGCTCTCCGATTCCGGCCTCGTCTGGCATCGATATGTCGACGACTATACTTTGATCTGTCGTTCCCGACAGGATGCCTATAAGGCGCTCTCGATTCTCTCGCACGCGCTCGCAGACTACGGACTTTCTCTCAACCGCAGTAAAACGACGATCCTCAGCGCAAAGCATTATCGAGACTTCGTATCTGCGCAATTGGGAGATGGCGAGGACGCAAGTCTTGCGCTGAGGGAGCTGGACCTCCATTTCGACCCATATTCCGACAGTCCCACCGCCCAATACGAGAAACTCAAGCAATCTTTTGAGAAAATCGACATATCGTTTCTGCTTGACCTTGAGCGGGAGAAGTCACAGCCTGACGCCTTCGTGCTCGCCCAGATCGGACGCGCCCTCAAATTCCAGGAGCCAAGCGTCGCAGTTCAGCTCTGCGCCACCCTTCTCGATGCGGACAATCTCGATTCATTTCGTGCCTCCTGGTCGAAGATTATGCGCGGGGTCTATGCGGTTCGGGCGAATCACGAGTTCGCATCCATCTTCGACGCTATCGATAGGCTGCTTGATCGAATCCCTAGTGCCGCTGCCCATCTTCTTGTTCCAGAAGCGAACATGTTGCATTATCTACGGGTTATCCGGTTCGTAAGGACCGACTCCCGCGGGGTCTTCGTCCGCAGGACCTACGAAGACACACAGTCCGCATCGGTTCGTCGGGCCTGCATCGATTGCTGGCGCCACTGGCGCGACCGAGCGAGTTTCATCCGTCTTCGCAACCAGTGGCAGACCCTTGGGGCTGACGAGCAACGGATGCTCTGGCTGGCGGCAGGCGCATTTGGAGATGAGGGAGAGCACTCACGGAAGCAGTTGCGCGGCACGCTATCGGTGGCCTGGCGACTTGGAATAGAGAAGCACACGCAGGGCGACTTCGGAGCTCTGTTCCAGGAATGGGTGAACCATGCCAGCTAAACGCCTACCGGTACGCGATCCACGTACGGTCGCGCGAGATATTCCAGGCGTTCTCGATATCCTCTTTCCGCGCCTAACTGCTGGGCTCGTCAATGCACTAAATGCCAGAATGTTCTCCTTCACGGGCATCGAACCCATCCCAGCAGAAGCAATTGAAGCCAGTAGCCTGCAGAATGCGATGCTTTTCGAAATCGCAATGGCCAGAGCGGAAAGCGAACTTCGCAGCAGCGGAGATGCGGCGTCGTGGGAGGAGTGCCTCAATGTCGCATCATCACGACAGCGTCGTCATTTCGACGCGCGCATTCCGGAGAAACTCGAGCAGAGCGATATCTCGGTCGCTGACCACGCAGCCCGCAATCTAGTGGCGATGCTGGACAGCATCCGAACTCAACAGCCTTCTGCCTATCTTGAACACGCGCCCCTTATTCCCGGCCTCGGCTGGGTGGCGTCCGGCAACGGAGACTTCGCACTCGGTACGACCCTGATTGAGGTCAAACATACCGGACGAAATTTCGGTGCGAGTGATTTCCGGCAGATTCTGATGTATTGGCTTCTTCAATATGCGCGGGCTGTCGAGAACAACGGCCAGGTTTGGTCGGACGTGCTCCTGCTGAACCCCCGCCGGAACGCGGCGCTTCTGGTGAATTACGACCATCTGCTCCGGTCGGCGTCTGCATCCTCGAACCGCGTCGAACTCGTCGAATTGTTGCGATCTGCGGTCGGGCAGGATTTCGACCGACGCTGAGACGTCGCAAACCTAAATCAGCCATCCCCTCACCCCACCTCCACCGCCTGTCCCCGTCGCCCCGCCCGCGCCTCAATCCCCAGCGCCTTCATGCGGGACGCCAGCGTCGTCGGCCGCAGGCCGAGGCGCTCCGCCGCGCCGCCGGCCCCCGAGACCTTGCCGCCGGAGGCCTCCAGCGCGGCGAGGATGCTGGCGCGGGTGCGGGCGCGGCGGTCGGATTCGGTCTCAAGCTCCGCGCTGCGCAGCGCCGGGGCCGGAGCGAGGGGGGCGGCGGTGTCGGGCAGATCGATGTGAAGGCGGCCGTTGCGGGCCAGGATGATCCCGCGCTCAATGACGTTCTGCAGTTCGCGCACATTGCCGGGCCAGGGATAGGCCATGAGCCGGCGCACATCGCCCTCGCTGAGCTGGAGCGCGGCGCCGGCGGGCTTGCGCCGGGCGCCTTCGAGGAAATGGACGGCGAGCAGGGGGATGTCCTCGCGCCGCTCGCGCAAAGGCACGGATTCGATCGGCATCACGTCGAGGCGGTAGAACAGGTCTTCGCGGAAGCGGCCGGCGCGCACGGCGGCTTTGAGGTCGCGATTGGTGGCGGCGATGATGCGCACGTCCACGGAGCGGGTGCGCTCCTCGCCGATGCGCTCGAACTGGCCCTCCTGCAAGACGCGCAGCAATTTGCTCTGCAATTCCAGCGGGATCTCGCCCACTTCGTCCAGGAACAAAGTGCCGCGATCGGCCAGTTCGAACCGGCCGATGCGGTCGCGCAAGGCGCCGGTGAAGGCGCCGCGCACATGGCCGAAGAATTCGCTCTCGAACAGTTCGCGGGGAATGGCGGCGCAATTCACCCGGATGAGCGGGCGCTCACCACGCTCGCTGGCATCATGGATGGCGCGGGCGATCAATTCCTTGCCGGTGCCGCTTTCGCCGGTGATCAGCACAGTGGCGTCGGTGGGGGCCACCAGATCCACCTGGCGCAGCAGTTTCTGGATCGCCTCGGAGCGGCCGATGATGCCGCGATGGCTGCCCTCGGCGCGGATTTCCTCCTGGAGATAGGCGTTTTCCAGCTCCAGGCGCTCGCGCAGATGGTCCACTTCGGCCAAAGCGGCATGGAGTTGCTCGGTGGCCTCGCGCTTCTGGGTGACATCGCGGAACACCACCACGGCGCCGATCAGCACGCCGCGATCGCGCAAGGGGGTGGAGGTGTATTCCACCCACACCGGCTTGCCGGAGCGATGCCAGAACACTTCATTCTCCACATGATGCACGGCGCCGTCGCGGAAGGCGGCGTAGATCGGGCAGGCCTCGTGGGGATAATGGGCGCCGTCGGGGTGATGGTGGTGCACCATGGTGTGCATGTCGCGGCCGATCATTTCCTCGGCGGTCCAGCCCAAGATCTGCTCGGCGGCGGGATTGACGAAGGTGGTCTTGCCCTCCGCATTCACCCCATAGATGCCTTCGCCCACGGCGCGCAGGATCAGGCGGTTCTCGCGCTCGATATCCTCGAAGAAGCGGTCCACCCGCTGCCATTCCGCCAGCCCCTCGCGCATGAAGCGCTCGGCTTCCGCGTCGAGATCGCGGCGGTGGCGCGCCTCCAGATCGCTCAAGCTCAGCAGCAGCAGGCGCGCGCCGGCGTGGGGCAGCAGGGCGCCGGCATATTCCAGGGCGAGGGGGTGGCCGTCCGCATGCTGGGCGGTGAGGGCGCGGGTCCAATAGCTGCCCTTTTCCAGCACCGCCTGGGTGAAGACGATCACCGCCGGGGTCTGGCCGGGGTGGAGATCGAACACCGTGCGGGCCTGCAGCGCCGCGCGCGCGAACCCCAGCAAAGCGCAGGCGGCGGGGTTGGCATCGCGGATGCGGGCGCTGTCCAGATCCACGCACAGCAGCGCCTCCGGCGCGGCGGCGAAGGCGGGGCCGATGGCAAGATCGGGCGAGGGACGGGCAGGCATCGGGCGGACTCTGTGGCGCGGGCGGTTCACGAAAAGTCGTGAGTAGATGACGAGAGATCGTAATTCACGAAAAGTCGGAAATCCAGTGCCGCGATGAGACCCGTTCGCCGCGCTGGAAAACAACGGCCGGCGGGCTTTGGCACGGCGTTTGCGTAGAGGAAGCCAGACGTTCACGCCCCAGCGGCATCACACAAGCGAGGCGGTTCATGGCGAGCTTCGATCCCACCCGGCGCGGTTCAAGGTTCTTCTCCACCGGCTGCGCCTGCGGCCGGCATGCCTCCCAAGGCGAGCACGACCGTGCTGTCACCGATGCGGGCGAGGACACGCTCTATGCCAGCACGGTCGAGGCGGCCGTGCTGCGGGCGGTGATGCCGCACGGCCCCACCCGCCGCAGCTTCCTCTCCGCCGTGGGCGCCACCACGGCGCTGGCCGCCATCGGCCAGTTCCTGCCGCTGGGCTCGGTGAGCGATGCGTTTGCCCAAGGGGCGGGGGCGCTGGAGAAGAAGGATCTGAAGATCGGCTTCATCCCCATCACCTGCGCCACCCCCATCATCATGGCCCATCCGCTCGGCTTCTATGCTAAGCAGGGGCTCAATGTGGACATCATCAAGACCGCCGGCTGGGCGGTGATCCGCGACAAGACCATCAACAAGGAATATGACGCCGCGCACATGCTGGCGCCCATGCCCATCGCCATTTCCATGGGCGTGGGCTCGCAGCCGACGCCTTATGTCATTCCCGCGATCGAGAATATCAACGGCCAGGCCATCACCTTGGCCATGAAGCACAAGGACAAGCGCGACCCCAAGATGTGGAAGGGGTTCAAGCTGGCGGTGCCGTTCGATTATTCCATGCACACTTACCTGCTGCGCTATTATCTGGCGGAGCACGGCCTCGACCCGGACACCGACGTGCAGATCCGCTCCGTGCCGCCGCCGGAGATGGTGGCCAATCTGCGGGCCGGCAATATCGACGGATATCTCGGCCCCGATCCGTTCAACCAGCGCGCGGTCTATGACGGGGTGGGCTTCATCCATCTCCTGTCCAAGGAACTCTGGGACGGCCACCCCTGCTGCGCGTTCGCCGCCAGCCAGGACTTCGTCACCCAGGCGCCGAACACCTTCCATGCGCTGGCGAAGGCCATCATCGATGCCACGGCCTATGCCCAGAAGGCGGAGAACCGCAAAGGCATCGCCGAAGCCATCGCCCCGGCCAATTATCTCAACCAGCCGCAGATCGTGCTGGAGCAGATCCTCACCGGCACCTATGCGGATGGGCTCGGCGCGGTGAAGACCGATCCCAACCGCATCGCCTTCGATGCCTTCCCCTATGACGCCTTCGCCATCTGGATTCTCACCCAGATGAAGCGCTGGGGGCAGGTGAAGGGGGATGTGGATTATGCCGGCATCGCCAAGCAGGTGTTCCTGGCCACCGGCACCGCCGATCTGATGAAGGAACTGGGCCAGACCCCGCCCACGGGCACGAAGACCATCGTGGTCATGGGCAAGGCGTTCGATGCGTCGAAACCCAATGACTATGTGGCCAGCTTCGCCATCAAGCGGAGCTGAGCATGGCGGTTTCGTCAGGCGTCTCGTTCGGCCTGCGCGCGCGGGCGCTGCTGGTCTCCGTTCTGCTGCTGGGCGGGTTTCTGCTCGCCTGGCATGTGGCGGTCAGCGGCACCTCGGCCACCCAGGCCATGGATCCGGAATATGCCAAGCTCATGGGCATGAGCGCCACCCAGGGCAAATCCAACATGCCCGGCCCGCTGGATGTGGGTGCCACGCTGTGGAAGCACCTTTCCAACCCGTTCTACGACAAGGGGCCGAACGACAAGGGCCTCGGCATTCAGCTGGCCTATTCCATCGCCCGGGTGAGCGTGGGCTATCTGCTGGCGGCGCTGGTGGCGATCCCTTTGGGCTTTCTCATCGGCATGTCGCCCCTGATGAACAAAGCGCTGGACCCGTTCATCCAGGTGCTCAAACCCATCTCGCCTTTGGCCTGGATGCCTTTGGCGCTCTATACCATCAAGGATTCCACCCTCTCCTCCATCTTCGTCATCTTCATCTGCGCCATCTGGCCCATGCTGCTGAACACCGCGTTCGGGGTGGCCAATGTGCGCAAGGAGTGGCTGAACGTCGCCCGCACCCTGGAGGTGGGGACGTTGCGCCGCGCCTTCACGGTGATCCTGCCCGCCGCGGCCCCCACCATCCTCACCGGCATGCGCATTTCCATCGGCATCGCCTGGCTGGTGATCGTGGCCGCCGAAATGCTCGTGGGCGGCACCGGCATCGGCTATTTCGTGTGGAACGAATGGAACAACCTCTCCATCGCCAATGTGATCGTCTCGATCCTGGTGATCGGCCTGGTGGGCATGGCGCTGGACCAGGTGCTGGCCGGCATCGCCCGTCTCGTGACCTATCCGGAGTGAGGCCATGAGCGAGCGCTATCTCTCCATGGAGGGCATTGCCCGCCATTTTGATTCGCCCAAGGGCCGCACCACGGTGTTCGAGGATCTGTGGTTCTCCATGAACAAGGGGGACTTCGCCTGCATCATCGGCCATTCCGGCTGCGGCAAGACCACGGTGCTGAACATCCTCGCCGGCCTCGATGCCCCCGACGAGGGCGCGGTGGTGGTGGATGGCAAGGCCATCGAAGGCCCGGCGCTGGACCGCGCCGTCATCTTCCAGAGCCACGCCTTGCTGCCGTGGAAGACCGTGCTCGGCAATGTGGCCTATGCGGTGTCCTCCCGCCATCGCGACTGGTCGCGGGACAAGGTGCGCGCCCATGCCTTGCGCTTCATCGAGGTGGTGGGGCTGAAGGGCGCCGAGCATAAGAGGCCGGCGGAACTCTCCGGCGGCATGAAGCAGCGGGTCGGCATCGCCCGGGCGCTTTCCATCGAGCCGAAGATGCTGCTGATGGACGAGCCGTTTTCCGCGCTCGATGCGCTCACCCGCGGCACCTTGCAGGACGAAGTGCGGCGCATCTGCCTTCAGACCGGGCAGAGCGTGTTCATGATCACCCACGACGTGGACGAGGCCATTTATCTGGCCGACCGCATCGTGCTGATGACCAACGGCCCGCAGGCCTGCATCGCCGAGATCGTGGAGAACCCGCTGCCGCGCGATCGGCGCCGGCTGGACCTGCACAAGCAGCCGGACTTCTACGCCGTGCGCAATCATCTGATCGATTTTCTGGTGGAGCGCTCGCGCACCTTCAAGGACGCGCTGCCGCCCGATTACGACCGCCGCCACCCGCCGGTGGTGCGCCCCACCCACAGCGCCCCGCCGCCGCCCGACGGCGTGCGAGCCGCCTGAACTTGAGACCACAGGAGAGACGCCATGAAGCGCGAAGAGCTGACCGAAAAGATCCTCGACATCAAGCGCGAGAAGGGCTGGACCTGGAAGCACATCACCAATGAGATCGGCGGCATGTCGCCGGTGCTGGTGGTGGGGGCGCTGCTGGGCCAGATGAAACTGGTGAAGCCGCTGGCCAAGGCGGCGGCGGAATTGTTCGGCCTCACCGAAGCCGAAGAGCGCATGCTCAACGAAGTGCCGTACCGTGGCACCCCCATGCCGCCCACCGACCCCTTGATCTACCGATTCTACGAGATGGTGATGGTCAACGGGCCGGCGTGGAAGGCGCTGATCGAGGAGGAGTTCGGCGACGGCATCATGTCGGCCATCGATTTCGACATCGAAATCGGCCGTCTGGAGCATCCAAAGGGAGATAGGGTGAAAATCGCCATGTCGGGAAAATTCCTGCCGTATAAATATTACGGGGCTGAACAAGGCACGCCGGAATACGGCTTCAAGGAAGCTTGATGTGATTTAAGGCGTGCGCACCGGTCCTGCGGGGGAACGGGAAAGGGGCGTGGAACTCAGGTTCTGCGCCCCTTTCTGCTTTTTTAGCCCCCGATTCCGGCCGATGCGCCGGCGGCGCCGAGACGGCCGGAGAGGTCTGCGGCAATGCGACGCAGGCGCGCGCCGAGGTCCGCCACCCGCTCCGGCGTCGCCTCCTGTTCCAGCAGGCTGAGCGCCAGGCCGGCCACCGCCAGGCCGGAATAATCCTTCACCGGCGCGCCGATGCACACCATGCCGTCGCGCACTTGGCCCTCATCCAGGGAAAATCCCCGCGCGCGCGTGGCGGCGAGTTCCGCCAGCAGGGTTTCCATGTCGCCGGCGCTGCGGCTTGTCATGGGTGCCGGCCATTGGCCGCCCAGGAGCGCGCGCACCTCCTCCGGCGAGCGGGTGCTCAGCATGGCCATGCCGGTGGCGGTAAAGGGGGCCGGCAGGCGCATGCCGATGCGGAAGGTGAAGCCCAAGGGGGCGGAGCTGTTGCGGCAGGCGAGATAGACCACCTCGGTGCCCTCCAGCACCGTCAGCATGATGGTGTAGCCCTCCAAAGCGGGGGCCTGCGCGAACACCCGCTGGAATTCCCCCACCAGGTCGAACTGCCCCAGAAAACCGCTGGCCCAGCTCATCAGATGCGGGCCGAGCCGGAAGGTGCCTTCCGGCGAGCGCGCCAGCAGGCCCAGCTCCACCATGCAGCCGATCAAGCCATGGGCGGTGCTCTTGGGCAGATCCAGCGCCCGCGCCAGATCCGCCGCCGTGGGCGGGGTGGGCTGGGCGCTCACATGGTCGAGCAATCGCACCGCGCGCCGCAGCGCCGGCACGCTCTCGCCTGCCGATTTGGAATTGTCCTGAGGTTCCATTGGGTCATCTTGACGAAAGCGTTTCGGACGGCAATAGTTCAATTCAACGAATATAGTTCAACTAATTGAACTTGAAAAGCCGTCGGGAGACGAAACGTGCTGCAGCTGAAAAATCCGGCTTTGCTTCGGAATGCCTGCCTCGTGGACGGGGCGTGGCGCCCCGCCGCCAGCGCCGCGCAAATCGCCGTCACCAATCCGGCGGACGGCTCGCTTGTGGGCCATGTGCCGGTGCTGTCCGCCGCCGAAGTGGCGCAGGCGGTGGATGCGGCGGCGGCCGCCTTCGGCCCGTGGGCGAAGAAGGCGGCGCGGGAGCGCACCGCCATCCTGCGGCGCTGGTTCGATCTCATCTTGCAGAATGCGGACGATCTCGCCGCCCTGATGACCGCCGAGCAGGGCAAGCCGCTGGCGGAAGCCAAGGGCGAGGTGATCTATGCCGCCTCCTTCATCGAGTGGTTCGCGGAAGAGGCCAAGCGCGTCTATGGCGACGTGATCCCGGCGCCCACCACCGACAAGCGCCTCATCGTCATCAAGCAGCCGGTGGGTGTGTGCGCGGCCATCACCCCGTGGAATTTCCCCGCCGCCATGATCACCCGCAAGGCCGCGCCCGCATTGGCCGCCGGCTGCGTGATGATCGTCAAGCCCGCGGAACAGACCCCGCTCACCGCGCTCGCTCTGGGTGTGCTCGCCGTGGAGGCGGGCATTCCCGCCGGCGTGCTGCAGATCGTCACCGGCGAGGCCCGCGAGGTGGGCGGCGTGCTCACCGCCAGCGATAAAGTGCGCAAGCTCTCCTTCACCGGCTCCACGGAAGTGGGCCGCATCCTGATGGCGCAGTGCGCCCCCACCATCAAGCGGCTGTCGCTGGAGCTGGGCGGCAATGCCCCGTTCATCGTGTTCGACGATGCCGATCTCGATGCGGCGGTGGAGGGGGCCATCGCCTCCAAATATCGCAATGCCGGCCAGACCTGCGTCTGTACCAACCGCTTCTATGTGCAGGCGGGCATCTATGATGCCTTCGCCGCCCGCCTCACCGAGCGGGTGCGGCAATTGCCGGTCGGCGCCGGCACCGAGCCCGGCGTGCTGATCGGTCCGCTGATCGATGGCGACGCCATCGCCAAGGTGAGCGACCATGTGGCCGATGCATTGGCCAAGGGCGCGGCCGTCACCGTGGGCGGCGCGCTGCACGCCCTCGGCGGCACCTTCTTTGCGCCGACCGTGCTCACCGGCGTCACCTCCGCCATGAAGATCGCGCGTGAAGAAACCTTCGGCCCGGTGGCGCCTTTGTTCAAGTTCGAGACCGAGGCCGAGGCCGTCGCGCTTGCCAACGACACCGAATTCGGCCTCGCCGCTTATTTCTACACCGAGAGCGCGCGGCGCAGCTGGCGGGTGGCGGAAGCGCTGGAGTACGGCATGGTGGGGCACAATACCGGTCTCATCTCCAATGAGGTCGCCCCCTTCGGCGGCATGAAGCAGTCCGGCATCGGCCGCGAGGGCTCCAAATACGGCATCGAGGAATATCTCGAGATCAAGTATTTCTGCTCCGCCATTTCCTGATCATCTGCTCAACATCGATAACGCCCGCGCGCTGCTCCATCGGCAGACGCGCGGGCGCTGCGGGATCGCGCGCTGCGATCCCTCCCGCCTTCTGCGGCGGCCGCGCCGTCGCGGCACCGAACCCCAGCCCTTCTCAGGAGGATCTGCTGATGAGCCAAGGCCTCACTCCGTTTGAATTCCGCACCGTGCCCGCCATCCAGCTGGAATGGTCCGGCGCCCAGCGCCTGGGCGAGATCGTGGGTACGCGCTTTGCCGCCCGCAAGGCGCTCCTCGTCACCGATGGCGGGCTGGTGAAGGCGGGCATCATCGCCCCCATCACCGCGAGCCTGGAAGCCGCCGGCTTTGCCGTCACCGTGTTCGACGATGTGGTGGCCGACCCGCCGGAGCATGTGCTGCACGCCTGCGTCGCCAAGGCCAAGGCGGCCGGGGTGGACATCGTTATCGGTCTCGGCGGTGGCTCCTCGCTGGATGTGGCCAAGCTCGCCGCGGTGCTGCTGGTGTCCGAGCAGCCGCTGGCGGATCTCTACGGCATCGGCAAGGTGCAGGGCTCGCGCCTGCCGCTGGTGCAGGTGCCCACCACCGCCGGCACCGGCTCGGAAGTGACCAACATCACCATCCTCACCACCGGCGAAACCACCAAGATGGGCGTGGTCTCGCCCCAGCTTTATGCCGACTTCGTGCTGCTGGATGGCGAACTCACCATCGGCCTGCCGGCGGTGCACACCGCCGCCACCGGCATCGACGCTATGGTCCACGCCATCGAGGCCTATACCTCGCGCCACCGCAAGAACCCGGTCTCCGATGCCTTGGCCCGCGAGGCGCTGCGGCTGCTGGGCGGCAATCTGATCGCCGCCTGCAAGGACGGCAAGAACCGCACCGCGCGCGAAGCCATGCTGCTGGGCGCCATGCTGGCGGGCCAGGCCTTCGCCAATTCGCCGGTGGCCGCCGTCCATGCGCTCGCCTACCCGCTGGGCGGCCACTATCACATTCCCCACGGCCTCTCCAATGCGCTGATGCTCGGCCCGGTGCTGCGCTTCAACACGAAGGCCGCCGCCCCGCTTTATGCGGAACTGGCGGATGTGGTGGCCGGTCCTGGCACCGGCAGCGTCGAGGCGCGCGCCGAGGCATTCGTCGCCAAGATGCAGGCGCTCATGGACGAGAGCGGCGCGCCGCGCCGCCTGCGCGATGTGGGCGTGACCGACAACAGCCTCGCTTTGCTGGCCGCCGACGCCATGAAGCAGACCCGGCTGCTGGTGAACAATCCGGTGGAGGTCACCGAGGCGGACGCGCTCGCGCTCTATCGCGAGGCGTTCTGAGCCCGCGTGTTTGCTGCCGGGCGGTTCGGCCCGGCACGAGATGCCCTCAGGGCGGAATGCACCCATTCGGCATCGGCCCCGCGCCGATGCTGGTGGTCTATTGGAGGAAACGATGACCGATATTCGGCTCTATATGCTTCAGTCCGGTTCGTTGAAGTGCAAGGTGCACAACATCAAGATGAACCAGGGCAATGGCGCGGATTATGAAATTCCCGTGCCGTTCTTCCTCATCACCCACCCCAAGGGCCACACCATCATCGACGGCGGCAATGCGGTGGAAGTGGCCACCGATCCGCGCGGCCATTGGGGCGGCATCTGCGACGTCTATCAGCCGGTGATGTCCCCGTCCGAAGGCTGCGTCGAGCAGGTGAAGGCGCTGGGGTTCGATCCGGCGGATGTGAAATATGTGGTGCAGTCGCATCTGCATCTGGACCACACCGGCGCCATCGGCCGCTTCCCCAATGCCACCCATGTGGTGCAGCGGGCGGAATATGAATACGCCTTCACGCCGGACTGGTTCGCCGGCGGCGGCTATATCCGCAAGGATTTCGACCGGCCGGGCCTGCGCTGGCAGTTCCTCAACGGCACCGTGGACGACCATTACGACCTCTATGGCGACGGTACCCTGACCACGGTGTTCTCGCCCGGCCACGCGCCGGGGCATCAGTCCTTCCTGGTGCGGCTGCCCAAGTCCGGGCCGATCCTGCTCACTATCGACGCGGCCTATACGCTCGATCATTGGAACGAGCAGGCGCTGCCCGGCTTCCTGGCCTCCACCGTGGACACGGTGCGCTCGGTGCAGAAGCTGCGCACCTTGGCGGAAAAGACCGGCGCGCAGGTGGTCACCGGCCACGATCCCGATGCCTGGCCGAAGTTCAAGAAGGCGCCGGGCTATTACGACTGAGCCGAGGTCCTGAAAACGGAAAAGGGCTGGTGGCGTGCGCGCCACCAGCCCTTTTTTCGTTTCGTCAGAGGGTTGGCCTCAGTAGCCGAGCGCCATGCCATCCTTGCGCGGCTCGGAGCCGGCGGCCAGCACCCCGGTGTCCGGGTCGATCCAGATCATCTGCGCGCCGCCCAGAGGATTGGGCGCCCACTTGGCCTCATGGCCGCGCGCCTGCATGGCGGCCAGCAGCTCGGCGCCGCAGTCCGGCTCCATCTCCAGCGCGCCGTTATAGGCGAAGCTGCGCGGGGCCTCCATGGCCTGCTGCACATCCATGCCCCGGTCGATGATGTTGGTCAGCAGCTCCACATGGCCCATGGTCTGATACTGACCGCCCATGACGCCGAAGGGGGCGACGGTCTTGCCGTCCTTCATCAGCATGCCGGGGATGATGGTGTGTAGCGGCCGCTTGCCCGGGCCGATGGCATTGGGATGGCCCTTGATGAGGCGGAACTGCGCGCCGCGATTGTGCAGCAGATAGCCGCTCTTGGGCGGCATGATGCAACTGCCGAACTGGTGGAAGATGGAGTTGATGAAGGAGATGGCATTGCCCTCTCCATCCACCACGCACAGATAGATGGTGTCGGTGTGCGCCACCTTCGGCCACACGGTGGGCGGGGCCGCCTTGGCCATATCCACATTGGCGCGGGCATGGGCCGCCCAGTCCGGCGACAGCAATTCGTCCACCGGCACCGAATTGTGCATGGGGTCCGCGAACAGATGGTCGCGGTGGTGATAGACCTGCTTGTTGATCTCGGCGAACAGATGCAGCCGGTCGGCCTCGTTCAGCGCCTCGGGGGAGAGGTCGTAGCCCTCCAGCGCGTTGAGCATCATCAGCACGCCCAGGCCCTGGCCGTTGGGCGGGCACTCATAGACGTCATAGCCGCGATATTTGGTGGTGACGGGGGTGACATATTCCGCCTGCGCGGCGGCAAAGTCTTCCAGCGTGTGGACGCCGCCCAGTTCCCGCAGCCGGGCGACGGAATCTTCCGCGATCTCGCCGGTATAGAAGGCATCGCGCCCGCCCTCGGCGATCTTGCGCAGCGTGGCGGCGAGCTTGGGCTGGTAATGGATGTCTCCCGCCGCCGGGGCCTTGCCGCCGGGCAGGAACACCGCCACGCTTTCCGCATCGCGCTGCAGGCGCGGGCCATATTGCGCCCAGTCGTGCGCCACGCGCGGCTGCACCACATAGCCCTCTTCCGCCATGCGGATGGCCGGCTGGAGCAGGTCGCCCAGGGACATGGTGCCGTGGTCGTCCAGCAGCTTGCTCCAGGCGGCGATGGCGCCGGGAATGGTCACCGCGTGGGGGCTGTCCAGCGGGATCTCGGTCATCCCCTGGTCGATGAGCGCCTCGACGCTGGCCGCCGCCGGGGCCTTGCCGGAGCCGTTGAGCGCGATGGGGGCGCTGGCGCCCTTGGGCGTATAGAGCGCGAAGCAGTCGCCGCCGATGCCGGTCATGTGCGGATCGACCACCGCCTGCACCGCCACCGCCGCAATGGCGGCATCCACCGCATTGCCGCCCGCGCGCAGCACATCCAGCGCCACCAGGCTGGACATGGGATGGGAGGTGGCCACCGCCGCGGTGCGGGCATAGACGGTGGAGCGGCCGGTCTTGAAGAAACTACGCACGACGAACGTCCTTGTTGCAGGCACGATCAGCTTAAAGCTGCCCGCGCGACGTAATGGCCCGGCTCCGCTTCCACCAGTTCGTGGGCGAGCGGGTCGTCGGGCAGGGCGGCCACTTCCGGCAGGCGCGTGCGCGCCCGCTCGAGGGCCGGATCGGGAACCGGCACGGCGGACAGCAGCCGCCGGGTATATGGATGCAGCGGATTGCCGTACAGCGCCGCGCTGGGCGCCAGTTCGACGATCCGCCCCTTCCAGATCACCGCCACACGATGGCACAGATAGCGCACCATGCGCAGGTCATGGGAGATGAACAGATAGGCCAGCCCCATCTCCTCCTGCAAATCCTGCAGCAGATTGACCACCTGGGCCTGGATCGAGACATCCAGCGCCGCGATGGGCTCGTCCGCCACGATGAAGGACGGGCGCACGCCGATGGCGCGGGCGATGCAGATGCGCTGGCGCTGGCCGCCGGAGAACTGGTGCGGGAACCGGGCCATGAAGCGCGGGTCCAGACCCACCTTACTGAACAGCTCCGCCACCAGATCGCGGCGCTCGGCGGCGGTCTTGCACAGGCCGTGGATCACCAGCGGCTCGGCCACATAGTCGCCCACGGTCATGCGCGGGTTGAGGGCGGAATAGGGATCCTGGAACACCATCTGCATGCGCTGGCGCATGCGGCGCATGTCGCGGCCGCTCTGTTCGGCCAGATCCACGCCCTCGAACGCCACCACGCCGGAGGTGGGCGGGTTCAGCATGGTCACGGCGCGGCCGATGGTGCTCTTGCCGGAGCCGCTTTCGCCCACCAGGCCGAGGGTCTCGTTGGGCATGATGTCGAACGAGACGTTTTCCACCGCCTTGAACACGCTGTGGCCGAAGCCCCAACCGGCGCGCAGCGCATAGTGCTTGCAGAGGTTGCGCACCGAGACCAGCGGGTAAGGCGCCTTGGCCGGGGCCGATGGGGAGGGGGCTGCGAGGGGAGCGATCATGGCACGGTCTCCGCGGCCACCAGCGCCGGCAGATCATACCAGGCGGAGACCAGATGGCCGGGGGCAGCGCCCGGCGCCTGGGCGAGGGGGGCCGCCTCTTCGAAGCAGCGGGCGGTGGCATAGCGGTTGCGCGGGGCGAAGGGGTCGCCCTTGGGCGGAAAACGCATGTCCGGCGGGGCGCCGTCGATCTGGGTCAGGCGGCGGCGCTGGCCGACGGGGGCGGACAGGTCCGGCAGCGAGCGCAGCAGGCCCAATGTGTAGGCGTTGCGGGGATCGCGGAACACGTCATCCACCGGGCCGCGTTCCACCACCCGGCCCGCATACATCACCTGCACCGTGTCGGCGATGCCGGCCACCACGCCCAGATCATGGGTGATCCAGATCACCGCCATGCCGATCTCGCGCTTCAGTTCCTTCACCAGCTCGATCACGTCCGCCTGCACGGTCACGTCCAGCGCGGTGGTGGCCTCGTCGGCGATCAGCAGCTTGGGGCGACAGGAGATGCCCATGGCGATCATGATGCGCTGGCGCTGGCCGCCGGAAAACTCGTGCGGATACTGGTCCAGCCGCTGGGCGGCATTGGGAATGCGCACCATGTCCAAGAGTTCGATGGCCCGCTTGCGGGCTGCATCCGCACCCATGCCCAGATGCAGGCGCAGCGGCTCGCTCACCTGCAGGCCCACGGTCATGGAGGGGTTGAGCGAACTCATGGGATCCTGGAACACGAAGCCGACGCCGCCGCCGCGCACCTTGCGCAATTCCGGATCGGACAAAGTGAGCAGATCGCGGCCTTCGAACAGCACCTGCCCGCCGGCGAGACGGCCGGGGGGCATGGGGATGAGGCGCAGCATGGCGAGCACATGCACGCTCTTGCCGGAGCCGCTTTCGCCCACCACGCCGAGGGTCTCGCCCTCGCGCAAGGTGTAGGACACGCCGTTCACCGCGTGCACCACGGTGTCGCGATCCACGAATTGCACCGCGAGATCGCGCACCTCCAGCAGAGGCGGGCGCTCGGTGAGGGCGGAGGTTTGAGCCATGCCCGCCCCCTCAGCCGCGATGCCGGGGATCGAGCGCATCGCGCAGCCCGTCGCCCAGCAGGTTGAAGGAGAGCACCACCAGGAAAATGGAGAGGCCGGGCCAGATGGCCATCCACGGCGCCTGGGTGAGGAAGTTCTTCGCGGTATTGAGCATGCTGCCCCAGGAGGGATCGGGCGGCTGCTGGCCGAGCCCGAGGAAGGAAAGGCTCGCTTCGGCGATGATGGCCGCGGCGATGGTCAAGGTGGCCTGCACCAGAATGGCAGGAATGATGTTGGGCAGGATGTGCCGCAGCACGATGCGCAAAGGCGTCGCCCCGGCGGCGCGGGCCGCTTCCACAAATTCCTCCACCTTGGTGGACTGCACCTGCGCCCGCGTGAGGCGGATGAAGATGGTGGTGGCGGACAGGCCGATGGCGATCATGGCATTGGTCAGCGTCGGCCCCAGAAAGGCGGCCAGCGCAATGGCCAGGATCAGGAACGGGATCGCCAGCATGGCATCGGTGAGGCGCATGAGGGCGGCCTCGGTCCAGCCGCCCGCATAGCCGGCCAGCAGGCCGATGGGCAGGCCCAGCGCCACGGCCAGCGCCACCGAAACCAGGCCGGCGGAGAGCGAGGCGCGGGCGCCGAAGATCACGCGGGAGAGCACGTCGCGGCCCACTTCGTCGGTGCCGAACGGGTGCGCCCAGCTGGGGGCCTTGCGCACCGCCATCCAGTCGGTGGCGATGGGATCATAGGGCGCCACATGGGGGGCGAAGGCGGCCATGGCGATGAAGATCACCACCACGGCGAGCCCCAGCATGGCGCCGCGCCGACGGGTCAGCCGGTACAGGCCTTCCTGCAGCGGGCTGAGTTCCTTGGTGACGGGGGGCGCCGACTTCGGCGCGGGGGAGGCAGCTTGAAGGCTCATGACCGGCGCAGCTTCGGGTTGACCAGGAAATAGGCGAGATCCGCCAGAAGGTTGAGCAGAATGTAGGTGGTGGCGGTGCACAGCACCACGCCCTGAACCACCGCATAGTCGCGATTGAACACCGCATCCACCATCAGCTTGCCGAAGCCGGGCACCGAGAACACCTGCTCGGTGAGCAGCGCCCCGGAGAGCAGCGCGCCGAACTCCAAAGCGCCCAAGGTGATCACCGGCACAGCAGCGTTGCGCAGGCAATGGCGGATGATGACCGAGCGCGGCGACAGCCCCTTGGCCCGTGCGGTGCGCACATAATCCGAGGACAGCACCTGGAGCATGGCGGCCCGGGTGTGGCGCATCATCACCGCAGCGATGGAATTGCCCAGCACGAAGGCCGGCAGGATCATCGCCCGCAAATTCTCCCACAGATTCTCGAACGGCGAGACATAGCCCGAGGCCGGCAGCCAGCCGAGATGCACCGAGAACAACAGAATGAGCATGATGCCCAGCCAGAAATTCGGCGTCGACAATCCCCACAGCGCCACCGCATTGGCGGCATAGTCCGCCGCCTTGCCGTTGTTCACCGCCGACAGGATGCCCATGGGCACGCCGATCAACAGCGCGATGGTCATGGCCATGGCCGCCAGTTGCAGCGTCACCGGGAATTTGGCGATGATGAGCTGCGCCACCGGCTGCTGCAGGCGGATGGATTCGCCCATGTCCCCATGCAGCACGCCGCCGATCCAATAGGCATAGCGCACCGGCAGGGGATCATTGAGATGATACTTCTCCCGGATGAAGGCGATCACCTCCGGGTCTTTTTCCTCGCCGCTGATCGCGATGGCCGGATCGCCCGGCAGCAATTGCTGCAGGGCGAAGATGATCATGGACGCCAGGATCACGGTGGGGATCACCGAGCCGAGGCGCTTGAGCAGGAAACGGAGCATAGGGTCTGGCCGTCCGGTCAGTCGAGCTTCAGGCCGGTGAAGCGCACCAGGCCATCGGGGTAATTGGCTTCCGTGAAGCCGGTGAGCTTGGGCGTGTAGGCCCACATCAGCTTGCGGTGGTACAGATAGAGCATCGGATTTTCGGTGAGCACCACTTCAGCAAGGGCCTGCCAGGCGGTTGCGCGCCCCCGTGGGCTGCTGGCGAGCCGCTGGCCGTCCAGCGCCGCCTGGGCCTTCTCGTTGCAGAAACGGGTGTAGTTGATGGCCGCCTTGCAACCGAGGAAGTTGTAGGTGTTGCCGTCCGGGTCCGGCCGGCCGCTCCAGGCCCACAGGAAGGCTTCGAAATTGCCCTGGTCGCCATAAGAGAGCGCGGTGCCGATGTCGGTGGCCTGAAGCTTGACGTCGAAGCCGGCTTCCTTGGCCATGGCCTGCACCACCTGCCCCACCTGCTGGCCTTCATTGGTGGTGTAGACCATCAGCGTCACCGGCACCGGCAAGGTGACGCCGGCTTCCTTGAGCAGCGCCTTGGCCTTGGCGACGTCGCGCGTGGGCACCGGAAAATCCTTCACATAGAAGGGATTGGTCGGGCTTACCCACTGGTTGCCCGGCATGTTCTCGCCGTTGAACACCACCTGGTTCAGCGCCACGCGATCAATGGCCAGGTCGAAGGCCTGCCGCACGCGGGAATCCTGGCCGATGACCGAGCCGGCCTTGGCGGTGTTGAACAAGATGGCCTGATAGCCCAGCTCATAGGTGGAGCCCACCTTCAGCTTGCCTTGCGCCTTCACCTCCGGCAGGTCGGTGGCGGCGAGGCGCTCCATCAGCTCCAGCTGGCCCGAGCGCAGATTGGTGAGGCGCACGGTGCTGTCGGGGATGGTGCGGAAGTCGATGCGCTTCAGGAAGATGTTGTCCTTGTTCCAGTAGCCGTCGAACTTCTCCACCGTGATGCGATCCTGCGCCACCCGCTCGACGAATTTGAACGGACCGGCGCAGACCGGGGCGGTGGCGAACTTGTCGCCCAGCGCGGCCGCCGCCTTGGGCGAGACCATCATGCCGGCGCGGTCGGTGAGCTGGGCCAGGAAGGGGGCCGAGGGCGCCTTGAGGGTGAGCTTCACGGTCAGCGGGTCCACCACCTCCACGGTGTCGAGGGCGGCGATCTCCGAGCGGCGCTGGCTGCCGGGCATGGTCTGGTAGCGCTCGAGATTGAACTTCACCGCCGCGGCGTCGAACTTTTCGCCGTCATGGAAGGTCACGCCGGGGCGCAGCTTCATGGTGATGGACTTGCGGTCCTCGGACAGGCTCCATTCGGTGGCGAGCTGGGGAATGATGGTCAGCTTGGCGTCGATGTCCACCAGCTTGTCGCACAGGGCGGCGAACACCATGCGGGTGGTGTAGCCGCGCGACAGCGCCGGATCGAGCGCATCGGGATCATCCAGCAGGCCGAAGCGCAGCGTCTGCGCCTGGGCACTTGTCGCCATGCCGCCGCAGGCCAGGCTGCCCGCGATCACCAGGGCGGCAAAAGTCTCTTTCCACATGGCTTCGGTCCTTGAAAAGAAGGGAAGAAAAATGGAGGGAGCGCCCGCCCCGAAAAAACCGGGGCGGGCGGGAAGGCATCCTCAGTCCAGCTTCAGGCCGGTGAAGCGCACCAGGCCGTCGGGATACTCGCCGAAGCCCTTGAGCTTGGTGGAATAGGCCCACAGCAGCTTGCGGTGATAGAGATAGATGAGCGGACGATCAGCCAGAACCACGGTGGCCAGATCCTTCCACGCCGCCTTGCGCACTTCGGGGTCGTTGTTCTGGCGCTCACCCTGGAAGGCGGCTTCCGCCTTCTCGTTGCAATAGCGCGGATAGTTCAGCGGCGCCTTGCAGGCGAGGAAGTTGTAGGTATTGCCATCCGGGTCCGGCCGGCCGCTCCAGTTATAGAGCATGAGGTCGTAATTGCCCTGGTCGGCGAGGTTGAGTGCGGTGCCGAAGTCGGTGGCCTGGATCTTCAGGTCGAAGCCCACTTCCTTGGCCATGGCCTGGATCACCTGCGCCGACTGCGCCGAGAGATTGTCGGAGAAGATGGTGAGGTTGACCGCCAGCGGCGTGGTGACGCCGGCTTCCTTCAGCAGCGCCTTGGCCTTGGCCACGTCGCGCTTGGGAATGGGGAAGGCACTGACATAATTGGGGTTCTTCGGGTTCACCCACTGGTTACCGGGCAGGAACTCGCCGTTGAACACCACCTGGTTGATGGCGTCGCGGTCCAGCGACAGTTCCAGCGCCTCACGTACCTTGGGGTTCTTGGCGAGCGGATTGTCCTTGGACAGATTGATCAGCAGGGTCTGGTAGCCCAGCTCATAGGTGGAGCCCACCTTGAGCTTGCTGTCGCTCTGCACCTGCGCCAGATCGGTGGGGGCGAGGCGCTCCAGCAGGTCGAGCTGGCCCGAGCGCAGATTGGTCAGGCGCACCGTGGTGTCCGGGATCACCTTGAACTCGATGCGCTTGAGGAAAATGGCGTCCTTGTTCCAATAGTCCGGGAACTTCTCCACCACGATGCGGTCCTGGGCGACGCGCTCAACGAACTTGAACGGCCCGGCGCAGACCGGGGCCGAGGGGAACTTGTCGCCCAGCGCCTGGGCCGCCTTGGGCGACACCATCATGCCGGCGCGGTCGGTGAACTGCGCCAGCAGGGGGGCGAACGGGGTCTTCAGATTGATCTTCACCGTGAGCGGATCGACCACCTCGACCGTATCGATGGCGGAGATCTCGCCGCGGCGCTGCGAGCCCTGCGACTTGAGGTGACGCTCCAGATTGAACTTCACCGCCTCGGCGTCCAGCTTCTCGCCGTCGTGGAACAGCACGCCCTCGCGGATCTTCATGGTCAGGGTCTTCTGGTCGGCGGACCAGGACCAGGAGGTGGCCAATTGCGGCACGATGGTCAGCTTGGCATCGATGTCCACCAGCTTGTCGCACAGCGCGGCAAACACCATGCGGCCGCTGAAGGTGCGGGCGAAGGTGGGGTCCAGCGCGTCGGGATCTTCCATCAGGCCGAAGCGCAGGGTCTGGGCCTGGGCGCCGGTGGCGAGGCCGGCGGCGAGCAGCGCCATGGCCAAGGTGCGTTTCCACATGGGACGGGTCCTTCCGAAAGGCTTCCGGCGCGGGGCGCGGCCGGTATGGCGAGGGGCGCAGGCGGGGCCGGGGCACCGCGCGGCGGGTGGGCAGTGTGAGCCGCCGACGGCGCGCGCACGGCTTCAGCGTGGCGGGCCAGGAGGCGGGTGAGAGGTCTTTGCTCCGCGTGTGGATGGGGATGCGGTCGCTTGGGTGCAGTCTTCGGCGTGTGTCTCGCTCGTCAGAATGATCGCCGCGTGGGGACGCGGCGGGTGGTGAAACCGGCCCCCCGACCGTGAACATTGTATGCAATACACGGGCCAATCTGGCGACGTCGCACCTGCGGGGCTGATTTGCGCCATTCGCGTGCAAACGGTGCCGGGTGCCGAAATTTCTTGCACCACTCCGCCTGCCGCAGGAGCATAATGGCGCCGCGGACGCCGCTGGATTGGCCTCTGTCCCAGGGAATGACCCATGCCCCATCTCGTTCGCTTCCTGATGCGCCATGCTGCCATTGGATTTGGCATCGCTGTGGTGTTCGTGGCGGTTCTGCTGGCTCTGGATGCCCAGGGCCTGCGGACCTTGATGTTTCGCGGTCCGGACGGCTGGCTGGCCGCCGGCGTGCTGGCCTTTGCCATGGGCCTGACCTTCGGCAGCGTGCAGATGGGCGTGGCGGTCATGCTGCTCACCACCCGTGAGGATGGTGGCAGCGGGCGGCGGTACCGGACGCGGGGGCAGGGGGGCGGACGCCTCGTTCCCGCGCCCGTGCGCCTGCCACGCCGCTGAAACGGCAACGTTTGTTGCCCAAGGTGTGGTCGTTTTTGGTCAGTGTCGCTGAGGCATGTTCGGCTTTGCCGGCGCGACCGTATCTGTTACAGCGGTACCGTCTTCGTTCGCGACTGGGAGAAGTCTATGAAGGGGGTTGGGATCGTGCTCGCAGCGGGGCTTTGGGCCTTGGCTGCCACGGGCGCGCATGCGCAAACCATTAGCTATGCCCAGGCCGGCGCCCAGCTGGCGCAGAGCTGCGGTCCGGACATCATGAAATTCTGTCCGGACGTCAATCTGGGCGGCGGCAAGATCCATGCGTGCCTTGAGGCCCATGACGCGCAGGTGTCGCCGCAGTGCAAGGCGGACTACGTGGCGATCCGCGCCTCCATCGCCAAGCGCGTGGGCGCCCAGCACGCCATCTTCAAGCTGTGCAATGCGGATGTGGCGCGGCTGTGCCCCGGCATGGTGGAAGGCGACGGCAATCTGCTGTCCTGCCTGCTGGAGGCCACCAAGGTGGTCAGCCCGAACTGCAACCAGGCCATCACCGACGCCGGCTTCCGCTGAGCGCGCCGCAACCAGATAAAGGAAGGACGACACCCATGACGTCGCCTATGATCCGCGTCGCGCTCGCCGTAGCGCTGGCCACGTCCGCCGCAGCGGTCGCTTTGCCGGCCCGCGCGCAGACCGAAATCTCCAATGCCCAGATCGTCCAGGGCCTCCAGGGGCTCACCGAGAATGCCCCCGTCATCACCGCGCAGAATTTGCGGCAGGCGGCTCTCGACCATCTGAACAACTTCCCCGGCGCCCCGCTCACCCGGCCGCCGCTGGCGATCCAGCTGGACAAGCTGGCGCAGATCACGGTGCAGATTCAGTTCAAGCTGAATTCGGCGATGATCCTGCCGGCGTCCTATGGCGCGCTCGGCTCCATCGCCGATGCGCTGCACAACCCCGTGCTCCAGGGCTACAAGTTCATCGTTACCGGCAACACCGACACCACCGGCAACCGCCAGTACAACATGAAGCTGAGCCAGGAGCGCGCCGACGCCATCGTCGAAGCGCTCACCACCGTGTTCAACGTGAACCCGGCGCGGCTGGAAGCGGTGGGCCTGGGCGAAGAATCGCTCCAGGACACCAAGAATCCGGAATCGCCCATCAACCGGCGGGTCCAGATCTTCAACGTCGGACCGCTCAAGCGCTGATTTTTCGCGCGCGGGTTTCGCGTTCAGCGGCGTCGCCCCTCACCGGGGCGGCGCCGTTTTTCGTTTGGCGCTCCGGTGCGCCCGCTGTCATGGGGCTGTCGCAGAACCGAGCTAGGAGAACCGTGTAAACGGTTTCATAGCTCCCCAAGAGGCCCCCTTGGCGCGTCCCATCACCATCCGCACCGTCGCCGAACGCGCCGGCTGCTCCATCGCGACGGTGAGCCGGGTCATCAACGGCACCGCCCGCGCCAGTGCCGATGTGGAAGCCCGGGTGCGCGCCGCCATCGCCGAGCTGGAGTTCCGCCCCAGCGAGATCGGCCGCTCGCTCAAGACCCTGCGCACCCGCACCCTCGGGGTGGTGATCCCCAGCCTGACCAATCCGGTGTTCGCCGGTTCCGTGGCCGGCATGGAGGCCGAGGCCCGCGCCCGCGGCTACACCTTGCTGCTCACCGCCACCGATTATGATCCCGAGCGGGAGCGGGAGCTGGTGGGCACGCTGGTGGCCCAGAGCGTCGCCGGCCTGGTGCTGACCGTGGCCGATCCCGATGCCAATCCCACCCTGGATCTGCTGGACGGTGAGGCCATCCCCTATGTGCTGGTCTATAACGAGCCGCAGCATGCGGGCCGCGCCGCGGTCACGGTGGACAATGCCTCCGCGTCCCGCGACCTCACCGTCGCGCTGATCGCCGCCGGCCACCGGCGCATCCTGTTCATTGCCGGGCGCTTCTCCACCTCCGATCGCTCGCGCCTGCGCCACCAGGGCTATCTGGCCGCCATGGCCCAGGCGGGCCTTGCCCCTGAGCCGGTGCTGGAACTGGACTATCTGGCGGACACCGCGGCCCACCGTGCCGCCCTGGAAAGCTTGCTCGCCGGGCCGGACCGGCCCACCGGCATCATCTGTTCCAACGATCTGCTGGCGCTCTCGGTCATCGCCGCGGTGCGCGACATGGGGCTGGCGGTCCCCGCCGACGTGTCGGTCGCCGGCTTCGACGGCATCTCCATCGGCCTTCTGGTCACCCCGCCGCTGGCGACCGTCTACCAGCCCACCCGCCGCATGGGCGCGCGCGCCATGGAGCGGCTGTTTGAGATCATGGCACAGGACACCCCACGCACTGTCGAGTGGCTGCCCTACGACGTGCGCACCGGCGGCACCCTGGCCCAGGCGCCAGACCTCGCGCCGGATCTGGCCGAGCGCCCTCCCGTTTCCCCATCCGCCCCAGCGTCCGCTGAGCGGATGTCCTCCCCGCCGACCCAAACCCCATCCCCAGGCCAGACCTCATCTCCAGGAAAGACCCCGCGATGAAGCCCGTGATCGCCTCCGCTAAATTCGCTTCGCTGCTGCTGGCCGCCGGCCTGCTGCTCGGCACCGCGCCCGCGGCCTCCGCCGCCGACGCCATCTGCTACAATTGCCCCACCGAATGGGCCGATTGGGGCGCCATGCTCAAGGCCATCAAGGCCGATACCGGCGTGGACGTGCCCCCGGACAACAAGAACAGCGGCCAGTCCATGGCCCAGATCATCGCCGAGAAGGCGAGCCCGGTGGCGGACGTGACCTATGTGGGCGTGACCTTCGGCATCAAGCTGAAGGACGCCGGCCTCACCCAGCCCTACCAGCCCAAGGGCTTTTCCGAAATCCCGGCCGGTCTGAAGGATCCCGAGGGCAACTGGTTCACCATCCATTCGGGCACGCTGGGCCTGTTCGTGAACAAGGATGCGCTCGGCGGCGCGCCGGTGCCGGCCTGCTGGTCCGATCTGCTGAAGCCCGAATACAAGGGCATGGTGGGCTATCTCGACCCGTCCAGCGCCTTCGTGGGCTATGTGGGCGCGGTGGGCGTGAACAATGCGCTCGGCGGCTCGCTGGACGATTTCACCCCGGCGCTGAGCTACTTCAAGAAGCTCCAGGCCAACCAGCCCATCGTGCCCAAGCAGACCTCCTATGCCCGCGTGGTCTCCGGCGAGATCCCGATCCTGTTCGACTATGACTTCAACGCCTATCGCGCCAAATACAATGAGAAGGGCAATTTCGCCTTCGTCATTCCGTGCGAGGGCTCGGTGGTGGTGCCCTATGTGATGAGCATGGTGAAGAACGCGCCGCACCCCGAGGCCGCCAAGACCGTTCTCGACTACGTGCTGTCCGACAAGGGCCAGGCCATGTGGGCCAAGGCCTATCTGCGCCCCGCCCGCGACGTGGCCCTGCCCAAGGAGGTGGCCGACCGCTTCCTGCCCGCCGCCGACTATGCCCGCGCCAAGCCGGTGGATTATGCCAAGATGGAAGCCGTGCAGAAGGGCTTCTCCGACAAGTATCTGGCCGAAGTGAAGTAAGGGGCGCGCTCGGTCTTCGCGTTCTTTGAAGCGAAGGCTGTGCCGCAGGCGCGCGGTGGAACCCTCCCCCCTTGCGGGGGCGGGCAGGGAGGGGGGTGAA
>NZ_CALRWL010000006.1:0-153807 GCF_943371865.1 Azorhizobium sp. AG788 | reverse complement strand
CCCCCCCGGCGCTCAGATCAGCTCAGCACCCAGGTGTTGAAGCGCTCGATCACCGCCGCCTGGTTCTGCAGCCAGTAGCCGGCATCGATGGGCAGCCCGCTCTGGATGTTGGCGGGGAAGGTGGGGCAGTTCTTGGCGATCTCCGGCTTGATATAGTCGAACGCCGCCGGCTGGGTCACGCCGGCCGGGAAGAACTCGGTCAGCCCCGCCATGCGCTTGGGATCGGAGGCGAACTTGATGAATTCGCGGCAGGCGTCCGCATTGGGGGTGCCGGCAAGGATCGACCAATGGTCGCCGCCCCAGATGCCCTGGTCCCAGATGATCTCCACCGGCGCGCCATTGGCCTGCGCCGCCTGGGCGCGGGACACCCAGGTGGGGATCAGGTCCACTTCGCCGGAGGTGAGCATCTGCTCAACCTGGGCACCGGAGGTCCACCACACCGCCACGTTGGGCTTGATCTTGTCGAGGCTGGCGAACGCCTTGTCCAGATCGCAGGGATAGACCTTGTCCGTGGGCACGCCGGCGCCCATCAGGGCTTCCTCGATGGTGTCGAAGGCGTGCTTGCGCACGGAGCGGCGGCCGGGGAAGTCCTTC
The DNA here is from genome assembly GCF_943371865.1 of Azorhizobium sp. AG788. Lineage (GTDB taxonomy): Bacteria > Pseudomonadota > Alphaproteobacteria > Rhizobiales > Xanthobacteraceae > Azorhizobium. Next base: position 153,213 of record NZ_CALRWL010000006.1, on the reverse strand, counting down.
ACGTTCCAGAAATCGGCCCAGGAGGTGGGGGCCTTCTTGCCCTTGAAGGTGTCGGTGCGATAGGCGAGCACGGTGGTGTAGACATTGGTGCCGACGCCGTAAGGCGACATGTAGCGCTGCGGGATCGAGGCGATCACCGGGTCGGCTTCCATGCCGTGCTTTTCCAGATACTTGGTGTTGCCGCTGGTGAGCAGCAGGATGGCCGGCTTGCTGATCTTGGCCATGTCCCAGGTGTAATTCTTGGTTTCCACCATGGAGCGGATCTGGGCGGTGGGTTCCGCATTGGCCTGCACGCCCACCACTTCGATGCCGGTCTTCTCGGTGAAGGGTTTGTAGAACACCGCGCCATAGGCCTTGGTGTAGATGCCGCCGTCATCGCGCACCACGATGCGCTTGCCCGCCGCGCGGGAGGGGGACCACACCGCCGGCATCATGAGCCCGGCGGCGCCCGCTGCGGCGCCCTTCAGGATGGTGCGCCGCGATGCGCGGCCGGCAAAAAGATCAGTCATGGCAGAGCCCTCTGGATGGTTTGTTGTGGTTGACTGGCACTGACGCGGAACGCAGACGCGATGAAGGGGGGCGCGGAAACCTAGGCTTTCGGCTCCGGCAGCAGCCGGCCGGGGTTGAAGCGGTTGTCGGGATCGAACGCCTGCTTGATGGACCGCATCAAGGCGAGTTCGACCGGCGATTTGTAATGGGCCATCTCCCCCACCAGCGTGCGGCCGATGCCGTGCTCGGCGCTGAAGGTGCCGCCCAGTGCGTGCGAGATGTCGTTGACCGTGTGGCGGATCCGCCGCGCCATCGCTTCGGGGTCGGCCACCTGCGCCCACTGCTCGAAGCTGAAGAAGGGAATGAAATGCACATTCCCGTCGCCCAGATGCGTCACCACGATCACCGGCAGGTCGGGCACGAGCGCCTGCACCGCGGCGGTGGCGGTGGCGATGAAGCCGGGAACGGCGGAAATCGGCACGGCGCAATCGGTGGTGAGGCCGACGCCCGCCTTCTTGTTGGCCTCGGAGACCGAATGGCGGATCTCCCACAAGGCGGCGCGCTGGGTTTCGCTGGCGGCGATGGTGGCATCGCCCACGAGACCGTCGGCGAGGGCGCTTTCCAGCACCTGTTCCAGCGCGGTGGCGAGGGCGGCGTCGGTGCCGCTGTCGGACAATTCCACCAGCAGATGCCAGGCGTGCGGCCCGGACAGCGGATTGCGCCGGTCCGGCACGTTGGCCAGCACCAGATCCAGTTGAAGGCGATTGATCAGCTCAAAGCCGGAGATGCGCGCGCCGCAGGCGGCCTGGAAGCGCCCCAGCAGGGCCAAGGCCGCCTCGGGGCTGTCGAGCCCGATCCAGGCCACGGCATAGGCGGTGGGCAGGGCATGCAGCTTCAGCGTGGCGCCGGTGATGATGCCCAGCGTGCCTTCCGAGCCGATGAACAGATGCTTGATATCGTAGCCGGTGTTGTTCTTGCGCAAGGCGGTGAGCCCGTCCCAGATGGCGCCGTCGGGCAGCACCACTTCCAGGCCGAGGACATTCTCGCGCGTATTGCCATAGCGCAGCACGCCGGTGCCGCCCGCATTGGTGGCGATGGTGCCGGCGATCTGGCACGAGCCCTCGGCCCCGAGACTCACCGGATAGAGCCGGCCGGCGTCGCGCGCGGCCTCCTGCACGCGGGCCAGCACGCAGCCGCCGTCCACCACCATGGTATTGTTCACCGCATCAACGGAGCGCACCGTGCGCATGCGGGACAAGGCCACGATGACCGGCGCCGGGCCTTCGGCGTCGGGCACCGCCCCGCCGCACAGGCTGGTGTTGCCGCCCTGGGGCAGAACCGGCACCCCGGCGTCGCGACAGAGACGCACCACCTGCGCCACTTCGGCGGTGGTGCGGGGCAGGGCGACGCACAGGGCCGGGCCGGTGTAGCGCCCGCGCCAATCTTCGATGTGGCCGGCGAGATCCGCGGCGTCGGTAAGGACGCCTCCCGGACCCAGGCAAGACTTGAGTGCTGCGGTCACATCCATGCCCACGCCCGGCTTCCTCCGCCCGTTCGATCCCTAAAGTAATCGCATAACGATTACAGTGATCGAATTACGCTACATACGTTTTTTCTCCGGCACAAGGTCCAATGCATGGCATCCAGCGCCCCGCTTGCGTCCCGCTTCGGGCAGGCGAGCGGGCGCGCCGGGGCGCTGTGGGCGCTGGTTCGAGACGGATGGGGGGACGGGCTGGGGGCGTCAGCCGGCGCCGGACGCGCTCAGGCTTCGCTGTCCGGGCCGATCATCTTGCGCAGCAGGAACAGCAGGGCGACGCGCTCGCCGGCATTGAGGTTCTGCAGGGTCAGTTCGGTGATGTGCTGGGCGCACGGCACCATTTCATTCAGCGCCGCGGCGCCTTGCGCCGTGAGCGCGGCGATGACCTTGCGCCGGTCCTGCGGGTCCGGCGACAGCGAGATCAGCGCCCGCGCCTTCAGGCGATCCATGATGCCGCGAATGGTGCCCTGGTCCACCGCCGTGGCGCGCACCAGCTCGCTTTGGGAACTGGGGCCATGGTCGCGCAGGGCGCACAAGGTCACAAACTGCACTGCGGTGAGATTGGGATCGGACGCATGCTGCTGGAAGATGGCGACGTGGCGCTGATAGGTCTTGCGCAGCAGGTGGCCCACCTGTTCGCGGAAGTCATAATCGGGCGCCGCCTCCGCCGAGCGGGGACGGGGCGATGGCCTGCGAACAGGGTTGGCTGGCACGGAATCCATCGACACCACGGCGCCACGGGAGGGGGATCTGCCGCGCGGAAACCCTGGCCGCTGTGGCCGGGCGGGACTCCACGCAATCGCCTAATCGTAGTGCATACACTGGGATGCCCGCAAGCGATGTGAGCTGCTCAACAGTCGGCGGTGATATTTTCAGCAGGCTGGCGTAGCTTTAATCATGCGCTGCACAAATTATATATGCGGTCGCGAAACGATTTCATTTGAGATTGGAGATTGACGGAATAAAAAGTGTGTACTCTAGTTTATCCGCCGAAGCGCGATTTCCAGCGGCGTGATTTGGCGATGACTTGTGCCGTCGGCGAACAGGATCTGCCATAAGCAGATGTCGCCGCAGCCGGTTACGCAGGATCAGCGGCCACAACATCCAGTGGGGTGAAATTCATGTCGTTCCATCAGTCGCTACGGTCCCTCGTCATCGCCGCAACGGTTGCGGTCGCCACTGTGGGCGGCGCCCGCGCCGATGAGATTTCCGTCACCCAATGGGGCACCAGCCTCTATGGCGCGCCCTATGCGGTGGCCATGGCCGACGGCCTGTTCAAGAAGGCCGGCGTGGACATCACCTCCATCATCGGCTCCGGCGGCGGCGGCACCACCGTGCGCAACCTGCTGGCCAGCGACACCCCCTATGGCGAGGTGGCCATCGCCGCCGCGCTCGCCGCCCAGCGCCAGGGCCTGGACGTGATCATCGTCAATGCCGGCACCCGTTCGGTGGCCGAGGCCTCGCTGGTGACCATGCCGGCCTCGCCCATCAAGTCGCTGAAGGATCTGGAAGGCAAGAAGGTCGCCATCACCTCGCCCAAGGGCGTCTCGGAGATGCTGCTGCTCATGGCCCTGAAAGAGCAGGGCGTGGACGCCTCCAAGGTGGAGCGCGTGGCCTCCGGCGGCTATGTGAATGGCCTGACCATGCTGGAGCAGGGCGCGGTGGCCGCGGCGGTGCTGATCGAGCCTTTGTCCATCATCCGCGCCGACAAATATCGCACCGTGATCTCCTACGGCAAGGTGCTGCCGCCCATGGCCACCTCGGTGGGCATCACCACCAGCGCCTTCGCCAAGGCCAATCCCGCCAAGCTGAAGGCCATCATCGCCGGCCGCGCCGCCGGCGTGGATGCGCTCTATGCGGACCCGGCCAAGGCGGCGACCATCATCGCCAAGGACTTCAAGCTGGAGCCGGACATCGCCAAGATCGCGGTGAACAACATGATCGGCCCGCGCATGTGGAGCCGGGGCCAGTTCTCCATCGCCGAGCTGGATCGCACCGTGGACGGCCTGAAGCTGATCGGCGAAGTGACCACCGACGTGGACTGGTCGAAGCTGCTGGAGCCGGCCTATCTGCCCGCCGATCTCCAGGTCGTGAAATGAGCGTCGCCCTCGCCCCGAAGCCCCAGGAGACCGCCATGGCGGACCATCACGCCCGCCTCACCGGCGTGACCCGGGTGTTCGGGCCGCGCAACGGCACCGGGGTCCATGCCCTGGGGCCGGTGGATCTCGATCTGCGGCGGGGCGAGTTCTTTTCGGTGGTGGGCCCGTCCGGCTGCGGCAAGTCCACCTTGCTGGATGTGCTGGCGGGCCTCGCCAAGCCCACCGCTGGCACGGCGGAGTTCGAGGGCCAGCCGGTGGATGGCGTGCCCGCCGGGGTGGGGGTGGTGTTCCAGGAGGATGCCTCCTTCCCCTGGCTGTCCGTGCGCGACAATGTCGCCTTCGGCCTGCGCCGCAGCGGCGTGGATGCCGCCGAGATCGCCCGCCGCGTGGACTATGCGGTGGGCTTCATGGGGCTGAAAGCGTTCGAGAACGCCTTTCCGGCGCAATTGTCCGGCGGCATGCGCCAGCGGGTGTGCATCGCCCGCACCTTGGTGATGCAGCCGCGCCTGATCCTGCTGGACGAGCCGTTCGGCGCCCTGGACCAACAGACCCGCCTGCTCATGGGCGACGAACTCTTGCGGCTGTGGCGCGAGACCAATGCCACCGTGCTGCTCATCACCCATGCTTTGGACGAGGCGGCCATGCTGTCCGACCGGGTGGGGGTGATGTCCGCCCGGCCCGGCCTGTTCATCGACGTGCTGGACACCGGCTGGCCGCGGGATCGCGACAGCCGCATCGTCTCCCATCCCCGCTTCGGCGAACTGACCGCCCATCTGTGGGAGAAGCTGCGCGCGGAATCCCTCAAGCACATGCGCGGCAGCTGAGCCCATGGCCGCCTCCCACCCCGCCCTCAACCCCGCCACCTGGATCCGCCTCGCCGTCATCGCCGGCGCGGTGGCGGCCCTGGAGATCGCCTGCCGGATGGGCTGGGTGCCCATGACCATCGTCATCCCGCCCTCGGCCATGGTGGGCAGTCTTGTGGAGCTGCTGCTCAGCGGCACCTATGGGCGCGACATTGCGGTGAGCTTCTCCAACGTGGCGCTGTCTGCCGCGCTGGCGGTGGTGCTGGGCTTTGCCATCGGCGTCATCCTGCATGCGCTGCCGCCGGTGCGCGGCGCGGTGGAGCCGCTGCTGGCCAGCTATTATGCGGTGCCCACCTTCATGTTCTATCCGGTGTTCATCATCCTGTTCGGGGTGGGCAGCGGCGCGATCATCGCCATCGCCGTGCTGCTGGCCATCGTCGCCATGATCACCGCCACCCTGAACGGCCTCGACCGCATTCCCCCGGTGCTGACCAAGACCGCGCGCATGTTCCGCATGCATCCCGCCGAGCGGGCGCTGAAGATCAGCCTGCCGGCGGCCATGCCCTATCTGTTCACCGGGGTGAAATTGTCGGTGGCCTATGCCTTCATCGGCGTCATCGCCTCGGAATTCATCCTGTCCGGCGCCGGCATCGGCTATGCCATCGCCTATGCCTATAACAACTTCAACAACCGCACCATGTACGGCCTGATGCTGCTGATCGTGCTGGCGGTCACCCTGATCAATTCGGCGCTGGACGTGGTCGACCGTCGCCTGCAATCGCGGCTGAGGCGCTGATCTGATGCGGCATGTCCTCGGACCCTTTCTGGTTCTCCTCGCCGGCCTCCTGGCCTGGGAGATCCTGCACCTGATGGTGGCCAATTCCAGCTTGCCTTCGCCGCTGGAGACCTTCGTGGAGATCGGCGTGCTGCTGCGCGATCCGGACTTCTGGAAGCAGGCGGCGCAGACCGGGCAGGCGTTTGCGGTGGCGGTGGTGCTGTCCACCTTGGGCGGCATCACGCTCGGCATCCTGTTGGGCATGAAGCGCCTGGCGGGCGAGGTGGCCGAGCCGATCCTGGTGAACCTCTATTCCCTGCCCAAGGTGACGCTTTATCCGGTGGTGCTGCTGATCTTCGGCCTCGGCATCTCGGCGCGGATCGCGTTTGGCATCATGCACGGACTGATCCCGCTGACCTTGTTCACCATGAACGCCATCCTGCAGTTGAAGCCGGTCTATCGCCGCAGCGCGGCGGTGATGGGGCTCACCTCCTGGCAGACGGCGATGACCGTGGTGCTGCCCGCCATCCTGCCGCAGGTGATCACCGGCGCGCGGCTCGGCGTCTCGCTGTGCCTGCTGGGGGTGCTGATCGGCGAGATGTTCGCCGCCCGCAACGGCCTCGGCTACATGGTCACCCACGCCATGGAGCGGGGCGACATGGATACCGTGCTGGCGGTGGCGGTGCTGATCGCGGCGCTGGCGCTGGCGGTCAACGCCCTCCTGCTCAGCCTCGACCGGTCGCGGCGGCCATGATGCGGAGGTGCGTCTGCTAGCCCCCTTTTCGCGGCGCGCCGCCGCCTGACGGCGCTACGACATCTGTTTGCTTTAACCATAGGGCCGCCCACCAGGACGGCCCAGGCCCGCGCTTGCGCCTTCTGGGAGAGATCCGACCATGTATGATCCGTTCCAACTCGACCGCCTGATCGATCTGTGGCTCACCGAGGATATCGGCTATTGCGATCTCACCGTGCAGGTGATGATCGAGCCTGATGAGCAGGGGCATTTCTACATGAATGCCCGCGAGCCCATGACCATCGCCGGCATCGACATCGCTGCCGCGGTGTTCAAGCGCTATGACCGCAATCTTGAGGTGGAAACCAAGGTCAAGGACGGCGATGTGGTGGAGGCCGGCGCCATCCTCCTCACCGTGCGCGGCCCCGCCCGCGGCATCCTGACCGCCGAGCGCACCGCGCTCAACATCATGCAGCGCATGAGCGGCATCGCCACCGAGACGGCGAAATATGTGGCGGCGATCGCCGGCACCAAGGCGCGCCTGCTGGATACCCGCAAGACCACCCCCGGCCTGCGCATGGTGGAAAAGCATGCGGTGACCTGCGGTGGCGGCCTCAACCATCGCCTCGGCCTCGATAACGGCGTCATGATCAAGGACAACCACATCGCGGTCTGCGGCGGCATCGCCCCGGCGGTGGCCCGCGCCCGCAAGCGCCTGCCGACGCTCACCAAGATCGAGGTGGAATGCGACCGGCTGGACCAGGTGACGGAAGCGCTGGCTGCCGGCGCGGACGTCATCATGCTGGACAACATGTCCATCGCCGACATGAAGACCGCCGTGGCGCAGGTGGCCGGGCGCGTGCCGCTGGAAGCCTCCGGCGGCATCCGCTTCGACACCATCCGGGCCATTGCCGAGACTGGGGTGGACTATATCTCCACCAGCAAGATCACCCAGTCGGCGCCTGCGGTGGACATCGGCCTCGACGAGGCCGAGTGAGGGGACGGGCAGCGGCTTTTGATGAGAGGGCCTTGGCAGGTTTGTCGGTGACCTCTCCGATCGTCATGGCCGGGCTCGTCATCAAAGTCGGAAGTTTCCGACTTTGATCTGATTAAGCGGAGGTCGGCAAAAGCCGACCTCCGGCCATCCACGCCGGGCCGACCGCGCGGACCTCCGAAGGTCGCATCAAGCGGCGCCGCGTGGATCCCCGGATCAAGTCCGGGGATGACGACCGTTGTGCGGTATGACCACCTGCGGCTTGGGATGACGACCGTCTGAAAGTGCCGGACACATAGGAAACGGTGATGGGATCGGGACTTTTCTTTTTCGTGGTCGGCCCCAGCGGGTCCGGCAAGGACACCCTGATCGACGGGGCGAAGGCGGCGCTCGGTTCCTCCGGCCGCTATGTGTTCGCGCGCCGCGCCATCACCCGCCCCGCCGATGCGGGCGGAGAGAGCCACGAGGCCCTCACCCCCGAGGCGTTCGAGGCCGTCCGCGCCGCGGGTGGATTTCTCATTGACTGGCAGGCCCATGGCCTCAGCTACGGCCTGCGGGCGGACCTCCTGGACCAGATGGCCGCCGGCCGCCATGTGGTGGCCAATGGCTCTCGGGCGATGATCGCTGATCTCGCCCCGCGGGTGCCGCGCATGGTGGTGGTGGAAATCACCGCCCCGCCGGAGGTGCTGGCCGCGCGCCTCGCCGGGCGTGGGCGCGAGGGGGCGGAGAGCATCGCCGCCCGTCTGGAACGGCAGGTGCCGCCCATGCCGCCGGGCGTGGCCCTGGTGCAGGTGGCCAATGACGGCACCGCGCGCGCGGGCATCGAGCGCTTCGTCGCCGCGCTGGAGGCCCAGGCGGCCCGGCTGCGGCTGGTGCGCATGCCCATCGAGGCGGGACGGCGCAATGTCGCCTTCCTCGCCCGTGATTGCAGTGTGGTGGCCGCGCCCGATTATCTGGGGCCGGGGCGCATTGATCTCGCCGCTCGCGGCCGCAGCATCCGCGCCGAAATCGCTTTGGTGGCGGACGCCTCGTTGGCGAAGGATGCGGTGGGCTTGTCGGTGGAAGCGTTCGAGGCGCTGGGTTTGCCGGAGGGCACCGACGTGGTGCTCACCCGCACCCCGATCCCGGAAAGCCGCGCCGCTCTGCGCCGCAAGATCCGCGGCGAGGCGCTGGATGAGCCGGCTTATTTCCAGGTGGTGGGCGACATCGTCGAAGGCCGCTATCCCGAGAGCGAGGTGGCCGGCTTCCTGGTCGCCGCCGATCGCGGCCTCAGCGACGGTGAAGTGCTGGCCCTGGCCAAGGTGCGGGCGAGCTTCGCCAATCGCATCATCTGGGACGAGCCCATGGTGGTGGATAAGCACTCCATGGGCGGCATTCCCGGCTCGCGCATCACCATGATCGTGGTGCCGATCATCGCCGCCCATGGCCTCGCCATTCCCAAGACCTCGTCCCGCGCCATCACCTCGGCGGCGGGCACGGCGGATGCCATGGAGACCCTGGCGCGGGTGGATCTGGACGCCGCCGGCGTGCGCCACGCCGTGGAAAAGGCGCGCGGCTGCATCGCCTGGAACGGGCGGCTCAGCCATTCGGCGCTGGATGACGTGATGAATGCCATCACCCGGCCGCTGGGGCTGGATTCCAACCGCTGGTCGGTGGCCTCGATCCTGTCCAAGAAGCTGGCCGCCGGCTCCACCCACGTGGTGATCGACCTGCCGTTTGGCGCCCGCGCGCGGGTGAAGGGGGAAGCGGAAGCGCGCGAGATGGCGCGGCTGTTCGAGCAGGTGGGCGCCGGCCTTGGCCTCACCGTGGAAGCCATTCCCACCGACGGCAGCGTGCCCATCGGCCGCGGCATCGGCCCGGCGCTGGAAGTGCGCGATGTGCTCTGGGTGCTGGAAGGCAATGCGGAGGCGCCAAAGGATCTGCGCGAGAAGGCGCTGTTCTTCGCCAGCCGGATTCTCGCCTGGGACCCGTCCGTCGGCCCCGGCAAGGCCCGCGCCCGCGCCGAGGAATTGCTCAGCTCCGGCGCCGCCCGCGAGGCCCTGGACCGGATCGTCGACGCCCAGGGCCGCTGGCCCGAGCCGGTGCGGCCCGGCCGCCTCACCCACACGGTGATGGCCGCGCATGCGGGGGTGGTGCGCGACATCGACGGCTTCGCGGTGGCCGGCATCGCCCGGCTGGCGGGCGCCCCCGCCGACAAGGGCGCCGGCATCGATCTCAAGGCGCAACTGGGCGATGCGCTCTATGCGGGCGACCCGCTGTTCGTGATCCACTCCTCCACCGCCGCCGATCTGGATGCGGCGGCGGCGCTGGCCGCCCGCTTCACCGGCTTCGTGCTGGACGATGGCCGGCAGGTGGGCGCCGCCTGAGCGTTTCGGCCGGAACGGCCGGAGGCCGGGGGCGCTGTGCCCCCGGCACCGGATCAGGGCAGGATCGGCGGGTGATAGGCAAAGGTGCTCATGAGCACCGCCGCCAGCACCATGACGATGGGAAAGTGCACGAAGAACTGCACCGAGGTATAGCCGATCAGATCCTTCGACTTCAGGCCGAGGATGCCCAGCAGCGGCAGCATCCAGAACGGATTGATGAAGTTGGGCAAGGTCTCGGCGATGTTATAGACCATCACCGTCCAGCCCAGATGCGCCTCGATGACATTGGCCGCCTTCATGATGTAGGGCGCCTCGATGATCCATTTGCCGCCGGCGGACGGGATGAAGAACCCCAGCACCGCCGAATAGATGCCCACGAAGAATGAGAACATGGTGGAATTGCTCGACACCCCCACGAACCAATGGGCGATGGTGTCGGACAAGGTGGCCCCGGCCGCATTGGGCACCTTGGTCAGGATCTGCGCGATGCCGGCATAGAACGGAAATTGCAGCAGCACGCCGGAGACGCTGGGCATTGCCTTGGAGAAGGATTCCAGCAGGCTGCGCGGCCGCCAGTGCAGCAGGATGCCCAGCAGCAGGAAGACGAAATTGTAGGTGTTCAGTCCCGACAGGGTGATGAGCGGATTGCCCGATTGGAACGTCTGCCACAGCCAGCCCATGGCCAGGAGCACGATGAGGATGGTCAGGATCGGGCTGAATTCCAGGAAGTCGCCGGGGCGGGTCGGCTTCTTCGGCTCGATGCGGTCGCTGTCCAGGGCAACGCCCAGGTCGGCGGCGGTGACTTCCCGGCCGGCGGGCGGCGCGGTGAAATAGCAGATGGCCGCCGAGAGCAGGGTCACCGCCGTGGTGACCACCAGATTCTGCCAGGTCAGGATGGTCTCGGAAAAGCCGATCACTCCGGTGATGGGCAGCAGGCCGGCGGGAATGCTGGCCGCATTGGCTTGCAATTGCGCCGCCGAGGAGGTGATGCCCAAGGTGAAGCCGCAGCCCAGTCCCAGATAGCCGGCGGCGCCCGCGGCGCGATAATCCAGGCGAATGTCGGTGCGCCGGGCGATCTCGCGCACCAGCAGGCCGCAATAGATCAGGCTCAGGCCCCAGTTCACCAGCGACAGCAGGATGCTGAGCACGCCCACGAACACCACCGCCCCGCGGCTGGTGGCGGGGATGCGCGCCATCCGCCGCAGCAAGGCTGCCACCGGCGGCGACATGGCCAGCACATAGCCGCCGATGGCCACCAGCGCCATCTGCATGGTGAAGGGGATGAGGTTCCAGAACCCGTCCCCGAAGGCCCGGCTGACCGCCAAGGGCGAGCCGCCATGCAGCATGGTGCCGCCGGCCACCACGATGACCGAGATCAGCACGAACACATAGGCATCGGGAAACCAGCGTTCGGCAAACTGCACCATGCGCCCGGAGAAGCGCCCGAGAATATTGGGCGCGTCGCCGGAATGATCGGGGGCGGATCCGGGGGGGAGGGGTCGTCGTGTCGCGATCGTCATAGGTCAACCCTTTGCTCTGGAGAGGTTTTTGGTCGGCACGATCTCGCATCTGGGTGCGAGTTAAAGGGCAAGCGTCAGCGGACTCAGCGGAACGGCCTGGCAAGTGAGGCAGGTGCCGGGCTCGACCTGGGCCTCGCCCAGATGCGCTACGGTTCCGGCGACGATCCGCACCGCGCAGCTCTCGCACTGGCCGACGCGGCAACCGCTGGGCAGGGCAATGCCGGCGGCGGTGGCGGCATCCAGCAGCGTTCCCTGATCTGGTGACCACTGGAACCGGTCGGCGGTGCCGGCGATCTGGATGGTCTGGCGCGATAGCGTGGCCGGCACCGCCGGCGGGTCGGCGAAGGCTTCGGTGAAAATGTCGAAGCGATGGACGCCCAGCGCCACCAAGTGCCGGGTCATGTCGGCGGTGAAGGCGGGCGCGCCGCACAGATAGGCCAGCGGGCGTTGCGGCAGCAGGGCGCGCACGGGGCTTAGATCCAGCCGTCCGGCGCGGCGTCCGGGGGGCGCCAGATCGCCGGGGCGCGCGGCGGAGAAAGCGGTGACGCGCTCCAGTTCGGGCAGCATCGCCCCCAGGGCGGACAGCCGGGCGGCGAAGGGATGGGCGCCGCCATCCCGGCAGCCGTGCAGCAGCAGCACCTTGGGCACCCGCTGATCGGGAGGCCGCAGGGCCAGTGCTTCCAGATGGCCGAGGAAGGGCGTGATGCCGATGCCGGCGGCCAGGAACACCAGGGGCCGGTTGCCGCCCAGCGGCGGCGTGAACAGCCCCTGCGGCGCCTCCAGCAGCAGTTCAGCGCCCACCGCCAGCGCATGCATGCGATGGGACGTGCCGGGCTCTTGCCCGGCAGCAACAGTCCGGCGCTGGACGCCGATGCTCAGGATCTCCGGCGCGGTTCCGTCCCCGGTGAGGGAATAGGCCCGCGCCGTGGCGCTTCCGGGTGGCGTCGTCATGACATGCTGGCCCGGCAGAAAGCCGGGCAGCGCCCCGCCGTCGCAGGGGGCAAGGTCGAGGGCCACCACGTCAGCGGCGGCGGGCGCGATGCGGGCGACTCGGAACGCCCGCTGGCCGCTCCACCGGCCCCGGTTGGCGCGCACATCGCGGCGGATGTCGCACAAGGTGGCGCGCAGCGGCACCGAGCCGCTCACCGGGTCGCGGGCGGCATCCCCCAGCACGGCGTTGATGTTGTGGGTCAGTGGTCCGGTGGCGGCGGTGTCGGCACGGCCCAGGGGCGGGCAGTCCTCCCACCAGCCGAACTCCGCCACCACCACCCGCGGGTCGAGGGCCGGATTGAGGCGCACGGTCAGCCGGGCGGCGCCGCGGGCGGTCTCCACCATGGCCCAGTCCCCCGCCGCCAGACCACGGGACGCGGCCAAGGCCGGGGCGATATCCACCGCCGGCTCCGGCGATTTCTTGCGCAGGGAGGCCACGTGGCGATGGGAGCTATGGACGAACCAGCCGCTCTTGGCGGTGGTCAGCACCAAGGGAAAGCGCGGGTCAGCGCCGGCAAGGGGTGTTTCCGCCGGCTCCACATGGTCCGGCAACGGCGCATGGCCGTGCTGGCGCAGGCTCTGGGAATAGAGTTCGACGCGGCGGGTGGGGGTGGCAAAGCCGGTCACGGTGCCATCCGGCAAGGGCCGGGCGAATTTCTCGAACCCGGCCGGCTGCGGCACGCGGACGCCTTCCGGGTGCTGCCGCAGCTCCGCCACCGTAAGGCCCAAGGGCGCCAATTGATGGTTCCAGCCGGCCTCAATATCGCCGCCGAAGAACGCCTCCCCATGGCCCAGCCGCACCGCCAGCGCTGCGGCGATGTCATAGTCGGCCCGGCTCTGCCCCACGGGCGGCAGCATGCGGGGGCGGAACTGGAGGGTTTCCGCCGCTGCCTGGGTGATCTCGAACCCGATCTTCAGCGCATCCCGCTCCCACGGCATGTTGGCGGGCAGCACGAGGTCGGCGCCCGCGGCGGTGGGGTTCATGAACATGTCCACATGGACATGGAACTCCAGCGCCTGGAGCGCCGCGGCGTTGCGGGCGCTATCACCCTGCGTCACCACGAAATTGGTGCCGAAGCTCATCAGCGCCCGCACCGCATAGGGCTTCTGCTCCAGCACCGCGCGGGCGAAATCGCGCGCGGTGATCCAGCCGAAGCGCGGCGGCCCCAACGGCAGCTCCGCCAGTCCCAGCGCCTTGGCCTGCTGGGCTTCGGGCAGAAGGGCGTAATCGTTGAGGGCGCGGGTGGGCGGTGGCACCGCCCAGACATTGCCGCCCTGGCGGTCACAGGCGCCGGTCAGGGCATAGAGCGTGGCGATGGCCCGCTCGGTGGCGGTGGCGTTGGTGTGCTGGCCGACCCCGGTCCAGGAATGATAGGCGAGGCGCGGGCTATTCTCGAACAAAGCGTAGAAGGCGGCGATGTCGGCTTCATCCAGCCAGGTGGTCTGCGCCACATGGGCCAAAGTGTAAGGCGCCGCCTGCGCCCGCAGCAGGCGGAACACGGTGCTCGCCGCAATCGCGCCGCCATCGGCCGAGGTGAGGTGGGCGGTACCGTCCAGTTGAATGGTGGCCGCGTCCGGTGGGTCGAGGCGCGTATCGCAGGGCTGCGGCGCGCCGGTGGCATCCAGCACGACGAACGCCTCGGGGTCGGCGTCCGGCCATAGGTCGCGGCCGCGCAGCAGATCGCCGGTGGCGATGTCCACCAGCAGCGGCGCATTGGTCCAGCGCGCCACGAACGCGGCATCGAACGTCTGTCGGGCGATGAGGTGGTGGATGGCGCCCATGGCCAGGGCGCCGTCGGCGCCGGGGCGGATGCGCAGCCAAACATCCGCCTGCTGGCCGGAGCCGTTGGGCTTGGGGTCGACGACGGCGACCTTGGCGCCGCGCCGGCGGGCATCGGCGATGCGGGTGGCCTGGGCCAGCCAGGTGCGGGCGGGGTTGTGGCCCCACAGCACGATGGCATCGGCATGGTCATAGTCGGGAAAGCCGATGCCGCGCCCGAAGGTCAAAGCATGGGCATAGTCCTTGTGCCAGCCGCAGATCTCCACCGCATAGATCAGGTTGGGACTGCCGAAGCAGCGCACGAAGCGCTCCACCCAATCGAAACTGTCCACCATGGGGGTGCCGCTGGGGGTGGTGATGGCGAACGCCACCGCCTCCGCGCCGGACGTGGCGCGAATCTGCGCCAGGCGCCCGGCGATCTCATCCAGGGCGTCATCCCAGGAGATTTCCTGCCAGCCGGGATCGGCGGCACCGCGCGGAGCCGTGCGCCGCAGCGGCCGGGTGAGGCGGCGGGGGCTATGAACCAGTTCCGGCGCCGCCCGGCCCTTGGCGCACAAAGCGCCGCCGGTGGGATGGCCGGGCAGGGGCTCCACCGCCAGCAGCCGGCCGTCGTCCACCACCATGGTGGCGCCGCAGCGGGAGCGACACAGGGTGCAATAGCCCGGAATCCGTTCGGCCAAGACAGGCGCCCCAAAGGAGTGGAGGTGTAGCGCATTTAAGTAGCGCGCTACACATTCTGGTCACGCGCTACCTGGATCGTCAAGAGATTTGCTATGCTGAGAGTCACGAAGCGGCACGGGCGCGCCGCCGCGCGGGGCAGAGCGTCCTTGCGGGGGAGGCGAGCGACGGGCCCGGCGCGTCAGGCGGGCCGCGGCTCGGCCGGAAGATGCCGCCCGAAGGAGGTCACGCGGGTTGATGGATCAGAATTTGCGCGAGCAGGTGGTGCAGCAGGTGCGCTCCGAGATCATCTCCGGCCAGAGCCCGCCGGGCACCATGTATTCGGTGCCGAGCCTGGCGGAGAGCCTCGGCATTTCCACCACGCCGGTGCGTGAAGCCCTGCTGGAGTTGAGCCGCGGCGGGCTCATCGAACCCATGCGCAATCGCGGCTTCAAGGTGGTGGAGCCCTCCGAGGCGGACCTGCGCAATCTGTTCGACCTGCGCGAAGTGCTGGAACTGCACGCCGCCGACGTCGTCGCCCGCAAGTCCGGCGCTGTGCTGGATGACCTCTATCGCCGCGCCGACGACATTGCCCGCGCGGTGCGCGAGGAGGATATGCGGCTCTATCTGGAGGCTGATCGCGCCTATCACCGGGTGCTCACGGCGGCGGCGGACAATCCCATGCTCACGGACATGGTGATGGGCCTGCGCGACAAGATGCGGCTCTACGGCATCACCTCCCGCTCCGGCCTGGCGCGCCAGCAGGAATCCGTGCCCGAACATTATGAGATTGCCGATCTGGCCAAGGCCGGCGATGCCCCGGCCCTGGCCATCCTGCTGCGGCGGCACATCCGCGCCTGGGAGCCGGTGTTCCTGGAGGCCTTGTCGCGCACCGGCAAGGACTTGGTGCGCGAGCCGCTGGTGGCGGCGCGGGGCCGGCGCTGAGGCGCAAGGGCCGAGGGAGGGCGTCGAGGAGGGCGCGGGGCCGGTGCCCGCCGCCGCGGCGGCCCCCCCTGGCCGTGCTGCGATCCGGGCGACGCTTCATTTGGTTGTGCAACGCAGCATGGGGACGGGAGGGTGATGCAACCCTGATGCAAGATAGCGGGCCGAAAACCGGATTATTCGCGATTTGCGCGCCGGAGCGGTGCAGCGCGTCGCGTGTACTCGGGGACACTGCCGTGACGATCAAACGCCTCTTGTCGCTCTCCATCCTGTTCATTGCCGCGATTGCCTGCGCATTGGCCCTCACCATGGCGGTGCGCCAGTATGGTCAGCTGACCGCCAGCGCCAGCGCCGATCTGCGGTTGCAGACCATCCGCGCCCTGGCCGACATTCCCCGGGTGATGAATCCCGAGCGCGGCCTCACCACTTTGGCGATCCAGACCCAGACCAACGAGCAGGCGGCCCGCACCGATCTGCCGGCCTATCGCGCCGAGACCGAAAAGGTACTGGCGGAGATCCGCGCCCGCACCCATGCCACGGTGGGCGAACTGGACGATGCCGACACCCTGGTGGCGGCGGCCAAGGAACTGGAAGCCACCTATCGTTCCATGCGCGAGACCTCGGATGCGGCCATGGCCCAGCCGATCACCGCGCGCGGCACGGCCGCCACCGTGGTGACGGAGAAGATCACCGCCATGAGCATGCTGGCGGCGCGGACCATGAGCACCCAGCTGCGCAAGCTCGCCGGCGTCAATGGCGTCGCCTTCGCCTGGGGCAATGTGGCGGCCACGGTGCTGGACCTGCGCGATTTCGGCGGCCGTCAGGCCGGCATGCTGCAGTCGCTGGTAGCGGCGCACAAGCCGGTGACGCCGCAGCAGCGCACCGACTTCTTCACCCTCCAGGGCCGCGTGGACCAGGTGTGGGGCGCGCTGTGGGGCATGCGCGAGGTGGCCGGCGGCGCCGCCAGCTTCAAGCCGGCGCTGGAGAAGGTGAACCAGGAGTACATCCAGTATTTCGCCGGCATCCGCCAGGAGATGCTGCCCTTCTTCGACAATGGCGAGTTCCCGCTGGACGGCGCCGCCTATCGCGAGAAGACCTTCCGCATGTGGGTGCCGGTGATCGCGCTGCGCGACGCCGCCTTCGCTGGCGCGGAAGCGGCCATCGACAAGGCCACCGACAGCGCTCGCTCCAGCCTCATCCTGTCGCTGGTGGGCTTGCTGGCGGTGGTGGTGGCCGTGGTGGCGGTGCTGCTGCTGGTGTCCCGCCGGGCCATCAAGCCGTTGTTCTCCATGACCGCGGCCATCGGCCAGATCGCCGATGGGCAGCTGGAGACCGAGATTCCCGGCGTTGGGCGCGGCGACGAGATCGGCCAGATGGCCACCTCGGTGCAGGTGTTCAAGGACAGCCTGGTGCGCAATGCCGCCCTGGAAGCCGAGACCATCGCCGCCCGCACCCGCGCCGAAGCGCAGCGGCGCCAGACCATGCAGGAACTGGCCTCCATGTTCGAGGCCACCGTGGGTGGCATCGTTGGGGCCGTGGGCGCGTCCGCTGATGCGCTGAAGGCCTCCTCCCACGTGCTGGCCAAGAGCGCCGACGAGACCGCCGGTCGCTCCAACACCGTGGCGGCGGCGGCGGAAGAAGCCGCGGCCAACGTCAATGTGGTGGCGTCCTCGGCCGAGGAACTGGGCAGCTCGGTGCAGGAAATCCGTCGGCAGGTGGAGCAGGCAGCCGCCTGCTCGCTGACCGCGGTGAACGAAGCCCGCTCCACCGGCGAAATCGTGCAGGAGCTGTCGCAGGCCGCCAACAAGATCAGCGACATCCTGAGCCTGATCTCCAACATCGCCGGCCAGACCAACCTGCTGGCGCTCAACGCCACCATCGAAGCGGCGCGGGCCGGCGATGCGGGCAAGGGCTTTGCGGTGGTCGCCTCCGAGGTGAAGGAACTGGCCAACCAGACCGCCTCCGCCACCGCCGAGATTTCCGGGCAGGTGGGCGCGATCCAGTCCTCCACCGCCAAGGCGGTGAGCGCCATCGGCACCATTGCCGCCACCATCCAGGAGATGAACTCCTATTCCAACGCTATCGCCTCGGCGGTGTCGCAGCAGGGCTCGGCCACCGGCGAGATCGTGCGCAGCGTGGCCCAGGCCTCCGCCGGCACCAGCGAGGTCACCGGCAACATCACCGGCGTCGCCATCACCGCCCAGAGCGTGGGCGCGGCGGCCAGCGAAGTGCTGCATCTGTCCTCGGACCTGTCCAACCAGGCCGCGGCGCTCAGCACCGAGATGGCCCGCTTCCTGGCCACCGTGCGCGCCGCCTGAGGCGCAGGTCTTCGAATTGACGGCAACGGGCGGCCTTCGGGTCGCCCGTTTGCGTTTCAGGGGGGCGAGGCCTCGCCGCCCCAGATGTGCGACAGGAACTCGGTGAACACCCGCACGCTGGGGGACTGGATCGGCGTCGACCACGCGGCGCAAGTGAGCAATTTATCGGACACGTCATCCAGTTCACGGATGACGATGCCGCGCCGCTGCACATTGCGCACGCAACTGGCATAGACGCTGACCCCCGCGCCCGCCGCCACCAGCCCGAAAATGCCCTCCGAGGAGGAGGCCTCCTGCACGATCTCCGGGGTGAAGCCGGCGCGGTGGCAGAGCGAGAACAATTTGGCCCGGAACGCCCCCCAATTCTCCCCCGACCCCAGCACGAACGGCTCGCCGGCCAGATCCGCAAGGCGCAGCGCGCGCACGTTGGACAAAGGATGAGTGATGGGCAGCAGGGCCACATAGCGCTCGGTGTCGAAGGTGTAGCTGGCCATGCCCGGCTGGTCGAACGGGCCGATCATGAAGCCGATGTCGATGCGGTCGGTCAGCAGGGCTTCCTGCTGCTGCAAGGTGGGGATGAAGGACAGTTCCAGCCGGGTGTCCGGCCGGGTGCGGCTGAAGGTGCGCAGGAATTCGGGCAGCCGGCCGTTGATGGCGAAATCCATATAGCCAATGCGCAGCACCCCGGTTTCGCCGCTGGCGGTGCGCCGGGCCACCCGAACGGCCCGTTCCAGCCGCTCCAGCGCCAGGGTGGCCTCGCCGAGGAACGCCTTGCCGGCCTCGGTGAGTTCCACGGTGCGGGTGGTGCGGCGCAGCAGCGGCACGCCCACATCCGCCTCCAGCTCGCCGATGAGGCGGCTCATGCCCGGCTGGGTCATGTTGAGCCGCGCCGCGGCGCGGGAGAAGTGCAGTTCCTGCGCGAGCATGATGAAGCTGCGGAGATGGCGAAGGTCGAAGCGCATGGGCATTCATACCAGTATTGGTATGAAAAATGCGGAAATAAGAATTTCTCCTTCTCGATCCTTTGGCCCCATCGTTCGGATCAAGCGCTCACGCAGAGGGGCGCGGCCTCTCCAGAGGGACGACAGACATGGCCTTCGACGCGGAACTCGACGCAGCCCTGACGGCTGCCTTCAGCAAGGCAAGCGACCTCTACCAGCGCAACGGCTTCCAGCGCCGCGTCGGCTTCGGCCGCCGCCCGGCCTTGATCAATGTGGATCTGGCCAATGCCTGGACCCGTCCCGGCAATCCGTTCACCTGCGAGAATATCGACGAGCAGATCATTCCCGGCGTGCAGGCGCTGCTGGCGGCGTGCCGGCGCAACGGCCACCCGGTTGTGCATGTGACCACCTGCTATCAGGTGACCGACATGAACAGCGACGCCACCGACATGGGGCTGTGGCACAAGAAGATCCCGATCGAGATCGTCGATCAGGCCAAGCCGGAACTGTGGGCCATCGACAGCCGCATCGAGCCGATCAAGGGTGAGCAGGTGCTCATCAAGAAGCGCGCCTCCGCCTTCCACGGCACCTATCTGGCCGGCTTCCTGCGCGCCAACAATGTGGACACCATCCTGGTGACCGGCGTCACCGCCTCCGCCTGCGTGCGCACCACGCTGTGCGACGGCCTGGCGGAAGGCTTCCGCACCATTGCGGTGAAGGAATGCATCGGCGACCGGGTGCCGGGCGCGGTGGCCTGGAACCTGTTCGACATCGACGCCAAGTTCGCCGATGTGGAGCCGCTCTCGCGCTGCATTTCCTATCTGGACGAGGTCGGCACCCGCGCTGCGGCCTGACCTCCGATTGACGCCATCCCCCAATCAAAATCCAGAGGCGGACATGACGACAGCCAAAGACACTTTGTTCGGCACTCCCTCGCGCCGCGCGGTCCTCGCCGGCCTTGGCCTGACGGCCGGCGCCGCGCTGCTCGGCGCGCCCCGCAGCGCAGCGGCCATCGAAGGCACGCTGGTGGTCTCCAACTGGGGCGGAGACTGGAACGAGCGCACCATCAAGTTCGTGGAAGCGCCCCTGGTGGAGAGCCAGGGCATCAAGATCGTGCGCGATCTCGGCATGGAGCCGGAGCGCAAGGCCAAGCTGATCGCCGAGAAGCGGCTCAAGCGCGGCAGCATCGACGTCATCCATATCAATGAGGGCGACAGCGTCGAGCTGAACAGCCAGGACGTACTCTCCGACATCGACTTCGCCAAGGTGGCCAATTATGCCGACGTGGTGCCGGCGCTGAAGTCCAAGCCCTTCTTCGTGCCGTGGCTCTATAGCGGCGTGTCGATCATCTACAACAAGGACAAGGTGCCCAACCCGCCCAAGACCTATGCGGAATTGTGGGACAAGAAATGGGCCGGCAAGATCGGCCTCACCAACCAGCTCTATTTCAACTACATCATGATGGCCAGCCTCATCAAGGGCGGCAATGTCACCAATACCGAAGAGGGCAAGAAGCGCCTGATCGAGCTGAAGGAGCTGACCCAGCCGCGCATCTATGCCGCCCACCAGCAACTGGCGGCGGGCCTTGCCACCGGGGAAGTGGACATCGCGGTCAATTACAAGGCCCGCGGCCTGCAATGGGCCAATGATGGCGCGCCGCTGGCGATCCAGTATCCCGGCGAAGGCGCCATCGCGGTGATGTTCGGCGCCGCTCTGCCCAAGCGCGCCCCGAGCCCGGAGCTGTCGCTGATCTATTTCAACGCCATGCTGGATCCCAAAGCCATGGCGGGCCTCGCTGGCGCCAGCTTCTACGCCCCGGCCAATGCCAAGGCGGAGCTCTCCCCGGAGCTGAAGGCCAAGATCGACTTCACCGCCGCGGAAGCCGCCGCGTTGAAATTCCCGGACTATGAGCACGTGGCCAAGAATACGGCCGAGTGGCTGGAGTGGTGGAACAAGAACATCGCTCGCTGAGCGGCAGAGCGATGTCGGCTTCCACCTTGAATAGTCCCGTCCAGACGGACCGGCCCGCGCCTCAGGCGCGGGCGCGGCGGCGTGTGTCTCCGGCGTTCGGCCTGGCCGCGCCGGGGACGCTGTTCGTGCTGCTGGCGCTGGTGGCGCCTTTGGCGCTGATGTTCCGCTACAGCCTCAACCGCTTCGTGCCGGGGCAGCTGATGGTGGAGGCGCTGACGCTCGCCAACTACCAGAAATTCTTCTCCGACAGCTTCTACCAGGAGGTGCTGTTCACCACCGTGTGGGTGTCGGCGCTCTCCACAGTGCTGTGCCTGCTGGCGGGCTTTCCGGTGGCCTATTTCCTGGTGCGGCACGCCAGCGCCAAATGGAAGCCGCGCCTCTTGATCCTGGTGATCCTGCCCCTCCTCATGGGCAATGCGGTGCGCACCGCCGCCTGGATGGTGATCCTGGGCGACAAGGGCCTGTTCAATGCGGTGCTCACCTTCACCGGCCTGTCGCCGGTGCGGCTGATGTACACCCCGACCGCGGTGGTGATCGGCCTGGTCTCGGTGATGCTGCCGTTCATGATCGTCACGCTGCAAAGCGTGCTGGAGGGCATCGACGAAAATCTGGAGGCCGCCGCCGCCAGCCTGGGCGCGCCCCACGGCGTCGTGCTGCGCCGGGTGGTGCTGCCGCTGGCGCTGCCGGGGCTGCTGGCCGGCACCATGCTGTGCTTCATCCTGTCCATGAATGCCTATGCCACCCCGGTGCTGATCGGCGGGCCGAGCTTCCACATGATGGCGCCCACCGTCTACCAGCAGGTGGCCAAAGCCATGAACTGGCCGTTCGGCGCCGCGCTCGCCTTCGTGCTGATGGCCGTGACCCTGGTGCTCACCACCACCGCCAATGTGCTGGTGCAGCGGCACTATCGACGCTGGAGCGAATGATGGGAGCGATTGGCATCCACCGGCTCTATGCCGCTCTGTCCGCTCTAGTGCTGGCCTTCGTGCTGCTGCCGCTGGGCGCCATCGTCTGGGTGAGCTTCTTCGCCAACCGCATCCTGTCGTTTCCGCCCACGGGCTACACGCTCAGTTGGTACGGGCGGGCGTGGGAGCAGGAGGCGTTCCGCAACGGCTTCATCACCAGCGTGGAGACGGCGCTGTGCGCGGTGGCGATCTCGCTGGTGCTGGGGGTGCCGGCGAGCCTCGCCTTGGTGCGCTATCGCTTTCCGGGCCGGGACGCCATCCAGACCCTGTTGCTGGCGCCGATGATCGTGCCGGGCATTGTCGGCGGCGCGGCGCTGTTCATCGCCTTCATCGAGGTGGAAGTGCTGACCGATTTCGAGATCGCCGGCACGCTGGGCGGGCTGCTGATCGCCCATGGCCTCATCGCGCTGCCCTGGACGGTGCGGCTGGTGACGGCATCGCTGGCCGGCTCAAACCTCTCGTTCGAGGAGGCGGCCGCGTCCCTTGGGGCGGGGCCGTTCACGGTGTTCCGGCGGGTGACGCTGCCGCTGATCCGCCCGGCCATCGTGGCGGCGGCGCTGTTCTCCTTCGTCATCTCCTTCATCGATCTGGAGAAATCCATCTTCCTGGTGGGGCCGGGCCGCACCACGCTGCAGATCGCTCTGGTCTCCTATCTGGAGTGGAATTTGGATTCCACCGTGGCGGCGGTGGCGACCGTGCAGATCCTCATCATCGGCACATTGCTCATCGTCAGCGACCGCTACGCCAAACTGGCCCGCGCCTTCTAGAGCGCGCCCGAAAGCACAGGCAAGGATTTGCCCCCCATGTCCGACGTGATCCTCCAGTCCATCGTCAAGCGCTATGAGCACATGCTGGCGGTGGACCATGTGTCGCTGAACATCGCCGAGGGCGAACTGGTGGCGCTGCTGGGGCCCTCCGGCTGCGGCAAGACCACCACCTTGCGCATGGTGGGCGGCTTCGTGCCGGTGAGCGAGGGGCGGATCATCGTCGGTGGGCGCGATGTCACCGGCCTGCCGCCGCACAAGCGCAACATGGGCTTCGGCTTCCAGAATTACGCGTTGTTTCCGCACATGAGCGTGGCGCAGAACGTCGCCTTCGGGCTGGAGATGCGCAAGGTCACCAAGGCCGACATCGCCCGCAAGGTGCAACTGGCGCTGGAGCGGGTGCGCCTCGCCCATCTGGCCGAACGCCTGCCCAAGCAGCTCTCCGGCGGTCAGCAGCAGCGGGTGGCGTTGGCGCGCGCGCTGGTGATCGAGCCCGACGTGCTGCTGCTGGACGAGCCGCTCTCCAATCTCGATGCGCAATTGCGCCAGGAAATGAAGCTGGAGATCCGCCAGATCCAGCAGTCCCTGGGCATTACCACCATCTTCGTCACCCACGACCAGGACGAGGCGCTCTCGGTGGCCGACCGGGTGGTGGTGATGCGGGCCGGGCGCATTGAGCAGGAGGGCACGCCGGATCAGGTGTTCGCCACCCCGCGTTCGCATTTCGTCGCCGAATTCATGGGCGTCACCAACCTTCTGCCGGGCCGGCGCGAGGCCGACGGTTTCCGCCTCGCCAGCGGCGAGATGGTGGGCGTGGCGCCGGGAAGCGTGGCGCCGGGAACCGCCGAGCCGGGGGAGCTGGCCCTGGCGGTGCGGCCGGAGCGCATCGACTTGCGCGGGCCGGACGGGGAGGGGATGGCGGCGCAGATTGATCTCGCCACCTATCGCGGCCTGGTCATTGACTATCGGGTGAAGGCCGCGTCCGGCCTCACCCTGATCGCCCGCTGCCCGGCCCCCGCCGTGGGCGGCCCGCCGCCCTTGCGCGCGGGGGAGGCGGTGCGCCTGTCCTGGCGGCCGGAGGCGGCGGTGCTGGTGCCGCTCTAGTTTTTCAAACCCCACCGTTTCAAGAGGGAAACGCCCGTGTCCAATCTGCACGACCAACTGATCGTCATCGACGGCCTGATCATTTCCGACTTCAACCGCGCCATCTTCGAGGACATGCGCAAGGGTGGCCTCACCGCGGCCAATTGCACCTGCTGCGTGTGGGAGAATTTCACCGAGACCATGCGCAACATCGCCAAATGGAAGGAGAGCTTCCGCGCCCATGGCGACCTCATCACCCCCGTCTACACCACCGCCGACATCCTGCGCGCCAAGGCGGAGAACAAGACCGGCATCATCCTGGGCTGGCAGAACACCACCGGCATCGAGGACCATCTGGAATATCTGGAGCTGTTCCACGAGCTGGGGGTGCGGATCATCCAGATCACTTACAACACCCAGAATTTCGTCGGCTCCGGCTGCTATGAGAGCACCGACAGCGGCCTGTCCGACTATGGCCATGACGTGGTGGCGGAGATGAACCGCCTCGGCATCCTGTGCGATCTCTCGCACGTGGGGCCGAAGACCTCGGAAGACGTGATCCTCGCCTCCAAGCAGCGGGTGGCCTATTCCCATTGCCTGCCGTCGGGTCTGAAGGAACACAAGCGCAACAAGAGCGACGAGCAACTGCGCTTCATCGCCGACAAGGGCGGCTTCGTGGGCGTGACCATGTTCCCGCCGTTCCTGAAGAAGGGGCCGGACAGCACCGTCGCGGACTATGTGGAGGCGATGGACTATGTGATCAACATCGTCGGCGAGGATGTGGTGGGGGTGGGCACCGATTTCACCCAGGGCTATGGCCAGCCGTTCTTTGACTGGATCACCCATGACAAGGGCTTCGGCCGCAAGCTCACCGACTTCGGCGCGGTGATCAATCCCGAAGGCTTCCGCGAGATCGGCGATTTCCCCAACCTCACCGCCGCCATGGAACAGCGCGGCTGGTCCACCGGCCGGATCGAGAAGGTGATGGGCGGCAACTGGCTGCAACTGCTCAAGGATGTCTGGCGGGCGTGAACCGTTAAGCCTCTTGCGACCACTCCCTTGGTAAGGGAGTGGTCGACTGTTTCCCTGCGTTCAGGAGCCCCCATGGCCAAGCCGGAAATCGAGCTCGACGTGGACCCGGACACCGGGCGCTGGTTCGCCGACCAGATGCCGATGATCCTGGTGCCGCAGCATTTCTACAACAACAACCACTTCGCCATAGAAGCCGCCCTCGGCGCGGAAGCCTATGGCGCGGCGCTGGCGCCCGCCGGGCACAAGTCCGCTTATGTGTGGTGCCAGAAGCAGAGCGAGGTCTATGGCCTCGTCGGCGTGGATGTGTTCGCCCATTATATGAAGCGCCTGTCGCAGCGCGGCTGGGGCAAATTCTCCATCCTGGCCATCGATCCCGCCGCCGGCACCGCCACCGTGCGCCTCGACCATTCTTCGTTTGTGACCGCCGAGACCAAGAACGCCGGGCGCAAGCTCTGCTACATGTTCGCCCCCTGGCTGGCGGGGGCGCTGGAATTCGTCTGCGCTCAAGCCGGTGCGCCGCGCACGCTGGCGTCCCGCGAAGTGCAATGCGCCGCCGAGGGCCACGCTTTCTGCCTCTATGAGGTGACGCCGAAGCCGTGAGTGGCATCGGCGCGCCTGCACGCCACGCGAGCGTCGCACCACTGTAAGACCCCACCTCTACAAGGCATCGTTCAACCTGGATTCCGCAGGACCGATGCCCCTCGTCATCAAGCCGCGCCCGTTGGCGGTGCTCACCAAGGTCGAACGGCGCCGGCGCGGGGCGCAATACCTCGTCACCGTCATGGCGGCGTTCGATCTGGCCGACAGTTCCCGCCTCGATGGCGACCAGGGCTTGTGGGTGATGGCGGCGCAGGCCCTGCCGACCGGCGGGGCGCTGGATACCGGCATGCCCAAGCCCCGGGCCGAACTGCTCATCGGCGGGCGCATCCAGGCCCCCGACAGCGCCGGCCTGCTGCTGGAGGCGCAGGTGGGCGGCCTCACCAAGCGGCTGGCGGTGTTTGGCGATCGCTGGTGGCGGCTGGGGGCCATGGGCTATGAGGCGACGGCGGCGCAGCCGCTGAGCGATCTCCTGCTGGGGCCGGACCGGGCCTTCGGCGGGCCGGGGCACCGGCTCAATCCCGCGGGGCTTGGCTTTGGCGCCGCCGCGCGGATCGGGGACGGCGCGCCAGTGGCGCTGCCCAATGTGGAAGACCCCGCAGCCCTGATCTATGCGGTGGACGACGAACCCGCCCCGGCGGTGTTCGGCCCCATGGATGTGCTGCATCCCGAGCGCGCGCGCCTGGCGGGCACCTATGACCAGGCTTGGGTGGAGCATGTGGCACCGGCGCTGGCCGACGACATCCATCCCGATTTCTTCATGACGGCGCCCCCCGACCAGCGCTTCCCCGCCTATCTGCGCGGCGACGAGCCCTATCGCCTGCGCAATTTCTCCCGCGACATGCCGGACCTGTCCGGTCAGCTGCCGGCGCTGCGCCCGCGCGCCTTCGTGGGCCGCACGGGGCAGGAGTGGGTGGAGCTGACCCTGCAACTGGACACCCTGTGGCTGTTTGCCGGCGCCCGCCGGGGCGTGCTGTGCTGGCACGGCGGCGTGCCCGTGGCCGACATGGACGGCAAGGATGTCACCGATCTGATGCTGGCCTATGAGCGCATGGCCGACCCGCCCCGTTCCCATGCTCATTATGCCGAGGTGCGGCGTCTGCGCACCGACCCTGAAACCGCCCCGCGCTACGCCTTCTCCGAGGGCCAGCTCTCGCCGGAGCCGGACCCCCGTGAGGCAGCGCGCCGCGTCGCCGCCCGCACCACCCAGGCGCGGGACCGTGCCCTGCGGGATGCGGAGGCGACCGATTTCCTGATCTCCCGCCAGTTGGACCGTCTCTCCGTGCCGATGGCGTTGCGGCCGCCGCCGACGACGCCGGACCCGGATCCGCTGCCTTTGCCGACGCCGGAAGACCTGGCGGATGGCGCGTTCGATCTCGGCGCCATGCTGGACGCCATCGAGGCCAAGACCCGCATCGCCCATGAGAGCCTGCGGCAATTGGCGGAACAGGGCCAGCCGGTTCTGGATGCCATGGCGGATCTCAAGCGCCCCGGCGTCGGCACGGCACAGATCGACGCCCTGCTGGCCAGTCTGGCGCCGCTGGGCGGGCCGGACATCGCCGCCAGCCTGGACGAGGCTGCGTCCCAGCGCCCCGCGCCGGCGCCTGACCTCGATGGCGATCCCATGCCGCCCGCCCTCGACACCGCTCTCGCGGCGGCGGCGGTGGCGGGTGATTGGCGCGCGCTCTTGGCCGATGCCCTCCAGGGCGCCGACGACGCGGCGGTGCTGGCCGCCGCCCGCGCCCGCTTCCTGCAACTGCCGGAATCGAGCCCATTGGCGGACGCGCGGGCCAGCCTGGACACCATCGACGCCATCGCCCTGCCGCCCATGCCGGAGCCGCCGGAGGATGCGCGGCCCACGCCGCCGCCGCCCGCCGATGCGGTGGCCGCGCTGCTCGCCTCCCTTGCGGCCAGCCCGGATATGCCACCGGAGCAGGGGGCGGCGCTGGCTGCGCAAGTGGCCGGCGTAGAACGGAAGTTGATCGAGGCCCTGCCGGGCCTGGCGCCGCAAGCGGGCCGCTCGGCGCTGGACCTGCTGCTGGAACAACTGGCCCCGACCGATCCCGCCGCCGCCGATCAAAGCGCCGACGCCCGCATGGCGCAGGGCAAGGGCGACCTGACGCTCGCCCGCGCGGAGATCGAGGCGGCGGAGCCGCGTCTGATGGCCGGCATTGCCGCCTTGCGGCTGAACGCGCCGGAGGCGGCCTATCCGCAGGAGCTGTTCTCCCCCCATGTGGCCCGCACCTTCGGCGATCTGGTGCTGGCGGAAGCCCGCGCCGGCCTGGATCTGCGCGGCCGCGACATGGCGGGGGCGAATTTGGCCGGCGCCGACCTCTCGGGCCTGGACCTGACCGGCGTGTTCCTGGAGGGGGCGAACCTCGCCAATGCGCGGCTGACGGGCGCCCGTCTGGTGGATGCCACCTTGACCCAGGCGCGGCTGGACCATGCGGATCTGTCCCAGACCGATCTCACCGGCGCCAATCTGTGCGGCGTGGATGCCCCGGCGGTGCGCCTCGCCGGTGCGCGGCTGGAGGGCACGCGCCTGATGAAGGCCGGGCTGCGCGGCGCCCGGATGGCGGGCGCCATCCTGCGCGACATCCAGGCGCTGGAGGTGGATCTGGACGGCGCCGACCTCACCGAGGCCCGGCTGGAGGAGGTGATGGTGCTGAAAGGCACCTTGCGCGGGGCGATGTTCGCCCGTGCGCAACTGCGGCAATGCCATTTCCTGCAAGCGGAGATGGTGGACATCGATTTTTCCGGCGCCTTCCTGGATCGCTGCGGCCTGCTGGCGGTGAACGCCCCCGGCCTGCGGGCGGTGGATGCGGACCTGCGCGGCTCCAATTTCGTCGGCAAGGCCGTGCTCACCGGCGCGGACTGTTCCGGCGCGCTGGCCAGCGATTGCAGCTTCTTCGACGCCATTCTGTCTGGCGCCCGCTTTGCTGGCGCGGTGCTGGACCGCACCGCATTCGGGGCGGCGGACCTTGCCGGGGCGAACTTCCGCCTGGCGTCCCTGCGGCGGGTGTTCGCCGATGGCGCCGACCTCACCGGGGCCGACTTCGTCGGCGCGCAGATGATGGAGGCGCAACTGCACCGCGCCAACCTCGTCCGGGCCACCTTGCGCGGCGCCAATCTCTACGGCGCCGACCTCAGCGACGCGGAGCTGGGCGGAGCGGACCTCACCGGCGCGAACCTCACCAATACCGTGCTCGCTCTGGAGACCAGCCATGGGTGATCCCGCCCACGCGGACCTGCTGGAGCACGCCCGCCTGGGCCTGCTGTATGAGGGCGGCGACTTTTCCTTCACCGATTGGACAGAGGCGCCGCCGCTGGCCGGGGTGCGCTGCGTCGGCACCGGCTTTCGCGGCGCGCGTCTCGATCGCACCGCGCCGGTGGATGCGGTGTTCGCGCAATGCGATATGGCCGGCGCCGGCTTTGCCGGGGCGGATTTGCGGGATGTCCAATTCATTGAGTGCGACCTCAGCGGCGCCAATTTCGACGGCGCACAGCTTGCCGCCACCGTGTTCATGCAATGCGCCATGCCCCGGGCGCGGCTGGCGGGCGCGCAACTGAGCGATGCCATCTTCATGAAATGCGATCTGTCGCAGGCGCGGTTTTCCGCCGCCCGCATCGATGGCGCGGTGCTCATGGAGTGCGACCTGTCCGGCGTCGATCTGTCCGAGGTGAGCGCGACGCGGCTGATGCTCACCAAGGCGGACCTGCGGGCCGCCGAACTGGTGGGACTGCGCTGCGACACTGTCCTGCTGGTGGATGCGGATCTCTCCGGTCGCGACCTCACCTCGCTGGTGCTGACGCGGGTGAACATGATGGGGGCGAACCTGACCGGGGCGAACCTTGCCGGGGTGGATCTCTCCGGCAGCTTCATGAAGGGCTGCGGCCTTGCGGGCGCCAACCTCAGCGGGATCACGGCGCCCCAGGCCCATTTCGCCCAGAGCGATCTCACCGGCGCATCGCTGGTGGATGCCAAGCTCAGCGGCGCCAATCTCATGGAGACCCGCCTCGGCCAGGCGGATTTCTCCGGCGCGGATCTGGAGATGGCGGTGATGACCGGCGCCATCGCCCCCGCGGCCCGGTTTCAGGGCGCCAATCTGGCCTATGCGGCGCTGGCCGGGGCGCGGCTGGAGGGGGCGGATTTCACCGGCGCCACCTTCAAGCGCACCGATCTGCATCGGGCCAACACCACCGGCACGCTGCATTTCGGCGCCACCGGCGAGACGCTCGGCACCGATCCCCACCGCGCAGCGGCGGAGCTTTACAATCCCCAACAGGTGCGGCGCGCCGCACCGGAGCGCTGAGATGTTCGTGACCTCCCAAGGCCCCATGCCGGCCACCGACCTGGGCTTTCCCGATGTGTGCAAGACCCCCATGGGGCCGGTGGTGACGCCCATCCCCTATGCCTGCATCGGCCTGTCCACCACCGCCATTCCCAGCCAGACCAAGCTGCTGCTGTGCGCCATGCCGGCGCATAACCTGGCCACCATCACCCCCATGACCAATGGCGACCAGCCGGGCGTTCTGATGGGGGTGGTGTCCAACATGGTGATGGGGCCGGCGCAGGCGGCCATGGGCTCCACCAATTTCATGGTGGGCGGCACGCCCGCCACCAAATTGACCTCGCCCACCAAGCAGAACGGCAGCTGCCCGAACGAGCCGGGCCTGCGCATCAGTCCGTCCCAGATCAAAATGATGGCGCTGCGGTGACGCGGGCCACCCGAACCG
This sequence comes from Azorhizobium sp. AG788, assembly GCF_943371865.1. Lineage (GTDB taxonomy): Bacteria > Pseudomonadota > Alphaproteobacteria > Rhizobiales > Xanthobacteraceae > Azorhizobium. The sequence goes on along the minus strand of NZ_CALRWL010000006.1, from coordinate 123,120 downwards.
AGCGTCCCATCTTCACCGCGAGGGATTTCCCATGCCGGCCGAACTGAGTATTTCGGTGTCGATTCCCGCCCTTGAGGTGGAGGATCTCGCCTGTGAAGCCTTCCGGGGGCGGGAGGGCATCTCGATGCCCTACCGGTTCGAGGTGTTCCTGGTCACGCCCATGGATCTGGCCGGCCAGTCCGCCGCCGGCAAGCCGGCCTGGCTGACGGTGACCGCCAAGGGCGAGAGCACCACCTTTGCCGGCGTGGTGCTGGAGTTCCGCGTCAATGACAAGCCGAACCACAATGATTTTGCCTATGCGCTGGTGATCGCGCCGCGCCTCTCGCTGCTGGACTACAGCCAGCAGACCGAGGTCTTTGCCGCCGACACGCCGCTGGATGTGAAGGCGCTGCTCAGCGGCATCCTGGACGGCAGCCTGTCCCAGGGCAGCACCACCAGCGGCCACGGGCAGCAACTGGATTTCACCGTTTCATCCACGGTGCCGGCGGAATATCAGCGCTCCAACATCACCAAATACAATGAAACGGACCTGACTTTCTTTGCGCGGGTCTGTGAGCATTACGGCATCTTCTATTTCATCTCCACGGATGAGTCCGACACGGATCCGAAGGATGAGATCACCGTGGGGGCGATGAACACCGATTTCGTCGACATCGGCACCTTGCGGTTCAAGGGCGATGGCGACGCCATGTCATGCGACGACAGCTCGATCACCTCCTTCTCCAGCGTTGAGCGGCCGCAGATCAAGAAGGTGCGCCTGCGCGACTATAATGAGGCGACGCCCAGCACCGATCTGATCTCCGCCAGCACCGGCACCGAAGGGGTGGGCGAGATCGTGGAATATGGCGACCATTTCCCCAATGACGGGGAAGGCCGCAAGCTGGCCGCCATCCGCGCCGAGGAACTGGCCTGGCAGGCGGCGGTGTTCGAGGGCCGCAGCACCGTCACCGCGCTGCGGGCCGGAACCACCTTCACGCTGGACGAGCACCCCATCGATGCGTTCAACGCCGCTTATGTGGTGGTGGAGGTGACGCACCAGGCCGGCAATCCGGCCCCGCTGGGCTTTACCGCCGGCAGGCACGCCGCCGCCTATGGCAACAGCTTCGTGGCCATCCGCAAGGATCGCCCGTTCCGTCCGCGGCGGGTCACGCCCCGGCCGGTGATGTCGGGTGTGTTCAATGCCCAGGTGGATGCGGAGACCGATGACAAGCGCGCGCCGCTGGATGATGCCGGCCGCTATCGGGTGCGCTTCATCTATAATGACGGCGGCAACCACACCACCGCCGGCAAGGCCAGCGCGCCGCTGCGGCAGTTGCAGCCTTATGCGGGGGCCTCCACCAACAGCGCGGTCGCCGGCCTGCACATGCCGCTGCTGAAGAATGCCGAAGTGCTGGTGGGCTATGTGAATGGCGACCCCGACCGCCCGGTGATCGTGGGGGCGGCATACAATGGCACCAATGCGGACCCGGTGGTGAAGGCCTCGCGCACCCTCAACCGGCTGCGTACCACGGCGGGGACCCTGCTGGAGATGGAGGACGGGTCCAGCGACACCGGCACCCGTTTTCTGCGCATGGATGTGCCCAAGGTGGTGGGCGACAAGCCGCCCACGGGCAACTATCTGCGGCTGGGCTCCTTTGCCGGCGATGATGAAAAGCCCGCGCAGTCTGGCCTGACCTATACCACGTCCGTGGTCACGACCGCGGATTCAGATGCCTATGGTTCCACCAAGGGCGGCTTGGCCTATACCGGCTTCGACACCAAGACTGCCAATTCCGAAAATACGGTCACGGTAACGCCGACCACGCATTCCACCTCCGGCAATGGCGTGCTGCTCTATAGCGAGCAGGATCTGGACGTGAACATCGTCGGCGCCGCGACCATGAAGTTCGGCGCCGGTTACGCCACCCAGACCACGCAAGGGGATTCCACCCATGCGGTGAAGGCCGGGCAATATACCCTCAAGGCCACCAATGGCGTGAAAATCAACGGCGGCGTCGACGGCGCGCTGGCGGATGTCTCCATCACCGCCACCAACATGGTGAAGACCAAGTCCCAGGGCGACACCACCTTCTTCACCTATGGCACCACGACCAAATATTCCATGGGGGAATCCTTCACCATCTTCATGGGCTTCGAGCAGACGCTGAAGGCCTCCATCTCCCTGACCATTCAATTGTCGGCGGTGAGCACCATCACTTTGGGCGCCGCCACCTCCATGACGCTGGGGGCCAAGGCGGACGTGATCCTCGGTCTGTCGGCCAAATACTGCATCGGCGCCGGGGACATGAAGGTGGCGACCAAAGATCTCAAAATCTGTGGCTCGGATTCCAAAATAACCGAGTCGGATATCAAGTATGTCGCGGGGATCGACGGCAAGGTCTGCCAAGTCTCCATCAGCATTGAAAAGGTGAAGGGCACCAAGGGGGAGGCCTTCATCCGCGACTATGCCACCGGCGTGGTGAAGCAGGGGCTTACCGCGGCCAAGAAGAGCATGGCCGCGCGCATGGTCGATTTTGAAGTCATCAGCTGACGCAAGGGGCTCGTCGCCATGTCACCGTCCAGGCTCGCCTTGCCCACCAACGGCGCCAGTTCACACGCTGCGCCCGGTGCGGCCACGCCGACCGCGGCCGCGCAATCTGCGCCCGGCACGTTCCCGTGCGCACGGGTGATTGAAATGGCCGCGGATGGGCGGGCGCGGGTCGCCGTTGACGAGGCGGAACTATGGGCCGCCCGCGCCTTCAGTTGCCTGGTGGAGCCAACCGTGGGGGACCGGGTGCTGCTGGCCCAGGTGGAGGGCGAGACCTATGTGCTGGCGGTGCTGGATCGTCTTTTGCCCGGCACTGCCACCTTGTCGGCGCCCGGTGTCGAGCGGCTCACGGTGTCAGCCCCGCATCTGGGACTTGCGGCCGGCGAGACACTGGCGCTGGTCGCGGCGCGGGACGTAACCATCGACAGCCGCACCGTGGCCATCCGCGCCCATGCCTTTTCACTGGTCGGGCGCCTTGTCACTCTGGTCGCCGATCATCTGCGCTCCACCGCCCGGCGGCGGGAGGTGGTGGCGGACCAGATCGCGGTGCAGGCGCAGTCGCGGGTTGCCTTGGTGCGCGACACCGATGTGCTGGAGGCCGGCACGGTGATGCAATCGGTGGCCGGCATCACCAGCACCACCGCCGCCACCGCGGTGCTGGTGGCCAAGGAGGATGTGCGCTTCGACGGCAAGCGGGTGACGGTGGGATGAGGACCATCGACCTCACCGGCGCCGCGGCGCCTTTCGCGGCCCATGTGGCCGCGGCCGGTCAATTGATGTCCGCCGGGCGGTTCGACGAGGCGGATATCCTGGTGGCGGAGGTGCTCGCCGCCGCGCCGGAGCAGGTGGATGCGCTGCTGCTGCGCGCCACCGGCGCGCTGGCGCGCGGCGCCTTGGCGCCGGCGTTCGATCTGCTGGCGGCGCTGGCCGCGCGCTATCCCGGTCGTGCGGATGTGATCGCCAATCTGGGCGCCGCCCATGCGGCCCTGGGGCGTCCGGAGGAGGCCTTCGTCTGCCTGGAACAGGCGGTGCTGCTGGCCCCGGACGACGGGCTGCGGCGGGCGGAACTGGCGGCGCTGCTGCTGGCCCGCGATGCGCCCGAACGCGCCCGCGCGGAGATCCTCGCCGTGCAGCATCTGGCGCAGGCGGCGGACGATGCGGCGCTGGCCGCGGAAGGCTGGTCGCTGGCTGCGCGCCTGATGCTGCGCGGGGATCGGCCCGCGATGGCCGAGGCGGCGCTGCGGCGCGCGCTGGTGCTGCGCCCCGCCCATGCGCCCGACCTTGCGCTGCTGGCGGACCTGCTCGCCACCCTGGAGCGTCCGCACGAGGCGCTGGCCGCTGCCGAGGCTGCCTATCTGGCCGCGCCGGCGGATCCTGCCCGCGCCATTGCCCGCGCCGGACGGCTGATGGATGTGGGGCGTCTGGCGGAGGCGGAAGCGGCAACCCGGCGGGTGCTGGCCCTCTCGCCGCATGATGCGCTGGCCACCGATGCCCTGGCGCGGGTGCTGATCCTCAAGGGGGAGGGGGCGGCGGGCATCGCCGCGTTCGCGCAGGTGGTGCGCCGGGCCGAAGGCGATCCGGGGGCGTTGCTGGCCATGGCCCGCCTGCTGCGGCTGAGCGGGGATCTGGAGAAGGCCCTGGCCTTCGCCGATCAGGCGTTGCAGCGCGCGCCCGACGAACTCGCGGCGATCCAGCTTCAGGCCCATCTGCGGCTGGCGCTGGGCCGGATCGGGCAGGTCTGGTCCGTGCGCGCGGACCCGTCGCCGTTGACCGTAGCGGCACTGGTCATTCCCGAGGGCCTGCCGGCGGGCGAGGTGGTTCTGCTGGCCCGCTTTGCCATCGGCCTGCGCCGAGACGGCGCACGGGTGCCCTGCCATTGCGAGGCGGCGCTGCTGCCCCTAGTGCAGGGCATGGTGGGCCTTGCAGCTACCGATGCGCCCGCGCCGCTTGATGCCGTGGCGCTGCCCACGCTGCCCGGCCTGTTGGGCGTCGGCCCGCAGGATCTGGCGTGCGCCCCCTATCTGGCGGTGGATGCGGCGCGGCGTGCCCGCTGGGGCGCGGCCATGGCGCATCTGCCGAAACCCTGGATCGGCCTGGCCTATGAGGCCGGGCCGCTGGGGCTGACTCTTGGGCCCCTGGTCGCGGCGCTGGCGGGGCGAGGCACGCTGATCTCGCTGGCCTTCGACGCGGCGCGGGGGCAATTGCCGTCCTGTCCGCAGGTGGTGGACGCGGGCGCCGACGTGGCCGACGCCCGTGATCTGGCGGCGATCCTGTCCCATCTGGATCTGGTGGCCGGCAGCGCGGGTCTTGCCCTGCATATGGCCGGGGCCATGGGCGTTCCCGCGGTCGCACTGGTTGCGGCCGCGCAGCCCTGGGCGTTCGCCCACCGGGAGGGCGCGGCCCTATGGTATCCCGGCGTCCGCGTGCTGCCGCAAACCCGGGCCGGGGCATGGGATGCCCCGCTCCAGGCCCTGACCGCGCTGGCCGAGCGCCTGGGGCCTCATGCCGTGGCACTCACCGAGGACCCCGCCCCATGATCTGGCAGCCGCTGAAGGACGACGTAAGCGCGTTGGAGGTGCAGCTTTCCGCATCGGTGCGGGCGCTGGTGGCGGCGCATCCCGCCGGCGGGCCGGAGGCGCCCGCCTGGCAGAGCGTGCTTCTGGACGATGGGCGCAGCCTGCAGTTGCGCCTCGCCGCCAGCCCGCAGATCCGCACCAAATTCGGTCTGCGCGCGGTGATCACCTATGCGGTGACGGGGCAGGCGGTGATCGGCGCGGAAGGCTTTGCCTGCCAGGGCGAGGCGGTTCTGGATCTGAAGACGCGTGCATTTCTCGATGTCCAGTGCACGCTCGCGCCGCTCGGGGTTGTGGAGGCCGTTTGAGGCCGGGTCGCACCGCTGTCATGTGCGCAGAAGCCGGCAACCCCGCTCCAACTGCGCAGAAATCTGCGCAGTTGGGTGAAGCAAACGGGGCACCAAAAGCCGTCATCTGGGGGGCAGAAGCAATCATCAAAGCGTTGCGGCAAATACAAACCGGCCATCATGACGAAACCGTGAAATAAAACTGGCATCGGACTTGCGGAAGGGAGATCACCGGCGACCGGCCGGCACCCAAGACCGAGGGCATAATGCCGACTCCCGCTTACATCAGCATCACCGGCGAAAAGCAGGGCCTGATCACCAAGGGCGCCTTCACCGCCGACAGCGTGGGCAATTCCTATCAGGAAGGCCATGAGGACGAGAGCATCGTCCAGGGCTTCCTGAGCAACGTGATCATCCCCCGCGATCCGCAGTCGGGCCAGCCGACCGGCGGGCGCGTGCACCAGCCCGCCACCTTCACCAAGTATCAGGACAAGGCCTCGCCGCTGCTGTGGCAGGCCCTCGCCACCGGCGAAGTGCTGAGCACGGTGGAACTGTTCTTCTGGCGCACGTCCAAGACCGGCCAGCAGGAAAAGTACTACACCATCAAGTGGGAAGACGCCGTGCTGGTGGACGGCAAGGCGATGATCCCCAACTGCCTGCTGCCCGAAAATGCCCAGCTCCAGCACATGGAAGACTGGTCCTTCACCTATCGCAAGGTGACCTGGACGCACGAGAAGGCCGGCACCTCCGGTTCCGACGATTGGCGCAAGCCCGTCACCTGATCGGCTTTGGCTGATGGCGGTCGCCGCAGCCGGCGGCCGCAAGCCCGAGGGAGCGCAGGCGCTTCCTCGGGTTCCCATTCCGCCGCACGCCGTACGGGAGTGCGGTAGTATATTGCATGGGTGTCATTTCCAGGTCATCGAACCTGTCTTCCATGCGCGCGGGCTGATGGGATCGCGGCGCCGGGCCAGGGGGGATGAACCGTGCCCGGCTCCGCCTCTCAGCCCGTGATGGGCCGTGCGCCGGTGCCCGCCGATTTCGGCGGGACGGCGTGGCCCCGTGCGGGGGAACATTGCCATGCTGTCGCTGGATCTCAAGCCGCTTCTGGATCGCCTGTCGCCTTACACCAAGCGCGGGCTGGAGATGGCGGCAGGCCTTGCGGTGGGCCGCGGCAATTATGACGTGAGCGTCGAGCACTTCCTCCTGGCCATGGTGGACGATGCCGACCGCGACATGGGCCTTGCCCTGCGCCATTACGGCGTGGAGACCCCCACCTTGAAGCGCCAGTTGCAGCGCGCGGTGGAGGAGATGAAGGCCGGTAATCCCGGCCGCCCGGTGTTCGCGCCGGTGCTGATCGAGATCCTCACCGATGCCTGGCTGCTGGCCTCGGTGGAGCTGGGGCAGGGTGCCACCCGCTCCGGCGCGGTGCTGCTGGCAGTGCTGGCCAACGGCAACCGCTTCGGCCTCACCGAGTGGTGGGAGACCCTGCGCGCCGTGCCCAGCGCCCGGTTCAAGGCCGAGTTCCACACCCTCCTGGCCACCTCGGCCGAGAGTGTGGCCACGGCGGCGCCTGCCGGACCTGCCGCGGGCCGGCCTGCGGGCCACGGCGCGCGCAATCCCGACAGCGTGCTCGCCCGCTTCGCCACCGATTTCACCGCCCAGGCGCGGGCGGGCAAGATCGATCCGGTGTTCTGCCGCGATCGCGAAATCCAGCAGATGATCGATATTCTCGGCCGTCGCCGGAAGAACAATCCCATCTGCGTCGGCGAGCCGGGCGTGGGCAAGACCGCGGTGGTGGAGGGCCTCGCGCTCAAGATCGCCCAGGGCGACGTGCCGGAATTCCTGCGGCAGGTGGAACTGGTGGGCATCGATCTGGGCATGCTCCAGGCCGGCGCCGGGGTGAAGGGCGAATTCGAGAACCGGCTCAAGGGCATCATCGAGGAGGTGAAGGCCTCGCCCACGCCCATCATCTTGTTCATCGACGAGGCCCACATGATGGTGGGCGCGGGCGGTGCGGCGGGAGGCGGAGATGCCGCCAATCTGCTCAAGCCGGCGCTGGCGCGCGGCGAATTGCGCACCATCGCCGCCACCACCTGGAGCGAATACAAGAAGTATTTCGAAAAGGATTCCGCCCTGGAGCGGCGGTTCCAGGTGGTGAAGCTGGACGAGCCCAGCCCGGCGGAGGCCACCACCATTCTGCGCGGCCTCCGGCCCATCTATGAGCGCAGCCACAATGTCTATGTGCGCGATGATGCGGTGGTGGCGGCCAGCCAATTGGCCGCCCGCTACATCTCCGGCCGCCAGTTGCCGGACAAGGCGGTGGACGTGCTCGACACCGCCTGCGCCCGCGTCAAGCTGAGCCTGACCAACCGCCCGCAGGCCCTCGACAGCCGCGAGCGGCGCATCGCCACGCTGGAGCGCGAGCTGTCCGCGCTGGCCCGCGACCAGGACACCTTGGGCAGCGGCGACAATCCCCGCGCCCAGGAGATCGCCGACGAAGTGGCGCATCTGCGCACCGAGATCGCCGAGGTGGAGGTGCGCTGGGGCCGGGAGAAGGCCCTGGTGGACCGCATCCTCGCCCTGCGCCAGCAGCTCAATGCGTTGGCTGATCCCGAGCCGGCCTCGGACGCCACCGTCGCCGACCCCGGCACCGACGCGCCGCTGGCGCCAGCCGATGACAGCGCGGCGGACGACGCCACGTGCGCAGTGCGGGCGGAACTGGCGCAGGTGGTGGCCGAACTGGCCGCGATCCAGGGCCGCACCGGGCTGCTGCACTATGAAGTGACCCCCGAGGCAGTGGGGCAGGTGATTTCCGATTGGACCGGCATTCCCACCGGCAACATGGTGCGCGACGAGGCCGCCTCCATCCTGGCGCTGGCCCGCGACCTTGAGCGCCGGATCAAGGGCCAGGATCAGGCCATCGCCGCCATCGACGAGGGCATGCGCGCCGCCAAGGCGGGCCTCAACAGCCCCACCCAGCCCATGGGCGTGTTCCTGTTCGTCGGCCCCTCCGGCGTGGGCAAGACCGAGCTGGCCACCGCCGTGGCGGACCTGCTGTTCGGCGGCGAGCGCTTCCTGATATCCATCAACATGTCGGAGTTCCAGGAGAAGCACACGGTCTCCAAGCTGGTGGGCTCGCCCCCCGGCTATGTGGGCTTCGGGGAAGGCGGCATCCTCACCGAGGCGGTGCGCCAGCGGCCCTATAGCGTGGTGCTGCTGGACGAGGTGGAGAAGGCCGATCCGGAAGTGATGAACCTGTTCTACCAGGTGTTCGACAAGGGCGTGTTGTCCGATGGCGAGGGCCGGGTGGTGGACTTCAAGAACACCATTGTCATCCTCACCAGCAATCTGGCCACCGATACCCTGACCCATATGGGCCAGATGACCCCGCGCCCCGCCACCGACACGCTGGTGGAGGCGATCCGCCCGCAATTGTCGCGGCACTTCAAGCCGGCCCTGCTGGCGCGCATGCAGATCGTGCCGTTCTATCCGCTGCTGGGCGACATTCTGGGCGAGATCGTGCGCCTCAAGCTGGACAAGGTGGGCCGCCGGCTGCGCGACAGCCAGAAGATGGCGTTCGCTTATTCCGATGCGGTGGTGGCGCAGATCGTCGCCCGCTGCACCGATGTGGAGACCGGCGCCCGCAACATTGATCACATCGTCAACAAGACCCTCTTGCCGGACATCGCCACCGAAATCCTGCACGGCATGGGCCGGGAGCAGCAGGCCAGCGCCATCCATGTGGACACCACTGCGGAGGGGCGGTTCATCTATCGCCTGGAGGAGGCGGGCGGGCGCACCGCGGCGCCGGGCATCCGGCAGGATGCCTGAGCGGTGTCGGACACCGTGAACGTGAGCCCCGCAAACGTGACCCAGGCCCCGGCGTCCCCGCCGGACCTCTCCGTGCGCGACCCGCTGGGGGTGATCGAGGAACTGATCGAGCTCACCACCGCCCTCTCCACCGAGCGGCGGCTGGAGAGCGTCATCAGCGCCGTGGTCAGCTCCGCGCGGCGCCTCACCCAGGCGGATGGCGGCCGGGTGCTGGTGCTCGACCGCACCGGGCGCGAGCTCTATTGCATGGTGGCGCAGAATGACGGCGCCCCCGCTGCCGCAGGGCTCGGGCAGCCGGTGGCGCTCTATCGCGCCGGCGGCGGCTTCCACATGGAAGATCCCAGCGCCTATGCGGCGGTCACCGGCCGGGTGGTGAACATCGCCGATGTGCGCGCCTATAGCGGCTTCGACTTTGCCGAACTCTACCGCCAGGAGGCGCGCGGCCCGTTCCGCACCCGCTCCTTCATGGTGCTGCCGCTGCGCAGCCTGGAGGGGGTGACGCTGGGCGTGCTCCAGCTCATCAACACCCGCACCGAGCCCGGCGGCCCGCCGGTGGCGCTGACGCCGCAGTTCGAGCGCATCGTGCGCGCCTTCGCCGCCCATGCGGCGGTGGCCATCTCCAATGCGCGGCTGTTCGAGGAGAACCGCCAGCTCATCCGCCAGTTGGATCGCGCCAATGCGGACCTGACGCTGGAAAACTCCCGCCTGCGCAGCGAAATCGGCGTGGGCGAGGGGGTGATTGGCGACAGCCCGGCCTTCCAGGCCGCGGTCGCCTTGCTGCGCCGCGCCGCGCCCGCCGAGGTGCCGGTGCTGCTGCTGGGGGAAACCGGCACCGGCAAGGAGGTGTTCGCCAAGTTGCTGCACGGCCTCGGCCCCCGCAAGGGCAAGGCGCTGGTGGTGCAGAATTGCGCCGCGCTGCCGGAAAACCTGCTGGAGAGCGAATTGTTCGGCTATCGCAAGGGGGCGTTCTCCGGCGCCCATGCGGACAAGAAGGGCCTAGTGCACGAAGCCCATGGCGGCACGCTGTTCCTGGACGAGATCGGCGACATGCCGCTGGGCCTGCAGGCCAAGATCCTGCGCCTGCTGGGCCAGGGCGAGGCGCGCCGGGTGGGCGACACCCGCACCGAGATCGTCGATGTGCGCATCGTCGCCGCCACCAATGCGGACCTGCCCGCCAAGATCGCCGCCGGGCAGTTTCGCGAGGATCTCTATTATCGCCTCAGCGTGTTTCCCATCACCTTGCCGGCCCTGCGCGAACGGCCCTCGGATATTCCGGCGCTGATCGAGCATTTTCTCGGGCGGGCGTGCCAGGCCATCGGCCGCACGCCGCCAGCGCTCAGCCCCGGCGTGCTGGACGCATTGATGAAATGGCGTTTTCCCGGCAATGTGCGCGAACTGAAGAACGTGGTGGAACGCGCCATCCTGCTGTGCGACGAAGGACGCCTGGAACTGGGGCATTTGCCGCCGGAACTGCGGAGCGATCCGGCGGTGCCGGCGCCGGTGCCTCCGGCCGATCCGCAGACGGTTGGCGGGCTGCGGGCCATGGTGCAATGCTATGAGGCGGCGCTGATCGAGGTGCAGTTGCGCGAGACCGGCTGGAACCAGAGCCGGGCGGCGGACCTGCTGAAGATCTCGCGCCGCAGTCTGGTGGACAAGGTCCAGCGCTACGCCATCCGGCAACCGGAGCGGGCGTGAGGACGGGAGGGTGACCATTTCCGAGCGTTCGCCTGCGGGCCCGACCGGCTCAGATCCATTCGACGGGGCGCTGACCACCTTCCTCACCGGCCGGCGTCCGTTCGAGGGGCTGGTGGAAGATATGCGCGCCCTTGTGCAGGGTCGCGCGGATGGCCTGGCCCATCTCTCGCAACGCTTGCAGGCGTTCATCGATGTGGGGCGCCTGCCGTACGATCTGGGTGTGCTGGTCTATCAGGACGTGGCGAAGGCGCCGGTGGCCGAGGCGGCACCGCCCGCATCCGGCGCCCAAGCGGTTCAGCCCCGGCCCGGTTCCGCCGCGCCCGGCGCGGTGGATGCCCCGGCGCCGGACGACGATCTGCGGCGCAAGGTGGATGCCGTGGTGCTCCAGGCCCTGGTGGGGCAATATAAGGATCGACGGAAGGCGGCCCCCAGCCGGCCCCCGGAGCCGCAGCGGCAACTGGATGCGGCGCTGGCGTCGTTCCGCGGCGCCCGCACCCGCCATGATGCCCGCAAAGCCGCGGCCGGGGAGGCCCGCGCCTATCCGGTGGCGGAGGCGCCGCCCGAACGCAGCATGATCGGCGAGATGCTGCGCGAGCGCTTCGTGCTGGACAAGGAATTGGGGCGCGGCGGCATGGGCGTGGTCTATCGCGCCGTGGATCGTCGCCGCCTGGAGGCGCAGGCCCGCCGCCCCTATGTGGCGGTGAAACTGCTGGCGGGAGATTTCCGCGCCCATCCCGACGCCTTGCGGGCCATGGAGGCGGAGGCCCGCCGCACCCAGGACCTGCCCCATCCCAATATCGTCACCGTGCATGATTTCGATCGCGACGGCGACCATGTGTTCATGGTGATGGAACTGCTGGAAGGCCGCTCTTTGGATGCGGTGCTGAAGGACAGCACCCTCGATTTCATCGGCAGTCCGGACGCCTATCGGGCGGTGGGGGAATTGTGCGCGGGGCTGGCGCTCGCCCATGGGCGCGGCGTGGTGCATGCGGACCTCAAGCCCGCCAATCTGTTTCTATGCACCGACGGCACTCTGAAGATCCTGGATTTCGGCATTTCCAGCGCGGCGCGGGACGAGGGGGGCTTCGATGGTTCGCAACTGGATGCCCTCACCCCGGTCTATGCCAGCCCCGAGCGCCTGCGGGGCGATCCGCGCGATCCGCGCGACGACATCTATGCTCTGGGCTGCCTGATCCATCTGATGATGACCGGGCGCCATCCGTTTGGCCGCATCTCGGCGCTGGATGCGCTGGCCAAGGGGCTGACACCGGAGCCTCTGCCGCAGTTGCGGCCACAGGAGCAGGCGGCGCTGCGCGCCGCACTGGCCTTCGACCCCGAGCAGCGGCTGGCGGATGCCTATGCCTTCCTCCAGGCGTCGAACTGGCAGCTCTGAGCGGGACCTTTACGATTCCAGCTGATCCACGACCCGGCGCAGGCCGGTCACATAGGCGCAGTCGGGCATCTGGGCGCTGAGCACGCCGGCGCTGCCCAGGCGTACCAGATCTTCCGTCAGCGGCAGCACCGCCGCGACCGGCGAGCGATAGGCCAGCGAAATCTGCTCGGCCAGCGCCTTGGCGTCGAACGAGGCCAAAGCCTTGTTCACCACCAGCAGCAATTGCGGCACCTCCAGGCGGCGGGCCAGCTCCAGGGTCACCGCGGTGCCTTGATAGTCCTGATGGTCCGGGCGCAGCACCAGCAGCAGGCAATCGGAAATGGCGATGGAGAGCAGGGTCTCGTCATTGACGCCGGGATGGGTGTCGATGAGCAGATAATCCAGCCGCAGCCGGTCGCAGAGCGCGTGGAAGCCGTCGTTGAGCAGATCGACCTCATAGCCTTCCTTCAGCACCCGGGCGATCTCGCCGGTGCGCATGGAGGAGGGCACCAGCAGCACCTTGCCGGTGCCGTTGCGGGAATGGTCGCCCAAGGCCGCGTCGGTCACGTCCACCGCGGCATCCTCGACCGCGCACCGACCCCAGAGATAGTCGTTGAGGGTGAAGCGGATGGCGGACGGATCCAGGCCGAACAGCACATGGATGCCCGGCGAATGGATGTCCGTATCCACCACGCCCACCCGATGGCCGCGCTCCGCCAGCAGGGCCGCCACATTGGCAGTGATGTTGGATTTGCCGGTGCCGCCCCGATAGGAATGGGTGGATACGATACGCGTCATGACTGACCGTCCTGCGGTTCGCCGTTCGGTGTGGGCTCGTTGGGTGCGTCGCTGGTCGATGCGTCGCTGGTTCTTGCGTCGCTCTTGCCCGCCTCGCCCTTGGGCTCGTCTTGCGCGCCCCCGACGCCCTTGACGCGGGCGCGCATGGTCCGGGCACGTTTCTGAAGGTCCTGGAAATAGTCGCTCTCGACGATCTCGCCCACCTCGCGCTTGAAGCGCTGGCGGTCGATCTCGATGGTCAGCGTCTGGACCTTCTGGGTCAGCGTCACATTCTCGCGGGCCAATTGCCGGTTGGCTTCTTCCAACTGCCGCTGCGCCTCGCGCAAGTCGTCGATCAGGCCGTTGAGGCGAAACTCGCGCGCCTCCACCTGCACCAGCATGCTGCCGAAGGATTCCGCCAGCTCGCGAATGGTCTGGGAGGCGTCGGGATCGACGGTGAGCGCGAACAGATCGTCGGTATTGCCATAATTGCCGCGGGCGATCTCGTGGCACACCCGGTCCAGCCGGGCCAGCGCCTGCCGCCGCTCCGGGCGCGGAACCTCCGCCGGGGGTGGCAGGTCGGGAGGGGTATCGTCGCCAGGGTCCGTCACCGCATCAGGCTCCCATCCGCAACACGTTCAACAGCGCCCGCGGGCCGAAGCGCGGGCCGAGGAAGCCGGCCATGAACGCGTCCACACTGGCCGGTCGCGCCGCGGGGTCGAAGGCCATCAACGCCTTCAGCGCCCGCCAGCGATGCGGCGCAAGGCCCTGCGGCCGCAGCGGTTGCAGGCCCATTCTCTGCGCCTCCTGCGAGGTTCGCCGCTGGAACGGGTGTGCCCCGCACAGCACCACATAGATCAGCAGGCCGAAAGCAAACAAATCGCAGCCGGGGGTGGGGTCGGCCCCGGCCAGGCGTTCGGGCGACGCAAACGAAGGGGTCAGGCCGCCCACCAGGTCCAGATAGCGGATGGTGGCGTCTTCCTGGTGGGCATCCTCCGCGCCGCCGGTGCGCTGGGCCAGGCCGAAGTCCAGCACCTTCACGGTGCCGTCGCCGCTGATGAACACGTTGCCGGGCTTGAGGTCGGTGTGGATGACGCCCGCGCCATGGGCGTGGGCGAGGGCCGCCGCGACGCCCGTGATCACCCGCCGCGCCTGCGGCCAGTCCAGGCCCTTGCCGGTGCCCTCGGGCAGGACGGTGGCCAGCGTCCGCCCGGTCAGCAGTTCCATCACCATGAAATGGGTGTCGTCCTGATGGTCGCTGTCGAACACCCGCACGATGTTGGGATGCACCAGGCCCTGCATGCGCTGGGCCTCGCGATGGATCAGTTCATGCGCGGCATGGGCATAGGGCGCTGGCATGCTGGCCACTTTCACCGCCACATGGGGCTGGGCGGCGCGGCCGCGCAGGCGGATGTGGTCCACCGCATGATAGACCGTGCTCATGCCGCCGCGACCGATCACCTGGATCAGTTCATAGCGGCCCTTGAGCCGGGTGCCGAGATGGTGGGGCAGAACGGTCGGCGTCGCAGCCTGGCCGGTGCCGCGACCCACCATCCGCTGCGGCGGGACCACCCGGCTCATGGCAGATCGCCTCCCAACGGGATGCGCACCGCGACGGCGGTGGCATCGTCGCGCGAGCCCCGCGCCACCGCCTCGGTGACGATCCGGTCGGCCATGCCGGCCATGGGGCCGCGCAGCAGCTGGGTGAGGCGAGCGTCATCGAGGAAATTGCTGACCCCGTCGGTGCACAGCAAGAGCACATCGCCGGGCACGATCTCCACCACGCAGCAATCGATCTCCACCTCATGGCTGGGGCCGATGGCACGGGTGATGATGTTGCGCGGGTGGATGTCCCCGTGCTGCGCGCACAAGGAATGGTCATGGGTGAGTTGGTGCAGTTCGTCGCCGCGGCGCAGATAGGCGCGGGAATCCCCGGCCCAGAGGCACACGCCGGCCGCTTCTCCCACCAACAGCAAGGCGATGGTGGACCCCATATGCACCGGCGGCCGCCGCCCGATGCCCTCCTGGAACAGAGCATCATTCACCTGGTGCAAGGCGTCCTCCGCCTCGCGCACCCGGGTTTCCAGCGTGGCGCCGGGCGTGACCACGCGGGCGAGCACCTCGACGATGGCCCGGCTGGCCACCGCCCCTTCCACCAGCCCGCCGATGCCGTCCGCCACCGCGAACAGCGCCTGATCCGCCATCACCGCAAACGAATCTTCATTCACCTGCCGCGCCACCCCGGTCCGGGTGGCGGCAGAGGTGTCCAGTTGCCAGGGGCTGGCCGGGAGCAGGGGCGCATCCATCATTGCGGCGCCTCCGAGGGGAACGCCCGCGGGGCCGGAGCATCACCGGTCCAGGCGCCATCCATCATGCGCACATAGGTCTCCAGGCTGGGCAGGCCTTGCACCAGCACATTTGCCGGGGGCAGGTCGCCCCACTCCTCGTGCCACCAGCAGGTGAGGCCGGCGGGGCCGCGGGCCTTTTCCCGCAGCACGCCGGTCAAAAGGTCGCTGGCCGCACCGCCCACCGAGTGATGGCTGCGGCCGGTGAGCACCCAGACCCGGCTGCCACGGCCCGCATCGCCCCGCACCGCCCGCCACACCGGATGGCGCTCCGGCGGCGGGGCGAGGCGCATGGCGGCGATGTGCTCGGCGGCGGCATCGACGGGCATGTCGCCTCCGATCAGGTCCAGGGCCATGGTCTCCAGCGTTCCGGCGAGGCGATGGGTCTCCTCGGTCAGGTCCAGGAGCCCGCTGGCACGGGAAAAGGGAACCGCCAGCGTCAGGGGGAACGCCCGCCCGAAGCTGTCCACGGACGAGGCCAGCACCCCCACCCAGCCGCAGGGGCCGGCCACGCCGGGATCAAGCGCAAAGCGCCAGGGCGGGCTCATGAGATAGCGCTGGTTCCATATCTCCCGCGGCACGGTGCCGTCACCGCCGAGCACGCGGGCGATCCAGCCTTCCCAGGGGGTGACGAAGCTCAGCGGCAGATGCCGGCGGATGAAGTCATCGGTGGTGGGGATCTTCCCGAAGAGCCCGCCCCGGGGCAGGTCCGGGGGGCTCATAGGTCGTCCGGGCAGCGGAAGCTGGCAAGGGCGCCGAGATTGAACGGGCTGTTCACGCTGCCCGACCGCAGATCATAGGTGACGCTGGCGCCGTCCGACCCGTTGACCGTGAACGACTGCCGCTCCGAGCGTCCGCGCGGCGACGAGGCGCTGATGAAGCGGAACAGGGCCCAGGGACCGGAACGTTGCACCTTGATGTCATTGCCGTCCACGGGGGTAAGGGTCACGGACACCGTGCTGGCGTCGCTGCGGGTGGGCCATTCCAGATCATAGCTGCGCGGGGCCTCGTGGCGATAGACGATGTCGTTGCCATCCACCGCCAAGGTTGCCCGTAGCACATTGGGCGACAGGAAGGTCGGCCGCACGCTGAATTTCACCAAAAGGGTCGGCCCCTTGTTGGGGAAGAAGGCCTCGCGGATCTGGCGGGCGCGGCTGAACTGCGCCAGCGCCGCCTGGCTCACCGGCACCCGAGACCCATCCACCGTGACCGGCACATAGGTGCCGCGCTGGTCTACCACGAAGCCGGCCATATATTGGGTGAAGAAGGTATCCAGCGTGCCGCCGGGCCGGAAGAAGTCGGTGAAATCGGTGAGCGTCACCTCGTCCTTGGCGTCCGCATAGATGGGATAGCGCCGGGCGATGGCGCTCTCGCACACCGGCAGCACGTCCTGCTTCCAGGCCTGGTTCACATTCTGGTAGGCCAGCGACAGCAAAGTGGACCATGCGCTGTCGTCCACCACCTGCAGGATGGTGCGCACCGGCTCCGGCCGCAGCGCGGAATCCGCCCGCAAGGCCGCGAACGCATCGTTCTTCTGGTCCTTGACCCGGCTGGCGACGATCTGGAACGCGGCCACCGATGGCTGCGGCGCATTGGCGACGCCGGACATCACCCCATAGACATTGCTCAAGAGGTCGCGGATGCGGCCGAGGGCGGGCAATTGGCCGGCGGCTCCCGGCGCAGCCAATTGGATCAGCGGAATGAACGGCTGGGTGATGGTCTTGCCCGGCCACGGGCCATCGCCCAGAGCGGCGCTGGTGGCGGCATTGGTCACCGCGCCGCCGGCTTTGCTGGCCGCCACCGCCAAGGGGGAGACCTGGGGCAGAGCGGCGCCCGGTGGCGGCGGCACATTGGTGTCCTGCCCCGGCGGCGGCAGATCGGTGTTCTCGCGTATGCTGGCCACCAGGGCATCCACCGGCGATTGCGGGCCGGCGAGGTTCTGCAGCACCGCCATGGCGCGGGGCATGTCGTTGAAGCGCACCGGTGTAATGCGCGCCAGCGCGCCCTGCCAGATGGCCACATAATCCTTCACATAGCGGTCGGCGATCTGGCGGGCGAGCGCCTGGGCCTGGGGCTGGGTGCTGCCACCGGCCACCCAGTCCGAGCCCAATTCCTCGCTGACCAGGATCGGCAATTGCACCAGGAAGTAATTGTAGAAGCCGGGACGGGTGAACAGGCCGGGGATGACGAGGCCGCCATTGGCCTGGGCATCCGGGGTGCCGGTCAGGCTGCGCGCCCCCAGCAACTGGCCAAGGTCGATGCTGGTGAGGGCTGGCGTCTGGTAGCCCTCCCGCAGCAGCCGGGCATAGACCTGATCCACTTGCGGGACCTTGGCGAGCTTGGCGCGAGCGTTGCTGATCAAGGCCTGGTTGAGCGGATAGGGCTTGGGCATCAGCGCCATCAAAGCGGTCAAATGCTCGGCCATCTGCGCCTGCTTGGCGGTATCCAGCGGAAAGGCCAGCACTGCCTCGGTCTTGGCCACCTGGGTCATGGTGGCGCGGTCGAAGCGCTCCGGCTCCCCGAGCATCAGGTAATTGCGCAGCGCGGCACGCAAATTTTCCAGCGCGGCCGGCGTGCCGAGCCGCTGGTCCTGATCGATCCGGTCCTCCAGCCGATTGCCGAGAGCGGGCAGCAGGCGCGCGACCAGCAGCCGGTCATAGGCGGCGGTGGAGGCCGCGCTCAGGCGCGGGGCGGCGGAGAGACCGAAGCTCTCGGTGCTGATCCAGCCGTTGGGACCGCCGGTGATCTCGTCCAGGCGGGTGGCGGCATTCAGCACCGGCAACAGGTCGTTGAAGGTGGAGCGCGGCGGCAGGTGCAGCAAATGCCGATCCAGATCGTCCAGCGCCACCCGGGTTTCGCCGATGCGGATCTCGCTCTGGGCCGAGCCGAAGATCCAGGTGGAGGCAAGCCCGATGGTCAAGGCGGCGGTGGCCACATAGGCCAGCCCCCGCACGGTGGAGAGCCGCCGTTCCAACTGGCGGTTGACGCCCACCAGGCCCTGCTCCTCGAACACCACGTCGGTGAGCACGCGGTTGATGAAGAACGCCTTGCCCTTGCCGCTGAACGCCAGCTGGCGGGTGCCGGCGAGGCCGAAATTGCGGCTCATGGCCCCCAGAAGGCGGTCCACCGGCGTGCCTTCCTGGGTGCCGCTGGTGAAGTACAGCCCGCGCAGGATCGGACGCATCTCGAACCGGCTGGTCTTGAACACGTCGGCGATGAAGCCGGCCAAGGGATCGCGCAGGCTGGCGAATTCCTTGGGGAAAGTGAACATGCGGCAGCGCCGGGCGATGCTGCGCTCCTGGTGCAGCAGGCGCATCAGCCGGCCTTCGAGGCGCTCCACCAGCCCCATGAAGCGGTGCTCGAAATCGGCGCCGGGCTGGACGGTGGGGTCGTCCAGCGGGAAGGTGGTGCCCCAGGCCTGGGCGCGGCCGGTGTCGTCCAGTTCGTCGAAATACTCGCTGAATCCGCTCACCAGATCGCATTTGGTCAGCAGCACATAGACCGGAACCGGCATGCCGAAGAAGCGCATCAACTCCTGAAGCCGCTTCTTCACCGCCTCCACATGCTTCTTGCGGGTGGCTTCGTCGCCGGACACCACGTCCGCGAGGCTGATGGCGACGATGACGCCATTGATGGGGCGGCGGGGGCGGTGGGTGCGCAGCAACTCCAGGAACCCGCGCCAAGTGGCCTTGTCCACCTCGCTGTTGACGTCCTGGGTGGTGTAGCGGCCGGCCGTATCGATCAGCACCGCCTCGTCGGTGAACCACCAGTCGCAATATCTCGTGCCGCCGACCCCGGCCACCGGGTCGTCGCCCACCCGTTCCGCCAGCGGAAAGGTGAGGCCCGAATTCTTCAGGATCGTGGTCTTGCCGGCGCCGGGCGGTCCGATGATGACGTACCACGGCAACTGGATCATGTAGTTGCGGCCGGACTCCTTGCCGATGGTGGTGTCCTTCAGCACCCGCATGGTGCCTTCGAACCGCTCGCGGATGAGTTCGATCTCGTCGGAGGATTTCTCGCTGGCCAGGGTGGCCAGCCCGTCGGTGTCCAGCAGATGGCGGATCGCCAACGCATTGGCCCGCCGCGCCAGCAGGATGCGCAGCACCATGGCCGCGAACACCACCACGAACAGCCCCACGATGGCGCCGATGCGGGTGCCGACACCGGCGAGCGGCGTGACGCCGGCGATGCTCACCGACGGGCCGACGAACCAGATCAGGATGGCGACGCACAGCAGGCCGAGCAGGATCAGCAGGGTGCGGACCCGCAGCAGTTCAGTGAGGGCGGCGTTGAGCATAAGCGTTCCTCAGGTCTTCGGCGCGCCGATGCGTTCAAACCGGTTTTCAATGGGCGTCACGCCCTGGTCCAGGCGGAAGGCGAACAGGCCATAGATGCCCAGCAGCAACGCACCGGCCACCGCGAACACCACCCAGAGCGGCAAAGCCGAGCGCAACTGCCGGCGCACCGACACCCCCTGCCATTGCGGCGACAGATCGTCGGGCAGCGCCTTCACATGGCTGCGCCAGAGCCGGCCCAGTTCGTCCCGCAATTCTTCCAGCTGGTACTGGCCGCCCTCCGTGACCCGGTATTTGCCCTCGAAGCCAAAGGCCAAGCACAGGTCGATCAGCTTCAGCAAAGCCAGATGCTGCGGCGGGTTGGCGCGCACGCGGTCCAAGATGGCGAACACCTTCTCCCCGCCCCAGGTCTCGCCGTGAAACTGGTTGAGCAGGCTGTGGGTGCTCCAGTTGCTGGCGGCGCCCCACGGGGTGGTCATCACCGTCTCGTCCAGCAGCGAGCACAGCACATAGCGGGCGGCGCTCACATCGGACACACGGGCGCCAAGCTTGAGGGCGCGCTCGTCGAATTTCTTGATTTGGGCCACCGTCTCGGTGCGCAGGGCGGTGACGTCCGCATAGTCCACCGCCTGGCGCAACTGGGCCACCAGGGCCAGCAGCGGCGTTGCGGCGGCAGCGATCAATTCCTCCGGCCGGCTGGCGTCGGAGGACAAGGGCAGTTCCGCCAGCAGCCCCGGGGCGGGCGGTGGCGTGGCCTGTCCGGGCGCGGCGGGCGCCGGGCGCAAAGGCATGGCGGAGTCCATGGCGGGACTGGGCGCGGACGGGCGCTCGCCGTCCCGCCCCGCGCCAGCGCGGCCCACCGCCACCGGCCGGTGGCCGATCACGGTGGGTTCATCGTCGCCCATGTCGGATGCGTGCGTCACGGCTGCCCCGCCCGGATGGCCCAGAACTCCATATGGAGATCGGGATAGTCACCGCTCACATGGAAGGCGAAGGCGGCCGAGCGCGCGAGGCTGCGCCACAACTCCACCCCCTGGTCCAGTTCGAAATAGACCGCGCCCTGGAGATAAGGCAGCTCCCGCGGCGCCACCGGCAGCGAGCGCAGCGGGATGCCCGGCAATTGCAGGTTCACCAGATCGCGGATCTGCTCAATGGAGCCCACCTTGGTGGTGGCGGGAAGCTGGGTGCGCAGGGTCTCGTGCGGGATGCCGGCGCTCGCCACCAGAATGAAGCGGCCGCCGGAGAAGATGGTGCGGTCCAGGATGGTGGCGGTGCGGATGCCATAGCCGCGCTCCTGGAGCGGCAGGGGCACCACATTGCGCTCGATCACCACATTGAGCGCCTGCCGCAGCGCCGCCAGCAGCGGCTCCAGGCCCGTCTCCAGATCGTCGTGCACATAAGGCGGCAGATGTGGCACGCGGCGATGCTGGGTATCGAAGGTGGAGAGATCGCCCACCAGCCGCACCATCTCGCGGAACAGCACTTCCGGATGGCAGCCGGGCAGATGGGACAGATGGTGCAGCACCGCGTCGGCGCCATTCATCACCCGCAATACCAGCACATCCAATAGCCCGGCGCTGTCGGCGGCCATGCGGCTTGGGTCGGCGCGCTCGGCCAGGGCCTCGGCGCGGTTATGGACCAGGCCATGGACTTCATTCAGCACCTGCACAAGCCGGGTGGAAGCCTGATAGTCGAGGCAGGGCGGAATATGGGTCGGCGAAAGCACCACCGACCCGGCGGGCTCCATCTCGGCGATGCGGGCGACCGGCAAAGCGATCAGGTCGTCCTGGGGCTCGCCTTCGAACAGCAGGCCCACATTCAGTCGGCCCACACGGATTTCCACCGGCTCGCGGTCCGGGGCGCTGGTGTCGCGCACCGCATGCTCTGCCGCGCGGAAGCGGCGCTGTGCGGCACCGGGCTCGACGATCTCCGCGCCGTCCCGGGCGCGGGCGGGCACGGCGATGAACACCCGCGCTTCCTTCAGCCCCGGCGGCACCCGGCGGGGCGGGGGCGGCGGCATCTGGCCGGGAATATCCAGGGTGGTGCCATCGGGGAGCACGGCGAGACAGCGCGACACCACGATCTGCCCGAGCCGGAGCATCTCCTGGTCGATTTCCAAGTGGCGCAGCCCCCAGCCGAACGGCGCCAGACCGCGCACACGGGCCTCCAGCGCATGTTCCAGCCAGCGGTCATGCTGCTGGAAGTGCTGCGGCTTGACGAACATGCCTTCCGTCCAGAGGGGTTTGCTGGTCAGCGACATGAGGTCGAGCGCTCCGGGCAATACGGGTCTGCGATAAGGGCAATCACAGGCCGAACCAGCCTTTGCCCCGCGTGGCATTCAGCTCCACGCTCACCGAAAGGCTGGTCACGGTGACCAGGAAGTAATTGGACTTGCCGGGCACCACCTCGACGACCGCGCGCCACTGGGCGGCATTGAGGTCGCGGAAGCCGGCGATCACGCCCAGGAACTTCACATCGCCGGTGATCTCGTGGTCCACATCCTTCGTGGTGCCGGGGAGGATCTCCACTTCCTGCTTGGACAAGAGTTCCGGACCGATCTTGGTCACGTCGTGATCCAGCAGTTCGAAGAAACTGGCGCTCATGAAGTTTGTTTGCGCCTTGAGATCATACAGCTTGATGACGATGGGGGAGGGGGTGCCATCCTGGTTCGGATTGACGTTGGCGTCCGCCCGAATGGTGATGACGGTGGGGGTGATCACCGGCGGCGGCGGTCCCGGCGCCGCGCACGCACCGAGGGTGAGCGCCAACGGCAGCGCCAGCAGGCAGAGGAAAGCCGCGCGGCGGGCATGGGGCTCCACGGCCTTGGGGGTTGGGCCGTGCATCAGGGGTCTCTCCGGCGCAGGTCTTGGCTATGGTGGGCGTAGGCGCGGGCGAACTCTTCCCCCACCACCTCCGGGCTGATGACGTCGAGCGCATCCACGAGACGCTCGTGCATGGCGAGGTAGCGATCCCACAGCCGGCCCTTGTCGAGCTTGCGGGCGAACAGGCTGGCATTGCCGGCGGCTTCCCCTTCCAGCTCGAAGGTGACCGCTGCCGGGCTGACGCGCTGGAGCAGCCGCGCGATGGTGGCCTGCATGGCCTCCATGGCCGCCATCTCATGCACTTTCACGTCGGCGAACCCTGCGCGGGCGGCATCTGCCGGCGCCAGGAAGCCGGGCGAGCGCTTCACCAGCGCCTTGTCCAGGGCCTCCCGGCCCGAGCTGCAGAATTTGAACGGATTGTTCTCCACCGGCCGCAACTGGGTCTGATCCAGATTGAAGCCGTCCTTGATCAGCCGCCGTGCCTCCAGCACCGAGACCAAACCGTCGGCCATCTCGCGCAGCAGGCCGGCCACATCGGCAAACAGCATGGCGCGGGCCTGGAGCGACAGGCTCGGCCCATCGAGGCCCAGCAGCGCCCAGAGCGGTTCGGCAGGATCTCCACCCGCCGCCGACGCCTCCGGCGGCATGGGGGGCAGGGGCGGGCCGGGTAAGGGAGTCCGGGGTATCGGCGGGGCTTCGCGAGGCGCCGCAGACCGCTCGTCGCCCAAGGCCAGGGCGGCAGGCAGGCGCGATGTGGCCGTGGGCAATGTCTGACCAACCGTGCCGCCCCGCGCCGCCGCGCGCTGGCGCAGCAGCGAGACCGGATCGGCGGCGGCCAGACCTGGTTCGGGCGGGGTGCGGGTGGACACGCCGCGCGAGATGGCGAGCGGTGCCTCCGGGGCGGCCGCTGGCGGACGCAGATTCTCCGCGGACACAGGCGATCGCGGGGTCAATTGCGGGATCAGCACCGACAATTCGTCAAGGAAGCCGGGCGGAATGCCGCCCTCGGACAGGCCCACAGCGGGTGGCACCGGGGCGAAGGCAGGCGCCGGGATGGGCGGCGCCAGGTTTTGGGCCGGTGGCGGGGCGGCCAGCGGCACGGGGGGATAGGCGGACGCCTCCAGCGGTCCGCCCAACGGAGCCGAAGGCCAAGGCGCGGCCGGGGGAACAGCATTGCCCCCTGCGCTCTGTGGCGGGAATACCGGCGCACCGGGTATCGGATTGAGGGCGAAATCCGCGGGAATGACCGCTGTCGTACCGGGCGCTGGTGGCGGCGACACGGCGGCCGGATAGGGGGGCGCCGCCGGTCGCGGGGCGGGCGCTGGCGGCGCATAGGGCTGTGGGGTCGCGGGCGCTGGCCGGCTGCGGCTGTCCAGCAGGTCCCGCCACCCGGTGGTGGTCTCGCCAGACTTGCGCACAAGGCCTAGTTCCTGAAAGGGATTGTCGCCCTCCGGCGCGCTCTCCGCCCCGTCCAGCGCCGCCAAAGGGTCGATCTGCCGCGGTGTGCTGGCCGGGCGATAGGTGGCTGCCGGGCGGGCTGCGGGCGTCTGCCATGGTGTGTCGAGACGTGGCGAGGCCGCGGGCAGTTCGCCAAGGCCGGCGCCGGGCGCTACTCCGCTGTGCGGACGTTGCGCCGCCTCGGTGCGCAGAACCTCCACGGCAATGACGTAGACGCCCACATAGAGCGTATCGCCCGTGACCAGAACCGCGCTGTTGCCGCGGCCCAAAGGGGCATCTGTGGTGTTCACATAAACGCCGTTGGTGCTCAGATCCACCACCACGAAGCCGTGGCCGTTGAAGCGAATCTCCGCATGCCGGGCGGAGACCGTGTGGCTCGGATCGGGCAGGCGCCAATCACAGGTTGCAGAGCGGCCGATGAACCCTCCGACCTCCGGGAAATCCCGCGAGGCTTCAGCGCCGAGGCTCTGCCGCTGGTCGCTGGTGACAGTCAGCCGCGCTCGCACACCCATCCTCCCGTCGCTGCCCCCGCAGCCCTCCAGCGCGCTCGTGCCGCGCCCGGCCTTGCCCCTCGTGCCCCGGAGAGTCCGGGACGGCGTGCGACATCAGCCGAACCGCTCGCGCGCCAGGACACGCACGTATGGCCCTGGTTGCGGTCTGCCCCGACGTCGGGGCGCGCAACTGCCCTTGCGCACCGGAAGATCCGCAGAGGTACCTTCGTCGCGAACGGTGACAGAGGCATAACAACCGGGCAGATCACGCACATAAGGGTCATACGGTTGCCATACGCCGGTCACCGGCAAAGTCGGCGCGCCCCGGCTGGGCGGCGGTAGGGGCGGCCCAGGTGTCCCAGCCCAGGCGCGCCGCGCCGAGGACGAACGCGGGTACCGCGCCGGGTGCCAGTTCCAGGCGGATATCGAAGGCCAGCGGGTCGCGCAGGGAAAGCTCCACCAGATCCACCACCGCGGCGAAGGTCGGCTGGTCCGGCAACACGGCGCGAAATGAGTCCTGGTCCAGGGGGCCGATGACCACCCGGAACATGCCGGCGTGGTCCACCACCTCGCCCCCGGCGATGAAGTCGCCGCCCAGTTCCGGTGGGGTGTCCCCGAGACGGGTGCGCTTGTCCGGCGGAATGGTGACGATGCGCGGCACGAACTCGTCGATCCGCACCGGCAAGCCGGTGCAATGGGAAATCACCCCGGCGATGATCGAGGCCGACAGGCTGTAGCAGCTCAGCAGCCCGGCATAAGGCAACAGCGTCGCCCGATGCACCGTGCCGCCCGCGGGCATCAGGCCGATCAGCGCCGCCACCGCCTGCGAGATCGCATCGCCGCCGCCGGCGCTGTAGCGCAGATGGTGGCGCTGCTGCTTCCAGATGCGCACCAGCAGGCCGGTGAGGCGATGGTTAAACAGATCCAGGAACAGCCCGAGCGCCCCCGCCGCCCCGTCGCTGCCTATCACTTGCTCAGTGTAGGCCGGCGGCAAGGGGGACGATGGCCCATAGAGCCCGAGGAAATTGACCTGCATATGGGCATGGCCGGTCTCCCCATTCCACGTCAGCGCCTCCACCTCGCCCGGCGGATAGCCGAGTGAAGCATGGGCACCGAAGCGCAGGCGCTCGCGGGCGGGATCGCCGGTGGTGCCCAGCGGCGGGGCATCGGGAAACAGCCGCTCGAAATGCATCGCCAAGGCGAAGAAGGCCGCGCGACGAGGATCCAGCGCATCAAGCGCTGGCTGGTCGATGGTCTCTCCGGAAGAGGTCTCTCCGGCGCTGGTCTCGGTGCCGGTCACAGCGGCTGCGCCGTGCCGCGCCGGGGCGGCCATTCATAGCGCACATTGGTCTCGCTGCCGCGGATCGCGAACTGGTGCATGCTGTTGACGGTGGCGAATGCACTGAGCATGCGCTCCACAACGCAGCCCAGCAGGAACATTTCCGCTTCCCCGCCCACCTTGCTTTCCTGGCACACCAGGGTGTAGTGGCGGATGCGCACCGGCACGCCGCGCAGGACCACGTCGCCGGTGCCGTGCTCGAACTGTTCCAGCCCGTCCAGCAGCAATTCCAGCCGGCGGCGGGCCTGTTCGTCCTGCACCGCGCGGAAGTCGAAGGTGGCGATCAACTGCTTGAACGTGCCCACATCGGCGATGGAGTTGAAGTTGCACGCCAGGCTTGCCACCAGCCGCCACAGCAGCCCATCCGCCAGCGGTGGCGGCACTTCGCCGGTGACGCGGGCGATATTCTCGAAGGTGAGCCCGCTGGGCGTATTCACCCCCGGCTGATTCACCGCGCCCACCGGCAGCCGTTCCGCCAGCCGTCCGCTGGAGCAGGTCAATTCGATGCTGACGGTCTCGGCTGCGGGAATGACCCGGCGATCCAGCCGACTGACGAACGAGATGTAGTGATCGATGCGGCGGCCGACCACGGAGGGGGTGATGCGGGTGCGATAATAGGCGCCTCCGCCGCCGCCCGGCAGGTCGTGGCGGAAGGATTCGAACGGCACATAGTCGATCCGCTCGGATGAGCCTTGCACGAAGCCAGCCACTTGCGTGACGGTGTGGATGGACAGCGGATCGCCATCTAGCGGCGTGATGCGATACTCGGTCTTGGCCACTTCCACATGGATCGGCGTGCCGGCGGCGGGGAAGAGATTGACCGCAGGCGTGCAATTCACCCGAATGGCGTCGCGCGACACCCGCACCTGCTGCGGCAGGGGGCGATCGAACACGAACACGAGGTCCAGGGTCCGTGCGGCGGTTTGCGCCGCGGCGCCGAGGCCGGAGATGTCCACATAGAGGAATTTCTGCGGCACCAGCAGATATTCCTGCAGCAGCCGAAACCCCTCGACCGCATTCTGTGCCTGGGCCAACACCGCCTCGTCGGTGCCGAAGCCCACGGGCGAGACCGCGCTCGGGGGCAATGTCAGCAGCGTCTCATCACCGGAGCGGACCACGACGCGTCGCAGATGGCGCCGCATCCACAGATAGAGGGTGCGTCCCACCAGCGGATCACGGTCCGCACTGAAATGCAGCCGCAGCGGCCGATCCGCGAAGGCCGTGAAGCCGGCCTGGGGCAAAGCGGTGAGGGTGGCGGTGAGTTCGGCGGCGGTGGCGGTATTCTCCAGGTCAACCTGAGTCACGTCCAGCGGCAGGACGTCCAGCGGATAGCAGGTCACAAAGGGGCAGGTGGTGCCGTCCAGGGGGCGGGAGCGAACCTGGGTGCCCCGCGGCACCGTCGTCGGCGCGCCATCGCCGCCGCCGGTCTGGCGAAAGCACAAGGTGGTGGTGGGTGGGATCGGCTGGAGATAGGGCGGCCAGATCAGCCGCAGCAGCCCATGCACCAGTTCGGGTAGATCGTCGTCGAGACGTTGGCGCAGATTGGCGGTGAGGAAGGCAAACCCCTCCAGCAGCCGCTCCACGTCGGGATCGGACGCCTTGCGGGAGAGGAAGCCGGCCAGCTTCGGGTTCTCCCGCGCAAACATGTCGCCGAGGTCGCGCAGATAGGCGAGTTCGTCCTCGTAATAGCGGTTGAGCGCCATGGCCTATCCCATCACCCGGACGAAGCCGTCATTGTTCAGCACGGTGTCGAACGACAGTCGCTCCACCTGGTCGCCCACCACCAGGGCCGCATGGATGCGGAAGGCGAGCCGCAGCGGGTTGCTGCGATCGGGCACATGGCGAACGGTAATGCCGGACAGGCGCGGCTCGAATTCTTCCACCTGCGCGCGCACCGCATTGGCGATGATGCCGATGGCGTCGGGAAAGCGGCCCACCAGCCCGTTGAAATCCGGCATGCCGTAGTCGGGGCGGATCTGGCAGCAGCCCGCGCGGGAGTTCAGCACGCTGCGCATGTTGGTCAGCACGCTGTCCAACAGTTCGGAGGTGTCGGCAAACTCGCCGCTGATGCGCGGCGCATTCGGGCGATCGACATCCGCCGCCAGCAGGCGCTCGACCAGGGTACGCTGGGCCATGGGACAGTCACCAAGCGGGAAACGGCGCCGCGACACGCGGCGCCGGAACAGGGCCTGCGCCGGGGCGTGCCCGGCGCGGGGGAGATGGCGGGATCAGGCCTTGTCCAGCTTGCCCTTGAGGGTGAGGGTGAAGTCCGCGCCCATATATTTGAAGTGCGGCTGCACGGCCATGGAGACGCGGTACCAGCCGGGCTCGCCCTGCACGTCTTCCACCTGGATGGAGGCAGCGCGCAGGGGCCGGCGGGAGCGCACCTCGGCGGAGGGGTTCTCCTGATCGGCCACATATTGGCGGATCCACTTATTGAGCTCGCTTTCCAGCTCCACGCGGGTCTTCCAGCTGCCGATATTCTCGCGCTGGAGCACCTTGATGTAGTGTGCCAGTCGATTGATGATGAACATGTAGGGCAGCTGGGTGCCGAGCTTGTAGTTCAGCTCGGCTTCCTTGCCTTCTTCGCTGTTGCCGAAGAACTTCGGCTTCTGCACCGAATTGGCGGAGAAGAAGGACGCGTTGTCGGTGCCCTTGCGCATGGTCAGGGCAATGAAGCCCTGCTCGGCCAGCTCATATTCGCGCCGGTCGGAAATCAGCACCTCGGTCGGGACCTTGCTCTGCAACTGGCCCATGGCTTCATAGGTGTGCAGCGGCAGGTTTTCCACCGCGCCGCCGGACTGCGGACCGATGATGTTCGGGCACCAGCGGAACTGGGCGAAGCTGTCGGTGAGGCGGGTGGCGAAGGCATAGGCCGCATTGCCCCACAGATAATTGGCCGTGGTGCCGGCGGAGTCTTCGGCATAATTGAACGACTTCACCGGGTTGCTGTCCGGCCCATAGGGCAGGCGCAGCAGGAAGCGCGGGGCGGTCAGGCCCACATAGCGGGCGTCCTCGCTCTGGCGGAAGCTGTTCCACTTGGCATATTTCGGGCCCTCGAAGATCGACTGGAGATCCTTGAGGTTGGCCAGCTCCTCGAACTGGTCCACGCCGAACATCTCGGTGCTGGCAGCGCCGATCACCGGGGCATGGGACATGGCGCCGACGCTGGCCATGTATTGCAGCAGCTTGATGTCCTGGGCGCCGGGGCCATAGTCGAAATTGGTGATCACCGCGCCCACCGGCTGGCCGCCGAACTGGCCGTATTCCGCGGTGTAGACGTGCTTGTAGAGGCCCGAGCGGACGATCTCCGGCGCATCGTCGAAGTCCGCCAGAAGCTCGTCCTTGGAGGAGGAGAGCATCTCGATCTTGATGTTCTGGCGGAAGTCGGTCTTGTCCACCAGGAACTTGAGGCCGCGCCACGCGGATTCCAGCTGCTGGAAGTTCTCGTCGTGCAGGATGGTGTCGAGCTGCTCCGACAATTTCTGATCGATGGTGGCGATCATCTGGTCGACGACGGCGCTGTTCACCTTTTCGTCGGTACGGGTGGGCTTCAGCAGTTCGGCGACGAAGGCGGCGACGCCGCGCTTGGCGACGTCATAGCCGTCGTCGGTCGGACGCAGCTTCGTCTCCAGCAGGATCTGGTCGAGCATGGAGGTTTCGGCGACGGTGGTGCCCGCTGCGCCGTGGGTTTCCGTGGAAGCTTCGGTGCTCATGGATCAAGTCTCCAAATGTGCCCGACCGCGCTGGGCGCAGGTCGCTGCACGCGGGGGTCAGGATTTGGCGCTGTCGGTGCCGGCCTCGCCGGTGAGTTCGGTGAGGAACCGCTGCCGGGTGGCTTCGTCCTCGATCACGCTCTGGATCAGCTTGCGGAACGCCGGGATGTTGCCCAGCGGTCCCTTCAGCGCCACCAGCGCCTCGCGCATCTCCAGCAGCTTGCTGAGCTCCGGCACCTGCTTGACCACCGCTTCCGGCTCGAAGTCCTTCAGGCGGCTGAACTTGAGGCTCACCGCCACCTTCGCATCCGGGGCCGCCTCGTCCAGCTTGCTGGCCACCGAGAGGTCCAGCGACAGGTTCTGGCTCTTCAGGACGTCGTCGAAATTGTCCTTGTTGATGGAAACAAGGGGGCGCTCCTCCACCGGGCGCTCGTCGGGGCGCAGCGTATAGTCGCCCACCACCAGGAGCTTCAGCGGCAGCTCGACTTCTTCCTTGGCATTGCCGGTTGCGGGCCGGTAGCGGATGTTTACCCGTTCCTTCGGCGCGACGGACTCACTCATGGTCTAGGCTCCCCGGCTTCAAAAAGTGTGCGCGATGCACGGCAATTGGGATGGGTTACGCATGGGCGAACCGCGCGGCGGTCCGCAGATCCAGGGCGGCGAGCCGCTGTTGTGCGCCTTCCAGCGCCGCGCGCAGGCCATCGTCTCCCAGCACCTTGGCGGCGGAGGGATGGCGGAAGGCGCGCATGGCCAGTCCGGCCGCCTTGAGCGCGAGCGCCGGCTCCCAGAAATCCAAGGTTCGGGCCTCGGCCACCGCCTGGAGATGCACCACCAGCGGCAGCGCCACGCCCGGCAGATCCATGTCGAGGCACAACTGGGCTTGAAGCGCCTGGATATCGAACACCTGCCGCCCATGGCGGGCGAGGTCGCGGGCGGTGGCGAGGCGATCCAGCGCCTCGGACTTGTTGCCGGCGGCGATGAGGGCGCGCACATCGTCCTGCAATTCGGACAGGCCCTCGGCGGGCGCCTCGGCGGGCGCCGCCGTGCCGGAGCCCACATGCTGGCTCAGCCAATCGCGGGTGGCGGCATCGGCAAAGGGCGTGCCGTCGGAAAAGGTCAGCTCCAGCAGCGCCGGCAGGCGGCGGACGAAGCCGGCCACCGCCTCCAGAACTGCAGCCACGGCTGTGCCGTAGCGCGGCCCCAAGGCCGCCAGGGCATCGCAGACCAGGCGATTGCCATCGAGCCAGAACGGCGCCGCGGCGATCATGCCTTCGAGCATGCGGATGACGGCGTCATGTTCGCCTGCCCGTTGCAGGGCCTCCAGGCTCTGGAGCCGCTGGGCGCCGGGGGCGAAAAGCTGAGTGGTGGTGCCCGCGGCCTGGGGGGGGATGGTGATGTCCAGCCAGGCGGAGACGCGAGTGAGGCGATAGCTGCGCGGGTCGGCAAGATTTGCGTCGCGCAAACTGGCTGCGTGCAGACGCATGCTCTCGGCCAGCGCGCTCATGGCCCGGTCCATGTCCGCGCCAGAGGCGGGCGCCGCCGGTGGGGGCGTGACAGGTGTCATGGGCGCCGCGGCCGGTGAGGTCTGAGCCGGCTGGGCCTGGGGGGCAGGCGTCGTGGTAGCAAGTGGTTGAGGGATGGCAGCGGGCTCTGCCACGACCGCGCTCGCGGCGACTTCTGCCTGCGCGGCCCCGTCGGTCGCGGCCTTGGCCGCTGCGGCCGCACGGGCGACTAGGTCCTTGGCATGGGCGGCCTTTGTCCGCATCAGGCGCACCAGTTCGCCGATGGCCACCTGTTCCTTGACCAGCTTGCCCGGCAGCAACTGCTGCAACTGGTCCAGCACCGCGCTGGCATGGAGTACCGCGGCGGCATCCTCCGCCCCCAGCTCCATCTCGCTGACCAGGGGCACCATGCGGCCTGTCAGCCAGTCCAGTGCGCCGACCCGCGCCCGCTCGCGCTTGGGCAGGATTTCGTCCCAATGGTCCGTGATCATCGGACCCAACAGGGAGAGGCCGACCGCAAGGCCACGCCAACGCTCGGTCTGGGTCAGGGCGTAGAGGGTCCAACTGACCAGAAGCAGGTCGCGGCCGCGGTTGGTGATCAGATCCAGGCCGCCATTGGCTACCTGCGCCCACCGCACGCCGGCGGGGCCTTCGGTATCGATGCGGCGGACCTCGATTTCGATCTCTTCGAACGCCGGGTCTTCGCGCACATCCACGCCAAGCGGCGCGCCCGCCGACAGCGGCGCCGCCAAAGCAGCGCAGCGCGGATCCCCGAAGACGGCGATGTCGGTATCGCTCATTCCCACCCATGCCCGCGCGCTGCGGACGGCCCCCGCCGCCTGCGCATCGCCGCTCCTTGTGGCGGGGTTGTTTGACGGTGGTGTGAACTCTCAATTGCGGTGGTGCGACAGTGGCGCTTTAGCTGCCCATGGCGTCGTACGGCGCGACCGACCGCTCACGGGTGCGACCGACCGGTCTGGATGTCCAGCGGCCATTTCCGGTTCGCCATCGGTGCTCGACCTCTCCGTGCTGAGCGTCCGACGACTGCCGCCACCGGCAGCGGATCAGGACCTTTCCACCTGCACCTGCATCCGCATTCGCATCGACGCGCCTGCAGTCTCCTTGCCCATCTAGCATATCTGATATACTAGTCTGCACGCGACATGGGATGGCGACCGGCTTGCCGGCGGATCGTCCTGGCGCACACGAGGAAACGACCATGCGACGCCGGCTTGCTGCTGGCCTCCCCCTTCCGTGGGGCGGCGACGGCAGCCGCGGCTTGACCGCGGCCACCATCATTCATCAGCGTTTGCGGGACGAAATCGTCTCCATGCGACGCAGCCCCGGCGATGCGATCTCCGAAAAGGACATCGCCGCCGCCCATGGCGTCAGCCGGACCCCGGTGCGCGAGGCGCTGCTGCGCTTAGCGGACGAGGGGCTGGTGGAGATCGCCCCCAAGTCCGGGACCTTCGTGTCCCGCATCCCGGTGGACTCGCTGCCCGAATCCATCGTCGCCCGTATCGCGCTGGAGGAGGTCACGGCCCGTACCGCGGCCGAACTGGCCACCGGCAGCGCCATCTCCGGCATGCGCGCCATCTTGGAGCGCCAGACCGAGGTCGCCGCCCAGGGCGAGCAGGACCGCTTCTATGAGGCCGACGAGGCCTTCCACCAGTCCATTGCCGAGGCGGCGGGCTATCCCGGCATCTGGCGGGTGGTGCTGCAACTGAAGATGCAGGTGGATCGCTATCGGCGTCTCACCCTGCCGCAGCCGGGCCGTATGGTGCGGGTGATCTCCGAGCATGCGGCGGTGGTGGACGCCATCGCCGCCCATGACCCCGACCGTGCCGCCGCCGCCATGCGCGCCCATGTGGAAGGTCTGCGGGCCAGCCTCGGCGAAATCCGCGACGTCAACCCCAGCTACTTCATCGGCGACGTTGGCGAGGCCGAGCGCCTGGCCGACGTGGCCTCCCGCTGATCCCGATCCCTTTTACCAAGGCCTGAAGGACAAGATGCGCACGGGACGAGACATCATCCGGGCCGCTGGCCCCATCGCATGGAATGGCCGGAGTCCGCGCCGGCCATGAAGTACAAGTTCGATTTCGAAGCCCTGGTGGAATACTGGCCGCAACTGCTGGACGGCGCGCTGCTGACCATGGAGATGACCGCCATCGCCACCGTGTCGGGCCTTGCGCTTGGCACCATCGTGGCCATTGGCCGGCGTTCGCAGAACCGGGTGCTGTCGCGCCTTTCGGGATTCTATGTGGAGACGGTGCGCAACACGCCGTTCCTGATCCAGTTGTTCTTCATCTATTTCGGCCTCGCCAGCGCCGGCATGCGGCTGCCGGTGTTCATCGCGGCGGTGATCGCCATGGTGTTCAACGTGGCCGCTTATACCGCCGAGATTGTCCGCGCCGGCATGGATGCCACGCCGCGCGGGCAATTGGAGGCGGCGGACAGCCTCGGCATGTCCACGCCGCAGATCTACTGGCACATCATCCTGCGCCCGGCGCTGGAGCGGGTGTATCCGGCGCTGACCTCGCAATTCATCCTGATGATGCTGGCCACTTCCGTCACCTCGCAGGTGTCGGCCGAGGAGTTGACCGGGGTCGCCAACAATATCCAGTCGAACACGTTTCGCTCGTTCGAGACCTTCATCGTGGTGGCGGGCATCTATCTGCTGCTGACGCTGATCATGAAATTCGCCTTCTGGCTGCTGGGCCTCGCGCTGTTCACGCGGCGCCGGCGCCTCGGCACCCCCTTGTAGGAGCGCGGGATGGCCCAGACCTTCACCCTCGCCCATGTGGGCTACATGCTGGAAGGCGTCCTGTGGACGCTGATCCTCTCCGCGCTCGCCTTCGTGCTGGGCGGCTTTGCCGGCTTCGGCATGCTCTTGCTGCGCATCTCGCGCTTCCGGATCGTGCGGCAGCTGTCGTTCGTGGTGGTGCAGATCATCCAGGGCATTCCGCTGCTGGTGATCCTGTTCGCGGTTTATTTCGGCCTTGGGATCGTCGGCGTGCAGGTGCCGCCGCTGGTGGCCGCCGGCATCGCCATGATGATCTATTGCGCCGCTTTCCTCGCCGAGATCTGGCGCGGCTGCGTGCTGGCGGTGCCGCGCACCCAGTTCGAGGCCGCCGAATGCGTGGCGCTGAGCCGCTGGCAGACCCTGACCAAGGTGATCCTGCCCCAGGCCCTGCGCATCGCCACCCCGCCCACGGTGGGCTTCATGGTGCAGGTGGTGAAAAGCACCTCGCTCGCCTCGGTGGTGGGCTTTGTAGAGCTGACCCGCGCGGCGCAGATCATCAACAATTCCACCTTCCAACCCTTCCTCGTGTTCGGAATTGCCGGCGCCATGTATTTCGCGGTGTGCTGGCCCCTGAGCGCCTGGAGCCGCGTGCTCGAAAGGAAGCTCCATGTCGGCCGTCATTGAGCTGAAAAATGTCCACAAGAGTTTTGGTCAGGTGGAGGTGCTCAAGGGCGTGTCCTTGAGCGTCCAGCGCGGCGAGGCGATCGCGGTGATCGGCCGCTCAGGATCGGGCAAGTCCACGGCGCTGCGCTGCGTCAACCGGCTGGAGACCATCCAGTCCGGCGAGATTTTCGTCTGCGACCATGCGGTGCATGATCCCAAGCTCGAAGTGCGCAAATTGCGCCTCGACGTGGGCATGGTGTTCCAGAGCTACAATCTCTTTCCGCATCTGACCGTGGAAGAGAACATCATGCTCGCCCCGGTGACGGTGAAGAAACAGAAGAAGGCCGATGCCCGCCAGCTGGCGGCCGAAGCCCTGGCGCGGGTGGGGCTGGCGGAGAAGGCGCAGGCCTATCCTGAGCAGCTCTCCGGCGGCCAGCAGCAGCGCGTCGCCATCGCCCGCTCGCTGGCCATGCAGCCGCAGGTGATGCTGTTCGACGAGGTGACCTCGGCGCTCGATCCTGAACTCACTGGCGAGGTGCTGCGGGTGATGGAGGATCTGGCCAAGGCCGGCATGACCATGCTGGTGGTGACCCACGAGATGAGTTTCGCCCGCCGTGTCGCGGACCGCATCGTGTTCATGCACCAGGGCCTGGTCTGGGAAGTGGGGACGGGCGAGATGCTCGCCGATCCCCAGACCCCGGAACTGCGGGCCTTCATGTCCCACGGGCTTTAGCCCCCACGCCTTTCCCCAACCCGGCGCAGTTCGGGATCGACCCCAACCACTCAGGAGGACAACGCCATGACCTTGTTGACGAAATTCGGTGCCATTGCCTTTGCCGCCGCATCCCTGGCCTTCGCCGCCGCCCCGGCCGCGCGCGCGGACCAGCTGGACGATATTCTGAAGGCCAAGAAGATTCGCGTGGCGGTGGTGCTCGGTACGCCCTTGTTCTCGTTCGCCGGGCCGGACCTCAAGCCCACGGGCTCGGACGTGGAAACCGCCCGCATGCTGGCCAAGGACATGGGCGTCGAGGTGGAGTGGGTGGAGATCACCACCGCCGCTCGCGTGCCCACCATCCAGACCGGCAAGGCCGACATCCTGGTGGCGTCCCTGGGCATCACGCCCGAGCGCAAGAAGGTGATCGACTTCACCATTCCCTACGCCACCCTCGACATCATCGTCGCCGCCCCCGAGGGGACCGCGATCAAGGATTATGCCGATCTCTCCGGCAAGCGGGTGGGCCTCACCCGCGCCACCGTCAACGACCAGTTGGTGACCGCCAATGCCAAGGGCGCCGAGATCGTGCGCTTCGAGGATGACGCCACCCTAATCGCCGCCGCGGTATCGGGGCAGGTCGACGTGGTCTCCACCCAGCCGCCGCTCATCGCCATGATGAATGAGAAGCGTCCGGACCGGCCGCTGAAGACCAAGTTCGTCATGCGCGAACTCAACCTCGGCATCGCTCTGCCCCAAGGCGAGCCGAAGCTGAAGGCATGGCTGGACGAGTGGATCCGCAAGAACATGGCCAGTGGCGCCCTGCCCACCATGTTCGCCAAGTTCCACGGCCGCGAATTGCCGAAGGATCTGGCGGAGCGGGTGGTCAACTGATCCACCTACTCTGCTGAGCGCAGAAGGCCCGGCGTTTGATCGCGCCGGGCCGTCTGTCGTTTGGGGTTATGGTGGCGTCGGCTGGGGGAGGCCTGTGTCCTGTCGGAACCGGTGCGCCCCGTGCGTCCTTGACCGGGCGGGTGGCTCGAGGGATGGGCGTACGGACTGTCGCACGGGTGCCATGCTCGCCACGCTTCACTGGTTGAGGGAGGATCGCAAACATGGCCCATCGGCACGGATTGTTCACCTGGTACGAATTGATGACGTCGGACCTCGCCGGCGCGCAAACCTTCTACGGCGCTGTGGCGCAATGGACGATGCGGGATTCCGGTGCGCAGGGGATGACCTACATCCTGGCCTCGGCCGGCAGCACGCCGGTGGCGGGGCTGATGACCCTGCCGGAGCATCTGGTCGCCAAGAGCGTGGCGCCGCATTGGCTCGGCTATGTGGGGGTAGACGATGTGGATGCCACCGTCGCCGAGGTCTTGCGCCTTGGAGGCAGCGTCCATGCGCCGGCGGACGATATTCCCGATGTCGGGCGCTATGCGGTGGTGGCCGATCCCCAAGGCGCCACGTTCGGTGTGATGAAATGGATCGAGACCATGGCCGGCCCGCAACCGGACCAGATGGCCGTGGGGCAGACCGGCTGGCACGAACTGATGGCGGCAGATTGGGAAGGGGTGTTTCCCTTCTACAATGGCCTGTTCGGCTGGGAGAAGGGCACTGCGGTGGATATGGGCCCCATGGGCGTCTACCAGCTCTTCACGATAGACGGAAAAGACATTGGCGGCATGTTCACCAAGCCGGCGGACGTGCCGGTGCCGTTCTGGCTCTACTATACCAATGTGGATGACATCGACGCGGCGGTGCAGCGGGTTCTCAGTGGGGGCGGGCAGGTGCTGAACGGTCCCATGGCGGTCCCCGGTGGCACCTGGATCATTCAGGCCATGGATCCGCAGGGCGCCATGTTCGCGCTGGTCGGTCCGAAGACCATCGGCTGAGGCGGCAGGGGCGTCATTGCGATCGGGGATGCCGTGATGGCGCTCCGATCGCATCCTGGATGAGGCGCGGTCGACGCTCCGGCGGATCGCCGGCTCAGACGTCCGGCGAAAACGCCTTATTGGCTGGCCGCTCCAGCCCCAGATGATCCCGCAGCGTGGTTCCGGTGTAGTCCGCGCGGAACAGACCGCGCGCCTGGAGGATAGGAACCACCAGATCCACGAAGTCTTCGAGCCCTGCCGGGAAGTAGGGCGGCATGATGTTGAAGCCATCGGCGGCGCCAGTCTCGAACCAGTCCTGGAGCGTGTCGGCGATGCTCTCGGCGGACCCGCACAGCACCCAGTGCCCGCGCGCCGCGGCCACCAGATTGTACAGATCGCGCAGGGTCATCTGCTCGCGCTTGGCCTTGGCCAGCATCACGCCGGTGAACGAGTGGTAGGTGTCCGCCTTGGGCATATCCGGGATGGGGCCGTCGAGATCATAGCCGCTCATGTCCACGCCGAAGCGCTCCGAGAGCATGCCCAGGGCATTGGTGGCATTGACGAAACCCATGAGCGCATTCAGCTTGTCCCGCGCCTCGCGATCGGTGCGGCCCACCACCGGCATCACGCCCGGCATCACGCACACGTCTTCCGGCCTCCTCCCCAGGGCCGGCAGGCGGGCTTTCAACGCCTCATAGCCGACGCGGGCTTCGTCGATATCCTGGACCACCGCGAACACGAGATCCGCCGTGCGCGCCGCCAATTGCTGGCCCGGCTCCGAGCCGCCTGCCTGGGAGATGATGGGGTGGCCCTGCGGCGCCCGGCCGATGTTGAGCGGCCCCTTCACCTTGAAGAAGGGCCCGTCATGGTCCAGCGGCTTGACCTTGGTGGGGTCGATATAGACCCCGGTGGTGCGGTCGGCGACGATGGCATCGTCCGCCCAGCAATCCCACAGGCCCTTCACCACCTCAAGGAACTCGCCGGCGATTTCATAGCGCCGGGCATGGTCGGGATGCACCGTGCCGAAGTTCGCGGCGGCGGCGGGGGCGGCGGTGGTCACCGCATTCCAGGCGGCGCGACCGTGGCTGATATGGTCCAGCGAGGCGAAGGCGCGGGCCACCGTGAACGGGTCCGAATAGGTGGTGGAGACGGTGGCGCCGAGGCCGATGCGCGAGGTGACGGTGGCCACCGCCGCCAACAGGGTCAGCGGCTCCAACCGCACCGTATAGGAGGGGTGGGCGGCGGGATCGGCATTAAGGTTGTCGCCCATGAAGATGAGGTCGAACTTGCCCCGTTCGGCGATGCGGGCGATCTCGCAGACCGCATCGATGTCCTGGAAGCTGTCGAAGGCGCCGGGGGTGCGCCAGCCGGCGATATGGCTTCCGGTTCCCAACAGGAACAGGCCGAGATGCATCTGCCGTGTCATGGCTCTATTTCCAGAAGATGATGCGCCGCTCGGCAAAGCCGATCAGGCCGAAGAAAGCGAGGCTGGCGGCGGAGGCCACGAAGATGGCGCCCCACACCTGCACGAAGTCGATCTGCAGCACCGCCTGATAGATCACCCAGCCCAGGCCCCCATAGGCGCCCAGCATTTCGGTGACGATGGCGACGATGATGGAGCGCACGGTGGAGACCCGAAGGCCCGCCGCCATCAGCGGCAAAGCGGTGGGCAGGCGCAATCGCCACAGGATGGCAAGCCGCCCGGCGCCGAACGAGCGCAGCAGATCGACGGAGCGGCGATCCACCCGGTCAAAGCCGGCCAGGGTGGAGAGGAACACGGTGAAGCTCACCGCCAGCGCCACCATGACGAATTTCGACGGCATGCCGATGCCGAACCACAGCAGGATCAGCGGCGAATAGGCCACCACCGGCACCGAATTGATGGCGGTGGCCGCCGGCAGCAGCACGCCACGGGTCAATGGCACCAAGGTGATGATGACCGCCAGTCCGACGCCGATCAGCGCGCCGATCACATAGCCCACCACCGCCTCTGTGAGGGTGAAGCCGGCGGCGGTGAACAGGATGGCGCGCTTGGCATAGATGCTGGCGAGGATGTCACTCACCGCGGGCAGCGTATAAGCGGGCAGCTGGAAGCCCCGCGCCACGCCTTCCCACGCCAGAACGAACAGCACCATGCCCAGCACGCCGCGTTGAAGCGTGCGCCCGCTGGCGCGCGGCACGGCGGCAATGATATCGGGGGCGGCGCTCATTGCTCGGCTCCCCAGAACACCAGGACGCGCTCGGCAAACGCCACAGCGGAGTAGAAGCCGGTACCCAGCAGAGCCGAGACCAGGAGGGTGGCCCAGATGCTCACCACATTCTCCGTATACATGCCCTGAAGCAGGAGCACGCCGAGGCCGACGGTGTCGCCGAACCATTCGCCCACGATGGCGCCCACCAGGGCCAGCGAGGAGGCAAGCCGCAGCGCCACAAAGATCTGCGGCAGAGCGGTGGGGAATTGCAGCCGCCGCATCAATTGCCCCGGCGAGGCGCCGAACGAGCGCAGCAGCGCCTCCTGGCGCGGGTCGACGCTCTCCAGGCCCAGCAACGTGTTCACGGTCACCGGAAAAAAGGTGAGGTAGAAGGCGATGGCGGCTTTCGCCAGCAGCGTGTTGCCAAACCACAGCACCACCAAGGCGCCAAACGCGATCACCGGAATGGTCTGCGACACGATGAAGATGGGGAACACCAGTTCCCGCAGCGCCCGCGCCCGGAAGAACAGCAGGCCCATGCCGACCCCGAACAGGGCGCCGCTGATGAAGCCGATCAGGGTTTCGCTCAGCGTCCGCAGGAAGCCCTGGATATAAGGCGCCGGCGTCTGCAGTAAAGCGGCGAAAATGGCGGTGGGGCGGGGCACATAATAGGGCCGGATGGCGAACAGGATGACGAGCGCCTCCCAGGCGGCGAACAC
The DNA here is from genome assembly GCF_943371865.1 of Azorhizobium sp. AG788. GTDB lineage: Bacteria > Pseudomonadota > Alphaproteobacteria > Rhizobiales > Xanthobacteraceae > Azorhizobium. The sequence continues at coordinate 83,187 of NZ_CALRWL010000006.1, read as the reverse complement.
CGCCACCAGGACGGCGAGCCCGCGCGCGAACCGCACCAGGCGGCCCGCGGCGAATTCCGCCCAGGAGGAGGGGACACCCGGCCCTGAGGCCGGGTGGACGAGGGGCGCTGCGCTCACGGCTTGCGATCCGCCAGCGGAATGGCTTCCAGGAACGAGGTGTTGAAGGTGGCGGCCAGATCCACCGGCTTGGAGATCACCTTGGCGTTCAGGAACAGCTCCTGGGTCACCTTCACGGCATCCATGTCGATCCAGAACAGGCCCTTCTCCGCCACCTTGCCGGCCACCATCAGCTTCTTGGCCTCGGCCAGCTGGAATTCCTGGTGGGCCCGATCCAGGGTCGGGGCGATGGCCATCACCGTGTCCACGGCGCCCTTGGGATCGTTGAAGGCGTCCTTCCAGCCCTTGATCGAGGCGCGCATGAACGCCTTCACCAGGTCCGGCTTCTCCTTGGCGGTGGTCTCGGAAACGATCAGCGTGTCACGCGGGAAGGTGATGCCGCTGTCTTCCGCCACGAAGGTCCGCAGCTTCTCTTCGCCCATGCGCGTCTTGATGGTGTAATACTCATTATACCGCGTGGCAGTGATCACATCCACTTGGCCATCCACAAACGGCGTGACGCTGACCTGCTGCGGCTGGATGGTCACAAGCGCGGGGTCGATGCCGTTCTTGGTCAGGATGGCATTCAGTACATGGTTGGCGCCGGTGAACCAGGTGGTGACGGTCTTGCCCTTGAAGTCCTGGATGGTCTTGATCGGGCCGTCCGCACGGGCCACGAACACGAACGGCGTCATCTGGTGCGAGATGCCGATGCAGACGATGGGCAAATTCTTGTCACGGGCGGCGAACACGCTGTCGAGGCCGCCGGACAGGCCGAAAGTGTCGGCGCCGGTGGCCACCAGGTTTTCCGCCAGCAGGTTCGGGCCGCCCGGATTGATGGTGAGGTCGATGCCTTCGTCCTTGTAGTAGCCCTTCGCCACGGCGACATAGAAGCCCGCGAACTGGGTCTGCGGCAGCCACTTCAGGCGCAGGGTCGCCTTGGTGAGATCGGCGGCGGGCGCCGCGGTCATTGCGCCACCGAGCAGCGCCACGCCAGCGGCAAGGGCGGCAAGCACGTTACGTCTGTTGGTCATGAGTTCAATCTCCGGAAGGGAAGGCGGTTTCTTATTGGCGATAGGAGGGGTCTTCGCGGTCAAGCTGGCGCATCAAGGCGGGCCATTCCCGCTCGCCGGCGATCAGGATGTCGCCGTGCTGCTCCCAGAACTGGCGGGCGGCGCGCTCATTGACCTCATGGGGTGGGATCACCAGCTTGACGCCGGACGCGCAGGCCGCCTGCATGGCCAGCTGGATCTTCGCCGCCCGCTCGAAATAATACAGCAGCATGAAGGCCTCACCCGGCGTGCGGCCCACGGTGAGAATGCCGTGGTTGCGCATCAGCATCACCTTGTGGGGGCCGAGATCGCGCACCAGCCGTTCCTGCTCGTCCAGGTCGATGGCGACCCCCTCATAATCATGGAACGCCTGGCGCTGATAAAAGCGCATGGCGAACTGGCTGAGCGGCAGCAGGCCATCTTGCTGGCCGGAGACTGCGACGCTGGCGTCCGAATGGGTGTGGAGCACGCAGGCGGCGTCATGGCTGGTCTTGTGGATGGCCGCATGGATCACGAACGCCGCCAGATTCACCTCGTAGGGCGTCTCCTGGAGTTTGCGACCCTCGGTGTCGATCTTCACCAGCGACGAGGCCGTGATCTCGTTGAACAGCAATCCATAGGGATTGATGAGGAATTGGTCCTCATGGCCGGGCACGCGGGCGGAGATGTGATTGTAGATCAAATCGTCCATGCCGAGCTTTGCCACCATGCGATAGCAGGCGGCCAGCTTGACCCGTGTCTCCCATTCGGAGGCATCCATGTCGGCGGGGAGGGCTGTGGAGATCGTCTGAGCGCTCACGGCTGCACCTCGGGCATGGCATCGGTTTGCGGGGCCGCGGCCCCGGACGCGAGGAAGGACTTCATGGCCTCTTCCTCAATGGCCTCCAGCACGATGCGCTTGAGGCCGATGAACTCGGGAGAGGTCACCAACTCCGCCGCACGGGGGCGCGGCAGGTCCACCGTCAGTTCCAGCTTCACCCGGCCGGGGCGGGCGGACATGACGATGACCCGGTCGCCCAGGAACAGCGCTTCGTCCACGTCATGGGTGATGAACAGGATGGTGCGCTTATGCTTGCGCCATACATCCAGCAGCCAGCGCTGCATCATGGAGCGGGTGAGGGCATCCAGCGCGCCGAACGGCTCATCCAGCAGCATCAATTCACGCTTGAACAGGAAGGTGCGCATCAGCGCCACCCGCTGGCGCATGCCCCCCGACAGTTGGTGCGGATATTGATCGCCGAAGCCGGCGAGGCCGAATTCCGGCAGCATGGCGCGGGCCTGGGCGCGGGCGTCCTTGCGCGGCGTGCCCTCGATCTCCAAGGCAAGAATGGCGTTGTCCACTACCGTGCGCCAGGGCAGCAGCAGGTCGCGCTGCGGCATGAACGAGACTTTGCCCAGCAATTCATGCGCATGGACGCTGCGGCCCTCGAAGCGCAGGACGCTGCCGGCATCGGGCTCCTCCAGCCCGGCCACGATATTGAACAGCGTACTCTTGCCGCAGCCGCTCGGCCCCACCACCGTGACGAACTCGCCGGGCGCAATCGTCGCGTCGAAGCTCTCGACCGCGGTGACGGTGCCGAACCGCTTGGACAGGCCACGCATCTCCAAGAGCGCGGCGACGTTGGAGGTTGCGGGCGTTGGTGATCCTGAGGCTGCGTCCGGCTGCCCCATCGGGCGCGCCGTGCCGCTGGTTCCTATGGTCAAACGCGGGTCCTTCCCAGCATGTATAATGAGTGGCGATTTCGGCATGCGCCAAACCGGCAAGTCTGGGATTTGAAAAGCAATGCGCGTGCCAAGCGTCCTTGCCGTGCCCGGGATCGCGGAGATATGCAGGCTTGCTGCGCCCAGAGTGCTGGATCTGACGGGCGGCCCGCGATTTGCAAAGATCTGGAACGAAAGCCGTTGGCTGAGTTGGATCAGCGGCGCAATGTATACTGAGATTGATAAAAGGTGCGCGTATGGACAATTTTCGTGCACAAGGAGAGGCAGCGTGCCCGGTGAATGAGCAGGAAATGCCTGCACGTGCCGTGGGGATCACCTTGGCCGAGCGGCTTCGGCGTGAGCTGGAGGCGGCCATTGCCGCCGGGCGGCTGGAGCCGGGCAGTCGGCTGGACGAGCAGGAAATCGCCGCGCGCTATGGTGTCTCCCGTACGCCCGTGCGCGAGGCGTTTCGGCTCCTGGCGGCCAGCAATCTCGTGGAGTTGCGGGGGCGGCAGGGGGCGGTGGTTCGATCCATTGGCGCCCATGCGCTCATCGAGATGTTCCAGGTGATGGCCGAGTTGGAAGGCCTCTGTGCGCGGCTTGCCGCGCGCCGCGCCAGCCCGGAACAACTGGAGAAGCTGCAGGCGATTCACCAGAAGTTGGAACAGGTTGCGACCCTGCGCGATGTGGACCTGTTCTATGATGTGAACCAGGAGTTCCATGAGGCCGTCTATGAGGCATCGGCCAATGCCTTCCTGGCCGATCAGACCCGCAAATTGCGCAATCAGGTGGCCGCCTATCGGCGCCGGGTGACGCGGATGCCGACCCGCATCGCCGACACGTTGCGCGAGCATGCGGAGGTGATTGCGGCGGTGCAGGACCATGATGCGGAGCGGGCGCATCGGGCCATGCGCGACCATGTCAACCTGCTCGGCGACAACCTTGTGGACTTCCTCGCGGCCTTTGGCTGACCTCTATCGCCATCTTGGTATGCATATTGCAGAGATTTGTATATCGGATCTAGGCCAGGAGAGCTGCCTTGAAGTTGGACCTGACGAACAAAACCGCCCTGATTACAGGGGCTTCCAAGGGCATTGGGCTGGCCGTGGCGCAGGTGTTTGCGGCGGAGGGGTGCCATCTGCATTTGGCGGCGCGCAATGGTGCGGCGATGGAGGTGGCGAAGGGGGAGCTGGAGGCGGCTTATGGGGTGCGGGTGACGGTCCATGCCCTGGATCTGTCCAGCACCAGCGCCATGGAACAATTGGTGCAAGCCGTTGGGCCGGTTGATATTTTGGTCAATAATGCCGGCGACATCCCCGCCGGCTCGCTGGAGGTGGTGGATGATGCCGCCTGGCGGCAAGGTTTCGATCTGAAGGTGTTCGGCTATATCACGCTGTCGCGCGCCTTCTACAAGATGATGAAGGGCCGCGATGGCGTCATCGTCAATGTCATCGGCAATTCCGGCGAGAATTGGGATGCCAGCTATATTGCCGGTTCCACCGGAAATGCGGCGCTGATGTCGTTTACGAAGGCGCTGGGCGGTGCGAGCCTCAATGACGGCGTGCGGGTGGTGGGGGTCAATCCCGGTCCCGTGGCCACCGATCGCATGCTGAAGATCATGAAGCGCAAGGCCATCGACATGCTCGGCGACGAGAGCCGCTGGGAGGAATTGTTCGACAAATATCCCGGCAAGCGCCCCGCCACCTCCGAGGAAGTGGCTGATCTGGTGGCGTTTTTGGCGTCCCCCCGGGCGGCCTATATCACCGGCACCAATGTGACCATCGACGGCGGCATCTCTGCCCGCGGCTCGGTGATCTGAGCCTGACGTCCAGCCCGCGCCTCGGCCGCCACGGGCGGCGGGGCGTCGTTGTCCTTGATCCGGCCCTCCCATGCGGTCGGGCGTTTGTCTTGGGGAATACCATGTCCAGCGCACGCCAGCGCAATCGCTATTTCGATGCGCTTTCCACCACGCCCGGCCTGATGTGGCTGGGGCAGAACACCAATCACATCCCCTCCCACCCCGCCGTCAAGGCGGCGATGATCGGGGCCATCGAGGGCGGGGAATTCAACGCCTATGCGCCTCCGCTGGGGTTCGAGGCGCTCAGGGCCGGGATCGTCGAAGACCTGGGAACCCCCGGCGCGGAGGCGCTGGTGACCGAGGGCGGGGTGTCGGCTTTGGCCATGGTGTGCCGGGCTTATTGCAAGCCGGGCACCACCTTCGTCACCACCGACCCGACGTGGAAGTGGCCGTGCCTGTTTGCCCGTCAGGCGGGTGCGTTGGTCATTGAAATCCCCATTTACGACGCCGCGTGCCATTACCGTCTCACCCCTGCGGCGCTGAAAGCCGCCGTGGATGAGCGCACGTCGGTTATCTATCTGGTGGACCCCAACAATCCGCTCGGCATCCGCTATACGCAGGACGAGATCGAGGCCTTCGCCGCCATCGCCCGCGACGTCGGCGCAGTGTTGGTACACGATTGTACATACCGCGATTTCGCGGATGGACATTATCCCGCGCTGCACGCCTCGCCGGAAGGCTCGGTGGTCTCCCTGTCCTTCTCAAAATGGCTGGGTCTGGCCGGCCTGCGCATCGGCGCTCTGGTCGCCTGTCCGGAGATTCTGGATCGCTGTGCCGAGGCCGCCACCAGCGTGCTGGGCGCCAGCGTCATTGCCCAAAGGGCGGCGCAGGCGGGGCTGGCGGTGAAGGGCGAGTGGATGGGGGAGGTGCGCCGCATCGACCGCGCCAACAAGGCCAAGATCCATCAAGTGGTCAGTGAAATCAATGGCTTGGCGCTGCCGATCTATCCCTCGCACGGCAATTTCCTGGTGCTGGAGACCATCGGCGCCGGCATCCGCCCGGAAGCTTTGGTTGAAGCCGCCCGGCGGGAAAATATGATGATCCGCCAAGGCACTTACCACACCGAGCGGTTCGGGGATCGGTTCGTCAAGGTCAGCACCTCGGTGCCGGAGACCTGGATCGACACCTTCTGCGAGCGCCTGCCGGCCCTGGTGGCCGAGGCCCGCACCCTGAACGATGTCGGTGCACAATTCTGATCCGTTTGTATACACGAAATCCGAGGCCCCCATGTTCGTGACCACCAAGGACGGCATCCAACTGCACGTGGAAGAGGCAGGAGAGGGCACGCCCATCCTGTTCGTGCATGAATTCGGCGGCAATCATCAGAGCTGGGAGCCGCAGATGCGGTTCTTCGCCCGCCGCCACCGGGTCATCACTTATGCCGCGCGCGGCTATGCCCCTTCCGACATCCCCGCCGACATGGAGTCCTATTCCCAGGCTCTGGCTGCGGATGATGCGGTGGCGGTGCTGGATGGCTTGGGCATCGCCAAGGCCCATATCGTCGGCCTGTCCATGGGCGGCTTCGCCACCGTGCACTTCGGCCTGCGCACGCCGGAGCGCGCGCTCTCGCTGACCATCGCCGGGGCCGGCTATGGCTGCGAGAAGGAATTCGAAGAGTATTTCAAGGGCGTCTCCCGCGAGGTGGCGGATAATTTCGAGCGCCAGGGCGCCAAGGAATTCGCCAAGATCTATGCGCTGGGCGCCAGCCGGGTGCAGTTCCAGAACAAGGATCCGCGCGGCTGGCAGGAGTTCGCCGATCGCCTCGCCACCCATTCGGACATCGGCGCGGCCATGACCATGCGCGGCGTGCAGGCCCGCCGGCACTCGTTCTGGGATCTGGAAGAGGGCCTGAAAGCCATGACGGTGCCCACCCTGATCATGGTGGGTGATGAGGATGACCATTGCCTCCAGCCGGGCATCTTCCTCAAGAAGACCATCCCGGCCTCGGGCCTCTGCGTGTTCCCCAAGACCGGCCACACCCTCAATCTGGAAGAACCCGCCGCCTTCAATGCCCAGGTAGCGGAGTTCATCGCCCAGGTGGAAGCCGGCCGCTGGCTGCCGCGCGATCCCCGCGCCATTCCCGGCCAGATCATGCGGACCACTTGAGCATGAGCCTGCCTCTCATCGACGGCGACCGGCTGTGGGCGCGGCTCATGGACCTGGCGCAGATCGGCGCGCTGCCCCATGGCGGCGTGGATCGCCAGGCGCTCACCTTGGGCGAGATCGAGTCCTGGCACCGGGTCATCGGCTGGGCGGCGCAAGCGGGCCTGGAGCCGTCCACCGATGCGGTGGGCAATCTGTTCCTCGCCTTGCCGGGCGCCGATCGCACCCTGCCGCCGGTGCTGGCGGGCAGCCATCTGGATACCCAGCCCACCGGCGGCAAGTTCGACGGTGCGGCCGGCGTGCTCACCGCTTTGGAGGCGGCCGTCACCCTGGCGGCCAGTGATCGGCCGCGCGCCCGCGATCTGGTGGTGGTGGCCTGGCTCAATGAGGAAGGCAGCCGGTTCGCGCCGGGGATGATGGGTTCGGAGGCCTTCGCCGGCGAGCGCACCCTGGAGGCGATCCGCAGCCGCACCGATCTGGCCGGCATCAGCGTGGGCGAAGATCTGGGCCGTCTGCACGCGGCCTTTGCCCATCTGCCGCGCCGCCCCTTGGGCTTTCCGCTGGCGGCCTATGTGGAACTGCATATCGAGCAGGGCCCGCTGCTGGAGGCGCAGGACAAGGTGATCGGCGTGGTCACCGGCATCCAGGGCAAGAAGACGTTCCAGATCACCGTCCAGGGGGCGGAAGGCCATGCGGGCACGCTGGCCATGGCCGAGCGCCAGGATGCGGTGGCCGCCTTCGCCCGCATGGGCGTGGAACTGAATGCCCAGGTGGGCGGCTATGATGAGGTGGTGAAAGTCACCATCGGCCGGGTGAAGGTGGAGCCCAATGCGCCTTCGGTCATTCCGGGCCGGGTGACTTTCAGTATCGATCTGCGCCATCCGGAGAATGCGGCACTGGATCTGCTGGCGGATCGCGTCCGCGCCGTGTGCGCGGCCCAGGCGGCGCCCTGCACGGTGACTGCGGATCTGTTGGTGGATGCCCCGTCCAACGGCTTCAGCCCGGCGCTGCAGGATCGCATTACCGCCTCAGCCGCCCGGCACGGCTTTCCCGCCATGCCCATTTTGTCGGCGGCGGGCCATGATGCGCGCCATCTGGCCAAGCTGGCGCCCAGCGCCATGATCTTCATTCCCTGCCGCGACGGCATCAGCCACGCGGAAAGCGAATGGGCGGAACCGGCCCATGTGGCGGCCGGTGCGCAGGTGCTGAGCGATGTGCTGGCCGAGGTGTTGGCCACGCCCGCGCTGGACCTGCTGCAAGAGTCCCCTGTCACGCCACTCGTCCTCCAATCCTGATCGGAGCCGCCATGACCGCGCCCGCGCCCCGCATGCCCGCCGCCAAGCCCGATATGGCGGATCTGCCCGCCCAGGAAGCGCTGGCCCCGGCCACACCGGCGGAAGCGCGGGCGCGCTATTTCAATTCCGGCAATGCCTTCAACATCAAATTGCCGCCGGTCCCGGGCCGGGTGTTCGTGGACGAACCGGCGGCAGCCCTGGCGGCCGGCGCCCCCACCGGCTTTTTCGCCTGCGACCAATCGGTGCCCATGGGCTGCCCGTTTCCGGCCACCACGCCCTTGATGCTGGCCCGCTATGGGGTGATCGCGCCGGGGGAGACCCTGGCGGTGGATATGATCGCCACCGGGTCGATCTGGTACGTGATTTCCGGCGGCGGCACGGCGGTGCAGGGGGCTGATACCCTCTCGTTCGCGGCGGGGGATGTGTTCCTGCTCACCGATGCCCCGGCAACCCTGACCGCCGGCGCCGCACAGACGGTGCTGTGGACCGTCTCCAACGAGCCGCAACTGGCGTTTGATGGCGACTTGCCGCCCGGCGAGGGCCGCCGCCCCGTGGAAGCGGTGCACTATCCCGCCGCCGAGATCGCCCGGCAGATCGACATCATCTATGACCACGCGCCCGCCGAGGGCCAGTCGGGCATTGCGCTGATCTTTTCGTCCGACCGGCAGCAGGCGGCGCGCAACATCCTGCCGACCCTTACCTTGTCGCTGAACACCTTGCCGCCCCACAGCCACCAGAAGGCGCACCGGCACAATTCGGCCGCCATCACCTTGGTGCTGCATGGCGAGAATAGCTATTCCATGGTGGATGGGGTGCGCTGCCCGTGGTCGCCCTTCGCCACTTTGGTGACCCCGCCCGGCGCCCCGCATTCCCATCACAATGGGGGCGACAGCCGGGCGCTGTTCCTGATCGTGCAGGATGGCGGGCTGCATTATCACGCCCGCACCATGGGGTTTACGTTCCTGGAGTAGCGCCCTCACGCACAGGTGAAGCGTCGTGCCGTGGGGCGTGAAGCAATTCGCGGCAAACGGCTGGGTTTCGCCAGATGATCCAATGGAACGCCGCGGGCGTAACAAGGTTGTACTTTCAAGTCTGTCATTCCGACACACGAAAGTCAGGCCGCCTCAGGCTCTGCCGTAGAGAGGCGCTCCTGTGGACCCTGCGGCGCGACATGATCTCTTTGGGATCCGTATCTCTTTGGGATCCGTATCTCTTGGGATCCGCGCCCTGCCGAGCGAGGGCGATCATGATGAAATCTGTTGTTGTGGCCGGTGTGCTGGTCGCCGGTTCGATCCTGTCCATCTCCGGTGCCATTGCCGGACCTGACCCCACCGGCGTGTGGAACCGGGGCGACGGCAATGCCCGCGTGCGCGTGGAGCCGTGCGGGTCGGATTTCTGCGCCACCAATATCTGGGTCAAGGACACCAGCAAGGGCGAGGATGTGGGCGATGTGTTGGTCATGAAGGTGAAGCCGAAGTCGGACACCCACATGAGCGGCGAGGCGTTCGATCGCAAGCGCGCGCTGACCTATGCCATGAACATGCAGGTGGAAACCGACACCATGTCCACCAAAGGGTGCGTGGTGGCAGGCATGATCTGCCAGACCGCCACCTGGACGCGGGTGCGCTGAGGACCGCCACCCCGCCTGGCATGAAAAAGGGCGCGTCCCGCGGGGCGCGCCCGTTTTGCGTCAGGCCTTCAGGACATAGAGCCCCACGTCGATGACCCCGGTGCGGAAACCGGCCTCGCAATAGGAGAGGTAATATTCCCACAAGCGGCGGAAGTTGCTGTTGAAGCCCAGCGCTTCCACCTGCGGCCAGGCGGCCTGGAAGCGGCGGTGCCATTCCGCCAGGGTCAGCGCATAGCTGGCGCCGAAGCAATCGCGCGAGACCAGCTCAAGGCCGGCCCGCTCCGCCTGCTCGGTCATGATGGTCTTGGTGGGCAGCATGCCGCCGGGAAAGACATAATGCTGGATGAAGTCGGGGCTGCGGCGATAGCCCTCGAACCGCGGCTCATCGATGGTGATCACCTGGAGCACGGCGATGCCGCCGGGGGCGAGGCGATCCTTCAGGGTCTGGAAATAGATCGGCCAATATTGCTCGCCCACCGCCTCCAGCATCTCGATGGAGACGATGCGGTCGAACGTGCCGGTCACGTCGCGATAATCCTGGAGCCGCAGGTCCACCTGTTCGTGGACGCCCTGTTCCACCATCAAAGCATTGGCGCGGCCCAGTTGCTCCGTGGACAAGGTCAGGCCGGTGACATGGGCGCCCGTGCGGGCGATGCGCGCCGCCAGCGCCCCCCAGCCGCAGCCGATCTCCAGCACCCGCTTGTCGCCGGACCCCAGGTCCAGCAGATCGACGATGCGGTGCAGCTTGGCCTCCTGCGCCGCCTCCAGCGTGGCGTTGGGGCTTTGATAGAGCGCGCTGGAATAGGTCATGCTGGGGTCGAGCCAAGGGCGATAGAAATCGTTGCCCAAATCGTAATGGAAGGCGATGTTGCGGCGGCTGCCCACCTTGGTGTTGGACCGCAGCAGGTGTTTCAGGCGACGGAAAATGCGCACCGGCAGCACGCCGGCCAAGGCATCCTCCAGCTTCGCCACATTGGTGGCGGCCAATTCGATGAGCGCGGTGAGGTCCGGCGTGGTCCATTCCCCGGCCATATAGGCTTCCGCAAAGCCCACCTCGCCGCGGGCGGCAAAGCGGCGGAAGGCGCGCCAGTCGTGCAGCACCAGGGTGGCCTGCGGGCCGGGCTTGGCGGCGCGATGCTCGAAGCGGGTTCCGGACGGCATCACCACGGTGAGCGCGCCGGCGTCGAGGCAGGAAAGCAAACGCTTCAGCACGAATGGGCCGAGGCCACGGGCGTCGGGTCGCGGCGCGGCGGTGGCCGCTTCGCTGCGACTGTCGCTGTGGATGGACATACGGCGAAAATCCTTATGCGTCAGGGCGGGAAACGGTCACCGGCAGGTCCGGCGGCGGAGGACGATCCTGCAGCCGAATCCCCTTCAGGAATATTTGTATTGCCTCCCAATGAATGCCGACAATGACCTTGAGTGTAAGCAGTGGAAAAGTAACAAATGCTTTCGCCAGCGCGCGATCGGTGAGGTCGGTGCGGGAGCCGGTGAGGGTGGCGGTGATCACCGGCCCCTCGCTGTCGCGGGCGGCGATGTGCACGCCCATGCGTTCCGCCGGAGGGATGACCTTGAAGGCATAGGTCAGGCCCATGTCCAGGAAGGGCGAGACGAAGAATCGCTTGCGGGTTTCCTGGCGGATGGGCGAGACGGTGGGGTCTTCCACCGGAATGAGATAGCTGTGGCGCTCGCCGAAGGTGTTGTTCACCTCATAGAGGATCGCCTGCAAGGTGCCGTCGGCGCGATAGCAGAAGAACACGTTCAGCGGATTGAACGCATAGCCCAGGATCCGCGGCATGGTCATGAGCCGGATCGGGCCGCCGTCCGTGGCCAAGCCCGCGGCGCGCAGATGGGCTTCCACCTGCGCCTTCAGCGGCGCGCCGCTGCCGTCGCCATAGTCGGTATCGCGGAAGCTGAAGGCGTTGAAGCGGTTGCGGGAGAACAGCTTCAGCGTACGCGACAAACCGTCGATCTCGTCCAGGTCCAGCAGCAGCGAGAACACGGAATAGCTCAGCCGATGTACCCGCGGCTTGACCCGGTGATGGGTCACAAGGCCCGGATAAAGGGCGGAGGCGCGCGCGCTCACGAGGCCAGGTCCAACGGCTGCGCCATGCCGGGGCGAGGCCCGAGGACGATGCGGCCGGATTCGTCCGGCACGGTCCAGGGCCGGCGCACGCCGCCCAGGGCCTCGGCCACCGCCAGCCCGGCCTGGAGGCCGTCCTCATGGAAGCCGGCGCCGAAATAGGCGCCGCAGAACCAGGTGTTGCGCACCCCCTGCAACGACCACAGCTGCCGCTGCGCCGCCAGCGCTGCGCTGTTGAACATGGGATGCAGATAGCTGTCGGTGCGGATCACCTTGGCCGGATCTGGCGCGCGCACGGGATTGAGGGTGACGAACAGCGGGGTATGCTCGGGAATGCCTTGCAGCTTGTTCATCCAGTACGTCACCGAGAGATGGTTGGTTCCGCCCTCTCGCACCGACGTGTAGTTCCAGCTGGACCACACCCGCCGCCGCTTGGGCATCAGGCGGGTGTCGCTATGCAGCACCGCCTCGTTGCGGCTATAGCCGAAGGCACCCAGCACGCTGCGCTCCGCCGGGCTGGGATCGGTGAGCATGGCCAGAGCCTGATCCGCATGGGCGCCGATCACCACATGGTCGAAATGGGCGCTGACGCCGTCGGTGTCGATCACCTCCACTCCGGCGCCGAGCCGCCGCAGCGCCCGCACGCCGCGCTTGAGCGCGATGCGGTCGGCGAACGGGCGGGTGAGGCGCTGCACATAGGCGCGGCTGGCGCCATCCACCGTGCGCCACGCCGGGCGGTCCTTTACCTGCAACAGGCCGTGGTTGACGCAGAAGCGGATGAAGGAGGCGGCGGGATAGGCGCCGATCTCGGCCGCGGGCGTGGACCAGATCGCCGCCGCCATGGGATAGAGATGGTCGTCGCGAAAGGCTGAGCCATAGCCGTTGCGGCGCAGATAGTCTTCCAGCGACAGCGCGCCCAGGTGCGGCGCATGCGCGGGGGCTTCGCGATAGAAGCGCAACAGATCGCGCAGCATGGACCAGAAGCGCGGCCGCAGCAGATTGCGCGGCTGGGCGAACAGGCTGGCGAGATTGTCGCCGGAATATTCCAGCCGTCCATTGTCCAGCGATACCCCCAGCGACATGTCGGAGGCCTTGGTGGGCACGTCCAGATGCTCGAACAGCGCGGTCAGATTGGGATAGGTGGCCTCGTTATAGACGATGAAGCCGGTGTCCACCGGGGTATCGCCCGCATCCACCGTATGGCTGTGGCCGCCCACGCGATCATCGGCCTCGAACACGCTCACCTCATGGCGCTGCGACAGCAGCCAGGCGGCGGACAGGCCCGCGATCCCGCTGCCGATCACGGCGATGCGCAAGGGCGTATCGAAAGAGGCAGAGCCGGGCCGCGCGAACATGCGAAAACCTCTAAAAAGCGTGAGATACCAAACGCGTCGTCGAGAGAGTCTTACGGCAGGTGACGTACGGTGGATCACCCCATTCAGCTTTGATCCAAGTCGTTGCAGGGGCCGTAGAACGCCTCAGGAACAGATCCTTCCCGCTCTGCACCGCCCCCGCTCCGGTCGGGACGCGGCGCGTGTCCGGGGGCGATGAGGCGCGAAAAGACAGATGCAACAGGATACCGCAGCGCGTGTGCGTTTCGAGGCAAAGCCGGGATCGGGCGCAACCCCGTCGCGGGTCTGGATGGGAGAGGCGGCGTGATCGGGCATCATCCCAGCGACGAGACCTTGCTCTGCTATGCCGCCGGCACGCTGGAGGCGGGGCCGGCGGTGGTGACGGAGAGCCATCTGGCGACCTGCGCCCCCTGTCGCGCCCGGCTTGCGGCCTTTCGGGTGGCCGGCGGGGCGCTGCTGGATGACTTGCCGCCCACGGATCTCTCGCCCCAGGCCCTAGCCCGTGTGGAGACCCGTCTCGACCAGCCGGCGCCGCTGCCGCGGCCCCGCCGGACTCCGCGCCGCCAGCCCGGCGGTGTCGATCTGCCGGCGAGCCTGCGGGCCTATGACTTCGGCCGCTGGTGGTGGCAGGGGCCGGGGGTGTGGAGCTGCCGGGTGATCGTGCCCGATCAACCCAAGGCCACCGCGCGGCTGCTGCGCATCGCCCCCAACACCAAGATTCCCGAGCATGGCCACACCGGCCGCGAGTTCACCTTGGTTCTGTCAGGCTCGTTCTCCGATGGGCGCAGCCGCTATGGGCCCGGCGATTTCTCCGAGGCGGACAGCGAGGTGGACCATCAGCCCATCGTCGACCCCGATGGCGAATGCGTCTGCATCATCGCCATGGAGGGACAGATGCGCCTGCACGGGATGATCGGGCACCTGTTGCAGCCCTTCGTCCGGCTCTGATCCGGCATCCCGCCGTGGCCGCGCACAGGAGACGAGGAGTGGGGCGCGTGCTGTCTCCCCTGGGGCTTCTCAACGCGCTCGGCGGTATGGGCCGGCACTGCGAAACCCGGAGCGTGCCCTATGGTCCGGGGCCGCGCCAAAGCCTCGACATCTACCGCCCGCACATGCGGGGCCGTCCGCCGGCCCCGGTGGTGGTGTTCTTCTATGGCGGCGGCTGGGTGGAAGGCGATCGCGCGCTGTATCGCTTCGTCGGCGCGGCGTTGGCGGCGCAGGGCTTCGTTACGGTCATCCCCGATTACCGCGTCCATCCGGAGGTCCGCTTTCCCACCTTCCTGGAGGATGGCGCCCGCGCCGTGCAATGGGTGCGCGGCCAGATCGGCACCTTTGGCGGCGACCCGGACCGGATGGTGCTCATGGGCCATTCCGCCGGGGCGCATCTGGCGGCCATGCTGAGCTTTGACCGGCAATGGTTGGGCGCCTACGGGCTGGTTCCCGGACGGGATTTGCGCGGCATGGTGGGGCTTGCCGGTCCCTATGATTTTCTGCCCCTGCGCACCGCGGTGCTGAAATCCATCTTCGGGCCGGAAAGCCGGTGGCCCGAGAGCCAGCCGATCCGGTTCGTGGATGGCACCGCGCCGCCGGCCTGGCTGGCCACCGGGCGGGTGGACACGGTGGTGGACCCCGGAAATGCAGTGCGCCTGGCCGCCCGCATCCACGCCGCCGGGGGGCATGCGGAGGTCCAGACCTATGATCGCGTCGGACACGCCACCCTTCTCGGCGCGATCTCGCCGCTGTTGCGGCCCCTGGCGCCGGTGACCCGAGACGTGGCCCAGTTCATCACCGCCGTGACCCGTCATTCCCCGGCGTGGCTTGCCCCGCTTCACTCCCAGCAGGCGCACGCATGAGTTATCCAATCTTGATCCTGGCTCTGGCGCTCGCCTGCGCGCTGCTCATGACCGCCGCCTGGGCCATCGCGGAATCCACCGGCCAATCGGGCTGGGTGGACAGCATCTGGTCCCTCACCGTGGGCGTGGTGGGCGTGGCCGCCGCCCTGGTGCCGGTGGCCGGATCATCGGGGATCAGCGCCCGGCAAATCATGGTGGCGGGGCTGGTGGCGCTGTGGGCACTGCGGCTCGGCATCCACATCGCCGTGCGCACCCAAGGCGGCGGCGATGATCCGCGCTATGCGAACCTGCGGGACAAATGGGGCGAGGATGCGCGGACCCAATTGTTCCTGTTTCTGCAAATCCAGGCGGCCAGCGCCTTTCTGCTGGTGGTGTCCATCCTGGTGGCGGCCCGCAACCCGGCCCCCGGCCTCGGCGTGCTGGACGCGGTGGGCGTGGGCGTGCTGCTGGTCGCCGTGCTCGGCGAAGGCGTGGCGGACCGGCAATTGACCCGATTTCGCGCCGACCCCGGCAATCGGGGCAAGGTGTGCGACGTGGGCCTTTGGGGCGTGTCGCGCCATCCCAACTACTTCTTCCAGTGGCTGGGCTGGCTGGCCTATGCGGTGATCGCGCTCAATGGCGTCGGCACTTATCCCTGGGGTTGGCTCGCCCTGACCGGGCCGGCCTTCATGTATGCGCTGCTGGTGCACATCTCCGGAATCCCGCCGCTGGAAGAGCATATGCTGCGCTCGCGGGGGGAGGCGTTCCGGGCCTATCAGGCCCGGGTCAATGCGTTCTTTCCCGGTCCCGCCCGTCAGGACAGCCAGGCGCCATGAATGGCGCGGGCGATGACATAGCCCAGGCTCGCGGCGGCGGCGGTCAGCACGGTGCCCCAAGCGAGATCCACCAGGGTCAGCGCCAGCGGCCAAGCCTTCAGGGTGGCCTGATTGGTCAAATCATAGGTGGCATAGGCGCAGAAGCCGAAGAAGGCGCCGAACACCAGGGCGGTGGTCCATTTGCCCGAGGCGAGCGCGGGGGCGATGGCGAACACCACGATGCCGGCCACATAGATCAGATAGAAAGCGATGGCCGGGGCGGCGCGGAACTTGTCCAGCACCATGTCGCCCATCATGGGACGGTAGAAGGCGGTGCCCATGACCGTGAGCCACACCGCATCGATGCCGAAGAACACGAGGGCCGTGGCCACATAGGCGAGCACATAAAAGGACATGATGTCTCCTCGGCGCGTCGGTTGCGCCCATGGGATCTGGTACGGCGGCCGTTCGCCGCCGGATCACGGATGTGCGTTCGGCCCGGCCCTGAGCGCCCGTCCAGCCACCCGACCGCCGCGTCGTGTCTGGAATTGCGATAAAACAATGACTTAGGTCTTGTTCGGTGCATGCTGTTCGGCGCACACCATCGTCTTTATAGAAGAGCGCCCGATTCAATGATCGGGCTCTGCGGACCCTGGGCACCGCGAGGAGAGCATGGCCATGGTTGAACGTCCCCCGCTCCTGTCCCCCACCGGCTTGCGCAATCTGTCCCTGGCGATCCTGCCCGTGGTGGCGGCCTCGGTGCTGGGGCAGATCGCCACCTTTCCCAATCTGGCCCCCTGGTATGCGGGCCTGGCCAAGCCCTTCTACAATCCGCCCAACTGGATCTTCGGACCCATGTGGACCGCGCTGTTCGGGCTGATGGCCTATGCGGTGTGGCGCATCCTGAGCGCCCCGGCGGGCACGCCGGGCCGGGGGCGGGCGCTGACCGTGTTCTTCGTCATGCTGGTGCTGAACGCCGCCTGGTCGTGGATGTTCTTCTATCTGCACAGCCCCATGCTCGGGCTGGTGAACATCATCCCGCAATGGCTGGTGATCCTCACCACCATCTTCGCCTTCCGCCGGGTGGATGCGCTGGCGGCCTGGTGCCTGGTGCCGCTGGCCGTATGGGTGGGGTTCGCCAGCGCGGTCAATGCCGGGGTGTGGTGGCTGAACCGGTGACCCAGAGCACGCGCCGATCCGCTTGCATCGCCAGCTGATCGGATAACGCGTTCTCTATCAATAGATGAGAGTTATTCCGCCGGCTGCGGGCGCGGGGCGCCCGTCACCCGCCGGTCGCGCCGCCGCAGCCGGTCCAGCGCCAGATAGACCACGGGCGTGGAATAGAGCGTCAGCAACTGGCTCACCAGCAGGCCGCCGATGATGGAAATGCCCAGCGGCTGGCGCAGTTCGGCGCCGGTGCCGCTGGCCAGCGCCAAAGGCAGGGCGCCGAACACCGCCGCCAGCGTGGTCATCAGGATCGGCCGGAAGCGCTGCATGCAGGCCTCGCGAATGGCCTGGGCCGGGGCAAGGCCGCGGGTGCGCTCCGCATCCAAGGCGAAGTCCACCATCATGATGGCATTCTTCTTGACGATGCCGATCAGCAGGATCACGCCGATCATGGCGATCAGGCTGAATTCCGTGCGGCAGACGATCAGCGCCAGCACCGCCCCCAGACCCGCCGAAGGCAAGGTGGAGAGGATGGTGATAGGGTGCACGAAGCTCTCATAGAGAATGCCCAGCACCACATAGACCGTGGCGAGCGCCAGCAGGATCAGCAGCGGCTGGCTGTTGAGCGACTGCTGGAACAGTTTCGCCGTGCCCTGGAAGGTGCCATGGATGGAGGACGGCACGCCGATCTCCACCATGGTGCGGTGGATGGCTTCCACCGCCTCGCCCAAGGTCTTGCCCTCAGGCAGGTTGAACGACAGCGTTGACGCGGCGAACAGGCCCTGGTGGTTCACCGCCAGCGGCGTTCCGCCGGGGCCGAAGGTGGCAAAGGCCGACAGCGGCACCGAGGGCGCGAACCGCGTGCTCACCGCTGCCCCGGTGGAGGCGCCGGAGCGGGTGGTATTGGCGAGGCGATTGGTATTGGCATTGCGCACCGCATCCGCCGCCAGATCGCCGGTGCTGGCGGCTGCGGCGGCGACCGCGGCAGTGGACGCGGCCCCGGCCAAAGCGCCGCCGCTGGTGCTGATGCGGATGTCGTCGAGGGTGCGCGGATCCTGCCAGTAAGCGGGGGCCACCTCCATGACCACATGATACTGGTTCAGCGGCGCATAGATGGTGGAGACCTGGCGCTGGCCGAAGGCGTCATAGAGCGTGTTGCTGATCTGGCTCATGGTGAGCCCCAGCTTGGCGGCGGTGTCGCGATCGATGTCGAGATCCACCTCCAGGCCCTTTTCCTGGGTGTCGGAATTCACGTCCGCCAGTTCGGGAATGTGCTGCAGCGCCTCGGTGATCTTGGGCGTCCACAGCCGCAGCGCCGCCAGATCGTCGCTTTGCAAGGTGAACTGGTACTGGGCATTGGACTGGCGCCCGCCGGCGCGCACATCCTGCATGGCCTGGAGATAGAGGCTCGCTCCCGGCACGCCGGAGAGCTTGCCGCGCAGCCGGGCGATCACCTGATCGGCGGAGGCGTCGCGCTCAGCCAGCGGCTTGAGCGAGACGAACACATAGCCAGAATTGGTCTGCCCGCCCCCCGTATAGCCCACCACATTGTCCACCGCCGGATCGGCGCGGATGATGGCCACGAACCGCGCCAGCTTCTGCCGCATCAACTGGAACGAGATGCTCTGGTCGGCCTGGATGCCGCCCACCAACTGGCCGATGTCCTGCTGCGGGAAGAAGCCCTTGGGGATGATGCGGAACAGATGCACGTTCAGCGCGATGGTCAGCGCCAGCAGGATCAGCACCAGCACCGAATGGCGCAGCGCCCAGTCCAGCGACACCCCATAGATCCGCAGCACGCCCGCATAGACCCGTCCCGCCGCGCGGCCGATGCGGCCGGGGGGGCGTTCCTCGTGCTTTTCCCGCAGCAGATAGGCGCACATCATGGGGGTGGTGGTGAGCGAGACCAGCAGCGAGACCAGCACCGTCACCGACAGCGTCACCGAGAATTCCCGGAAGAACCGCCCGACGATGCCGCCCATGAGCAGCAGGGGGATGAACACCGCGATCAGCGACAGGGTCATGGACAGGACGGTGAAGCCCACCTCCTTGGCGCCCAGGAGCGCGGCCTCCATGCGCGCCATGCCCGCTTCCACATGGCGCGACACATTCTCCACCACCACGATGGCGTCATCCACCACGAAGCCGGTGGCGATGGTCAGGGCCATCAGCGAGAAATTGTCCAGGCTGTAGCCCAGCATGTACATGGCCGCGAAGCTGCCCAGCAGCGACACCGGCACCGCCACGCACGGGATCAGCGCCGCGCGGGCATCGCGCAGGAAGGCGAACACCACCACCACCACCAGCACCACCGCGATCACCAGCGAGCGCTCCACATCGTCCAGGGAGGCGCGGATGGAGGCGGTGCGGTCCTGGGCGATGGCGACGTCGATGTCGGCGGGGATGGAGGCGCGCAGTTCCGGCAGCGCCGCCTTCACCCGCTCCACGGTCTCGATGATGTTGGCGCCGGGCTCGCGGGCCAGGATGATCAGCACCGAGGGCTTGCCGTCGGACAGGCCCTCATTGCGCACGCTCTCCACCGAGTCCTCGACGGTCGCCACGTCTGACAGCCGCACCGGCGCGCCGTTGCGATAGGCGATCACCAGCGAGCGATAGGCTGAGGCCTCGCGGGCCTGGTCGTTGGTGTAGATCTGCCAGCGCCGGTCGCCGGCCTCGATGGCGCCTTTGGGGGCATTGGCATTGGCGGCGGACAGCGCCGCCCGCACATCCTCCAGGCCGATGCCATATTGCGACAGCGCATGCGGATTGATCTCCACCCGCACCGCCGGCAGCGACGAGCCGCCGATGGTCACCTGGCCGATGCCCTGCACCTGGGAGAGCTTCTGCTGCAGCACCGTGGCGGCGCTGTCATAGAGCTGGCCGCGGCTGAGCGTGTTGGAGGTCAGCGCCAGGATCATGATCGGCGCGTCGGCGGGATTGACCTTGCGATAGGTGGGGTTGGTGCGGAGCGCCGCCGGCAGATCGGCCCGCGCCGCATTGATGGCCGCCTGGACGTCGCGGGCGGCGCCGTCGATGTCGCGGGAGAGGCCGAACTGCAGCGTGATGCGGGTGGAGCCCAGCGTGCTGGTGGAGGTGATCTCGCTGATGTCGGCGATCTGCCCCAGATGCCGCTCCAGCGGCGTCGCCACCGTGGCCGCCATGGTGTCGGGGCTGGCGCCGGGCATGGAGGCGCTGACCATGATGGTGGGAATGTCCACCTGCGGCAGCGGCGCCACCGGCAATTTGAAAAAGGCCAGCGCCCCCGCCAGCGCCAGCCCCAGCGTCAGCAGCGTGGTCGCCACCGAGCGGCGGATGAACGGCGCGGAGATGTTCACCGCGTCGCCTCCGTCGGCGCCGCCCCGGTGAGGCGGGCGACGCGCTTGGCGAGGCGGTCGAAGGCCAGATAGATCACCGGCGTGGTGAACAGGGTGAGGATCTGGCTGGCCACCAGCCCGCCGATGATCGCCACCCCCAGCGGCGCCCGCAATTCAGATCCGGCGCCCGAGCCCAGCACCAGCGGCACGGCGCCGAGAATGGCGGCCATTGTGGTCATGAGGATGGGCCGGAACCGCAGCAGGCAGGCCTGATAGATCGCCTCGCGCGGCGCCAGGCCTTGCGTGCGCTCCGCATCCAAGGCGAAGTCGATCATCATGATGGCATTCTTCTTCACAATGCCGATCAAAAGAATGATGCCGATGATGCCGATGATGTCCAACTGCCCGCCGGTGGCCATCAGCGCCAGCAGCGCGCCGACGCTGGCGGAGGGCAGAGTGGAGAGGATGGTGATGGGGTGGATGTAGCTCTCATAGAGCACCCCCAGCACCACATAGACCGTGACGATGGCCGCCAGGATCAGCAGCAGCTGGTTGCTCAGCGCCCCCTGGAACGCCAGCGCCGCGCCCTGGAAGGCGGTGGTGATGCTGCGCGGCATGCCGATCTCCGCTTCCGCCCGCTGCACCGCCTCCACCGCCGCGCCCAGCGCCACGTCGGGGGCGAGGTTGAACGACACGGTGATGGCCGGAAATTGGCTGAGGTGGCTGATCTGCAGCGGCGCCGGGCGCTCGGTGATGGTGGCGATGGCCGACAAGGGCACCTGCCCGCCGCCGGAGGAGGGCAGATGCACATCCTCCAGTGCCTTGAGGCCCGCCCGAAGCGTGGGGTCCGCCTCCAGGATCACCCGATACTGGTTGGTCTGGGTGAAGATGGTGGAGATGATGCGCTGGCCGAAGGCATCATAGAGCGCATTGTCCACGGTGGCGGTGGTGATGCCGAACCGGGCGGCGGTGTCGCGGTCCAGCGTGATGTCCACCGCCAGGCCCTTGTCCAGCAGATTGCTGGAGACATCCGCCAGTTCCGGCTGGGCGGAAAGCTTGTCCAGCAGCTTGGGCACCCATTTGGCCAGTTCGTCCGGGTCGGTGTCGGACAGCACGAACTGATATTGGCCGCGCCCCACCGTGGCATCCACGGTCAGATCCTGCACCGGCTGCATGTAGAGCGAGATGCCGGTGAGCGGGGCAACGGCGGCGGTGAGGCGGCGGATCACGTCGGACACGCCGGAGGTGCGCTCGTCGCGGGGCTTCAGCTCGATGAGGAAGCGGCCGTTATTGAGCGTGGTGTTGGTGCCGTCGGTGCCGATGAAGGAGGCGAGCCGGGCCACATCCGGATCTTTCAGGATCTGCGCCGCCAGCATCTGCTGCCGCTCCGCCATGCCGGCGAAAGAGATCGACTGCGGCCCCTCGGAGACGCCCTGGATCAGGCCGGTGTCCTGCACCGGAAAGAAGCCCTTGGGGATCACCACATAAAGCGCGGCGGTGAGGGCGAGCGTCGCCACCGCCACCAGCAAGGTGAGCGGCTGATGCCGCAGCACCACGGTGAGCGCGCGGCCATAGAGCGCCACCAGCCCATCGAACCAGCCGCGCCGCGCGGGCGTGGCGGTCTGCGGGGCAGGCGCGTGCGGCTTCAGCAGCCGGGCGCACATCATCGGCACCAGGGTCAGCGACACCACCGCCGAGATCAGGATGGTCACCGCCAGAGTGATGGCGAATTCCCGGAACAGCCGCCCCACCACATCGGCCATGAACAACAGCGGGATCAGCACCGCGATCAGCGACACGGTGAGCGAAACGATGGTGAAGCCGATCTGCGCCGAGCCCTTCAGGGCCGCATCGAACGGCTTCATGCCCTGCTCGATATAACGCGAGATGTTCTCGATCATCACGATGGCATCGTCCACCACGAAGCCGGTGGCGATGGTGAGCGCCATGAGCGAGAGATTGTTCAGGCTGAACCCGGCCAGATACATCACCGCGAAGGTGCCGACGATGGATAGCGGCACCGACAGGCTGGGAATGATGGTGGCCGGCACGTTGCGCAGGAACACGAAGATCACCAGCACCACCAGCACCACCGCGAACACCAGTTCGAATTCCACGTCGCGCACCGAGGCGCGGATGGTGGTGGTGCGGTCGGTGAGCACCTGCACATCCATGGCGGCGGGCAAGGTGGCGGTCAGTTCCGGCAGCAGCGCCTTGATCTCGTCCACCACGGCGATGACATTGGCGCCGGGCTGGCGCTGCACATTGAGGATGATGGCCGGCGTGGTGTCCATCCAGGCGGCGAGCTTCTCATTCTCCGCCCCGCCCACCACTTCGGCCACCTGGCTGAGCCGCACCGGCGCACCCTTGCGATAGGCCACCACCAGATCGTTATAGACCGCAGGGTCCTTGATCTGATCGTTTGCCTGCACGGTGTAGGCGCGCATGGGGCCATCGAAACTGCCCTTGGGCGAATTGACATTGGCGTTGGCGATGCTGGTGCGCAGGTCGTCAATATTGAGCCCATAGGCGGCCAGCGCCGCCAGATTGGCGCGGATGCGCACCGCCGGCCTTTGACCGCCGGCTATGCTCACCAGCCCGACCCCCTGCACCTGGGACAATTTCTGCGCCAAGCGATTGTCCGCCAGATCCTCCAGCGCCGTGGGGCTCAGGGTCTTGGAGGTGACGGCGAGGCTGAGGATCGGCGCGTCGGCCGGGTTCACCTTGGCATAGATGGGCGGCGCCGGCAGATCGGAGGGCAGCAGGTTTCCGGCGGCATTGATGGCCGCCTGCACCTCCTGCTCAGCCACGTCCAGGGTCAGTTCCAGGCCGAACTGGAGGGTGATGACCGAGGCGCCGGCGGAACTGGACGAACTCATCTGCTTGAGGTTCGGCATCTGCCCCAATTGGCGTTCCAGCGGCGCGGTGATGGCCGAGGTCATCACTTCCGGGCTGGCGCCGGGATAGAAGGTGCGCACGGCGATGGTGGGATAATCCACCTCCGGCAGCGCGGAGAGCGGCAGGAAGCGGAACGCCACCATGCCCACCATCAACAAGGCCGCCATGATCAGCGAGGTGGCGACCGGACGCTCAATAAAGGGTTTGGAGGGGTTCACGGCGCAGTGGCCTGCGGGCGGCGGGCGGAGGGCGCGCCCACGCCCTCGCCCGGCGGTCGGGCCGGGCGGGGCGTGGCGCCGGGGGCGTCCGGCTCGGTGACCTTGGCGCCCTCGCGCAATTTGTCGGCGCCGTCCACCACCACCTTTTCGCCGGCTTTCAGTCCGTCGGTGATCGACACCTTGTCATTGGCCGAGGGGCCGAGCGTGACCTTGCGCACGCTCACCGCATTGTCGGCGCCGATCACATAGACATAGGTGCCCGGCGCCCCCCGCTGCACGGCGGCGGAGGGAATGATGAGCGCGCTGGGCAGGGTGTTGACCAGCAGGTCCACATTGACGAACTGGTTGGGGAATAGAGCATTGTCGTCATTGGCGAATTCCGCCTTCAGCTTCACCGTGCCGGTGGTCACGTCCACCTGGTTGTCGATGGTGGTGAGCCGGCCGGTGGCGATCTTGGCGCGGCGGTTGCGGTCATAGACCGTCACCGGCAGGTCGGCGCCGCTCGCAAGGCGGCGCACCACGGCGGGCACGGCATCTTCCGGCAGCGAGAACACCACGGTGATGGGCTTCAATTGGGTGATGACCACGATGCCGGTGGAATCCCCGCCCTGGACGAAATTGCCCGCATCCACCAGGCGAATGCCCAGCCGGCCGGAGACCGGGGCGACGATGTGGCAATATTCCAGGTTCAGCTCCGCGGTGCGGACCTGGGCCTGATCCATCTCCACCGTGCCGGTATATTGCTGCACCAGCGCATCCTGGGTATCCACCGACTGCTGCGAGGCGGCATTCTTGGTCACCAGGGTCTTGAAGCGGGTGAGATCGAGCTGGGCATTGCGCAATTGCGCCTGATCGCGGGCCAGTTGGCCCTGGGCCTGCTTCAGCGCCGCCTCATAGGGGCGCGGGTCCACCTCGGCGAGGGCGTCCCCGGCCTTCACCTCCTGGCCCTCCTTGAAGAAGATGCCGGTGAGGCGCCCGGTGATCTGGCTGCGCACCGTCACCGTGCTGATGGCGGTGACCGTGCCCAGCGCGGTGAGCGTCACCGGCAGGGCGCCGGTCTCCACCGTGGCGGCGGCCACCGGCACCGGCCCGGCCATGCCGCGCCGTCCGCCGGCCGGGGCGGTTTCCTGCGGGCGGATCCACCAGCCCGCCCCCACCAGAGCCAGCAGCAAAAGGAAGATCAGCGGCGTCCAGCCGAACCGCCGGCGCGGCTTGGCTTCCGGTGCGGCTTCGCGCGGCGGCAGGGTGACGGGCTCCCCTTGAAGATCGCGCAGCGGACGTGGGTCATTCATCGGAGGTGATACCTGATCGGCGACGGCGGGCGGAGAGGGGCATGGCGGAAGCGTCCTCAGCGGCCTTGGGGGAATGAATGTGCCGGCCGGTTGCCCTCTTCGGTGGGCGGCACCCAGTCGGCGAGGCGAGCGCGGCCTTCCGGCGACATCTCGGTGGCCGCCCGCAGCAGGGCCCCGTGCAGGGTGCGCCACACGGCGCGGCGGGCGTCGCGCAGCGCGGACAGCGCGGTGTCGGCGGTGGCGGGGTCGAACGTGGGCGCATCCAGCGCCCGGCGCACCGCCTCCTGGGCCCGGCGGCTGACGGCGCGGTCGCTTTCGATGGTGGGCTCGGCGGCCTGGAACTGGGCGTAGAGCACCTTGGCGTCGGGGCCGGGCAAGGTGGCGGCCAGCCGGTCGATGCGGGCGGCGGGGCTGCGGTCCAACGCCACCGCCGCCGGCAGGGCCGGCGCCTGGGCCTGGCGCCACCCCACCGCCACGGCGGCGCCGACGAAGAACAAATTGAGCGCCAGCGAGCCCACCAGGAGCAGGCGCTGCGGGGGGAGGGCGCCGAGGCGCAGGCTCAGTCCACTCATAGGCCGGTCTCCGCGAGCGGGTCGGGTTCGAACATGATGGCGCTCACGTCCGCATCGGCCACCGTGACCCGTTGGGCGGCAAACGGTGGCGCAAGCCCGCCGGGGCCGACCGCATGGGAGCCCAGCAGGAAGCCGAGCATGGCCATGCCCGCCAAGGCGGCGATGCTGGGCCAGGCCGGGCGCAGATCGAAATTCAGCAGCCAGCCGGGCAGCACCGCCATCCGCCGCGCCTGGGCGGGGAGGGGGCGCGCCGCCAGCCGCGCCGTCACGCGCCGCGCTGCCGCCTGGTCCTCGGCGGCGGCGGGGCCGGACAGTCCGCGATGGATCAGGCCGTCGAGATGCTGCGCCTGGGTCAGCAGCGTCCGCGCCTGGGGATCGGCCAGGAAGAGAGCGTGCGCACCGGCGCGCAACTGCGGCGGCCACAACGTGATCTCGGAGCCGTGGCGCGCCAGCGCCTCCTCCAGCGCGCGGCGGGACAGCGCAGAGGGGAGCGGCGGGGTCTTGTGGGTCCGGCTCATGGCCTAGTCTCCCGAAAAGATGCGACTGCCGAGGCTGCCGCGCAGCGCCTTGCGGGCGCGCACCAGCAGCGTTTCCACGCCGCCCACCGAGGTGCCGATGACGTCGGCGGTGCGGCTGTTGGACAGGCCCTCCCAATACGTGAGCAGGACCACAGCACGCTGACGCGGCGGAAGAGCGGCAATGGCGGCGGCCAGTTGCCGCGCCTCGTCCCGGCGCTCCAGCCGGGCCTGGGCGTCGGGCCGGGGGTCCACCGGCTCGCCGGCCTCCGCCAGATCCGCGAACGGGGCGCGGCGGCGGTGGTTGAGGCAGAGATTGACCACGATGCGGTAGAACCAGGTGCCGAAGGCGGCGGTGGGCTGCCAGCGCGGCGCCGCGCGCCAGACCCGCAGCAAGGCCTCCTGGGCGATTTCCTCGGCGTCGGCTTCGTTGCCGAGAAAACGGCGCGCCAGTGCGACCGCCCGGACGGCGTATCGTTCGCTGAGCACCCGGAATGCGGGCTCGTCCCCTCCGGCGACCCGCGCCATGAGGTCTTCGTCGTTCGGCTCACGCATCCGGGAACTCGATCCCGCCCCTGGTTGCAGAATGCCACCATGGTGCATTCCTCCTCAATCCCATTCGCCGGTTAAGGCCAATCTTCCGCACTGACGGCGGATTTTTCCCGGTCCGCAGAACGCGCTTCCTCTGTTTGAACCCTTGGACCGGCCAAACCCTGCGCAAGGTCATGCGATCACGGGTTCGTGAGCTTGGCCGGATCGGCGCAGGGTTTGTGCAATGCAGCGTGTTCAAGGTCTGACTGCCGCGTTCCGAGGGAAAAAAGCCGATGCGCCGTGCCGTATGGATCGTGGCCACGATGGTCATCGTGGCGGGAGGTTTGGCGTGGCGCTTCGGCGTTGCCGCCCCGGCGCCCGAGGCGGCCCGGCCCCGGGCGCCGGCGCCCATTCCGGTGGTGGCGGCCATGACCCGGGCCCAGGACGTGCCGGTCTATGTCACCGGCATCGGCGCGGTGCAGGCCTTCAACACCGTCACCGTGAAGGTGCGGGTGGATGGCGAATTGCAGAAGGTGTCCTTCACCGAAGGGCAGGATGTAAAGGCCGGCGACGTGCTGGCCCAGATCGATCCGCGCCCCTTCGCCGCCTCCCTGGCCCAGGCCCAGGCCGCCAAGGCCAAGGACATGGCCCAGCTCAATAACGCCAAGATGGATCTGGAGCGCTACAAGACGCTGGTGGCCAAGAATGCCGCCTCGCAGCAGACCCTCGACACCCAGACCGCCCAGGTGGCGCAGTATGAGGCCGCGGTCCAGGGCGATCAGGCGGCCATCGACAGTGCCGAGGTGCAGCTGGGCTACACCACCATC
Source organism: Azorhizobium sp. AG788 (assembly GCF_943371865.1). Classification (GTDB taxonomy): domain Bacteria; phylum Pseudomonadota; class Alphaproteobacteria; order Rhizobiales; family Xanthobacteraceae; genus Azorhizobium. The sequence continues at coordinate 56,036 of NZ_CALRWL010000006.1, read as the reverse complement.
AAGGCGCCGATCTCCGGCCGCACCGGCGTGCGGCTGGTGGACCAGGGCAATATCGTGCGCGCCACCGACACCACCGGCGTGGTGGTCATCACCCAGGTCAAGCCGATCTCGGTGATCTTCGCCATGCCGCAGGATCGCCTCGACGAACTGGTCGCCGCCATGGCGCACGGGCCGGTGGCGGTGCTGGCCTTCAAGCGCGACGGCACCACCCAGCTCGGCACCGGCAAGGTGGAGCTGATCGACAACCAGATCGACTCCAGCACCGGCACATTGCGGGTGAAGGCTACCTTCCCCAATGACGACCTCAAGCTCTGGCCCGGCGCGTTCGTGAATGTGCAGGTGCAGGTGCGCAAGCTGACCGCCGCGGTGACCCTCCCCGCCCAGGTGGTGCAGCGCGGCGCCGATGGCCTGTTCGTCTATGTGATCAAGACCGACGACACGGTGGAGAAGCGCACCGTGACCCTGGGGCCGACCACGGCGGGCACCAGCGTGATCGCTTCCGGCCTGAAGCTGGACGAGCGGGTGGTGGTGGATGGCCAGCTCAGGCTGACACCGGGCGCCAAGGTGTCCGTCACCGGCGCGCCGCCGCCGGCGACCGCTCCCGCGCCGGTGAGCGACGCCAGCACGAAGACGCCCGCATGAGCATCTCGACCCCCTTCATCCGGCGCCCGATCGCCACCACGCTGCTGATGGTGGCCATGGTGCTGGTGGGCGCCATCGCCTATCCGCTGCTGCCGGTGGCGCCGCTGCCGCAGGTGGACTTTCCCACCATCCAGGTGTCCGCCAGCCTGCCGGGCGCCAGCCCGGAGACCATGGCCTCCTCGGTGGCCACGCCTTTGGAGCGGCAGTTCAGCCAGATCGCTGGCGTGACGCAGATGACCTCGTCCAGCGCATTGGGCGTCGCCTCCATCACCATCCAGTTCGATCTCGCCCGCAATATCGACGCGGCCGCCCAGGACGTGCAGTCGGCCATCACCGCCGCCTCGGGCCAATTGCCCAAGAATCTTCCCAGCCCCCCGACATTCCGCAAGGTCAATCCGGCGGATTCGCCGATCCTGATCATTGCGGTTCAGTCGCAGCTCTATCCCATCACCAAGGTGGACGATCTGGCGGACACCATCCTGGCGCAGCAGATCAGCCAGATTCCCGGCATCGCCCAGGTGGCGATCACCGGCGAGCAGAAGCCGGCGGTGCGGGTGCAGGTGGACCCGGCCAAGCTGGCGGCCTTGGGCATGAGCCTGGAGGATGTGCGCGGGGTGCTGGCCGCCGCCACGGTGGATTCGCCGAAGGGCAGCTTCGACGGCCCGACCCAGAGCTTCACCATCTATGCGGACGACCAGCTGCTGGCCTCCCAGCCGTGGAACGATGTCATCATCGCCTATAAGAACGGCGCCCCGGTGCGCATCCGCGACATCGGCGCCGCGGTGGATGCCCCCGAGAACATGCGCCTAGCCTCCTGGCAGAAGGGCAAGCGCGGCATTCAGCTGATCGTGTTCAAGCAGCCGGGCGCCAATGTGATCGAGACCGTGGACCGGGTGCGGGCCATGATCCCACGCCTGGAGGCCTCGCTGCCGCCGGGCATCAGCGTCGACATCCTCACCGACCGCACCCAGACCATCCGCGCCTCGGTGGAGGATGTGCAACTCACCATGCTGCTGACCATCGCCCTGGTGGTGGCGGTGATCTTCGCATTTTTGCGCAACGTCTGGGCCACCATCATCCCGTCCATCACCGTGCCCATGGCGCTGATCGGTACCTTCGCGGTGATGTATGTGCTGGGCTACAGCCTGGACAATCTCTCGCTCATGGGCCTGACCATCGCGGTGGGCTTCGTAGTCGATGACGCCATCGTCATGCTGGAGAACATCCACCGGCATATCGAGGAGGGGCTCTCGCCCATGGATGCGGCCCTCAAGGGCGCGGGCGAGATCGGCTTCACCATCATTTCCATCAGCCTGTCGCTGATCGCGGTGTTCATCCCGGTGCTGCTCATGGGCGGCATCGTCGGCCGGCTGCTGCGGGAATTCGCGGTGACCGTGACCATCACCATCCTGGTTTCGGTGGTGGTGTCGCTGACCCTCACCCCCATGATGTGCTCGCTGTTTCTCAAGAGCGAGCACGGGGTGAAGCACGGCCGGGTCTATATGGCGTCCGAAGCCTTCTTCGACGGCATGCTGCGCGGCTATGACCGCGGCCTGAAGTGGGTGCTGCGGCACCAGACACTCGCCCTCATGAGCCTGTTCGTGACCCTGGCGGCCACAATCGCGCTCTATGTGGCCATTCCCAAGGGCTTCTTCCCGCAGCAGGACACCGGCTTCCTCACCGGCTTCACAGAGGCGGCGCAGGACATTTCCTTCGCCGCCATGTCGCAGAAGCAGCAGGCGCTGATGGCCATCGTCGCCAAGGATCCGGACGTGGAAAGCGTGGCGGGATCGGTGGGCGCCACCGGCGGCTCGCAGACCATCAACACCGGGCGCATGTGGATCAACCTGAAGCCGCGCGACGAGCGCGGCGCCAGCGCCGACCAGATCATCAACCGGCTGCGGCCGCAGGTCGCCAAGGTGCCCGGAGCATTGCTGTTCCTCCAGGCATCGCAGGACATCAATGTGGGCGGGCGCCCCGCGCGCACCCAGTATCAATACACCCTTCAGGACGCCAATCTGGCGGAGCTGAACGAATGGGCGCCGAAGATCCTGGCCAAGCTGCGTTCCATCCCGGGCCTCCAGGACGTGGCCACCGACCAGCAGACCAACGCCCCCACAGTCTCGCTCGCCATCGACCGCGACACCGCCGCCCGTTTCGGCATCCAGCCGCAGGTGATCGACGACACGCTCTATGATGCCTTCGGCCAGCGGCAGGTGGCGCAATACTTCACCCAGCTGTCGCAATATCATGTGGTGCTGGAGGTGGATCCGAAGCTCCAGCTGGACGCCAGCTCGCTGGACAAGATCTACGTCAAGTCACCGCGCACCAGCGAGATGATCCCCTTGTCCGCTTTCGTGAAGGTGGACACCAGCAAGACCGCCTATCTCTCCATCAGCCACCAGGGGCAGTTCCCGGCAGTGACGCTGAGCTTCAACCTCGCGCCGGGCACGGCGCTGGGACAGGCGGTGACGGCGATCCGGCAAGCGGAACAGGAGATGGGCAAGCCGGTGACGCTCATCGGCAATTTCCAGGGGACCGCCCAGGCGTTCCAGGACTCCCTGCGCACCCAGCCCTATCTGATCGCGGCCGCCCTGGTGGCGGTCTACATCATCCTCGGTGTGCTCTATGAGAGCTTCATCCACCCCCTGACCATTCTCTCCACCTTGCCGTCCGCGGGCCTCGGGGCACTGCTGACGCTGTATGTGGCCGGCTTTGACCTCAGCGTCATGGGCATCATCGGCATCCTGCTGCTGATCGGCATCGTGAAGAAGAACGGCATCATGATGATCGACTTCGCCTTGCAGCGGGAGCGCGAGGAGGGCATGGCGCCGGAGCAGTCCATCTATGAGGCCTGCCTCACCCGCTTCCGGCCGATCATGATGACCACCATGGCGGCGCTGCTGGGCGGCCTGCCGCTGATGCTGGGCACCGGCACCGGCTCGGAACTGCGTCAGCCGCTGGGCTTTGCCATCGTCGGTGGCCTGATCGTCAGCCAGATCCTGACCCTCTACACCACGCCGGTGGTATATCTGGCCATGCACCGGCTCACCACGCGCCTCGCCCGCTGGCGCCGCAAGACCATTGCCGCCCATGACCCGCCGGCCGACACGGCGGTGGTCCAGCTGGAGCGGCCCACGGCGGCGGAATAAGGCACAGGCGCATCGGTCTCCCGCCACCGCCCTGCGGCTTCGGGCGGTGGCATGCCGCTGTCATGGGCGCCATGCCATGTTTGCCCGCGCCGCTACGGCAGGTGGGCAACAAGGGTTGCGCATCCCCGTCGCGCGCCGACATAGATAAGATGAACCAGACTCGCAGCGCCGAGAGACGGATGCCGCTGTTCGGCATCGCCCTCCCGGACGTTGTTCGGGCGTGGGGGCATCGTGTCCGCCGCCTGCAACCGCCCAGCCAGGAGGCACGCCATGGCCATCCAAGCCACTCTCAATGCCCGCGTCGGTGAGGTTACGGCGCGCATCGCCCAGCGCAGCGCCGCCACCCGCCAGCGCTATCTGGCGCAGATCGCCGCCGCCGGTGAGGAAGGCCCCCGCCGCCGGGCGCTGGGCTGCGCCAACCAGGCGCACGGCTTTGCCGCCTGCGGTGTCGGCGACAAAGCCGAACTGCGGGCCGGCGATGGCGGCAACCTGGCCATCGTCACCGCCTATAATGACATGCTCAGCGCCCACCAGCCCTATGAGCGCTATCCCGATCTGATCCGCGCCGCCGCGCGGGAGGCGGGCGGCGTGGCCCAGGTGGCCGGCGGCGTGCCGGCCATGTGCGACGGCGTCACCCAGGGCGAAGCGGGCATGGAGCTGTCGCTGTTCTCCCGCGAGGTGATCGCGCTCTCCACTGCGGTGGCCCTGTCGCACCAGACCTTTGATGCGGCGGTGTTCCTGGGCATTTGCGACAAGATCGTGCCGGGGCTGGTGATCGGGGCGTTGTCGTTCGGCCATCTGCCGGCGATCTTCCTGCCCGGCGGTCCCATGACCTCGGGCCTGCCCAATGACGAGAAGACCCGGATCCGGCAATTGTTCGCCGAGGGCAAGGTGGGGCGCGACGCCCTGCTGGAGGCGGAGTCCCAGTCGTACCACGGGCCGGGCACCTGCACCTTCTACGGCACCGCCAACACCAATCAGATGATGATGGAGATCATGGGCGTGCATCTGCCCGGCGCCTCCTTCGTCAATCCCAACACGCCATTGCGCGACGCGCTGACCCGCGAGGGCGCCAAGCGGGCGCTGGCCATCAGCGCCTTGGGCAACCATTACACCCCCATCGGCCGCATGCTGGACGAGAAGGCGTTCGTCAATGCGGTGGTCGGCCTGCATGCCACCGGCGGCTCCACCAACCACACCTTGCATCTGGTGGCCATGGCGGCGGCGGCGGGCCTCACTTTGACCTGGGACGATTTCTCGGACCTCGCCGAAGTGGTACCGCTGCTGGCGCGGGTCTATCCCAATGGCAAGGCGGACGTGAACCATTTCCAGGCCGCCGGCGGCATGGGCTTCGTGATCCGCGAATTGCTGTTGCAGGGCCTGCTGCACGAGGATGTGGAGACCATCTGGGGCACCGGCCTCAATGGCTATACCGCGGAGCCCATGCTGGACGCCGAGGGCAACCTCGCGTGGCGCGAAGGCGCCACCGCCTCGGGCGATGAAGCGGTGCTGCGGCCCCTGGAGCGGCCGTTCCAGCCCACCGGCGGCTTGCGGGTGCTGGATGGCAATCTGGGCCGTGCGGTCAGCAAGACCTCGGCCGTGGCCTCCGAGCGCCACATCATCGAGGCCCCCGCCCGCGTGTTCCATTCCCAGGAGGCGTTGCAGGCGGCGTTCAAGGCCGGCAGCCTCACCGGGGATTTCGTGGCGGTGGTGCGGTTCCAGGGCCCCAAGGCCAACGGCATGCCCGAGCTGCACAAATTGATGCCGCCCTTGGGCGTGCTGCAGGATCGCGGGCAGAAGGTGGCCCTCGTCACCGACGGGCGCATGTCCGGCGCCTCGGGCAAGGTGCCGTCGGCCATTCACGTGACGCCGGAAGCGGCCAATGGCGGCCCCATCGCCAAGATCCGCGATGGCGACATGGTGCGCTTCGACGGCGTGAACGGCCATCTCACCGTGCTGGTGGACGCGGCCGAATGGGCGGCACGGCCGGTGGCGGTGGAAGACCTCTCCTCCTCGCACATCGGCGTCGGCCGGGAATTGTTCGCGCCGTTCCGCGCGGCGGTGGGCAGCGCGGAGCACGGCGCCAGCATCTTCGACCGCACGGCGGCCTGAGGGCGGCGGTCTCCTGAATAAAGGCTCCGGTCCGTGGAAGGACCGGAGCCTTTTTTATGGGTCAGGCGACGATATGGAAGCCGTGGTCGGCATAGGTGACGGAGCCGTTCAGCGGCGCGCCGGCCTCGCTGGCCAGCAGCGCCGCCACCCGGCCGATCTCCTCGATGGTCACCAATTGGTTGGCGGGGGTGCGCTCGCGCACCTTGTCCAGCAATTCATCGAAGCGATCGATCCCGGAGGCGGCGCGCGTCTTCACCGGCCCGGCGGAGAGGGCGTGCACATGGATGCGGCGCGGGGCCAGATCCACCGCCAGATAGCGCACCACCGCCTCCAGCGCCGCTTTCACCGGCCCCATGAGATTGTAGTGCTCCACCACCCGGTCGGCGCCGTAGAAGCTGACCGTCTGCAGCGAGCCGCCGTTGCGCATCAGCGGCACCGCCAGCTTGGCCGCCCGCACGAAGGAGTGGCAGGACACATCCATGGCCTGGGCGAAGCCGTCCGCCGAGCAGTCGATCAGATTGGCGTGCAGATCCTCGCGCGGGGCGAAGGCGATGGAGTGGAACACGAAGTCCAGCCCGTCCCAGCGGGTTTCGATCTCCTGGAACACCGCTTCCAGCTGGCCGGGAATGCGCACGTCGCAGGGCACGATGATGGACGCCTCCAGCGCTTCCGCCAGCGGGCGCACATAGGGATCGGCCTTGGCGTTGAGATAGGTCACCGCCAGTTCAGCCCCGGCGGCGCGCAGCATGCGGGCGCAGCCATAGGCGATGGAGCTTTCATTGGCGATGCCGATGATCAGGCCCCGCTTTCCGGCGAGATCGACGATCGGCATCATGAGCTGAACTCCGGGGCATGCAGGATGGAGAAGGTTTCGTCCGCGATCACCTGCTCCTCGTCCGTGGGCAGGACGAAGACGGCAACGCGGCTGTCCGGGGCGTTGATGCGGGTGGCATTGGCCGCGTTCGTCGCCGCATCCAGGGACACCCCCAGCCAGCCCAGATGGGCGCACACCGCCGCGCGGATGGCCGGCTGGTGCTCGCCGATGCCGGCGGTGAACACCAAGGCATCCAGGCCGGACAAGGTATTGGCCAGCGCCGCGGTCTCCCGCGCGATGCGGAAGCTGAAATAATCCAGCGCCTCGCGGGCCTCGGGGGCCGGGCTCTCCAGCAGAGCCCGGCTGTCGGCACTGATGCCGGACAGGCCCAGCAGGCCGGAGCGATGGTAGAGCATGTCCTCCACCTCACTGAGCGGCAGGCCCTTCTGGGTCAAAAGATGCAGGAGGACGCCGGGGTCCAGCGCGCCGCAGCGGGTGGCCATGGGGATGCCGTCCAGGGTGGAGAAGCCCATGCTGGTGTCGACGCTTAAGCCGCCCTGGAGCGCGCACAGGCTGGCGCCGCTGCCCAGATGGGCGGCCACCACCCGGCCTTGCGCCACCTCCGGTGCCTCGCGGGCCAGGGCCGAGGCGATGTATTTGTACGACAGCCCATGGAAGCCGTAGCGCTTGATGCCGGCATCGAACAGATCGCGCGGTAGAGCGAAGCGGCGGACCTGGTCGCTCTGGGTGCGGTGGAAGGCGGTGTCGAACGAGGCCACCTGCGGCAGGTGCGGGCGCAGATGCTCGATGGCCTTGATCAGCCGCACGCTGTGCGGCTGATGCAGCGGGGCCAGCGGCACCAGCGCGGCGATGGCGTCCGCCACCTCCGGGGTGATGCGCACCGGGCCGGAGAATTGATCGCCGCCATGCACCACCCGATGGCCGATGGCGGTCAGCGCGCTCACGCCGAAATGCTGTGCCAGCCAGCCCAGCGTCTCCGCGATCACCTCGTGCAGATCCTCGGTGACCGCAGCCTTGAGCGGAATCTCCGCCGTGGTGGGGCCTTCCACGATGTGCAGGCACAAGGGCACGTGGCGCAGGTCGATGACGCCCTTGCCCAGGCGGCGGGTTCCCTCCGCACCGTCCGCAAACAGGCCGATCTTGATGGTGGACGAGCCGGGGTTGAAGGTCAGCAGGATGTGGTCGCTCATGCGGACACCGCCCCCTTGGCGGCGCCGGCGGCCGAGAGCTTGGCCAGGGCCACGGAAGCGAGGCGTACCCGCACGGAATCCGCCCGGCTGGTGAGGATGATGGGCACCCGCGCCCCCAGCACCAGCCCGGCGGCATCGGCCCCGGCCAGATAGATCATCTGCTTGGCCAGGACGTTGCCGGTCTCCAGGTTCGGCACCAGCAGGATGTCCGCCTGTCCGGCGACCGGGGAGACGATCTCCTTGATCCGCGCGGAATCGAAGCTCACCGCATTGTCGAACGCCAGCGGCCCGTCCACCTTGGCGCCGGTGATCTGGCCGCGCAGGGCCATCATGGCCAGCGCCGCCGCGTCCAGCGTCGCCTGCATATCGGGATTGATGGTCTCCACCGCCGCCAGCACCGCCACCAGCGGCTCCGCCACGCCCAGGCGATGCAGCAGATCGATGGCGTTCTGGCAGATGTCGCGCTTCTGGGCGAGGGTGGGGGCGATGTTGATGGCGGCGTCGGTGACCATCAAGGGCTTGGGATAGGTGGGCACGTCGAGGGCATAGACATGGCTGATGCGGCGCTCGGTCTTCAGGCCGGAGCCCGAGGCCAGGATGGCGCCCAGCAGTTCGTCGGTGTGCAGGCTGCCCTTCATCAGGGCGCCCAATTTGCCGGCGGCGGCCAGTTCCACCGCGCGGGCGGCGGCGGCGTGGCTGTGCTCGGTCTCCTCGATCCGCAGGCCCGTGAGGGATACGCCCGCCGCGTCCGCCGCGGCGCGGATCTTCCGCTCGGGACCGATCAGCACCGGCTCGATCAGGCCTTCGTCGCGGGCCTCGATGGCCGCCTGGATCGCCTCGGTGCTGCACGGATGCACCACGCCCACCACCATTGTCGGCAGGCCGCGGGCCTCGTCGATGAAGCGCTCATGGCGCACATGGGGGCGCACGGCCACATCGGGCACCGCCATGCGCGGCAGACAGAGTTTTTCCGCCGGTGCGATCACGGTGGCGGTGCCGGTGAGCACCTCCTCGCCCTTCTGATTGGTGCAGCGGGTGTCCAGCGTCACGATCCGCTTGTCGGCGCGCTTCTCGGTGACCGTGACCGAGGCGGTCACCGTGTCGCCCGGCGCCACCGGCCGGCGGAACTGCAAGGTCTGGCCGAGATAGATCGTGCCGGGGCCGGGTAGTTCGGTGCCCAGCAAGGTGGAGATGAGCGCGCCGGTCCACATGCCGTGAATGACGATATGGCCGAACATGTCGGTGGCGGCGTAGGCGGCGTCGAGATGGGCGGGGTTTACATCGCCGGACACGGCGGCAAAGAGCTTGATGTCGTCCTCGGTCACGGTGCGGACGAGGGAGGCGGTATCGCCCAGGGCCAGCTCTTCGAACGTGCGATTCTGCAACATATCTCTCGTCATGGACACACTCGCTGCGCGCTGCGGGACCGCACCGGGAGAGGCACGATACCGCGTTGCAGCAACAGTGGTCCGACGACGCGCCCGCCGCCTTGCGGCAGGACAAAACAATGTGCCCGGGAAACGATCTCAGGCAGAGCCGGACAGCGGCGGCTCAGCCGCCATACTTCAGGTCCAGCAGGCTCGAGCTGACGCCAGTGGAGACGTAGCTGTTGCTGGTGTCGAACAATTGCAGCACCGGATCGCTGGAGGTGTTGTTCTGCACATCCCACATGACCGTGAACCGCTTCAGGAGCTTGTCGACCTTTTCGGGATCCTGGAGGTCCTTCACGTTGAACTTGGCGTCCACCGCCTTCTTCTGCGTCGCGATGTCGGCATTGGCCATCTCGTCCGGGAAGCCATAGACGGTCTTCATCACCTGCCACAATGCCGCGTCGCCCAGCAGGCTATAGGCGGAGGTGGTGGTTGAGGCGTTGCGCTTGAAATAGAGCGCCAGCTGGACGCCCTGGTCATCCGCGCCGGCATTCTCTTCCATCGTCTGCTGGGTAAATTTGTTCACCACCGTGGTGATGTCAGTGGAGTAGGGCAGCGTGCCGTTCTTCAAATAGGCGAACTGCTTGGCGAACGACTTGAACTTGTCATCAGACAGCTTGTTCACGAAGCTGGTTGAGCTGTTCACGTCGCTGTTCAAGACCTTCTTCATATAGGCCTTGGCATAGGCCATGTCGGAGAGTCCGTAGGCCTTCATGGCATAGTTGAACAGCTGGTAGTTATTCACGAAATCATCGACGGTTTTCACCTTCTCGATGTTCGCTTTGTAATAGGCGGTCTCGCGCGCATTGATCGGATCGGCGGCCTCCTGGGCGAGAACCTTTTCAGAGTTCTTCGCCATATAGGAATATGTCGCGTAGGTGGATCCAAGACTGATGGTCATGCGGCACCCGGTATCAGGAGGCGAGTCACGGCGAGCCCACCGGGCGCGCTTGAGCGATGAGGCTATGGCGTCGGGGTTGCGCGTGGGTTGCGCCGCCCCGGCGGTTCAGATCGCCAGATTCTGGCTGTAGCTGTGCAGGACCTCTTCGCGCGAGCGAATGGCCTCGCCCGTGAAGCGGGTGTTGCCGTTCTCTTCCTCGCCTGGGCCGGGGGCCTTCTGGCCATTGTCGGTGTAATGCACAGGCGCTTCCGGCGAATCAGACACACCGGATGCATTGCGATTGTCCGCTGCGATCTCGACCGCGCTGCGCGCACCGGACGTCTCGGCGTTGAGACGGGCGGAGAGGTCGATCAGCACGGTTCCGGCATTGGAGGCATCCACCACCTTCGGAGCGGCAATGGCATCATGGGCCGGGGCCAAGGCGGGACGGGTATCGTCTTTGCCATCCTTGGTCTTGCCGCCGACCACGGAACGGGCGCGATCCATGTCACCGGCCTGCACGGCGGCGATCAAGGCGCCGAGGCCGGTGCGGCGCTCGCCCCCGCCGGTCACCTCGGTGGCGGCAGCGGCCCGAATGCCGGTTACGGCCTGCACGTCCTGCACGATCATCAGGTACCGCTGGGCTGCGGCCATGTCGCCGGCCATAATGGCAGCGGCCATGGCTTCCGCAGCTTCCCGGCTCTGACGGGTCAAGCTCTGAAGGTTGACGCTCTCGACCGGCGTGACTGGTGCTACCGACATGGCTGTTAAGTCTCCGCGTCCTTCAGACCCCCGCAGGTCCGGGCTGCCCGCCGGCTACCACGGACCTGATCCATGGTTCCTCGCTTGACCCATGGCTTAGTGGGCGAATTCTAGCTTGTGCGAAGCTTGCGCGGTTAGCCCTTCATCGGCCCCGCGCCAGTGGCCGCGCCGCGGCGCGCAAACGCCAACAGGCTGACACTGCAACGCAAAACGCCGACAGCCGCGGGGCGTCATCCCGCGCGCAGCTGTTCACAATTTCGTGATACTGCCCATGTGAAGATGCGTTTTGGCCTTTGCGTGTGCCGTCCGGTGGGCCTAGGCACGGCAGAGCATCGCGCCGCGTCGGAGAGCCGTCCGGTCCATTCTCCGGGGCGCACAACCGCGAATAAGCGCAATCACGGCATGCACCATTTTCTGGCGTGCAGGCCAAGGGAGAGCAGGCCCATGTCAGAGCCGTCGGTGTTCTCGGAGCTCTTGGGATCCATCTGGGCCGCTGCCGGCGGCGCGCCGGCGCAGCTTGCCGCGGTGGAGGCCCATGGCAGCGGTGCCCTGCCATCGGTGTTCGCGGTCACCGACCTCGCGGCGGCCTCCGTCGCTGCGGCGGGCGCGGCCGTGGCCGAACTGGTGGCGACGGCGGGCGGTGCGGTGCCGCAGGTGCGGGTGGATCGGCGCCTGGCGTCCCTGTGGTTTTCCATGTCCATCCGGCCCATGGGGTGGGATCTCCCGCCCGCCTGGGATGCCATTGCCGGCGACTATGCCACGGCCGACGGCTGGATCCGGCTGCATACCAACGCGCCTCACCATCGGGCAGCGGCGCTCAGCGTCCTGGGCACGGCGGCGGACAAGGCTGCGGTCGCGGCGGCGGTGGCGCTGTGGCGTGCCGATACGCTCGAAGCGGCGGTGGTGGCTGCGGGGGGATGCGCCGCGGCCATGCGCTCCAGGGCGCAGTGGGCCGTGCATCCGCAAGGGCTGGCCGTCGCCGCCGAACCCTTGCTGGCGTTGAGCGCGGGTGAGGCCGCAGGGCGCCCCGATTGGCGGGTGCCCGCGGACCGTCCCTTGTCCGGTGTCCGGGTCCTGGACCTGACCCGGATCCTGGCCGGGCCGGTGGCCACGCGGTTTCTGGCCGGGTTCGGCGCGGATGTGCTCCGCATCGATCCGCTCGACTGGGACGAGCCCTCGCTGGCGCCCGAGGTGACGCCGGGCAAGCGCTGCGCCCGGCTGGATTTGAAGGATGCCGGCGCGCTGGCGGTGCTGGAAGGGCTGCTCGCGCAAGCGGACGTGATCGTCCACGGCTACCGCTCCGATGCCCTGGAGCGGCTGGGGTTTTCCGCCGCGCGCCGTCGCGCGCTCAATCCCGCTTTGGTGGAGGTGTGCCTGGATGCCTATGGCTGGAGCGGCCCGTGGAACCGGCGTCGCGGCTTCGATAGCCTGGTGCAGATGAGCACGGGCATCGCGCAGGCCGGCATGGAACTGCTCGGGCGCGACCGTCCCACCCCGTTGCCGGTGCAGGCCCTCGACCATGCCGCAGGTTACATCCTCGCCACCGCCGCCGTGCGGGGACTGACCCAACGCCTGACGACCGGCGCGGGCGGTACGGCCAGGACCTCTTTGGCGCGGGTGGCGGAGCTTCTCGTCGGGGCTGGAACCGCAGCTCCGGGGCCGGCACTGGCGCCGGAGACCCCCGACGATCGATCGCCCGAACTGGAGCAGACTGTGTGGGGGCCAGCCCAGCGCCTGGTGCCGCCGCTCACCGTTTCCGGGACGGCGCTGCGCTGGTCGCGTCCGGCCGGTCCGCTCGGCAGCGCCCCGGCGGAATGGGGCGCGCGGGGTGGTTGAGCGGCCATGGCTGCGGAATTTGCCGACGGTGCGCGGGGCGGGCTAGAGTCCGGCGTGCCTGATCCCGCCCCCGCGCCTGCCGCCGTTACCCCCCTCCCGCCGGATACGGTCTCGGTGCGCTGGCTGGTGCCGGCGCAGATCCCGCCGGACGCTTGGCCCGTCCTCACGGCGTGCCTGGATGACGGTGAACGGGCACGGTCCGCGCGGTTCCATTTCGCCGCCGACCGGGAGGCCTATATCGCGGCCCATGCCCTCACGCGGGGCATGTTGTCGGCCCACGCGCCCCGTGCCCCGCAGGCGTGGCGCTTTGCACCGACCGCCCATGGCCGCCCCGAGATTGCGCGCGCGTTCGACGATCCCCTCCTGCGGTTCAACCTCTCGCACAGTCGCGGGCTGGTGGCGGTGGCGGTGACGGAGCGGCGCGACGTGGGCATCGATGTGGAGGCGGTGGATCCCTCGCGCCTGTCGCTGGATCTGGCCGCCGCCACCTTCGCTCCGGCGGAGGTGGCCTATGTCCGGGGGCTGTCGCCGGCGCAGCGGCCGGAGGCGCTGTTCGCGCTCTGGACGCTCAAGGAAGCTTATATCAAGGCGGTGGGGCAGGGGCTCTCCCTGCCCCTGGACAGCTTCGCCATCGCGTTGGCGCCGCTGTCGATCCAGTTCTCCGACGCCTGTCCAGACGATCCCGCCATCTGGCGGCTCGAACGCCTGCGCCCGATCCGAACCCATGCGCTGGCCCTGGCCGTGCGCCATCCGCAGCCGGCCGCGGTGATGGTGGACGCCGCCGCAATGCCGGTGGCGGAGCTGCTGGCGCGGTGCGCTCAATCCGAGGGGCCCGGGAGAATCTCCCGCAGATAGGGGGCGATGCCGCGCTGGGGATCCCACTGCCGGGGATAGCCCAGCGACACCTCCTCGAACCGCACCCCGTCGCGCCAATCCGTGCGGCGGACGTGGAGATGGCCGCTGACCACGGCGCGGGCGCGATAGCGTCGGTGCCAGTCCTCGGTCAGCGTGGTGCCGCACCAGGGGGTAAAGCGCGGAATGCGCGGGATGCGCACCAGATCCGCCCGCAGCGGATAGTGATTGATCAGGATGGTCTCAACGCTGGGGTCGAGCGCCTCCAGGCGCGCCTGGGTCAAGGCGCAGCGCGCGTGGCACCAGGCAATGCGCGAGGCAAAAGGGGCGGGGCTGAGCAGCATCTCGTCGGCGCAGACCGCGCGCTCTTCCCGCGCCCAGTCCAGCACGTCCTCCAGGGCGACATGGGCGGGGCGGAAGCTGTAGTCATAGAGCAGGAACATGGGCACCAGGACGCACGGCCCGCCCGGCCCCGGCCACAGCGGGTAGGGGTCTTCCGGGGTGAGGACGCCGCACTCCCGCGCCAGATCCACCAGCAGCCGATACTTGGCCTCGCCGCCGCCGCCGGCGGAGACGGTCCACAATTCATGGTTGCCGGGCACCCAGATCAACCGCGCGAACCGCGCACTCAGCATCTCGAAGGCCTGGCGCACCTTGTCCGGATGCTCGGCCACGTCGCCGGCCAGGATGAGCCAGTCGTCGGGAGCGGCCGGAAGCGCGGCGAGGGCCGCGAAATTGGACGGGCTGCTCAGGTGCAGGTCGCTGATGGCCAGCAGTCTCATGCGGGTGGGATCTGCCGGGGGGCGACTCATGACGTCCAACCTAGCCGGCAGGTGCGCACAGGCAAGCCCGGCCCGGCGGGAGCTGCGGGCGCGAGAGCGGGCGATGCGACATCGGCCCACATTGAATCCGATCAATATTGGGCTACGTATGCATTCAATAACGCAACAATAAGCGATGGGCTGTTATGACAATCTCCTATCCCCGGCTGTCCCCCCTTGAGACCGGCGTGCGCGGCCGCTGCCCCCGCTGCGGCGAGGGGCATCTGTTCAACGGCTTTCTCACCTTGGCGCCGTCCTGCGAGGTGTGCGGGCTGGACTTCAGCTTCGCCGATCCCGCCGACGGGCCGGCCTTCTTCGTCATCACCTTCGGTTGCCTGCCGTCGATCCTGTTCGCCATCTGGCTGGAAGTGGCATTTCAGGCGCCCTATTGGGTGCATCTGGTCACCACGCTGCCGCTGCTGCTGGCCACCTGCATCCCACCGCTGCGGCCGCTGAAGGGCTGGCTGGTGGCGAGCCAGTTCTTCTACAAGGCCCAGGAGGGCCGTCTGGTGATGAAGGGCGAATGATGCAGTCAATTCCGCATCATTCGCCCGTCTGAACCGGCTATCGGCCGAGGCCCGCCATGCGCGGCAGCCACAGGGTGAGTTCGGGGATGTAGGTGATGGCCAGCAGGGCCAGCATCAGGGGCACCAGCCAGGGCAGGATGGCCATGGTGGTGCGCTCCACCGACAGCTTGGCCACCCGCGCCAGCACGAACAGCACCATGCCCAAGGGCGGATGCAGCAGCCCGATCATCAGGTTCAGGGTCATCACCAGGCCGAAGTGGATCGGGTCGATGCCCAGCTTCAGCACGATGGGCAGCAGGATCGGCACCAGGATGGTGATGGCAGCGATGGTGTCGATGAAGCAGCCCACGAACAGGATCAAGAGGTTGGCCAGGGCCAGGAACACCCACTTGTTCTGGGTGAAGCTCAAGATCGCGTCCGAGAGCGCCTGCGCCGCCTGACTGGCGGTGAGCAGCCAGGCGAAGATGGAGGCGGCGGTGACGATGAACAGCACCGAGGCAGTGGTCTCGATGGTGTCGAACGTCGCCTTGGCCAGCGCCCGCATGGTCATGGAGCGATAGCGCACCAGCCCCAGGAACAGCGACCACAGCACCGCCGCGACGGCCGCTTCCGTGGGCGTGAACCAGCCCAAGGTCATGCCGCCGATCAGGATCACCGGCGCCATCAGCGCCATGACGGCGGAAAAGTCGAAATACCAGTCTGCCGCCAGCAGCACCGCCAGCGCGATCAGCACCGCGGCATTGAGGGACAGGCCCAGTTCCACCATGACGTAGACGGCGACGGGAAACAGCGCCACCACGCCCACTTCGATGCCGGCCCCGCCCAGCTTGCGCCAGGAGAATTTGGCGTCACTCCCCCAGCCGTTGCGATGGGCGAAGAAGGCCACCGTGGCCATCATCATCAGCGTCATCACCACGCCGGGAATGACCCCGCCGAGAAACAGCGCGCCGATGGAGACATTGGCCAGCATGCCGTAGATCACGAACGGCAAGGATGGCGGGATGATCGGCCCCAAGGTGGCGGAGGCGGCGGTGACGCCCACCGCGAACTCGGTGGAATAGCCATGGTCCTTCATGGCCTTGATCTCGATGGTGCCGAGGCCGGCCGCATCGGCGATGGCGGTGCCGGACATGCCGGAGAACACCACCGAGCCGACAATGTTCACATGCCCCAGTCCGCCGCGCATCCAGCCCACCAGGGCCACGGCGAAGGCATAGATGCGCCCGGTCACGCCGGCGATGTTCATGAGGTTGCCGGCCAGGATGAAGAATGGCACCGCCAGCAGCGGGAAGCTCTCCACCCCGGCGATCATGCGCTGGGCCATGACCACGTCCGGCACCGTGCCGGAGACGATGATGTAGAGCAGCGAGGCGCCGGCCATGGAAATGGCCACCGGCACGCCGCAGATCATGAGGCCGAGAAAGCCGCCGATGAGAATCCACATGGCTCAGGCCTCCGTGCCGTCGAACGCTTCGGGGCGTTCCAGCGGGCTGTAGCCGCGCCGCAGATTGGCGATCGCCACCTGCACCGAGCGCAGCAGCATCAGCACGAAGGCGGCGAACACCGCCCAATAGAGGATGCCCTTGGAGGCCTGCACCATCACCATGGGCTCGTCGCCGACGAGGGAGATGTAGCGCCACATGAGCCAGCAGGCGTAAGCGAAGAAGGCCACCTGCACCCCGTCCACAACCGTGGCGGCGACGCGCCCGACGGCGGGCGGCAGGAAGCGATAGATCAGATCCACCTGGATATGGCGCGACAGCCGCACGCACATGGCCGAGCCCAGGAACACCACCGCCACCAGGGTGTAGCTGGCCAGTTCCTCGGTCCAGCTGTAGCTGTCGTTCAGCACGTAGCGGGTGAAGAATTGCAGGAACACCAGCCCCGCCATCACCCAGAACAGGACAAGCGTAACCCAGTCCTCGGCGGCATAGGGGGAGAGGTCCACGGGGACCTCCTGGTCGAAGGTTTCGGCGAGTTCTTCGCCGGTTATGCGGGTATGGACCTCGGCGGTCATCGGCACTCCGGGACATCATCGGAAAGGGAAGGCCTGCGTCGACCGCCCCGCGATCCGCCGACGGAGGCGGGCGGTCGCGGGACGTCGGCAGCAGCCACGGCCATGATGGGCGATCCCGGCCGCGGGGGCCGGCGGACCGCCCCCGCCTCACATGGTGCTCTTGAGCGCCTGGATGCGGTCCCAGTCGGCCTTGCGATAGCCGAAGCTCTCGAAGGTGATGTTCTTCATCACCGTGTCGCGGAAGTCGTCGGTATTGACCTCGATGATGGTCAGGCCCTTGTCCTTGAACAGCGCGATGAGTTCCTTCTCCCGCGCGGCCACTTCGGCGCTGGCCTTGGCGGCGGCTTCCTGCGCCACCTCGGTGAAGATCTTGCGGTCTTCCGGCGAGAGCTTGGCCCACAGCGAAGGCGACAGCACCGTGTTGAGATGGTCGACGATGTGGCCGGTGAGGATGATGTTCTTCTGCACCTCGTAGAACTTCTTTGCCTCGATGGTGGTCAGCGGATTTTCCTGGGCATCCACGGTGCCGTTCTGGAGCGCCAGATAGACCTCGGCGAAGGCGATGGGGGCGATATTGGCGCCGCAGGCCTTGGGCATGGCCAGATAGGCCGGCGCATCCGGCACGCGGATCTTCAGGCCCTTCATTTCGGCGCAGGTCTTGAACGGCTTGTTCGAGGTGCTCTGGCGCACGCCGTAGTAGGTCACGGCGACGATATGGTTGCCGGTCTTGTCCTCATAGCCCTTGGCGAGGTCCTTGAAGACGTCGCTCTTGGCATAGGCCAGGAGGTGCTGGGCATCGCGGAAGGTGTAGGGATAATAGGTCACGCCGATGGGCGGATAGGCTTTGCCGGCGAAGCTGGAGCCGGAAATGATCATGTCCACGGTGCCCAGGGTCAGGCCCTGGTTGATGTCGCTTTCCTTGCCGAGCTGCGAGGAGGGATAGACATCGATCTGGTAGCGCCCGTTGGTGCGCTTGGCGATTTCGCCGGCGGCCCAGACGGAGGCGGTGTGGAACGGCTCGGCGGGCTCATAGACATGGGCCCATTTCAGCTTGGTCTGGGCGGCGGCGGGGCCGGCGGAGAGGCCCGGCAGCGGGGCAAGGCCGCAGGCGGACGCAAGCGCGAGCGCGGCCACAAGGCCGCGGGACAGCAGGGACATGGGCTTCCTCCAACGAATGCAGATCCGGCCTTTGCGGCCGGTTAAATCGTTTTGATCGGAGGTTGGCGCCGCCGATCAATGACGGCTGCCATGCTAGTATTCCGCAGTGACAGGGCAAGGGGCGCGACCGCATTTTGCCACGATCGTGCCCCTTTTTCTGATCTGCCTTAGCCGAAGGGGCACACAGCCCGCAGCCGGTGGCCATCCGGGTCGAGCGCCACGAAGGTGTGGCCGAAGTCCACCTGCGCCGGCTCCTGGAGAATCGGCAGGCCGAGCGCCCGCCACGCCTGGCAGGTGGCATCCACCTGTTCCGCGCTGTCGACGGTGAAGGCCAACTCGCCGCCACAGCCCGCGGCGGTGGCCGCCGGCACCACCGCCGGGCGCGCCCACAGGCCGAGGCGCACGCCGGAGGGGAAGGCGAACATGGCGAAGGTGGCAGACACCTCCACCGACGCGCAGCCGAGCAGGCGCTCGTACAGGGCCGCACTGGCGGGCGGGTTGTCGACATACAAAATGGTCAGGCCGGGCTTGGGCATGGCTGCGCTCCGTTGAGGAAAGACGCAGCCGTCCTAACGCGTCCCCCTGTCAGTTTCTGGCAGCAGTGCTGCGGTCCGCAGTCCGTTTCATCTTCGTCTCCCGCCATGCCTTCAGCAGGGCGCGGCGGCGGCGGGGATAGCGCTCGGTGGTCAACGCCAGATCGCCGATGCGGTCGGTGCGGAAGTTGCGGAAATCCTGGCGCAGCTCGCACCAGGCGATGACCACCCGCACATGGTCCCAATAGCCGAGGCCGAACGGCCAGATGGTGCGCGTAGAGGGCTGGCCCGCCTGATCGCAATAGCCGATGACCGCCTTGCGCTCGGTGCGGATGGCCTCGCGGATCCGTGCCTCGTCCACCCCATCAGATGGGATCGGCGGGCCAGGCGCCACCAGCAATGCGGAGGTTTCCAGATCGTCGCGCAGATGCGGCGGCAGCACCGCCGCGACCTTGGCCAGGGCATTGCGCGCGGCAAGGCTCAGAGACCCATCGGCGCGCTCGGCCACCCACAGCGTACCCAGGGCCAGGGCCTCGATCTCCTCCACCGAGAACATCAGCGGCGGCAGCAGGAAGCCGGGGCGCAGCACATAGCCCACGCCGGGCTCCCCTTCGACGCGCGCGCCCTGCGCCTGCAGCGAGGCAATGTCGCGATAGAGCGTGCGCAGGCTGATGCCCATCTGCTCGGCCAGGGCCGCGCCCGTCACCGGCCGACGATGCCGGCGCAAGGTCTGGAGCAGGTCCAGGAGGCGTTCGGAGCGGGACATGGGGCCGAACTCCAGCAATGCGGGTGCGCGGGCGGCGAGGGCAGGTCCCAGCGCCCGCTTATGGCGCTCCCGGCTTCACCGGGACGTGCACAGCCTCAATCCTCAAGCCAGAGGCGGTTCACATGGCCCATCTTGCGGCCGGCGCGGGCTTCGTCCTTGCCATAAAGATGCAGATGCGCGCCCGGCTCCGCCAGCAGCGGCAGCCATTGCTCCGCATCCTCGCCGATGAGGTTGGTCATCTCGGCCCGGCCGAGCCGGCGCGGATCGCCCAATGGCCAGCCGGCAATGGCGCGCACATGCTGCTCGAACTGCGAGGTGACCGCGCCGTCCATGGTCCAATGGCCGGAATTGTGCACCCGCGGCGCGATCTCGTTGACGATGACGGTATCCCGCCCGCCCGCGCTGCCCACGAACAATTCCACCGCCATCACGCCCACATAATCCAGCGCCGAGGCGATGCGGCAGGCGATGCTCTTGGCGTCGCGCGCGGCGTCCGGCTGCAAGGTGGCGGGCACCTTGGACAGATGGAGAATGTGCTCGCGGTGCACGTTCTCGGTCACGTCATAGGCGGCGAAGGCATCGTCCGCACGCCGCGCGCCCACCACCGACACCTCGCGCTGGAAGGCGATGAAGCCCTCCAGGATCGCCGGCTGGCGGCCGATGGCGTGCCAGGCGGCCAGCAGGTCGTCGCCGCTGCGGATGGTCACCTGCCCCTTGCCATCATAGCCGAAACGGCGGGTCTTCAGCACCGCCGGCAGGCCGATGACCGCCACGGCCGCTTGCAGCCCTTCGAAATCATCCACGGCGGCAAACGGCGCGGTGCCGATGCCTAGATCGCGGACGAAGGTCTTTTCCAGCAGCCGGTCCTGGGTGATGGCCAGGGCCTTGGCGCCGGGGCGCAGCGGCACCCGCGCGGCAAGGCGCTCGGCGGTGGCCAAAGGCACATTCTCGAATTCGTAGGTGACCACGTCCACCTGCGCGGCAAAGCGGTCCAGCGCTTCGGCATCGTCATAGGCGGCGCAGATATGGCCGTCGCTGACCTGAAAGGCCGGGCTGTCCTTGTCCGGGCACAGGATGAAGGTCTTCAGGCCAAGCTGGGCCGCAGACAGAGCGATCATGCGCCCCAGCTGCCCGCCGCCGAGGATGCCGATGGTCGAACCGGGGATGAGCATGGTCAGGATGGGCGCTCCGCCACCGCGTCCGTGCGCGCCGCCCGCCACGCATCCAGCCGGTCCGCCAGAGCGGGGTCGGACAGAGCGAGCACGGCGGCCGCCAGAAGCGCCGCATTGATGGCCCCCGCCTTGCCGATGGCGAGGGTGCCGACGGGAATGCCCGCCGGCATCTGGACGATGGAATGGAGGCTGTCCACGCCGCGCAAGGCGTGGGATTCGACGGGGACGCCGAGAACCGGGAGCGAGGTGAGAGCCGCCACCATGCCAGGCAGGTGCGCCGCACCGCCGGCCCCGGCGATGATCACCTTGAAGCCCTCCGCGCGGGCGCCCTTGGCGAACGCCACCATGCGGTCCGGCGTGCGGTGGGCCGAGACGATGCGGGCGTCACAGCCGACACCAAGGGCTTCAAGAGTCTCGACAGCATGGTGCATCGTGTCCCAATCGGACTGGCTGCCCATGATGACGGCCACCGGCCGCTGCCCCATTTCACACATCCCCGGAAAAGGAAAGCGCGGCTTTATCGGATCGGGGGGGCTGGGGCAAGGGGCTTTGCCCGTAAGGTCCGCGCCAGCGGGCGTTTACGCCGGCGGAGGCGGCGCACGCAAGGCCCGTCCGCCGCCGCCGCGGGAGATGCCAAGGCTGGGCGCATCGAGCGAATCGATCTCTTCAGCCATGACGACCCGGTTGCGTCCACCGGCCTTGGCGGCATAGAGCGCCATGTCCGCGCGCTTCATCCATTCGTCCACATTGTCGTCCATGCTCCGCTCGGACACGCCGATGGAGATGGTGATGTTGAGGAACTTCTCGCCCGGGAGTGCGATGGACATGTTGGAGAATTCCCAGCGCAGCCGCTCGGCTTCCTCATAGGCATCCGCCTCGGAGACGCCCGATAGCAGAATGGCGAACTCCTCCCCGCCGATACGGGCGGCGTGGGCGGCATGGGGTGCCATCAGCTGGGCCACCGCCAGCAGCGCGAGGTCGCCGCCATCGTGGCCGTAAGTGTCGTTCACGCGCTTGAAATAGTCGATGTCGAGCAGCAGCACGGACGCGGGCGTGCGGTTGCGGATGAGTTCCTCCGCCTGGGAGAAGAACGCGCGGCGGTTGAACAGATTGGTCAGGAAGTCGCGGGTGGCCAGCCGCACCAGTTCGCGCTGGGCCTGGTTCATGCGCTCAGCGGCGCGCAGGCGGGCATAGAGCTCGGGAAGGGCGGGCGGCTTGGAGACGAAATCGTCCGCTCCCGAATCCAGCGATTCGACCAGGTGGGCGATGTCGGTATTCGACGACATGGCGATCACATAGAGGGGACGCCCCGCATTGGCGATCAGCCGGGCTTCCCAGCACAATTGCAGGCCGGAAATGCCGGGAATCTCGAAGCTGGTCATCAGCACATCGATGTCCGCGCCGCCATGAAGGTGCGCAAAGGCCTCGTTGCCGTCAGCGAACGCGGAGACGTGATGCCCATTGTCATTGAGCATTTTGGTCATCAATTTGAGGGTAACGCGGCTGGCATCGACCAGGACGATCTGCATAACTCTCGGGCCCTTTTAGGATAAGGACGTCCATACATGCGATGGCATGTTTATCGCATGACACGAGTATGTATGCGTCAAATACACTGACAGTTCGAGCATCGCATGAGTTTGAAGTCGCATGATGGGAACGTTGCTCTGCTGCTATAATCAGCGGCACCTGCCGTGAAGGCAACTGAGTATCGTTCCAAATCGAGTGCAATTGGCTTCAATATGGATATGTTTTAGCGCGCCTGCGCGACAAGAGGATGAATGTGACCTCCGGACGGTCGAGGGCTTGCGCTCCGCTCATCGCCAGCGGCGGTGCAGCCAGAGCCATTGCTCGGGATATTCCCGCACCCAGTCTTCGATCACCGATGTGACGGCCTGCATGCCGCCCTGCACGTCGATCTTGCCTTCGGCATCGCGGGGCAGGTGGAGTTCCTCGGTGATCTCGATGCGGAACCGGCCCTTGGGCAGGCGGATGACGCGCATGCCATGGACGGGACAATCAAACTGCCGGGCGAGGCGCGACAGCGTCGGATTGGTCGCCGCCGGCCGCCCGAAGAAGGTGACGGTGACGCCTTGTCCCCAATGCTGGTCCACCAGCATGCCCAGATGCTCGCCGTCCTCCAGCATCCGCACCATCTGGCGGCCAGCGGAGCGGCCGGCGCGAATCAGGCCCGGCATGGTCTGCGCCCGCATGCGCTCGATCAGATCGGCGGCCTTGCGATTGTTGGGCGCGCGATAGAGCACCCCGCCAGACACGCCCAGCTTCTCGCCGGTGATGGCGTTGAGTTCCCAATTGCCGGTATGGGCCGTGAAGAACAGGGCCGGGCGGCCGTCATCGCGCAGCCGCGCCATGATTTCACCGCCCACCACTTCGATACGTCCCTGGCCGGGGTTGGCGGGGTCATAATCCCAGATGCGGTCCAGCACGGCGAATTCGCCGGTCACCCGACCGAGATTCTCCCACACCCCCGCGAGGATGCGCTCGATCTCCGCCGAACGCTTCTCCGGGAAGGCGGCGCGCAGGTTGGCACGGGCGACCTTGCTGACCACGAACCAGGGGCCGAACCAGCGGCCCAGAGTGCCGATGATGTTGGACGACCAGGAGACGGGATAGAGCCGCATCCACCAGATCGAGAACCGGACATAGCCGGCGACGAAGCTCTCGAACGCCGGCTGTGATGCCCGGGTAAACCGGCGCCACGCCCGCTTGGCGGTGAGCACGCGCTCTCTCCCCTGGCCCTGGATGCCGTTCAGAACTTCACGACGATCTTGCCGAACACCTTGCGGCTTTCCAGCCGCTCCAGGCCCTCGTTGTACTGCTCCAGCGGCACCACGGTGTCGATCACCGGCTTGACGCCACGGCCCATCTTCTCCAGGCCGTCCGCCACGTTGCGGATGGTGGCGCCGAACGATCCGAAGATCTTGTACTGGCGCTGGAACAACTGCATCAGATTCATGGTGGTGCTGACCCCGGAGGTGGAGCCGCAGGTCACCAGCCGACCGCCGGGCTTCATGGACAGCAGCGAGCCCTGCCAGGTGTCGACGCCCACATGCTCGAACACCACGTCCACGCCCACCTTCTTGGTGATCTTGCGCACTTCGTGCTCGAACCGGTCCACCTTGTAGTTGATGACATGGTCGGCGCCGAGCGCCAGGGCCTTGGCCATCTTCTCGTCGTCGCCCACGGTGGTGATGACGGTGGCGCCCACATCCTTGGCCAGGCGAATGGCGGCCGAGCCGATGCCCGATCCGCCCGCATGCACCAGAACGGTCTCGCCCTTCTCCAGCTTGGCATTGTCGAACAGCATGTGCTCGACGGTGGAGAAGGTGATGCCAGCGCAGCCGGCGTCCTCGAACGACACACCCTCGGGGGCGGGGATCACCAGCCGCTCGGGCATGTTGATGATGTCGCGGGCAAAGCCATCCACGTGGAAGCCGAGCACGCCGCCCACCTTCTCGCACAGATTGTCGCGGCCCTTCAGGCACTGGGCGCAGTGGCCGCAGGTCAGGGCGCCATACATGGCCACCGTCTGGCCCACCTTCAGGCCGCGCACGTCGGCGCCCAGCGCGATGATCTCGCCGGCGGCTTCCGCGCCCACCACGAGGGGCATCTTGCGCTTGGCGAACGCCATGCCGCGCCAGCCCCATACGTCGATATGGTTCAGCGCCAGGGCCTTGACGCGCACCTGCACTTCGCCGGCGCCGGGGGCGTCGGGCTCGGGCATGTCGACGATCTGGAGGGTGCGGTCGGAGACGAGCTGAAGGGCGCGCATAATGGTCCTGACAAATCAGCGATGAGCGGCGAGCGCGGCGGAGAGGCCGCCGTCCACCGGGATCATGGCGCCGGTGATATAGCCCGCGCCGGGCGAGAAGAGAAAGGCGGCAACCTGCGCCACGTCGTCCGGCTGGGCGAAGCGCCCGGCGGGGATCTGGCCTTCCAGGCGCGCGCGATGATCGGCGAACTTGGCCAGCATGGCGGTGTCGATGAAGCCGGGGGCGACGTAGTTCACCGTGACGCCGCGCCGGGCGCTCTCCACCGCCAGGCCGCGCACATGAGCCAGCAGCGCCGCCTTGGAGGCGGCATAGGCCACATTGCCGGGGTTGGCCTGCACCGCGGCCACCGAGCCGATGGCGACGATCCGGCCCGCCTTGGCGCGGGTCATGGGCCGCACCAAGGCGCGGGCGATGCGCACGAACGCGAAGTGATTGACCTGCATCACCGCCTCGGCCTTGTCCTGGTCCACCATGGCGGCGAGCGTATCGTAGGAGGCACCGGCATTGTGGCAGAAGCCGAAATAGGTCTCGCCCGCTTCCAGCTCTTCCGCCAGCGCGTCCACGGCGGCCCGGTCCGCCAGATCCACCGCACGGGCGCTCAGCGCCGCATCGGGGATCTCGCTGCGAATCTCCGCCATCAGCGCCTGGGCTTCCGCCTCGGCACTGCGATAGGTGAAGTCCACGGCAAAGCCGGCGCCCGCCAGGGCGCGCACGATGGCGGCGCCGAGCCCGCGCCCGCCGCCGGTCACCAGGACCTTCTGCCGCGCGCCGGTGGTCACGCGGGCTCCCCGGCGACCACGAGGCACACATTCTGTCCGCCGAAGCCGAACGACGACGAGATCACCCGATGGACGGTGGCGTCACGGGCGACGTTGGGCACCACATCGAGCGGAATGGCCGGATCAGGCACATGGTAGTTGATGGTCGGCGGAATGCGGCTGTTGCGGATGGTCAGCAGCGAGACCGCCGCCTCGATGGCGCCCGCCGCCGTCAGCGTGTGGCCGATCATGGATTTGTTGGACGAGATCGGCACGTTCTTGAGATGGTCGCCGAACACGGCGGCCAGCCCCACATGCTCCATGCGGTCATTCTCGGGGGTCGAGGTGCCGTGGGCGTTGATATAGTCCACGTCCTCAGCCGTGACGCCAGCGTCTTCCAGCGCGCGCTTGATGCAGCCGATGATCGGCTTGGCATCGGGGCTGGACCGGGTGCGGTGGAAATTGTCGGCCATCTCGCCGGCGCCTTCCAGAACGCCCAGGATCTTGGCGCCGCGCGCCGTGGCATGCTCCAGGCTCTCCAGCACCAAAGCCGCGGCGCCCTCGGCCATGACGAAGCCGTCGCGATTCTTGGCGAAGGGCCGGGAGGCCTCGGCGGGATTGTCGTTGGCGGTGGTGAGCGCCGAGAGCAGCGAGAAGCGGATCAGCGCCTCGGGATGCACCGAGCCATCGGTGCCCAGCGCCAGCGCCGCATCGCACTCGCCGCGCCGGATGGCCTCGACGCCCAACTGAATGGCGGTGGCGCCCGACGCGCAGGCGGTGGACAGGGAAATGGGCTGGCCCCGCGTCCCGAAGCGGTCCGCCAAGGCGTCCGCCACCGAGCCGAACAGGAAACGCTCGTGCCAGGGCCGGAACTTGCCGGTGGCGGCCGCGTCCAGCAGGTCGTGATAGACCAGGGGGCGGCGGCTGATTTCGCCTGCCAGCTGGCGCCGCTCCGGCCACTCGATTTCCACCGGCGGCACGGCGGCGAACAGCGGGCCGGGGAAATCACCCTTGGAGCCGATGCCGGCTTCCGAAATGGCTTCCTCGGCGGCGAGCGTGGCCAGCTTCTGCGACAGGTTGGGCGCAGCGACCCGCTCGTCGAACAGGAAGTCGACCGTGCCCGCAATGGTGGTCCGCATGCCCTCGATGGGGAAGCGGGTGATGCGATGGATGCCGGATTCGCCCGCGGTGAGCTTGGCCCAATTGTCTTCCTTGCCCTGGCCGAGCGAGGTGACGATGCCGATGCCGGTGACCACCACAATGGGACGGCCGAACTTGTCGTTGTGGATTTGCGCCACGGGCGCCTCCTCATCTGAGCAAGCCCGGGCGGACCGGGCACAGCGGCCGAGCGTGGTCGAAACCACGTCTGGCTTTGCCGTTTCTCGAGCAAAGCCAGGGTCGCCAAGGGTTCCTAAATTTGCGCAGACCCCGCCCGGTCTGTCGCCGCTGCGCTTAACCTAATGCGTCCGCGTGGTTTTGCACGGGGGCGCCGCAGGCAAATGCCCAGTCGGCCGTTCTCAGTCGACTTTCTCCACCAGGCCCGCGCCTTCGCCGCGCCAATGGCCAACGGAGGTCACGATCACCCGCTCCAGGGCACCCGCGTGGGGGGCCTCCAGGGGCAGCGCGGGGGAGGCCGGAATGGCCGCGCCCCGTGCGATGCTCAGGGCCGCGAGGCCCAGCAACGCGGTGAACTGCGCTTCGAAGCCATGGCCGATGCGGTTGGCGACCACGCGCACCGGAACGCCTGCATCACTAAGGGCTTCGCCCTCGGCTTGGGTGGCACCGGAGGCACCGGTGGCGCCGGAATAGAGCGCGGTGGTCGGGCCGGTGCCGGCGGTGGCGATCAGGCTGCGGACCTTCTCCGCCACGCTGCCAGCCTCGTCCCGCTTGGCCCGCTCCGACCAGACCCCGGAGAGCTTTGCAATGGGCTTGGCGCCGCGGGCGGTGGCATGCTCGGGCGACTCAAGCACCAGGAAGGCGCCCATGGAGCCCGAGGGAATGCCGGGCGCCACTTCGGCACCGAGCACCGGGCGGAAGCTGCCCGTCATGCACAGATCGTTCAGCGCGTACAGGAGCAGCATGTCCTCGCGCTCGGCATTGTAGGCCCCGCCCACCAGGCCGATCTCGCTCTGTCCGGCCGCAATGCGCGAGAAGGCGATGCGTGTGGCATCCACCCCGGCGCTCTCTTCGCCCATGAAGGTGCGCGAGGAGCCGGTGACGCCATGGACGATGGAGATGTTGCCGGCGAGCAGGTTCGACAATTGGGCCAGCGACAGGGTAGGCCGCAGGTCCGACAGCAGCCGTTCGTTCAGCGAGCGGCCCCAGTCGTTGGTCTCCAGAAGGTCGTTCAGGATCGCCGCATCCGCGAGGAAATCCCGTTCGCCGCCGCCCGCCGCGACAATCATGTCGGTGCGGGCGAGGATTTCGGCATTCTTCGCCACGCCGGCCGATTCCAGCGCCAGCCCGGCGGCATAGGTGCCGATGCGCTGCCACGCCTCCATCTGCCGCTGATCCCCCTTCTTGGGGATCTGCTGGTCGTAATTCACCTTGACCAGCGGGTGCACCACGTAGGGAGCAAAGGTTTCCGCATCGGTGACCGGCGGAGCGCCGGCGTCCAGCGCAGCCCAATGGGCCTCGAGCCCTTCACCCAGGGAGGAGACCAGGCCAATGCCGGTAATCCAGACGTCGCGCTTGCGCTCACGCATCGACGAAGCCCGCCACCGGAAATTCCACCCGTTCAGCCACCTTGAGCACCACGTCCTTCATGCGGCCCTCGGGCCAGGGCAGGACGCGGAACACCAGTTCGGCATTGCACACGGGCTTGCCTTCGATCAGCGCCTTGGTCTGCGCCACCACGAAGCCGGAGCCCTCATGCAGGATGCGCGAATGCAGATCCAGCATCTGTCCCGGCACCACGAAGGTGCGGAGCTTGGCTTCCTTGACGGTGGCCAGGAAGGGCATCTTCTCGAATCGGTTGCGGGCGAGAATCAGCCAGCCGGTGGTCTGGGCCATCGCTTCGATGAGCAGAACCCCAGGCATGATGGGATGGCCGGGAAAGTGCCCCTCGAAGATGGAGCTCTCCTGCGGGACCAGTCCCTCGCATTGAATGGTCTCAAGACCGGGATCGATTGCGACGACCCGGTCCACCATCTTGAAAACTTCAGGGCGCATACGCTCCGTCCGACCTCACGCGGTCTTTGCAGCGACCAGTTCGTCGATCCGGGCGCAGAGGTTCTTGAGCACGAAATACTGCTCGGTGGTGGCCTTGCCGTCGTTCACTTCCTGGGTCCACTGCTCGAGCGGCAGCTTGATCCCGAAGGCCTTGTCGATGGCGAAAGCAATATCCAGGAAATCCAGGCTGTCGATGCCGAGGTCGTCGATGGCATGGCTTTCCGAGGTGATCGTGTCCCGCGGAATGTCGCAGGTCTCGGCGATGATGTTGGCCACGGTATCGAACGTCGAAGACATCAGTACGCCTCTTTGATTGCACAAGCGCCGCGGGCGCATCCGGTTCGCTTGGGCGAAAACGGCGGCCACGGCGAAGGGTGCGGCCGGGTGGCCCCATCGGTATCGTCGATGGCCCCTATAGCGAAGGCGGCCCCCGGATTCAATGGCGCCCTCGCCATGAGCGCACCGGAGGCGCACAAATCAGACCTGATAAACCGATCGCCGGGGTCGTCCCTGACGGTCGTCGTACGCCTCCCGTCGCCAAAGCGCCAGATGCG
The DNA here is from genome assembly GCF_943371865.1 of Azorhizobium sp. AG788. Taxonomy (GTDB): domain Bacteria; phylum Pseudomonadota; class Alphaproteobacteria; order Rhizobiales; family Xanthobacteraceae; genus Azorhizobium. Next base: position 27,074 of record NZ_CALRWL010000006.1, on the reverse strand, counting down.
ATGCCGGTTCGATCGAACATGCGGCAGCGGGGATCTCGGTGCCGGCTCACCAACTTAGGGCCATGCACATCCATCTGCCCCAAGGCGGCTTTGGCCGTTTGACCACCGGCGGCGGTGGGCTAGTGTCTGCCCATGCCTGTGTTCGCAATCATCTGGCCGTGGATCGGGATCGGTGCCGCGGGGATTCTCCTGCTGGTGCTGTTCTGTACCGACGGATTGCAAGCGAATCGCAGCATCTCTCGCTGGCTGGATCTGCCCTGGCTGGTGTGGCTGGGGCTGGCGGCCTGTCTACTGCATGCATTCGAAGAGCATGGCATCGACCTGCGCGGCGTGCCTTATGCCTTTAGGGGTGCCATGTGCGCCGCCCTGGGCTACCGAGACCCCATTTCCTGTCCGGTTCCGCTGTCATTCATCACCACGGCGAATGTGGGCGCAGTGTGGGGGGCGGGGCTGCTTTCGGCTTTGCTGGCCAGGCGCTGGCCGGCGATCGGCTTGAGCGTTTTTGCGATCCCGCTGGTCAATGCCCTGGTGCACATCGGGGCGGCGGTGGGCGAGGGGCGCTACAATCCCGGTCTTGTCACCGCATGCCTTGTCTTCTTGCCGCTCAGCCTCTGGGCGCTGTTCGTGGCGGTGACCCGGGCCGGAATCGCCAAGCACGCGCTGGCGTTCGTGGTGGCAGGCGGCGTCATCTTCCACCTGATTCTGATGGGCTCGCTCCAGGCCTATCTGCGCGACTACATCGGCCTGTGGCCGCTCAACATCCTTCAGGTGTTGAATGCCTTCGTGCCCGCGGCGCTGATGTATGTGGGAACGCTGTCCCGCCCGGCGCCGCCGCCACGCGTCGTGCCGCCGCCCCCCGGCGCGTCGCCGCCGCGTCGCAAGGCGAGCGCGCGTTCGAGAGCACGCCCCGAGCAGGTTGATTCAATCTGATCGCTCGCGGCGTCGCTCAGACGGTGGCGCCCTTGGCCTTGGCGCGCTTGAGATGCTCGTCGAGCCGCGGCAGGATTTCGACGAAATTGCAGGGGCGGTAGCGCACGTCCAGCTGGTTCACCAGAATCTCGTCCCAGCCGTCGCGGCAGGCACCGGGGGAGCCGGGCAGGCAGAAGATATAGGTGGCATTGGCCACCCCCGCCGTCGCCCGGCTTTGCAGGGTCGAGGTGCCGATCTTGCCGAACGAGATCATGTGAAACACCGTGGAGAAGCCCTCCATGCGCTTCTCGAACAAAGGCTCGATCGCCTCAGGCGTCACGTCGCGGCCGGTGAAGCCGGTGCCGCCGGTGGTCAGGACCACATCGATCTGCGGGTCGGCGATCCAGGCCTTCAATACGGCGCGGATGTCCGCCACATCGTCGGTGACGATCTGGCGGTCGGCCAGGTGATGACCGGCGGTGGTCAGGCGCTCCGCCAACAGGCTGCCGGAGCGATCATCCTCCAGCGCGCGGGTGTCGGAGATGGTCAGGACCGCAATCTTGAGGGCCACGAACGCCCGTTCCGGATCAATGCCAGCCATCAGAGTGATCCCTGCAATGTGTTGCACTGCTTCATGTCGCCGGTCTTCAGCCCCTTGGTGAACCATTTCACCCGGTTCTGCGACGAGCCATGGGTGAAGCTGTCCGGGACGACCGTGCCCTGGGATTGCCGCTGCAACCGGTCATCGCCGATGGCCGAGGCGGCATTGAGGGCCTCCTCCACGTCGCCCGGTTCCAGGGTGCGGAACATCTCGTTGGCGTGGTAGGCCCAGACCCCTGCAAGGCAATCGGCCATCAGTTCCGTGCGCACGGAAATCCCATTGGCCTCGCGCTTGGTGGTGACGCTGCGCTGGGCGGCCTGGAGCTTGGGCAGGATGCCGATGACATTCTGCACATGATGGCCCACCTCGTGGGCGATCACATAAGCGGCGGCGAAGTCGCCGGGGGCCTTGAACCGCGTCTTCATGTCATTGAAGAACGAGAGGTCCAGATAGATCTTCTGATCCACCGGGCAATAGAACGGCCCCATGGCCGCCTCGGCACCGCCGCAGCCGGACTGGGTGCGGCCGGAGAACAGCACCAGGGTGGGGGCGACATAATCCTTGCCCTGGTCGCGAAACAGCTTGGTCCAGACGTCCTCGGTCTGGGCCAGGACGCGCGACACGAACTTGCCCTCGGGGTCGTTGACAGGCACCGGGTGGCTCTGCGGCGCGCTGGTCTGTGTCCCGGTCCCCTGAATCGCCTCGATGCCGCTGAGCAGCATCACCGGATTGATGCCCAGGGCCCAGCCCACCAGACCGACGATGATGATGGTGCCGATGCCGAGGCCGCCGCGCCCGCCGGGCATCTGGAAGCCCCCGCCGCCGCCCCGTCGGTCCTCCACATTGCTGCTGGCCCGGAAATCATCCAAACGCATGTCGCTCTCCCGGGTGCACGGTCCGCCCCGCGCAGACAATGCTGCCGCCGCCCGCAGGTTCAATCGCAGATGTGCCTGCCGGCACTTTTCCGCGATCCTCGTTGGCGGATCACTCGCCCTGCGCATCGCGGCGCGTCAAGCTCTACCACGCGCGCCGGGCGTGCTCGACCGGTGGAATGAGCCAGGAATGGCAAAGGGCGCGGTACCACCGTATGCTGCGGTCCTCGCACCTTGCCAGCGGGTGACGGGCCCGCCATTTTCCGCCGACCATCGGCCAGGGAGAATCGTGAGGACATGGTTCGCCCTATGGCCACTGCCAAGACCAAGGCCGCGCGTTCCTCCGCCTTGGGCCTGGACTTCAAGCGGGAGCGTGCCGCCTATCGCGCGGGCGCCATGCTGGTGGCCGGTGCGGACGAAGTCGGGCGCGGCCCCTTGGCCGGCCCGGTGGTGGCCGCCGCCGTGGTCTTGGACCCGAAGCGGGTGCCGGTCGGTCTGGACGATTCCAAGAAGCTCAGCCGCGCCAAGCGCGAGGCCCTGTTCGCGGAGATCTGTGCCACCGCCGAGGTATCGGTATCCCTGGCACCGCCGGCCCGGATCGATCGCAACAACATCCGCCAGGCGACCTTGTGGGCCTTGGCCCGTGCGGTGCGCGGCCTGCCGTGCGCGCCGTCGCTGGTGTTCGTGGACGGCAACGACCGGCCGCCGCTGAGCTGTTCCGTGGAGATGGTGGTGGGCGGCGACGGGTTGATCGCCTCCATCGCCGCGGCGTCCATCGTCGCCAAGGTGACGCGGGACCGCCTCATGGCCGGCTTGGGCCTGGCCTTTCCCGGCTATGGCTTTGAGCGCCACATGGGCTATGGCACCGCCGAGCACAGCGCGGCGCTTATCGGCCTCGGGCCGTGCCGCCACCACCGCCAGTCCTTCGCGCCGGTGCGGGCGCGGCAACTCTTGCAGTTCGATATGGTCACAGGGGGCGAGGCGCTCCCCTGTGACGTTGACGAGCCGGTATAGGCGCGGTTCAGCGGGCCAGCGCCTGCTCCTTGCGCCATGCGTCCACCGCGATCGCCAGGGAGACCACGCCCCAGAACAGCAGGTATTCGATGCCGCCCTGCGCCCAGTACCAGTGCAGCCCCTTCGTGGCGATGATGGCATAGGCCGCCACCACCATGCAGCCGGCCGAGGCCAAGGCAATCCAGCGGGTGAACAGGCCCAGCGTCAGGCCCACCAGCGAAAGCGACTCAAACACCAGCGCCAACCCGAGGAACAGCGGGGCGGGGACGAGGCCGGCCTTGGTGAAGAAGGCCAGCGAGCCATCGATCCCGGTCAGCTTCTGGATCACATGCGGCGCATAGAGCAGCCCGGCCAGCATGCGGACGATGTTCATGCCGTCGGTCAACGCAAAGCGATCCGGCAGCGTCACCGGGCCGATCAAAGTGCGAAGCGAGAGGCCGCGACCGTCGGCCGTCGGGGTGGAGGTGGATAGGCCGAGCGACATGGCAATGTCTCCAAATTCAAACCAGACCATTCATCCTCTTTCTTGCTGCAACGCTTTGATGCATCGCAATATGTTCCATGCGTCCGCCGCCCCGCCGGCGCAGAAACCCGGTCAAAGATTTTACCGTTCAGAAGGGGCGGCGGTGTTAAGACAGCCTGGTCATCTGTCGGTCCGAGGGCATTGGTGTGTTGGTAGTCTGGTCCCTTTTTAACCGCCCGGACCGTGCGCCCGGACGAAGTGGGCGCGAAGGCCTGTCCATGAATTGCGTGCCCGCCATCTCGCGCTTGGCCCGCGCCGCCCTGTTTGGGACCTTGCTATTCGTCTCGGGCTGTGCGGATCGGCCGGGCCCGGATGTGCTGGTGCCGTTGCAGGCGGAGGCGGTCGGAGCGCGGCAGCACGTGGTGCTGGTGGCGACCACCCGGGCACGGGACAGCAGGCCAGGCACCTTTTTCAGCGGCGAGCGCAGCTCGGGCATCGATTTTGCGACAGTGAAGATCAGCGTCCCGCCCTCGCACGTACAAGGCGCCATCGAATGGCCCAAGCAGGGCGCCGGCAATCCGGCCACGGACTTCGTGGTCCAGGAAGCCATCTATCAGGACAATGAGAAGCAGTTCCTCGGCGATCTCAATGCCCAATTGGTCAAGCTGCCGGTGGGCCAGCGCAAGGTCCTGATCTTCGTCCACGGCTACAACACCATGTTCTCCGAGGCGCTCTACCGCCTCACCCAGATCGCCGACGATTCGGAGATCAAGGGCGTGCCGATCCTGTTTTCCTGGGCCTCACGCGGGAAGACGGAAGACTATGTCTATGACAACAACAGCGCCACCGCCGCCCGCGACAGCCTGGAACAGACGCTGATGCTGGCTTCAGCCAGCAATGCGGAGGAGATCACCATCCTCGCCCACTCCATGGGCAACTGGGTCACGGTGGAGGCGCTGCGGCAGATGAAGATCGCCGGCCGCGGCATTCCGCCGAACCGCATCGGCAATGTGATTCTGGCAGCCCCCGACATCGACGTGGATGTGTTCAAGTCGCAGCTCAAGCGCTTCGGCAAGCCGGCGAAACCGTTCATCGTCATCGTGTCGCGCGACGACAAGGCTCTCGGTTTCTCCGACCTGATCGCCGGAGGCAAGACGCGGCTTGGCGCCTATTCCAACGATGCGGAACTGGTGGAACTGGGAGCCGTGGTCATTGACCTGACCAACGTGAAGGCCATGGATGGCATGAACCACGGCAAGTTCGCCCAGATCATCGGCATGGGCTCGAAAATGCGCGAGGCCGTGGCGCGGGACGCGGCCGCCAACGGCGGGGTGCTGCCCGAGACCATCTCCGTGGACGGGATGCAGATCAGCGGGGCGGAGCGCATGCGCCAACTCACGTCGACGTCCCAGGGCAAGTCCGCGGCGGCGACGCCTGCATCGCAATGATCGTATCGCCGGCGGGACGTCCGCCGGCGACTGCCCCATCCCGCTAGGCCACGGGCGCCCAGAGGACATCCTCGATCCGGCGCGCGCCGGTGGCGAGCATCACCAGGCGATCAAGGCCCAGCGCCGCCCCGCTGGCCGGCGGCATCTGGCCGAGGGCCGAGAGGAAATCCTCGTCCAGCGGATAGCGCTCGCCATAAAGCCGTGCCTTCTCGTCCATTTCCACCTCGAACCGTCGGCGCTGTTCCTCCGCATCGGTGAGTTCGCCGAAGGCGTTGGCCAGCTCCAATCCGCAGGCATAAAGCTCGAACCGCTCCGCCACGCGCGGATCCCCCGGCTTGGGGCGGGCGAGTGCGGCTTCGCTGCTGGGATATTCGCACAGGAGGGTGGGGCGCCCATGGCCCAGATGCGGCTCGATCCGCTCCACCAGAACCCGCGAGAACACATCCGCCCAGGTGTCGTCCACCGCCACCCGGATGCCAGCTTGCGCCGCGGCGTGCGCGAATGGAGCCACCTCCGGTTCCAGACCGGCCGGGCTGAGATGGGGCTCCAGGGAAAAGCCGGCGTAGCGCGCGAAGGCGTCCACCAGCGTCAGCCGTTCCGGCGCCTGGAATGGATCGCAGGAGACGCCGCGAAACTGGAACATCGACACGCCGCCGGCGCGGGCGGCCAAGGCCAGCAGGTCCGCGCAATCGGCCATAAGCGCCTCATAGGGCGCATGGGCGCGATACCATTCCAGCATGGTGAACTCAGGGTGATGGCTGGGACCGCGTTCGCGATTGCGGAACACCTTGGCCAATTCGAAGATCCGCGTCTCGCCGGCGGCCAGCAGCTTCTTGCAGGCAAACTCGGGCGAGGTGCGCAGATAGAGCGTGTCGCTGGCGGCATCGGGGGCAAGGCGCGTGGTGGCAAAGGCGTGCAGGTGCGCCTCATTTCCGGGGGAGCGCTGAAGAACGGGGGTCTCAACCTCCAGGAAGTCCTGGGCCGCGAAATGGGCGCGGATCGCCGCCGTGATGCGCGCCCGACCGAGGAGAAACGGCCGGCGGTCCGCATGGATGTCCGGCTGCCACCAGGGGGAAATTGCGGCCGCAGGGCGTGAACCGTTCACAGCGTGGCAGCCCGATGGATGGACCTTGCCGACAAAACACCGCCCCCGGACTGGCGGAAATCGCGAAGATCGCTATGTTGCGGCCCGATGAAATATTGCGGCTCGCCGCCAAAATCTGTCTGAGGAAGAGAAACCGTGGTCAAGGTCATCGCCAGCTCTCTGCGCAAGGGCAATGTCGTGGATGTGGACGACAAGCTCTACGTGGTTCTCAGTGCCGAGAACATCCACCCCGGCAAGGGCACCCCGGTCACCCAGCTGGATATGCGCCGCATCTCCGACGGCGTGAAGGTGTCCGAGCGCTATCGCACCACCGAGCAGGTGGAGCGCGCCTATGTGGAAGACCGCACCCATACCTTCCTCTATGAGGACAGCAGCGGATTCACCTTCATGAATCCGGAGAATTACGATCAGGTGACCGTGTCCAAGGAGATCCTTGGCGACATGGCGGTCTATCTTCAGGAAGGCATGGAGTGCATCGTCTCGATGCATGGCGCCAACCCCATCGCCATCGATCTGCCACAGCGCGTGACGCTGGAAATCGTCGATACCGAGCCCACCGTGAAGGGCCAGACCGCGTCGTCCTCCTATAAGCCGGCGATGCTGTCCAACGGTGTGCGCACCATGGTTCCCCCGCATGTGGCAACCGGCACCCGCGTGGTCATCATGACCGCCGACGCCTCCTACGTGGAACGCGCCAAGGACTGATGGTCGGTTCGCCGTGGCCCAGGCTGCGCTGCGCACATGAAGCTGTCCAAAAGGCCGCTTGCCGATTCGGCAGGCGGCCTTTTGCGTTCTGGGAACCCTGGCGCCGCATTCCCCGTTGGCTGTCCGGGCAGGTGGGCGGTGAAGGGTTTCAGATCATGGATATTTCCGGCAAGCGGATACTGATCGTGGAAGATGAGTTCCTGGTGGCGCTTAGCCTTCAGGACTCTCTGATGTCGCTGGGCTGTGTGGTGGTGGGGCCGGTTTCCAGTCTGCGCTCCGCGATCCATGCGGCCGAATGCGAGGCGATCGACGCGGCCATTCTCGACGTGAATCTGCGCGGCGATCTGGTGTTCCCCGCCGCCGACGTCTTGGCCGCGCGCGGTGTGCCCATGATCTTCTGCAGCGGTCACTTGGGCGACTCGCAGTTTCCGCCTCGGCACAGCGATCATCTGCGTGTGCCCAAGCCCTACACCGGCGCCCTCATGACGACCGCGTTGCGCGACCTGCTTGCCGGCCAGCCCGACGGCGAACCGAACGCGCGCCCAGGCCCGAACCCGACCTTGTCCATCTGAGGCAGGCTGCTGGAGCCCACCCCGCCAATGATGCGTGACCCGTAAACTGAGGCTGGCGCGAAAATTGCTCGTCTGAGTTGTAGTTGCCGTCAGCGGTGGTGGTTAAGATCGCGCTGTTTCGGAAGCGAATCGCCCTCATGCCCATCCGTCGCCTGCCGCCTATCCTCATCGACCGCATCGCCGCCGGCGAGGTGGTGGAGCGGCCCGCTGCGGTGGTGAAGGAAGTGCTGGAAAACGCCCTCGATGCGGGCGCCACTGCAGTGGAAATCGTGGTGGACGGCGGCGGTCGGCGGCTGATCCGTGTCACCGACAATGGCGGCGGCATGAGCCCCGACGAACTGTCGCTGGCGGTGGAGCGGCACGCCACCTCGAAATTGCCCACCGAAGATCTCCTGGCGATCTCGACCCTCGGCTTTCGCGGCGAGGCGCTGCCGTCCATCGGGTCGGTGGCCCGCCTGTCCATCGCCTCCCGACCCAACGGGGCGCCGCATGCGTTCGAGATACGTGTGGAAGGGGGCGTGCTGGAGCCGCCCCGGCCGACGCCGCTCAGCGGCGGAACGCGGGTGGAAGTCCGCGACCTGTTCTTTGCCACCCCCGCACGGCTGAAGTTCCTGAAGTCCGACCGCGCGGAAACCGCCGCGGCGGTGGATGTGGTGCGCCGCCTTGCGCTCGCACGGCCCGACGTGGCCTTCACCGTAGTGGCCGAGGAGCGCGGTCCGCTGACCTGGGCGGCGCGGGAGGACAATGAAGAGGGACGCCTCGCCCGCGTTGCCGAGGTTCTGGGCGCGGAAGCGGGGCGCAATGTGCTGGCGGTGGAGGGCGAGCGTGGGGGCGTACGCCTGAGCGGATTGGCGGGCCTGCCCACCTTCTCCAAGGCCAATTCGCTGTCGCAATTCCTGTTCGTCAACGGCCGCCCGGTGCGCGACAAATTGCTCATGGGCGCTCTGCGTGCGGCCTATTCCGATCTTCTTCCCTCCGATCGCTATCCGGTGCTGGCGCTGTTTCTCACCCTGGATCCGCGCGAGGTGGACGTGAATGTCCATCCCGCCAAGACCGAGGTGCGGTTTCGCGACGGCGGCAATGTGCGGGCGCTGCTGATTCGCACCCTCACCGACGCTCTGGCCGCGCGGCTGCCGCGCACGGCCGGCACCATGGCGGACCGTCTGGTCTCCCTGGCACGGGCACCGGAACTGGAGATGCGCGCAACCGCAGCGACACCCGCAGTGGGATGGTCGGCGCGCAGCTATGCGCCGGATCCGGCCTTGCGCGGCGGCTACGACTGGCGCGCCTCCCCCGCGCGGCCCCAGAGCGCTGACCCGGCGCCGGAGGCGGTGTTCGGGATGGCGGACCTGGGGTTTTCCGCCGGCGGGCAAGGGGTATTCGACACCGGCGCGCCGTCCGTTGATGCCCGCGCCGACCGCGCCGTGCCCGAGGCCACGGACCTGGACAAGCCGCTCGGTGCGGCACGGGCGCAATTGCACGAGACCTATATCGTCGCCCAGACCCGCGAGGGGGTGGTGCTGGTGGATCAGCACGCGGCCCATGAGCGCTTGGTCTATGAAAAGCTCAAAGGCGCGCTGGAGCGCGACGGCGTGGCGCGGCAGGGCTTGCTGGTGCCGGTGGTGGTAGATCTCGACCCCGCCGAAGCCGATCGCCTGGTGGAGCGGGCGGAGGATCTCACCGGGCTGGGGTTGGTCCTCGAATCCTTCGGTATCGGCGCAGTGCTGGTGCGCGAAGTTCCCGCCTTGCTGGCCACCGCCGACGTCACCCGCATGGTGCGCGATCTGGCCGAGCATGCGGTCGAATGGGACGACGCGCTGCCGCTGGAGCGGCGGCTGCTGCATGTGGCCGCCACCATGGCCTGCCACGGCTCCGTGCGCGCCGGGCGGCGGCTGCGGGTGGAAGAGATGAACGCCTTGCTGCGCGAGATGGAGGCCACCCCCAATTCCGGCGAGTGCAACCACGGGCGACCGACGTTCGTCACCTTGTCGCTGAAGGACGTGGAGAAACTGTTCGCCCGGCGCTGACGGGCTTATGGCCTGTCACTCGAGGTCGAGGAAGGTCACTTCGCTCTCGTCATAGCGCCGGCGCTCGATTTCCCGGAAACCAGCGGGCGGCGCGAAGGCGCCGGCCTTCTCCTCCACCACCAGCAATGCGTCGGGTGACAGCCAGCCACCGGCGCGAGCTGAGACCAGTGCCGCTTCCGCCAGCCCGTGGCCATAGGGCGGATCGCAGAACACCAGCCTATAGGGCTGACCGGGCCCCATATCGCCCAGCTTGGTGGCATCGCGGCGGAAGATCTTGGTGACGCCGGTCAGGCCGAGCGCCTCCACATTGGTTCGGATGAGGCCTCGGGCGTCCGCCGCATCCTCCACGAACAGGGCGAATGTCGCGCCGCGCGATAGCGCTTCCAGCCCGAGGGCACCGGTGCCTGCGAACAGGTCCAGCACCCGAGCCCCGTCAGCCGCATCGCCATAGGCGTGGGCGAGGACATTGAACACCGCCTCGCGCAGCCGGTCCGATGTGGGCCGCGTCGCCTTGGACGCGGGCGCCTGAATCGAGCGCCCGCGATGCTGTCCGCCGACGATCCGCACGGATCAGCCGCGGGTGCGCGGTCCGGACGGCTTGCCGCCGCCCTTGCCGCGGGGCGGGCCGCTCTTGAAGCCGCCACCCTTGGAGGGGCCGCCATCGCGCGAGCCGCCCGACTTGAAGCCGCCGGGCTTTCCGCCCGTGCTGCGGGGACGCTCGGAGCGCTCACCGCCGCCGAAGCCGACGTCCTTGCCGCCGCGCGGGCCGCTGCGGCCCATGGGCTTGGCCCCGGCGGGCCGGGGTGTGCGCTCGGTGCGCTCGCTGCGTTCGGGGCGATCACCACGGTCGGGGCGATCACTGCGGAAACCGCCGGCACCACCGGGCGCCCGAGCGGGGCGGGCGCCAGCGGGTTTTTCGAACCGGGCCGGACGATCGCCGCGCGGACGCTCACCTTCTTCCCGCGGCGGGCGCGGGCGGGCGGGGCGGCTCTGGGCGTCATCGCGCCAGGGGCTGTTGTCGGAGCGATCCACGCCTTCGGGCAGGCCGCGGGCGCGGTGCTCGGGGCCGCCCTCCCGGGGCGGACCCCGGCGGGGGGCATCGGGCCGGGCGCCGCGCGGGGCGTCATCGCGAGAGAAGCGCGGGCCGCCGGGGCCGCTGCGCGGGCGCTCGCCGGCGCTATCCGCGCGGAAGGGCCGCTTGGGCCGATCATCGCCCTCGGTCCGGCCGGTGCGGGGGCGATCCTCGCGATTGCCGCGCGGGGCGTCATCGCGGGAGAAGCGTCCGCCGCCGGGACCACTGCGGGGGCGGTCGCCGGCCCCTTCGCTGCGGAAGGAGCGCTTGGGGCCGTCGCCGCGAACGTCGCGACCACGGGCCGGGCCATCGAAGCCGGCGCCGCGGCGGGCGTCAAAGCCCCGCTCGCCTTCGGGGGTGTCGGAGCGGGGGCGGCGCGGGCCGCGTTCTTCGCCTGGAGGGGTAATTTTGCGTTCCACCTTGATTTCACGGCCACGACGGTCGGCCACAGTGCCGGCCTTGACCACTTCGCGGGTATCCGCCTGACGGCGGGAGCGGGGCGAGGCGGCGACAGCGCGCTCGGGATCTTCTTCGCGCATGGAGGGGCGACGGACGCCCCGTGCGCCGTCTTCGGCGCGGGCGCCGGGACGGCGGACCGCGCGGCCTTCGTCGGAGGCAGCAGCGCGCGGGGCAGGCCGGGGCGCTTCTTCCGGCTCGCGCTCGAACAGCGGGCCGTCGAAGTCGGCGCCGGCGGCGGCGGCGATTTCATCGCCCAGCTGGTCCCGCAGAATGCGGGTGCGGACTTCCTCGATCCCGCCTTCAGGCACGTCGCCCAATTGGAACGGGCCGTAGGAGACGCGGATCAGGCGGTTCACGGTCAGGCCAAGGGCGCCGAGCACGTTGCGCACTTCGCGATTCTTGCCTTCGCGCAGGGAGACGGTGATCCAGCAATTGGATCCCTGGACGCGATCCAGCACCGCTTCCACCGGGCCATATTCGATGCCTTCCACGGTGATGCCGCGGATGAGGCCATCCAATTGGACCTGATTGACCAGCCCCTTGGCGCGCACGCGGTAGCGGCGCAGCCAGCCGGTGTCCGGCAGTTCCAGGACGCGGGCGAGGCCACCGTCATTGGTCAGCAGCAGCAGGCCTTCGGAGGTCAGATCGAGGCGACCGACGCTGACGAGCCGCGGCAGGCTGGTGGGTAGCAACTCGAACAGGGTGGTGCGGCCTTCGGGGTCGCGGTTGGTGGTCACCACGCCCGGAGGCTTATGGTAGAGGAACAGCCGCGTGCGCTCGCGCTCGGGCAGCGGTTCGCCGTCCACCACGATCTGGTCTTCGGGGGTCACGGTGAAGGCGGGCGAGGTGAGGACGATGCCGTTGACGGACACGCGGCCATCGGTGACCCAGTCTTCGATCTCACGGCGCGAGCCGAGGCCGGCGCGGGCGATCACCTTGGCGATGCGCTCTGCCTCCTTGGGTGCAGCTTCAGGGAGTGCGCGCTTGACGCGCGGCACGCGGTTCTTGTCCTTGCGGGGAGGCGATGTTCGAGGCATGCAAGGGCGATAGCACGATATGTGCAGCGAGACGAGATCACGGGGCCTTCGGTGAGCGAGACTTTCATGCAAATGGCGCTCGCCGAGGCCCGCGCCGCCGCTGGGCGGGGCGAAGTGCCGGTCGGGGCCGTCCTGGTGCGGGGCAATCAGATGGTGGTGCGCGACGGCAATCGCACCCGTGAACTGTCCGATCCCACCGCCCATGCCGAGATGCTGGTGCTGCGCGCCGGTGCCGCCGCCATGGGGGCCGAGCGGCTGTTGTCGTGCGATCTCTATGTGACGCTGGAGCCCTGCGCCATGTGCGCCGGGGCGATTTCCTTCGCCCGCATTCGCCGGCTCTATTATGGCGCGTCCGATCCCAAGGGCGGGGCGGTGGAGAGCGGCGGACGGTTCTTCTCGCAGCCCACCTGCCATCATGCGCCTGAGGTCTATGGCGGCATTGCCGAACGGCAGGCGGCGGAAGTCCTGCGCAGTTTCTTCCAGGAACGCCGCTAGAACCCGGTCTCCTGCAACCGAAACCGAGTCCCTCTGTTTCGCCTTCCGCTTCGTCAGCGTTTCATTTCGCCGGGACGCTGTCCTATGTGGCGGCGGCGGTAACACCGTCGGCGAATCGCGGGGGAGCGGCATGGAACTGGAAATCAGCACCGAAGGCGCGGCCAAGCGGCTCAACCGGGCTGTGGCCATGACGGTGGTCATGCTGTCGGTGTTCATGGCGGTGGCCAAGATCAAGGACGACAACATCGTCCAGGCCATGCAGGCGGCCAAGACCGACATGGTGGACAGCTGGAACGAGTATCAGGCCGCCCGGCTCAAGCTCCACATGATGGAGCAGACCTCCGAGATCATCCGCATCACCTCCGGCCCCAACCTGTCTGCCGAGGTGGTGACGAAGCTGGCGGCCATCGAGGCGGAGAAGCAGCGTTACCAGGCGCGCTCGGATGCCCTGTCCACCAGGGCCAAGGGCTTCGAGGCCGTCTATGACGGGCTGAACATCCACGATGACCAGTTTGATCTGGCCGATGCGGCTTTGGCCATCTCGCTGTCTCTGGCCGCGGTGGCGGCTCTAACCGGCATGTGGATCTTGATGTTCGTGTCCTGGGGCTTCGGCGGCTTCGGCCTCGTGATGGGCCTGGCGGGCTTTGCCGGTTGGACGCTGCACCCCGACTGGCTGGTCACCCTGCTGACGTGAGGCGCCGGCCTCTACGGGCCGGCACCTCGACGCCCTATCGGGCCAGGAACGGCACAAGTGCCGCGAGCACTTCCCCGGGGGCCTCCTCGCAGACGAAATGGCCGGCCTCCACCGGCGCCCCGGATACATCCGGGGCGAAAGCGCGCCACGCCTCCAGCGGACTGGCGCCGCGCCCGGGAATCCATTTGGTGCCCCAGACCGCCAGCACCGGGCAATCAATGGTGCGACCGGCGGCGAGATCCGCCTCGTCATGCATCAGATCGATGGTGGCGCCGGCGCGGTAATCCTCGCACATGGCGCGAATGCGCTCTGGAACCTCGCAGGAGGCGCGATAGTGGGCCAGGGCCCGCGGGTCGAAGGCCGACAGATCCTTGGCCGCGGTCCAGCTGGCCAGGGTCCAATCGAAATAATAGCGCGGGTCCTTGCCGATCACCGTTTCCGGAAAGGGATGCGGCTGGGCCAGGAACATCCAATGATAGGCGGTCATGGCCCGCGCGCGGTCCATGTGGTGCCACATGGCGCTGGTGGGCAGGATGTCGAACACCGCCAATTTGTCGAGCCGGCCCGGATGGTCGAGGCCGATGCGATAGCCGACCCGGGCGCCGCGATCATGGGCGGCCACGGCGAAATGGGCGTGGCCCAGATGCTCCATCACTCGCACCATGGCCTCGCCCATGGCCCGCTTGGAGTAAGGGTCGTGGTGCGCTCCGGGCTCCGGCGCGGCGCTCCAGCCATAGCCGGGCAAGTCGGGGATGACGAGCGTGTGGGTCTTGGCCAGTTCCGGCGCCATCTTGTGCCACATGACGCCGGTCTGGGGATAGCCGTGCAACAGCAGCAGGGGCGGCCCGCTGCCGCCGGTACGGGCGAAGATGCGCCCGGCTGCGGTATCCACATAATGGGATTCAAAGCCGGGAAAGAGATCCGCAAGATCAGCCATGGGCGCCTCCCTGTTTTTGCCTTTCACCGAGGGTGGCACGGCCCGGCACCTTGCCGCTAGTCCGGCGGGCTATACCGCCACGGTGGGTCCGAAAATCTCCTCGAAGGCCACGCGCAGCACCGTGTCCACTTCGGCCATCGATACCAGCCGGCCGAGGTTGGCGAGGCTGGTGACGCCGTGTTCACGCACGCCGCAGGGGACGATGCCGTCGAAATGCGACAACTCGGGATCCACATTCAGCGAGATGCCGTGGAAGCTCACCCATTGCCGCACGCGGATGCCGATGGCGCCGATCTTGTCCTCGCCACCGGCGCGGGGCACCCATACGCCCACCCGGTCCTCCCGGCGCTCGCCGATGACGTTGAAGGCCGACAAGGTGCCGATCAGCCAGGCCTCCAGCGCGCCCACGTAGCGGCGCAGGTCGGGATCGCGGCGCTTGAGGTCCAGCATGGCATAGGCCACCCGCTGGCCGGGGCCATGATAGGTGTACTGGCCGCCACGGCCGGTCTCGAACACCGGGAAGCGGGCATCGATGAGGTCATCGGCGCGGGCGCTGGTGCCGGAGGTGTAGAGCGGGGGATGTTCCACCAGCCAGATCTGCTCAGAGGCGGTGCCAGCGGCAATGGCGGCGACCCGCGCCTCCATGGCGGCCACGGCCTCGGGATAGGCCACAGGGGCGTCGCTGACTCGCCACTCCACCGGGGGCGCCTGCGGATCCCTTGGCAGGAATGCGGTGGTGAGGGTGGAGCGGGGACGGGGGTGGACGTTCATATCGGGCTTCATCGGTCTCGGTTCGGAGGACTCGCCATCCACAGGCACATATAGAACTTCGCTGAGCCGACTGTGAGGCCTTGTGGGGCCGGATTCGATTTGCTAGACGATGCACCCCGGCGCAAGACGATCCACCTCGGATCCACCGCGCCGGTATCCCTCTCTGACTGCGGTCGTGGCGGAATTGGTAGACGCGCTACCTTGAGGTGGTAGTTGGGAGACCAGTGAAGGTTCGAGTCCTTTCGACCGCACCAGATTGGATTGAAGAAAAAAGCCCGACGGAGAGATCCGGCGGGCTTTTTTCTTGCGGCGGCTGAAGGTCCACTTCAGGCGGGACCATCGGACTTATGCGTGTGCGGCGTTTGGCGAAGGCATCGGGCGCGGCTGGCGACGCAGGGGCGAATGCGTCATCCCTCCGCACTACGCCTCTCGGCCTCCGGTCTGCTTTCGCCGCCGTTCCGGCAGCGAAAGTCAGTGATGGCCGCGCGATGAAAGGCTGGTCTTCCGCCCAACGCGTCACTGCAAGACGAAAATGTTCTCCCGCTTCCATCCGAGCGCATCGGCCCCGCTGAGGATGGATGCGGTCGACTGGTAGCTGCAGCAGATCAGCGCCTCGCCGTCGCGGCCGGCCGATGGGGCCTCCACGGGGGTACCGTCCACGCGCCGCTTCTGTTTGGCCGGGCTGCTGTCGAGGAGGCGGACGGTGCGATCCTTCTTCAGGCGGCTGCCGTTGTGTGCCCACAGGTTCAGGAATTCCAGGCCGATGCCCCAGATCGCGATTTGGCTGCGACAGTTGCCTGTGATGCACAGCCCGCACTATCTTTGCGCCATCCTGCCGGATGTCGTTTGTGCCGCCCGCTGACACCAGCAGCGCTTTCAGGCCCTCAGGGGAGGACGTTTGCAGGAACGTCGCCGGCGCAGTGCGTCAGCCCTCCGAAGGGGCATCGGTCACCGCGCCACGCATGTCATGGCCGCAGGCCATTCTCGAACTGCTTTGGTCTCCCGACCACGTGCGCGCAGGCGCTATTGCAGACCCTTGGGCAGCGAGTCGGTCCACAAGCGCGGCCAGAACTGCGTGAAGGGATTTTCCTGCGGCTCGCTCACGGTGCGCGTGCCGGCCTCGGCGGCCGGGGCAGGGGCGGCCGCCGGCAAGGGCGCGGAGGCCACCGCATCGGCGGCTGCCGGCTTCGCTGCGACCGGCTTGGGCGTCGCCGGCTTTGCCGCTGCCGGATTGGCGGCGGGCTTTGCGGCGGCGGCTGTGGCACCCGGGGCAGCCGCAGCGGGCGGCGCTGAGGCCACCGGGGTTCCGCGCGGTCCGCCCGTGGGCGTGCTGGCCATGACCCCGGGGGTGGCATTGACCACATGGACGATCTTGAAGCCGCGCGCCTTCAATTCCCGCAGCAGGCTGGGCAGCATCACCGCGGTGGAGGGCTGGATGTCGTGCAGCAGCAGAATGCCGCCGCCGCTGGCGGTGAGGCGGTCCAGCGCGCGCTTTTCCACTTCGTCCGGCTTCAGGTGCATCCAGTCGTCGGCGACCGCATCCACGCTGAAGACCGCGATGCCGTGCTCCTGGGTATAGGCTTCATAGAATTTGGTCCGCCCGAGACCGGGAAAGCGGAACCAGGGGTTTGGGGTCGCCCCAATGGGGGCCAGGGCAGCCTTCACCGAGGCAAACCCCTGCTCGATCTCTTGCAGACCCGCCTGCTGGGTGAGCTTGGGGAAGATCAGCGGGTGGGTCTGGCTGTGGGTCCCGATTGTGTGGCCCGCCTCGGACACTTTCTGCAGCACGTGGGGATAGGCGCCCGCCATCCGGCCGACGATGAAGAAGGTGGCCTTTACGCATTCATGGGCCAATGCATCCAGCACCCGGTTGGTCATGGGCGGCAGCGGTCCGTCGTCGAAGGTGAGCACCACTTCGCCTTTCTCCAGCGGCAAGGTCTGCTTGTACTGGAGGCGGCCGAGGAGCGGGCTGGTCTTGGGGTCAATGGCGATGGTGCGCGAGACGCCCAGCGCATCGGGATTTCCTGGGCAGGCCGATGGGGACGGCAGTTGCTGCGGCGCGTGGAGGCCGGCGGAGGCCGAGGCGGCCTGAAGCGGTGGCGCGACAGCGGGCTGCGCCACCGGAGTTTGCGCCGACGTCTGGGCGGTGGATGGCGGAGCCGACAATGCTGGAGAGACCTGCGCCTGCGCGCCGCCGACAACTGCCGTGCCTGCCAGTGCCGCCAGGGCGCTCGCCACGATGATGGACCGCATAAGCCGATACCTGCGTAACGCTCCCCACGGAGCGAATGCCCTCAGGCAGGCCTTTCGCCCACCCGACTCCGGTTCCGCGGCCAGCGCGAACTCGCCGACAACTAACGCACCGCTGACGAGGCGCGCGCGGGGATGATGTGGACTACCCGATAGCCCTTCGCAGCTAAGGTCCGCAAGAACGCCGGAATCATGGCCGCAGTCTGGCTCTTGGTATCGTGGAATAATATAATACCACTACCAGCGGCGTCCAGGCGTTGCAGCACCAGCGCAAGCTGCTGTTCCGGTGTCATTTTGTTCCAGTCGCTGGCCCATAAGTCCGCGCCAAAGACCGAAATGCCACGCTGCGTCAAATACGTCAGCAGCTCCGGTGTCGCTGCAAAGCCGGGAAAGCGGAAAAACGGCACCCGTGGCACCGCGCCCGCCGCGCCATAGGCGGCGAGATCATCCGCCGCCATGCCTCGGGTGATCTCCGCCTGCGCTGCCGCCTCGGGCAGGCGTGCCAGGGTCACATCGGGATGGGTCATGCTGTGATGGGCCACCGTATGGCCTTCTGCGATCTCCCGACGCACCAGTTCAGGCCGGGCTTTCGCATTCTCGCCGATCAGAAAGAAGGTGGCCCGCACACATTCGGCCTTGAGCGCGTCCAGGATGGCGGCGGTGGTGTGGGGCCAGGGGCCATCGTCAAAGGTCAGCACCACTTCGCCGGGGTTGAGGGGCAAAGTCTCGGGGAAGGATTTTGTGCCCACCCGGACGCCGGGCGGGACTTCCAACACCCGTGTCGTTCCAAGCGCATCCGGACGGCCGGCACAAGCGGCGGCGCGCGCAGCCGCCGGCAGGGAAAGGGATACCAGCAAGGCGCAAACCGCGCCGGTGACGCGCCACCGCATGAGAAGTCTCCGGCCCGAATTCGCTGCCATGGGGGTTTGCGTTCCCGGGTGCTCCCACCTAGAACGCCCCAAGCGTGCGATCAATGTGCCCCAAGGAGACGAGCTATGCGCGACGACGCCGATCTCGCCCTTGCGGAGGCTCCTGCGTTGCCGGTTCGCGACGATGACGGGCATCTCTCCTCTGCCTTTGTCGACGCCATTGAGGCCGCCATTGCGGAATCGGACCAAGAAGCGCTGCGCGCCAAGGTCCGCGACCTCCATGAGGCGGACGTCGGCGACCTGATCGAAGCGCTGGGGCCGGAGCAACGCTCCCGCCTTATCGAATTGCTGGGCAAGGACTTCGATTTTACCGCGCTGACCGAGCTGGACGAGACGGTGCGCGTGCAGATCCTGCGCCACCTGCCGCCGCGCACGGTGGCGGACGGCATCCGCGATCTGGATTCTGACGATGCGGTCTACATCCTCGAAGATCTGGATGAGGACGACAAGGCCGCGATCCTGGCCTTCATTCCCGCCCCTGAGCGCGTCGCGCTGCAGCGCTCGCTCGACTATCCCGAGGAGAGCGCCGGGCGGCGCATGCAGACGGAATTCATCGCCGTCCCGCCGTTCTGGACCGTCGGCCGTGCCATCGACTACATGCGCGAGACCGAGGATCTGCCGGAGACCTTCTACGAAATCTTCGTGGTGGACCCCGCCTACCACCTCATGGGCGCCTTGCCCCTGGACCGCCTGCTGCGGACCAAGCGCGCGGTGCTGGTCACCGCGGTGAAAAGCGAGCGCGCCCATGTGGTGAAGGCCAGTGCCGACCAGGAAGACGTCGCGCACATGTTCGAGCACTACAATCTGGTATCGGCACCGGTGGTGGACGATGCCGGCCGTCTGGTGGGGGTCATCACCGTCGACGACATCGTGGACGTGATCCAGGAAGAGGCGGACGAAGACCTGCGCGCCATGGCCGGCGTCGGCAGCGACGAGGAATTGTCCGATACGGTGGCCTATACCGCCAAGGGGCGTTTGCCCTGGCTGCTGGTGAACTTGCTGACCGCCTTTTTTGCCGCCTCGATCATCTCGCTGTTCTCCGACTCCATCGAAAAGATGGTGGCGCTGGCCGTGCTCATGCCCATCGTCGCCTCCATGGGCGGCAATGCGGGCAACCAGACCATGACGGTGGCGGTGCGCGCCCTCGCCACCAAGGACCTGGGCAGTCACAACGCCCGTCGCGTGGTGTTGCGAGAGGTGTTGGTGGGACTGGTCAATGGCTGCATTCTGGCAATTCTGCTGGGGTCGATCGCCGCGGCCTGGTTTGCCAACTGGCAGTTGGGCGGCGTGATCGCCACGGCGCTGATCATCAACATGTTTGCCGCCGGTCTGTTTGGTATCGTCATTCCCATCGTCATCAACCGCCTGAAGCTCGATCCGGCTGTGGCCTCCGGCGTGTTCGTGACGACGGTGACGGATACCGTGGGCTTCTTCGCATTCCTCGGCTTGGCCTCGCTTTGGTTTGCCGGATGATCCCGCGAGATCTCGCATGGGATAATTCATGCAAAGGTGATCGGTGAGCGCACCTTGCAGGATGTGGGTCAAACTCCGTAAAACGGTGCTGCTCGCAAGAATGCCCCATGGACTGGGCCTCCTCCGGTTTCAACGGAGATCACCATTTCAACCGTCTTGAACCCTCGCTGGAGCCGAACCACCCTCGCTGCCTTGGCTGCGATCGTTGTTGTGGCGGCGGGGCTGCTGGTATTTCTGATCGCTGCGGCGCTGCGCGCGGATGACGTGAGCGCAAACCGTGAACGCGAAATGGTCCGCGCCTTTCTGCGCGCCCATGCCACCCATATGCTTCAAGCGCTGAAGACTGCGGCGGGAGGGGCTGAGGCGACCACCGATCTGACCGGGTTGAACGCCCGCTGGTTTCTGCACACCTTCGGCCAGCCGCTGAACGACAATTACGGGTTCGAGCAAAGCTTCCTCGTGGACAGCGGTGGGCGCGTGCTCCACGGGGCCAGCCTGGGCCGGATGCTCACGCCGGAGGAGGTGGAGAAGGTCCGCCCTGCACTGGCGGAACTGGCCCGACAAGCCACGTCAAGCAAGCAAGCGGAGACCGGACTCCTGGCGCACGGGGCGCTCACGGGGGTGGCTGCGGTGCAGAAGCTGTCCCCCAAGCCCCAAGCCGACGCCGCGCCAGAGGAGGGTGGGCTGTTTGCGGTGACGGTGGACCTGCTGGACGACAACCTGTTCAACGGCCTGGGAGCGGCGTTCCGGTCCGGCGCCTTCAAGCTGGTGGAGGGCAAGGTCTCCGAAGGCAATGTGGAGGGGGGCCACAATGGCCTTCCCATGGATGATCTGGCCGACGGTCATCCGATCATGCTCACCTGGACGACCGAACGTCCCGTGCGAACCCTCCTGGCGCGCATTGCGCCGCCGGTTGCCGTGCTGTCCTCGATCCTGTTCTTGATGTGTGCGGCCTTTCTGGTCCAGGCGCGCCGGACGGCGACGGCCCTGGGTGCAAGCGAGGCGCGCGCGTTGGTGCAGGCGTCCCACGACGCGCTCACCGGCCTCGCCAATCGCGGCCACTTCATTGCGGCGCTGGAGCGGACGGTCGCTGGGCTCCGCGATGGGGAAACCCTCGCCCTGATGTACGTCGACCTCGATGGTTTCAAGGATATCAACGACACCCTCGGCCACGCCGCCGGAGACGTGCTGTTGTGCGAGGTGGCGCAGCGCTTGCGCGCATGTCTGGGGAGCGACGGGCTCGTGGCGCGTTTCGGGGGCGACGAGTTCGTTCTCATGGCCACCCCGAACGGACTTGAGCGGCTGCCGGGCCTGCTGGATGCGCTGTTGAACTGCGTGCGTCAGCCCATCGCTGTTGACGGCGCCGACCTCCTTGTGGGGGCATCCATCGGGTCCGCGGTGGCCCCCATCGACGCGGGCACCGGAGCGGAGCTGATGCGGCTCGCGGACATCGCCTTGTATCGGGCGAAGTCGGACGGGCGGGGCGGTTCGGTGCGGTTCGAGCCGTTTCTCGAGCGCGAGGTGCGCCAACGTCGAAATATCGAGATGGAACTGGCCGAGGCCATCGCCACGGATCAGTTCGCCCTGGTCTTCCAACCTCAAGTGGAAGTGGAAAGCGAGCGCATCGTCGGCTTTGAGGCGCTGCTGCGCTGGGATCATCCCCGCCGGGGGCGCCTGATGCCGGCCGATTTCCTGCCGATCGCGGAGGGCACCCAACTCATCACCCGCATCGACAATTGGGTGCTCCGCAACGCCTGCCTTCAGGCCCGTGCGTTCGGCGATGTAACGGTGGCGGTCAATATGTCACCGGTCAATCTGCGCAATCCGCAGATGAGCGACAAGGTGCTGGCCACCCTGGAGGAGACCGGATTTGATCCAAACCGGCTGGAGCTGGAGATCACCGAGAGCGCCATCATCGGTAGCGGCTCCACCGTGAACGAGGCGCTGACTCGGTTGCGTGCCCAGGGCGTGCGGCTGGCGCTGGACGATTTCGGTACCGGGCATGCGTCGCTGGTTCACGTCCGCCGCTTCCCCATCACCAAGATCAAGATCGACCGGTCCTTCATCGCCAATCTGGGCGTGGAGCGGGATGCGGCGGCGATTGTGGAATATGTGGTCCGGCTCGGACGCTCCCTTGGCATCACCCTGACCGCCGAGGGGGTGGAGACGCGCGAGCAGTTGCGCTTCCTGCGGGCGTTCGGCGCGCAACAGGCGCAGGGTTTCCTGTTCTCGCCTCCGCTTCCCCTTGCGGCGGCCGTGGCGCTGCTGGAGCAGAACCGCGCGTTGCTATCCGCGTCACGGCGGGGCGCCGGACGGGATGGCGCGCGCCATCCCACGTGAGCGGGATCGCCGTTGCAACAGACGGCGGGTTTCAACGGGGACCGGTCCCCTCTACCATCGCTCCGTCGGGGACACAGAAGCCCCGCGACGAAAACCAGCACAGGCGGCTCAGCCGCGGGAGAAGACGGGAATGATCGCCAATACGCACACGGGTTTCGATTTCGATCTCGGCGAAACCGCCGACATGCTCCGCGACACGGTGCGCGGGTTTGCCCAGGACCTCATCGCCCCCCGTGCCGAGGAGATCGACCGCTCCAACCAATTCCCCCGCGACCTGTGGCCCAAGATGGGCGAACTGGGCGTGCTGGGGCTGACGGTGGAAGAAGAATATGGCGGCTCGGGCCTTGGCTATCTGGAGCACGTGATCGCCATGGAGGAGATCAGCCGCGCCTCCGCCTCGGTGGGCTTGTCCTATGGCGCGCACTCGAACCTGTGCGTCAACCAGATCCGCCGCAATGGCAGCGAGGCGCAGAAGCGCGCATACCTGCCCAAGCTGATCTCCGGTGAGCATGTGGGCGCGCTGGCCATGTCCGAGCCCGGCGCCGGGTCGGACGTGGTGTCCATGCGCACCCGCGCCGAGAAGCAGGGCGACCGCTACATTCTCAATGGCAGCAAGATGTGGATCACCAACGGCCCCATCGCCGAGACCCTGGTGGTCTATGCCAAGACCGATCCGGCTGCGGGCGCGCGCGGCATGACCGCCTTCCTTGTGGAGAAGGGGTTCAAGGGTTTCTCCACGGCGCAGAAGCTGGACAAGCTGGGCATGCGTGGCTCCGACACCGGTGAACTGGTGTTCGAGGATTGCGAAGTGCCGGAAGAAAATGTCCTCGGCGCGGTTGGCCGTGGGGTCAATGTGCTCATGTCCGGGCTCGATTATGAGCGCGCGGTGCTGGCGGGCGGCCCCGTTGGCATCATGCAGGCGTGCATGGATATCGTTCTGCCCTATGTGCATGAGCGCAAGCAGTTCGGCCAGGCCATCGGCACGTTCCAATTGATGCAGGGCAAGCTGGCGGACATGTACGTGGCGATGAATTCCGTGCGCGCGTACGTCTATGCGGTCGCCAAGGCATGCGACCGCGGCGCAACCACCCGCGAGGATGCGGCCGGCGCCATCCTGCTGGCGGCGGAGAAAGCCACCTGGATGGCGCTGGAAGCGATCCAGACCCTCGGCGGCAATGGCTACATCAATGATTATCCCACCGGTCGGCTGCTGCGGGACGCCAAGCTCTATGAGATCGGCGCCGGCACCAGCGAGATCCGCCGGATGTTGATCGGCCGGGAGTTGTTCGACAAGACCGCGTGATCCCGCTCAGGCTTCGGGCGATCCCCCAAATGGGGTAAGACGAGGGGCTGCGGGAGGGGGCATGGATTCGTTCTTTACGGTCTCGAAGGTGGGGTGGCTGCTGGCCGCCCCGTCCAACCTCCTGGTGTTCGGCATTGTGGTCGGATTGCTGTTGCGGGTTGCGGACGTGCGCCGCCCCGCCATCGCATTGACCGGACTGTCGGTGCTGGGCGTGCTGGTGTTCGGTTTTTCGCCGGCAGCCAATTATCTCGCCTCCCCGCTGGAGGAGCGGTTTCCGCCGTTCCAGGATGACGGCAAGCCGGTGGCTGGCATCATTCTGCTGGGGGGCGCCGAGGTGCCGGATGTGGCACTGGCGCGGGGCGTGCCGGCGCTGAACGACGCGGCGGAGCGCATGGTCGCCTTCGCGGCGCTGGCCCGCCGCTATCCCGAGGCCAGGCTGGTGTTCAGCGGCGGCAGCGCCGCTTTGGAGCCGGGGGAAGCGGTGGAGGCGGACGCGGTTCGCCTCACCCTCGTGGACCTGGGCATCGACATGCAGCGGATGATCTTCGAGCGGCGCTCCCGCAACACCGCCGAGAATGCCGCCTTCACCCGGCAATTGGTGGATCCGGCGCCGGGCAGCCGGTGGCTGCTGGTGACCTCCGCCTTCCACATGCCGCGCGCGGTGGGCTGTTTCCGCGGTGCGGATTTCCCGGTGGAGGCCTATCCGGTGGACTATCGCACGGTTTCCCCACGCGCCCTCGATGGCGGCTTCACCCGCGTGGCGCAGGGGCTGGATTTAACCGACCTGGTGGCCAAGGAGTGGCTGGGCCTCCTGGCCTATTATCTCTCCGGCCGGATCCCCGCTTTGTTCCCCGCGCCCAATCCGGTGGGCGCGGCGTCCTAGCGCGTCGCCTGGACTATTCGTCCCGCGGCAGCCCGAGGCGATAGACGCCGCGGAAGGCGCTCGGGTCCACGGGCTTGCCCTTCCGGTAGATGATCAAGCGACCCTCCTGCGCGAGGCGCACCGCGACCCGGCGTACCAGGGGCAGCACCCGCTGCCAGCCGTCGCCCGTGGAGAGGGCACGGGCCGGGTCCGATGGGTCGATGGTCTTGCCGTCGCCGCGCTGGCGGGCGATGTCGAGAATGGCCTGCTCCACGTCGGTTTCTGCGGGGAGGGGGGATTGGTCGGGTGCGCGCTCGCTGGTCATAAGCCCTCCTGACATTGGGCGCGCCGCGATGCAAGCCTGGCGCATGGCTGCCATGAAAGCCTGTGGGCTGCGGCGAAGAGTCCATTGCACTTTATGCAACACTTTCTTAACTCAGTTTGCATTCGGCGCCGCAACACGGCCGCCATCGTCTGAACAGGGTTCATCATCTCATCATGAGTGTCGCAACCAACCGGTCCTGCTGGTGTTTCGCGCGTCTCGCCTTGACGGCCTTCGGCCTGGGCATCGCCATCGTCTATGTCTTCGGTGGGTTCGATCCGAATTTCATCGCGATGCGCTGACGTTAAAGGCACAATCGCCGCCGCCGCCCCGCCGCCCCGCCGCATTGACCGCCGGGGCCATAGGGGAGGTGGGATTGGCGCTTAAGCTTTTCATCGGCAACAAGACCTATTCGTCCTGGTCTCTGCGACCCTGGCTCGCGCTTTCGGCGGCGGGCCTGACGTTCGAAGAGCAAGTGGTGCCTTTGGACTGTGAGGAGTTCATCACCACACTGGCGCCCTTCCGCGCCCATGGCGCGCCCGGTCGCGTGCCGATGCTGGTGGATGGCGATGTGATCGTGTGGGAATCCCTCGCCATCATCGACTATGCCGCCGAGCGCTACCGCGATCTGGCGTTCTGGCCGGAAGATCCCCGAGCCCGCGCCATGGCTCGTTCGGTGGCGACGGAAATGCATTCCAGCTTCTCGTCCTTGCGCGGGGAACTGGCCATGAACCTCGCCCGACCGCCGGAGGCCCGCGCCATCAGTCCCGGGGCGCAAGCGGATGTGGCCCGGATCCAGAGCATTTGGACCTATGCCCGCGCGCATTTCGGCGCGGCGGGACCGTTCCTGTTCGGCGACTTCAGTGCAGCGGACGCGATGTTCGCGCCGGTGGCGACCCGGCTGCGCACTTATCAGGTGCCGCTGGACCCCGTCAGCGCCGCTTATGTGGACGCCATTTACGCCCAGCCGGATTTCGTGCGCTGGCACGCCGCCGCCTTGGCCGAGGACTGGGTGGTGGCGAAAGACGAGGTGGACTGGCCGGTGGTCAAGCGCGCCCGCTGACCGGACCTTGCCGGGCCGCGCGGTGCCTGCTTCATAGCCGCAGTGTTCTGCCGGAGCACCGCTCGGGCGTTTCTTGAAAAAAAGTGCCTTTGCGGGCGTGTCATGGCGGGCGTTTCATGGCGGGCGTGATGCGCTCAACGTACGCGGCGCATGCGCGGTCTGACCGCGTCCGGATATGTTGCAGGATCACCGATGCCGCTTCATCTGCTGAAATTGTGTGTGGGCGCCACGTCGGTTGCCGATCTCGAAGAGTGGATCGGCGAGCGTCTGGCGCAGCGGCGCGCCGCCGGACAGCCGGTGGAGCAATTCCACACCACACGCATGGTCCCCACCCGGATCGACGAATTGGTCTCCGGCGGTTCGCTCTACTGGGTCATCAAGGGCGAAGTGGCATGCCGCCAGACCCTGCTGGAGGTGCGGCCGTTTGTCGACGCGGATGGCATCCGCCGCTGCCATCTGGTGCTGGATCCCCAGGTGGTGAAGGTGGTGCCCCGGCCGTCGCGCCCGTTCCAGGGCTGGCGTTACCTCAAAGCCGCCGAAGTGCCGTCTGATCTGAATGCGGGTGGGCGTTCGGGCGACCCGCTGCCGGAGCATATGGAACGGGAATTGCGCGCACTGGGCCTGCTTTAGAGGCTCTTCGGCGGGCGGCGTCAGCGCTCGGCCTGGATCACGCTGCGCGGCTCCGGCGTAAGCAAGCTCTGGCGGCGGGCGATCGGAGCCTTACCCCGGGCGAAAAACGCGAGAAGGGCCCCGCGCCTGGCGCGGGACCCTTCGTCTGCGAGCGGCCGGGGGGGATTCAGCCAGCGCGCAGATTGGCAACCACCCGTTCCACTTCCATCTTCAGCTGCTGCGCCTGGCCGGTGAGTGAACCGGACAAGGTCATCAGCTGCGAGGAGGCCGCACCGGTCATGGTGGCGGCGCGGCCAACGCCGTTGATGTTGTCGTTCACCGTCTCGGTGCCGCGCGCCGCCTGCTGCGTATTGGTGGCGATTTCCTGGGTCGCGGCGCCCTGCTCCTCGATGGCGGCGGCAATGGCCGAGGAGGCGGTGCGGATCTGGCCGATGGTGTTGACGATCCGGTCGATGGAGGCCACCGAGCGGTTGGTCGCCTGCTGGATTTCACCGACCTTGCCGGCGATCTCTTCCGTCGCCTTGGCGGTTTGAGCGGCCAATTGCTTGACTTCCTGGGCCACCACCGCGAACCCCTTGCCCATCTCGCCGGCGCGGGCCGCCTCGATGGTGGCGTTCAAGGCCAGAAGATTGGTCTGGCTGGCGATGTTGGTGATCAGGATCACCACTTCGCCGATCTTGGCCGCCGACTGCGAGAGCTCGATGATCTCCGTCTGGGTGCG